>JBFLYP010000008.1:0-103524 GCA_040756575.1 Bacillota bacterium | reverse complement strand
TGTTTCTTCCGGGCCCGCTTGTCTTCTTCCAACCACTCATCGATGTCTTTTTTGTACCGGTCCAGCTTCGAGACCCGGTTTCCCAGTACCTCCGGCGGCGGTGGGTTAAAGTCCTCCTGGTGGATGTCAGCTTGTTTTATTTTTCCTCTTTTCATATCGCTTCAAGCCTTCGGCATAAAGCGCCTCTATCTGGTCAACAACTGCATCCCAATCGTAATCCTGCATCACCAGAGTTCGTGCCGCACTGCTGATACGCTGTCGCGTTTCTTCGCCCAGCGCAATCAGTTCTCCCAATCGCTGCCTGAGGGCTTCTTGGTTATCTGCGGCAAAAAGAAAACCATTTTCTCCGTCTACAATCACCTCCCGGTGCGGTGGGATGTCGCTGGCGAGGCAGGGGAGGCCGTAGCTCATCGCTTCGAGCAGGGCGATGGGGAGGCCTTCTTATAGTTTTGTAAGAACCATTCGTAAGTAGACCGGATACCGTCCCTCAGAGGAATACGCGGCCGCCACCCGAACCCGAACAATTTGCCGACATCGAGAAGTTTGCGCGGCGTGCCGTCTGGTTTGGAGGTATCGAAGACGATCTCACCAGTATAACCGACTATCTCCCTGACCATCGCCGCCAGTTCAGCGATCGTCAGGTCTTCGCCAACGCCGATATTAATAATTTCTGACGAGTTGTAATTTTTCATTAGAAAGAGACAGGCGTCCGCTAAATCGTCCACATGCAAAAATTCACGACGCGGCGTGCCCGAACCCCAAACCATGACGTACGGCGCTCCGGAAACTTTTGCCTCGTGAAACTTGCGGATTAAAGCCGGCAGAACGTGTGAGGTTTCAAGGTCGAAGTTGTCACCTGGACCGTAAAGGTTTGTCGGCATCACGCTGATGAAGTTCGTGCCGTACTGCTTGTTGTAAGCCTGGCACATCTTTATCCCGGCGATTTTCGCGACGGCGTAAGGCTCGTTTGTCGGTTCGAGCGTCCCGGTCAGGAGGTATTCTTCCTTCATCGGCTGGGGTACAAACTTGGGATAAATACAAGAAGAACCAAGGAAGAGAAGCTTTTTCACCGCGTGACGATACGCCGCATCAATAACATTGGTCTGGATGAGCAGGTTTTCCCTGATAAAAGCCGCCGGATAGGTGCTGTTGGCCAGGATACCGCCGACTTTGGCGGCGGCCAAGAAAACGTATTCCGGGCGCTCGTCCGCGAAGAAACGGTAAACTGCCTCTTGGTTGGTGAGGTCCAGCTCCTGATGTGTCCGGAGCACAAGATTGGTGTAGCCCTCCGATTTAAGCCTTCGCACGATTGCGGAGCCCACTAACCCTCGGTGCCCGGCTACGTAAATCTTTGCACCCTTATCCATTACTATGCCGCTCCTCCCCAATCAATCATTCGCGATCCCTCTCAGTGCCACAACGTGCCCTGCGTCCTTTAAAGTCTTTTCCTGACGTGCGAGCTCCATGTCGTGGTCCACCATCATCTTCACAAGCTCTTTGAAGCTTACCCTGGGTTGCCACCCGAGCTTTTGCCGGGCTTTCGCGGCATCTCCCAGCAAGAACTCAACCTCCGTCGGACGGAAGTAGCGGGGGTCGATCTCCACGTATTCCCGCCAGTCGAGACCCAGCAAACCGAAGGCCTCTCCCAAGAAATCCCGCACCGAACGGGATTCGCCCGTGGCGACCACGTAGTCGTCCGGTTCGTCCTGCTGGAGCATGAGCCACATGGCTTCCACGTAGTCCCCCGCATAGCCCCAGTCGCGTTTGGCATCAAGGTTGCCCAGGTAGAGCTTGTCCTGCAGACCGAGCTTGATCCTGGTAGCCGCCCGGGTAATCTTGCGTGTGACGAAGGTTTCACCCCGGCGGGGCGATTCGTGGTTGAAAAGGATGCCGTTGCAGGCAAACAGCCCGTACGCCTCCCGGTAGTTAACCACCTGCCAATAGGCGTACACCTTTGCGCAGGCATACGGGCTGCGAGGGTAGAAAGGGGTCTTCTCATTCTGAGGCGGCGGTGCAGCGCCGAACATCTCTGAAGAACTGGCCTGATAAAACTTCACCTGTTTGCCGGTGCGTTCGCGGTATTCGCGCACGGCTTCCAGGAGGCGCAGCGTGCCGAGCGCCACGACATCAACTGTATATTCTGGGACCTCGAAGGAGACCTTGACGTGTGATTGCGCCCCGAGGTTGTAAACCTCATCCGGCCCAACCTTTTCCAGTATCTTCCGAAGACTCGCTCCATCCGTCAGGTCCCCGTAATGGAGGAAAACCTTCGCCGCTGCGTCGTGTGGGTCGCGGTAGAGATGGTCGATGCGGTCAGTGTTGAAGGTAGAGGACCGGCGGATAACTCCGTGAACCTCGTAGCCTTTACCAAGGAGAAGCTCCGTCAGGTACGCTCCGTCCTGCCCCGTGATCCCGGTGATGAGCGCTTTCCGTTTTTGCACAAAACCAGCCACCTTTCAAAACTTTTTCAGGCCCAACAGTTGCAGCGATAGCAAAGCCAGATACCGCGGGTTGTAATACAAATAGCGCCACCAGAGCCGCCGTGGTTCCTTCAGTAACCGGTATAGCCACTCCAGCCCTGAGCGCTGCATCCACGCCGGCGCCTGCTTTATTCGGCCAGCAAGGATATCGAAAGCCGCCCCCACGCCCAGCATCACTGCATTAACCCGCCCCCGGTGAGCGGCCATCCACCGCTCCTGCTTGGGCGCGCCCAGCCCCACAAAAACAATGTGCGCACCCGAAGCGTTTATTCGCTTAACATCAGCTTCGTCCTCCGCGGGTGAAAGCGGCCGGAAGGGAGGGGAGTACATGCCGGCGATACGGAGGTTGGGGAAACGGGCCAGGAGATTGCGGCGCAGCGCGGCGAGTGTTTCCGGCGTACTCCCGTAGAAAAATACAGGCGCTTCGTTAGCCGCAGCCCAGTTGCAGAGGTCCAGAACCAAACGTGCCCCGTGAACCCGTTCCTGCTGCTTAAAGCCCAGAACCCGGAGTGCCCAGACGAGCGGCATCCCGTCGGGAGTGACAAGATCAGCGTTATTCACGATTTCCCGGTATGCCGGGTCATCGTGCGCCATCATTGCCACGTGGACGTTGGCGACCACCACGTAACGGGATTCGAACCCGTTAGCCCAACCGCCGATCCTCGATACTGCGTCAGCGAAACTTGTCGCATCCACCCGTACGCCTAATACCCGCCCGTGTGGCGGCCTCACACCCTTTCACCTCTGTGTCGCCTGACAGCTAACTGGTAGATGTCCATCAGCATTTCGTAGTTCCTTTCCGCGGTATACTTGGCCTCGTACTCCCGACGCGCCTCCTGCTCCATCTCGGCCATCTGCCTCGGGTGCGTCCAGGCCCACTCCACCTTGGCTGCGAGGTCCTCCGGGTCTCCGGGGCGGAAGTGCAGTCCGGTGCGGCCGTCGCACACAATTTCCACCATCGCCCCCAGGCGCGAGGAAAGAGCCGGCAGCCCGGTTGCGTATGCCTCGGCGATGGTCATGGGAAAACCTTCATAGGAGACTGATGGAAACAACAGCACCGTAGCGTCTTTCATAAGCCTTAACACCTCGTCTTTAGAGCGCCGTCCGAGCCACTGCACTCCTGGGAGACGTTCCGCAGCCTCCGCCACCAAAGACGCCAGCGGCCCGTCACCCGCGATCTTCAGTGGAATCCTGCCGCCGAGCTTTTCCCAGGCTTTCAGCAATGTTTCTAAGCCCTTTTCCGGCGCAAGCCGTCCCACAAAAAGGGCGTAGCCTCCGTGGTGGTCACCCGGACCGGGGTCGGGGTGGACGAAGTTCGGCTTGACCACAATCTTGTCTGCCGGCAGGCCCCCTTCGAAAAACTTCCGCCGCGAGAATTCTGTAAGGGCGATATAGACGTCCACCATCCTGGTCCAGGTCCGCAAAAAACGGTGAACTGTCAGCATCGCGGCCACCACGGCCGTAGCCGCCCGGCTGCCCCGGTAGCAGCCGCGAAGCACCCCCGGCCACGGGGGAGTCTTGCCAAGACAATCTTCACACACCCCCTTGTCCCGGTAAAACAACGCGTTAGGACAGAGCAACCGGTAGTTGTGCAGCGTCTGCACCACCGGCACTCCCGCCGTCTTGGCCGCATAATAGGCGGCCGGGGAGATAAGGGGAAAGGTGTTGTGGAAATGGGTGAGGTCTGGCTTTTTTTTGGTGAGTTCCCGTTTGATCCACTGCCCTGCACAATGAGAATATACCGTTCCGTGTACGCTTTTTATCTTGGCCCCGAAGCCTTTTAGGGAATCATTGGAGATAGATAATAGCCGCACATCTTGATTCTTAGAACCAAGCAAAGCCTGTTCGGCAGCGACTACGGAATCCTCGCCACCCGCGTATTGATAATAGTTATGGACTATAAGGATGCAGTTACTCACGGTTCAAAACTCCAATCGCACCCTTTTTGAGGTGGTATGCAAATCGCAGAACGATGCCCCAGAAGAAGTAGTAAGGAATAGTCACAAACGGCTTTTCGAAAGCATCCTCACCTACGGCACATATCCATACTAAAATGAAAAATACCATTAGAATCAGTAGCCTATTTTCGCCGTCTCGCCAGCGCATGCGGGTACACATCTTGTAAGCGTGATGCCAAACGCGTAATAATAGAAGGTGCATCCACAGAAAAACAAAGGCACCAACTACGCCAAGCCGTGCGAGTACAGAGATGTATGAATTATGAGGCTCTCGGACTGTGATTCCTCCGGCGATGGTGAAATCAATCAGTGGAAAGCCGTAGCCTAACCCGAAAACCGCGGTTGCCAAATCTGTAAATTGGCGTTGGAAAATGTCGGACCACCATGACAGCCTCTGCCACACTCCGCTGCTTGCACCTTCAACACAATTGTTGCGATTTCAAAGGCAGCACGTATGATATGGAAAGCGCACCATACTGCTCCCCGCAGGTTAAAGTGCTGTCGCCGCAAGACACCGAGTTGCCGGATATATAAGTTTCCTGTAAGGCCCCGTAAGCGGTCAACTAATGGCCCCGGCTCCGACAGGATGACAATGGGCTCAACGTAGCGGGCGGCGGCCTGCACCACCTGATAAAAGATGATGTCCGAGCCGTACAACTCTCCGCCCTGGTGCAGGAAAAGAATTTTCGGCCGGTTTGACGTCGCTTGAGATAGTTCGTTAGGCTCAGCTTGCATTCATTCGACCCCAGCTTTCAGAGAGTGCGTCTGGCCAAAAAGTGTCTTGTTCTTCAAGTTTTGGCGTAAAAACTCCGCATAGCCTATCACGAGAAGAAACCGGATTGCCGGGTGCCAGATGACTGGTCCGGATGTAAAGAAGGCGCGGAACGTTTCTATGGTTAACAACCCAAGAGCTTCGATGGTTAAATAATGTTCCAACGTGCCACGCCCGGTCAGATTGTTTGCCCTCAGGAGATGCCACCAGGTACCTCCCAAACCGGCGAGTAGAATAACCAATCCTACAAGACCACTGCCTATCACGACTTCCAAAAATGTGTTGTGGACAGACGAAGACAACCCGGCACCTAACGCATCCAACACAACAAAACGCCCTCCCGCGTACGCGCCCAAGCCGAATATTGGGTTTTCCCTAAAAACATCCCATAAATACTCCCACCAATACACGCGTCCAGACAAAGAAAAAAACAATTCCATACTTTGCCCTCTCCGGAAAAATTCCCAGAGAAACTGCCCCAGCGGACTCACTCCCGCAATACCCATCCCTGCCAGAAGCGCAGTTAGAAGGGTGAGGCGGCGCCCGGCATAGAGCATAACCATGACCGCCAGGAAAAAAGCCGTTAGCGGCGTTCGGCTGTATGCCAAAACCAGTGTGGCTAAAGAGACCAGAAGGAGGGCAAGGAAAAGTTTCCGGTTCTCCTTCGTGAAGAGGAGCCGCCCTATCGCCACGGCCGCGAGTATGGCACCCAAGTCACCGGTGCCGTTCTCCGAGATTACCGGAAAGACACCGTGAATTTGTATCCCTGTAACGCCAACGCCGTGCCTGATCGCTTCATCGGGCCGCAGCAATACCCCCAGCCAGACCGATCCCAACAGGCAGGCAAACAGTATCCAGGTCCAGTCGAAGAACCGCTTATAGTCTTCCGCCGAGCGGAGTGAGCCGATGATGGTGGCGATAAGGGCTATGTCCACCAGGTATTCCACAGACCGGTAAAGTGTCCATGCCGGGTATACGGACCATATGGTCGAGAATACCCCAAACAAAGCGTAGCAGGTCAGCGGTGCTACCAGGCCACGAGATAAGTTGCGGTGCAAGCCTCCTCGGCCGATTGTACCCTTTAGGAGCACAGCGGCGGCCACCGTGCAGACGAGCCCGATTCTGAAAAGCGCCGCAGGGTCGGCAGGATTTTCCTGAATCTGCTCAACACCCCGCACCCGGAGCGTCAGCCCGCTGATAAGGAGAAGCGCCCACAGCGCGTGCCACCACCGCAAACTCAAGATGTAGCGCCTCGGCCTTGATCCGGCTATAAGAACCGCTAAAAGCAAGGGTGGGAGAACAAGCACGGGCAGCGCCGCTTTTAGACCAAGCGGCGACTGCAGCGCCAGCGCAGCGGCTGTCCCAACGCAGACAGAGGCAACGATTAAAAGAGCGGTTATCCTAAGATTGGCCGTGGTCTCTCGGGTTTGCATCATTAATCGCCTTCGTGTAAATTTGGTTAACGCATGTAAGTTTCTTGGTCCAAGCAAAGTATTCCTGCACCCTCCGGCGCCCGGCTTCGCCCATCTGGATGCGCAAGTCAATATCCCGGGCGAGTTTACCCATCGCCTCCGCCAGGTCCTGCACCGCCTGTTCGGGTGACAAGGCCGGCACCTTGAAACCTGTTTCCTCCGTAACCTGGGTGGCCGGCCCACCCAGATCCAGACAGATCACCGGACGGCCCGCAGCCATCGCCTCGACGCAGACCCAGCCGCCGGAGTCATGCAAACTCGGGTGAACCAGTATGTCGCAAGCGGCAAGTTTCCTTAAAGTTTCTTCCCGGGGTAGCCAGCCCCAGAACCTTACCCTGTCGGCTATATCCAGCTTTTTCGCGAGGGTTTCCAAACGACCGCGCTCCGGACCGTCACCGATTACCCAGTACTCTGCCCCCGCAAGCCTTGCCTCAGCAAACGCGCGCAGCCCCAGGTGGAAACCTTTCAAATGGAGAAGCCGGCCGATACTGATAAACCGAACCGGATTACCCGAACGCCCCTCTATCTTCCCGAGTTCCTCTACTTCTTCCTTTGATAAGCCCACCTGCGAGAAAACCTGCACATCCCTCGCACCCAGTTTGCGGAGCCGCGCCGCTGTTTCGTTCGTTGTTGCCAACGCTACGACGCTCCGCCGGGCGGTCAGCCGCACAAAGGGGTCGAGCTCCCCCAACCACCGTGCCAGACCGCGCAGTGCTTCGTATACCTGTCCCCGCAGGCTAAAGTCGCGCCAGAACGCCCGGGGCGCCGATTCGCCGCCGCCGACTGGCCCCCAAATAAAGGGAACCGGCAGAAGCGCCAGCAAGCTCGGCGACCAGTACTTTACAAACGTTACGTGGTGCGCAAGATCGAAACCGATTTCCCGGTTCAGTCGCCGTGCCATGAAATAAGCGCCGACCTGCCAGAGGTAATAGTAAAGCTGCACGCCCCGCTGCCCCTTTTTCCAGAAACGCGCCCAGCGCGGCAGGTCGTAGTAAACGAAGTGCAGGTTTGGAATCGGGTTCCGTGCGAGTTCCGCCTCGATTGCAGGCCGGTTATTTGCGCGCGTAGTCACCCAAACATCGTGAAACCGGGCCATCTCTCGTGCCATCCCCCAGCCGACACCAGGCTCCGATCCCTTCCCCGGTTCGCACGCGTAGGCGGAGAGGAAGACTTTCAGACGCTGACTCACCCCTTTGCCTCCCATAGCTGGCGGTACCACCTCAATAAAGGAGTATCTGGCGGAAGCCCATCTTCGAGCGACTGAAGATACGTTACGTACGCCGTTAGACGAACGAGCGCATCAACCTCACGGTTAGATAACGACGGGAACTTTTTCGATAAGTACGTTTTGGTATATCTAAATGCTCTTAGTGGCGTCCATCTGTAAATGAGGGCAGCCACCCGGAGAATGTAGTATATGAGGTCCAGATGCGGGAATCCTTCTAAATAGGCGTACTCCCAGTCAAACAGACGAGCGTTACCGTCCGGCGATTTTTTCACGTTCCACGGGGCCAAATCGCCGTGCTGCAAAACCACCGGCCACTTTCTTTGCCCCAGGTTTTCAATCCAGGATACGAGGTGCTGGTGTTTATCTTCCAAAATCGAATTTATCCACGGGTGTTCTTCTACCGCATACTCTAAACCAGTGGACATCGTTGCCAGAAGAGCTACCAGTTCCTCCGGCGGCGGCAGCTTTGCAGGTAATGGTTGTCCGAGAAGGGGCGAAAGCACGAGGGCTTCCCCGTTGAGCAACCTGCCGTACTTTAGGGGCACCGGCCCGAGGTTGTTGTCGGGAAGGGCTTTTAACATCTGGTATTCCCGTGATAGTCTTCTTACGGCTGCAGGTTTTTCTGCATACTTAACATAGCCCAACACGCGATCCGTAGCGTCTCGAAGTTGGATGGTAATCTTCTGTGCTGGGCCTGGCGGACCCACGAAGACTATTGCACAGGTTGCCTCAGGCAATATATCCCAGACAAATTCACCTACTTCCCAGTTGCTCCTATGAGACACCTGCTTCTCTACTAATCCTAAAATGCCTTTGCACCGGAGGAAGAACCTGTAGGCGCGACCCTGCCAGCGTGACGCGGGATAAAGTGAACTTTCCTGCCACCGCCGGCGTACTCCACCGTCGGGGAAAAGAAGACGCGGCCTCTCCCATGCGGGAAGGGCGAGAACGGTTGTGCGCGGCGGGAAGAAAACGGTCATCTCCTGGTTCATCCCTTCAATCTCAACCTCCGGGCGGTGCGCTCGGCCATATAATTCAGAATAATCCGTTGCACCTCCGCAATTACCTCATCCAGGGGCTTCGAAGCATCTACTACATAACCGTTCGGCAGATTCTGCACCAGCTCCAGGTAGGCCTCCCGCTGCCGGGCCGTTTCTTCAAACGAAACCTCCTGCTTGCGTCTTTGAAGTACCCCCGGCGGCGCGTCCAAAAGGATCACCAAGTCCGGGCGGGGGATGAACCGGGCCACCAGCCGGGCGAGCCATAGCGGACCGCCGTACCGGTAACGCCTCGGATCAACGAGCAGGTCGTCCAAGTAACGGTCAAACAAGACGAGCGTGGAACGAACAAGTTGAGGCTGAATCCGAAAAACGTATCCTACCGTATAATCAAACCACAGGTAGGCCAGCTTTAGCACGGATTTGAACCTTCCGTAGGGCGGCTTGGCGTGGGGGTTCGTTGCCGGTGCCCATGCTCCTTTCTGTGGTTTAAATAAGTACGGCCGCAGGTGCCTCCGGGCGGTTCTGCGGAACGCAAGCCTAAGATTTTTTTCTACTTGGGCAATGACGCTTGACTTTCCGGAGCCATCCGGTCCCAGAAAAACCACGTGTAATCCAGTAGGCTGATACCACCGTTTTACGGCACGTTGCAACTCTCCCCACCAGTAAAGGGCAACACCTAAGGGGTCCTTCCGCACAGTCGTCTGTAAAAGATCCTGGCGTAACTGAGATAGGGCGGCACCTACCTCGTCCCAATTGTTTGAAGCTGCCGCCCGGATGAGCTTTTGGGCGGCCGCCGAGGACCAGAACCGGAGTATCTGTTCTTTGCACCGCTGCGGGTCCTGAAGATACAACTCCGAGAGATACGAACAATGCCGCTCGTCCATATAACCCTTGGCAATTTTCTTTACAAGGTAATAGGTAAACTCCAGGTGCGGCGGCGGCACCCAGAAGTCTTTGAACCGTTTTCGGGAGCTCAAAAACTCTTCTGCCCTGAAGAAGATGCGTCCGTTCCGCCGATAGTCTGTAGCCGCATCGAGTTGGAGAAAGGCCACATCTCCGTTAGCTCCCGGGTGCGCGAGAATGTAAGAATAACACGTGTCTTCGTGCTGGATTACCTGCACAAGCCGGGCGCCTGTAGCGTTTTCGCCATGCTTCAAGACCGCCGGAAGCTTTTGTAAACCCCTCGGAGAGACTACAAAGTCCACATCCGATGGGATACAGTCCGGATAAGTTGCGTACCCGTGAAGGATACAGACCGCCACGCCGGCCGATTCCAAAAGTTGCATACATTCCATAAGTGTTTTGCCGCGTGTCATAGTCCCTCGCCCAGGCGCTGATCGTTACTTGCCGGCCGACCTGCTCGCGTACGTACCCTCTCCCCCCTGAACCGGACCACCCGCGCCGGTACACCGCAGGCGACTGCCCGCGGGGGGACATCTTTTGTTACCACAGCACCTGCACCTATCACGGCTTGGTCGCCGACGTGCACTCCCGGCAGGATTATCACCCGCGCCCCGATCCAAACGTCATTCCCAATAACCACCGGTCGCCGGGGCTGAGCCCCCTGTTGGTTAATGGGAATATCCAGGCGTTCGAATGCGTGAGCCGAAGACATGATAAAAACATCGGGACCCATAATAACATCATCGCCAACCACTAAATCATCTTCAACCTTGCATCGTTCGCCGAGTTGTGAACGATCACCTAATACCAGATTTTTGCCCGTCCCGAAATAAGCGCGGTTTTTAATGATAACATCACGTCCACACGATTTAAAAATGAAGCGTACCAGGAAGCGGCGCACGGCGTAAGCGAAGCGCCATCCCGGATAAGGCTGCGTAGGCAAAAATTAGGCAAACCCGTAATAGACAACCAAAGCGCTTATTCGCAAAATTTCTCGCATTCTGAGCATCAAGGAACACTACCCCTTATCTGACGCCCCTCGCTGTTTTCTCGATTGCCGGTCCTTGGCGGTTTTCCTGACCTGTTCCAGCCACTTCGGATCCAGCTCAAGCCTGATAATGCGGCGCATACCATTAATCTTGATGGGTATGTCAATAAAGGATAAGCTTCGACCTTTGAATTCAACCATCATTTCTCTATTAGCTAAAAATTTGCTCATCATCACCTCGGGTACTGAAAAATAAGCGCTCCAGACCCGGTCTACCAGCCTGACATGGAACGGGTTGCCTTGTTCGTGGTAAATGTGGCATTCGACTTGGTCACGTTCTGCAACCGCCTTGCGTGGGAACTCCTGCGTGCCGACCAAGTGCACCGGGAACCCTCCTGCCGCTAAACCGACGGCGGAAAATTTGATTTCAAAGAGTATGTCGCGCAATTTGAGAATGTGCTGATTTAATTGTGGTGGCAGCGAACTGTGGTCTCGCATATCATTAAAGCCAGAACCCTGTAATATGTTACAAATCTCTCGCCGGAGTTCAGGTTCTCTCTTGGCTATGTGGGGGAGGAAAGATTCTAACGAGTCGACGAAATTGAAGATGCATTCAGTGATATCCCGCATAATCGGTAAATTTTTATAACTGATTAACTTGATACCGTGAGCAAAAGCGTAATTTTCCGCTTCATCTGAAAATCCCGAGGTGGAAAAAATAGCACCACAATCGGTAAACCGGAGGTTATAATCATTATTCCCGGGGTCATCAACATCCGTAAAGTAGTTTTCGCTGATGTCTTTAAGGGCGCCTACAAATCCGCGAACAATAGGAAGACCCACTGCGGTCTGCCGGTAACATTTTGCTTCAGAAAGAAGGCGAATTTGATATACAAACGGCGGTATAAATTGAAACTGCCCTGCCGCATCTATCTGATGCCACTCGCCGCGCCCGCGTATTTCCAAACCTTTTCCCCTGTCCCGGTAATATTTCTCTGCTTTACCCGCTAATGAGTCAAGAGAAATGATGGTGTAATCGTTGAGTCGTAACAGGTACCTAACCACTTTTTCGAAGAGCCATCCCTGGATGCGCGTTTTTAGATGGCTATAATCTGCGGCCATCGCAAGTTTCCTCCAGTTCTGCGTTCAACGTTCAAGGTTCAACGTTCGACGTTCAAGGTTCAAGGTTTAAGGTTTAAGGTTTAAGGTTTAAGGTTTAGGGTTTGTGCGGAGATACCGCATAAGGCCGCATATAATGCTCTTCGTTTTTTCCGCCTGCTTGTACAAGTTATCAAAGGTATCTTTGGTTACATAGCCTTGGTCCAGGGCGACGTAGAGATGCGACTGGACCTCGGTAGCCGACCTGACCGCGTAGGTCAGGAACTGTAAAAACACCTGGTTGCTCTGGCTATCGAAGCCCTCCGCTATATTTGCCATAACCGAGACGGCGGCGCGCTGCATCTAATTCTTCGCTGGTTATTACCCGGCCTTCCTGAGCGTCCCTTAAACCCTCAAATACCTGCGAGATAAAATAGACCTGATACATAATGTCCTCCAAGGAACATCCGTCAGGGAGCCGCTTTATGGCTTCGATGGCCGTTTGCTTGACAGAATCCATTGCAATTAAAGCCTCCTTTCTGCGTTCTACGTTCGGCGTTCGGCGTTCAACGTTCGGCGTTTGCTGGAGTGTTAGCCTCTTCCACTGGGGCGGCAAGTTCTTTGAGGACCAGTACTTCGATTTCTTCGATTTTCTTTAAGGCGGTGTCATTGGTGATAAAAACATCTGCTTCCGCTGTAATGGCTGTGGCTACTTGAATCGCATCAGGAGTCCTTATACCGTACTTAGCCCTGATTTCGGCAGCTTTTTGGGCTATATTTCCATCAACAACCCAGGTTGCCAGTTTATCATCATAAAGCAATTTTTGTGTGTACTCGGTCGCTAGGTCCTGCCGCGATTCTTTAATAGGCTTTACGCAAACTTCCAGCACGGTGATGACCGAAGTAACCGCAGCGAAGTTTTTATCTTTGTCCAGACGCGAGAAAATTTCTTCAGTTATTACACTATACTTCTCGTTTTTCTCGAAGTGGTAGATAAAAACCGCGGTATCCAGTGCGACAGTGCGATACGCTTTGAGGATCGCCGCTAATCTTCCCAACTTGCTCTCTCCCGGCGGACATACTCCTGGGCGTCAACGTCTTTCCAAATTTCGGCGCCGAGACCCGCCATTTCCATCCATGTTCTTTTTTCAATGTGAGCGGCTCTCTTACCTGCAAGCTGGGCAGAAAGTCTGGCGATTAATTCTAATTGTTCGTTTACCGGAAGTCTGCCGGCGAGTCGCACAAGCTCTGATATTTTTTTCTTTTCGGTGGCCATTTTTTCACCTCGGTTAATAGTTCGAAGTTCGATAGTTCGAAGTTCGAAGTTAGATAGTTCGAAGTTCGATCATCAAAAACACTCCTCGTTCAAGGTTTACAGTTCGAAGTTAGACCTCTAATCAATCTTTGGACGAATTCCATAAATTGACGGATGCCTGTCCCTGGGTCGTCATTGATGTGACTCTCCTCCACTTGGTTCTCCGACCCTTTATGGAAGTGCTTAGGAAAGGTCGAGACCGCCTTCCAACGTGGGTCCGGAAAATTATCATGGCGATAGATCGTTTGATCTACGTGTCGTCTTTCCCAGTGATAGGAGTAGCGGCCAGGGACCTTTACTGAAAACCCAACATCAACAAATGACTTATCTATCAGGTAAATCCGGAGCTTATTTTGCATAATCTCCGTAAATGCCACTATATCACAATACTCGACTTCGGCGATTCTCCGGAGCTTTTCCAGCGTTATCATTGAATCTTCTCCAGGACACGGCGGATCTTATCCCTTTTTGCCTCCAGGTAGTCAAGTTCAAGGAAGTCGTCAAGCATATCTTCTTCTTTCAGTTTCCCTTGTTTCAGTCTTTCATCAAGTTCAAATACTGACTTAACGCCGTATCTGGAGGTGATTTTAAAAATCGCTGCTTCCGTGTCGCGCAGTTCTTTTTCCAGGTATAAGGTCAGGCTTTTCCGGGCGAGAAAATCCTGTTTCATATCGAGCGCTTCAGCCACTTCCCGAAGCAGTTCCATTTCGTCTACCCCCATCTATTATTTTTCGTTCGGTACTGGTCGGTTTTTTTTACTATACTTTACCCCGTTCAACGTTCAAGGTTCAAGGTTAATTAGTTCGAAGTTTGTTAGTTCGAAGTTCGAAGTTCGAAGTTAGATAGTTCGAAGTTCGAAGTTGGATAGTTCGAAGTTCGAAGTTGGATAGTTCGAAGTTCGAAGTTTATTAGTTCGAAGTTAGATAGTTCAACGTTTTTTGGGGTTGGAGCGCAGGTAGCGCATAAAGCCGTAAATCGTTTTTTTAACTTCCTCCGTTTGTTTGTACAATTCGGCAAACGTAGTTTCGTTTATGTAGCCTTGGTCCAGGGCGACGTAGAGATGGGACTGGACCTCGGTAGCCGACCGGACCGCGTAGCTCAGGAACTGCAGGAACGTCTGGTTGCTCTGGCTGTCGAATCCCTCCGCGATATTGGCCATTATGGGGACGGCGGCGCGCTGCACCTGGTCGCGCAGGCCATAGTCACGGCTGAATTCCTTCCGGTTTGTTGCTGTATACACCCCTGGGTCAACTCCCGGGCAAGCTGCCAGGCCTGGATGTCTTCGAATTTTTCGATTGGCATTTGTTTCACCGTTCGACGTTCTACGTTCTACGTTCGGCGTGCGGCGTTCAAGGCGTTTCTGTCTCTCCTGAGCTACGGATTATCCTGTCTTTTGTTAGTATACCTGCCTGGTAAAATTTAGCTGTAGCGACGATGATTCGGTCGTGAATTTCAGGAATATTACTGATCCGCGTCGACTCTTCAAGGATATCCGGGCTGAAGCTGACGATTTCGAACTCCGGTTCTTCCTTGATCAACCGGTACATTTCGGTGAAGTCGAAGCGTACACGGCCTTTTTCGGCGATGTCCATTGCTTCGGCCAGCACTATCGTAGGGACTAACAGACGTCCACCTGCTGACCGAACATGATCAATGAGTTCTTTAAGCTGCTGTTTAAGGCGTCTACTACCGGTGAAATACCAAATGAGCACATGGGTATCAAGAACATACAGCATATCCTCCTCCATAAGCGCTACAGATCCTCCAGGTCTCTAAACAAAGCCGTCTTTGCCTTTTGGATCTCTTCATCGGCAATGTCGCCGCTCCGGACGCTTCCAAACAGAGAGGGTTTGGCTTTTTTTCGGCCGGTCCTCGCAGTTAGGTTATGAAGAAGGTTCCGCTTGAGGCGCTCTACTTCGCGTTCTAAGGTGTTGATTTGTTTTAGGAGCAGTTCGTCTCTTGTGTTTTCGAGTCCCATTTTTTTCACCTCGTTAAAGCTTAAGGGATGGACCTCTGGGGTCCGTTCAACGTTCAACGTTCAACGTTCAACGTTCAACGTTAAAAGTAGCCCATTTCGCGGAGGCGCTGCATGGCTGCCTCTTTATCCCGGGAACGGGCGCCGCGCTCGGTAGGCCCGCCGCGGCCGGTGCAGGGGCACAGGCTATGATTTCAACATTTCTTCAATTTCTGCGTCTGTGAACCTGAACTGTCTGAGTACGCGCAAGATATATACTGGGGAGAGTTCCGTAAGCCCCATATCTATGGGAACCACCAACTTCTTTCCTTCAGCGTAGCGCACGTAAAGGCGGTGATCGCCTTTGCCCTCCCTGTAAAAGCGACAGCCCGCTCCCTCCAACAGACGGACCAACTGGCGGGGCTTCAGCGACGGAATGTTCTTAGGCATTTACGGCCCTTAGCTCAAAGGTTTCGGCCACAGGATCGACGCCGCCGACGGTCAGAAACTCATGAAGTTCCTTAATCGGTACCGGTGCCACAAATATATCCGGATCGTCATGTGCTGCCTCCATTATGGAAGAAACCGCGGATCTGAGCTTCTCTACGGCTTCCTCCCGGGTGGTTCCCTGTCCCACGCAACCGTTTTCCAGGCACAGGGCTACCCACTGGTCGGAGAGTTTTCTCAGGACGACTGTATAGAAAATCTTCATTACCTGGCGCACCCCTCTCAGTCTATATTGTAACCTATCTCGCATTTGTTAGAAATAGCCCATCTCCCGCAGGCGCTGCATGGCGGCCTCCTTGTCCCGGGAGCGGGCGTCGCGTTCGCTGGGGCCGCCGCGGCCGGTGCAGGACACGCAGTCGAGGCTGCGGTAGCCCCGGCGGTAGAGCTCGCAGAAGGGCAAATCGTACTTCCGGATGTAGCTCCAGATGTCGATCTCCCGGAAGTGCAGGAGGGGCTGCACCCGCAGGTGGTCGGGATCCTTCCGCTCGGAGAAGTACTGCTCATCCTGCCGGGCCTCCTGCTCATCCCAACGGATGGCGGTGAAGACCGCTTTCAAGCCCTGCTCCCGGATGAAGTTGAGGAGCGGCACGGTCTTGAGCTGGTAGCAGCACTGGAGCGGGTCCTCCGCCACTTTGATGGTTTTTATCGCTTCTTCGTTGCGGAGGACGTGGAGGTCTAACTCCCATTCCTTCGCCAGCCGGTCCACGAAGGCGTAAATCTCCGGGAAGTCGGCGCCGGTATCGATTTTTATCACCCGGACGGGGACTTTGCCGCCGCCCACCTGCCGGAGCATGTGCAGGAGGGTGGTGGAGTCCTTGCCGCCGGTCCAGGTGGTAGCGACTTTGTCCGGGCCGAAGCGGTCGAGGGTTTCGCGAATCAGCTTCAGACTTTTCGCTTCTTTTTCGTTCAGACTCACGGGTAGGGGGCCTCCTGTCTGTTCAACGTTCAACGTTAAAGCTTAGGTTGATGGACCTTTGGGGTCCGTTCAAGGTTCAACGTTCAAGGTTCAAGGTTCGTTATGGAGCAAGTTCGAAATTCAGGCCGACCTGCATGAAGTGTTCGTCCTCTGGTAAAATCCGCGAGATTTTCAGCTCCTGCATAATTACGATAGAAGTTAAATCCGTAAACGAGATATCCGGCTTATCCCTATATTTTTATTTTAGCCGCAGTCCTTTAGCTTTTTCAAAGCGGGAGTTATTATCTTTATTCCAAGGTCGAAAAGCGTTTTAACCGCTTTCTTGATTTCAGTTTCTTTAAAAGTTGGATTGTATTTTAAAGCGTTCACTACCTCATATAATAGAAGATCAGGAACTACGATATCCCTTTTACCTGAGTAGAATTCTTCTCTGAGCCGGAGTGCCTGGTCGCTGTCCTCTTCATTTATGAACCACTTCAGTATTACAGAGGCGTCTAAAACACTCACCGGGTTTCCCGCCAACTTCTAATTACGGAAGCGCTATCCCAACCTTCAGGTGCAGGATGCTTCTTCCTGATCCCATCCTGTTTTTTCATCGCATTCTTGACCCTGTCTGTTTCTCGCAACCGTGCTCCTAAGAGATAGCTGATCCGCTTTTCTGTCACGTTGAGGTCGTCGTAGTTTTTCAGAGACTTTTTCATCGCAGGTCACTCCTTTTTTCGTTCAACGTTCAAGGTTCAGGCTTAAGGGATGGACCTCTGGGGTCCGTTCAACGTTCAACGTTCAACATTCAAGGTTCAAAGTTCAACGTTTAAGGTTCAAGGTTGTATTACCTCTAAGTTACTTACTCGCCGGAAGTGCTTGACGTTGGCGGTTAAAAGAGGCAGACCATTTGCCAGGCAGGTTCCGGCGATAAAGACGTCCCGGATGCCTATTTCTTGGTTGCGCGATTTCAGTTCCGCGTGCACTTTTGCAGCTACGCGTGCATCTTCCAGGTCAAAAGGCAACACTTTAACCAATCCCAAAATATCCGTGAGATCTGAAGGGCGCCCGGCGCGACAGGCACCGTATTCGATTTCCCAGGCAGTGATTGACGATATATAACATTTTGGATACCGCTCAATAGCCTCCTGGAAAGAGGTCTTTGTTTTGCCGGCTGCTCTCAGGTGAGCAATTATAACGCCGGTATCAATTACAATTCCTTTGCCCATTCCTGCCAACTCCGGTTGAGTTCTGCAAGCGCGCGTTCTATTTCAGGATTGTTGGCCCAAGCTCCCTTTGTCTTTTCCAAGAGTGCTTCTTTGGCAGCAGACAATCGTTTACCGGTATTTTCTCTTTCACCTTTAACGCGGAGGCGTAAGGACAACTTGGTAATAAGTTCTAATTGTTGCTCCTCCGGAAGCTGGCTGGCAAGGCGCAAGATTTCTTTTAAATCCTTTTTTTCGGTGGCCATTTTTTCACCTCGTTCGGCGTGCGACGTACTACGTTCGACGTTCTACGTTCGACGTTCAACGTTCAACGTTCAACGTTCAAGGTTCAGGCTTTTCCGGGCGAGAAAATCCTGTTTCATGTCCAGCGCTTCAGCCACTTCGCGAAGTAGCTCCATTTGGTTTACCTCCTCTCTTAAGCGTTTAAGCTCAAAATGATGGACCTCTGGGGTTCGTTCAACGTTCAAGGTTCAAGGTTCGACGTTCAACGTTCAACGTTTAAGGTTTAGCGTTCTACGTTCGGCGTTCGGCGTTTAGGGTTCAAATCAGCAGACGAAGCGTTATTCTCTCCCAAGCAGGCGCAGGAATTCTTCACGGCTGACTTGTGCCTGTTCTAAAATTGCCATTAGGGTGCCGCGGGGAATCTCTTTTCTTTTCTTTTCGGTACGATTACCAGCAACCGGTGTCCAGATTCGCCGGCTTTATACAACGCAATATGACTGCCCTTTCCTCGCCTCGGAGCGTACTGGAAGCCGAGTCTGAGGAGAATTCTGATCACTTCGGTATCGGATAAAACAGGCAGCCGGGTCACCGGGCCTCGACCTCGAAAGAGGCGGTAAATTTATCCGGCCTGAGCGCGAAACTCAATTCATCCAAGAGGCCCAGTTCTTTAGCGTTTTCTAAATAAAGCTCTACCGCTTCTTTCAGGTTGGCAAATGCTTCTTCGATTGTGTCGCCGGCGCTGGCCACGCCGAGTTCCGGGCATTTTGAGACGTAGCCGTGTTCTTCCTTCCATATGAGACTGGTTAAATTAAAGCGTTTCAAGTTTTTTATCCCCCCTCGTTCGACGTTCAACGTTCGGCGTTACAGCTTAAGGGATGGACCTTTGGGGTCCGTTCAACGTTCAACGTTCGACATTCAAGGTTCAAGGTTCAAGGTTCAAGGTGCAAGGTGCAAGGTTCAAGGTGCAAGGTGCAAGGTGCAAGGTGCGACGTTCAGGGTTCAAGGTTTAGTTAGTTTTTTTGACGCGCATTTTCCTGATACGCAAGGAGCCAGGCGTTATAACCCCAAACGAACCTTCCAGTTCTTTTAAGTGAGTCTCTATCGCTTGGGCAACCAGCGCCGCTTTCTTTTCTTGGGATAGGCCTGCTAAGCGTAGCAGGATTATACCTTTACTTACCCGGCGCTGGCGGAAGACGAGTTCACCAAAGTCTTTGTCCGCTGTAACTAACAAAGCCTCACGCGCATTCGCTAAATCTAACACGGCTGTATCGCTAATACCCGGCTCCATTTCCACGACGGCTATCACTACGTAGCCGTGTTCTCTTAACCGGTCGATGATCTGCTGGTCAACGCTTTCATCCGCCAGGAAGATCATTTGGCTTTTTCCCGTATTGCGTATGCTATATCGGCTTTAACGGCTTCCGCGGCGAAAGCCAGGGCGGCCCGGATCGCCTCTTCCGTCAAGCGCGGATGAGCCTGGAGGATCTGCTCCATCGTTTCCCCGGCGGCAAGCTTTTCAAGAATCAGGGAAACAGGAATCCGCGTCCCGGCAATGACCGGTTTGCCCATCATAACATCAGGATCCGATTGGATTAACTCCTTTTTCATTTTTCCTCTGCCTTTCACAAAAACTTGGATCTATAGATATTGTAACCTATCTCGCATTTGTTAGAAATAGCCCATCTCCCGCAGGCGCTGCATGGCGGCCTCTTTATCCCGGGAGCGGGCGCCACGCTCGCTGGGGCCGCCGCGGCCGGTGCAGGGCGCGCAGTCAAGGCTGCGGTAGCCGCGCGGTAAAGCTCGCAGAAAGGAAGTTCGTACTTGCGGATGTAGCTCCAGATGTCGATCTCCTTAAAGTGCAGGGTGGGCTGCACCCGCAAGTGATCGGGGTCTTTGCCCTCGGAGAAGTACTGTTCATCCTGCCGGGCCTCCTGCTCGTCCCAGCGGATGGCGGTGAAGAGCCGGTCAACGAAGGCGTAAATCTCCGGGAAGTCGGCGCCGGTATCGATTTTTATCACCCGGACGGGCACTTTCCCGCCGCCCACCTGCCGGAGCATGTGCAAGAGCGTGGTGGAGTCCTTGCCGCCGGTGAATGTCGTAGCGATCTTGTTTGCGCCGTTCTGCGTTCTACGTTCTACGTTCGACGTTTGTTATGGTTGCGGAGGTAGCGTACGAAACCGTGAATGACACTTTTAATTCTTTCTGCCTGGGTCCAGTCTGCTTATAAGCGCCAAGATCTCTCTTTGGACAGAAGAAACCTGTTCAGTACACTTCATCGTGGGTGCCCATCGTCAAGAGAAGAATCTCCTCCTCACCTGACTCTGGATTCCGGACAAGTTCGAAAAGGATACGGTTATTGTAGTCCACGGTGCAAGCCCACGTGCCGGCTAACTCTCCCTTCAATTTGTGGCTATGCAGCGCGGGGTGAAAAGGGTCCTCGGCAAGCTGTTTAAGGGTTTGCTCAACTCTTGTTCGCAATTCCGGCTGCCGGCGAACCGTTCGCTTGAATGCACGCAAGAAAGTCGGACTCCAGACGAGGGTTCTCACTCTGCCAGTTCCTCCATGAGGTCACCTACCGTGCCCCGGCGGACTTCGCCCCGCTGGTACGCATGACGAGCTTCTTGGACCTCCGCCGCTATTTCAGCGCGCCGGTGCTGGATCAAGCGCTGCCGGATGATTTCGATCAATAGCTTCTGATCATCCGGCGGTAACGTCTCGACCATTTCGATGACCTCTTGGAAGCGAGAAGAAGATGCTGTGTCTACCACGTAAGTCTCACCTCATTCTTAATAACAGCAACTTAGTTCGAAGTTAGATAGTTCGAAGTTCGAAGTTCAGGGTTCAAGGTTCGGCGTTCAGGGTTAACAAAAGCCCATCTTACGCAGGTTATTCTGCACCGGGGGATGAGGCCGGCAAGCGCCGCCTGAGGGGCAATTCCCAGAGCGGCAGGCCGGTTAGCTCGATCCGGGCTAAGTTTTCCCGAAGCCTTTCGGATGCGTCCAGAATCTCTACCCCAACGATATGATGTTCCTCGTCCAGGTCTACGCTGACTCCTTCTTCAATGTCTACGCTATGGACGGGTGACGCGCTGCGAAACTCTATGTAAAGGGCGTCTACTTCAGGATCGTACTCTATTTTCACAAGTCATTCCTCCTCTCGGAGAAAATTTTTTTCTTAACCGTAACCGTGATAATCGTCTTGTTTCCGCTATCAAGCCGTAGGCTGCAAATTCAGGAACTATTCGACTTATTAGCGGGAAGCTCGTGAGCTTTTCGCTTGTTTTTACGATACTTTTTACAAACCGGGCTGGCGTAAACCTCGGAATCTGCAGCGATATACTCGTAGATGTTCTGTAAGTTCCTGTTTACCCCCCATCTATTACTTTTCGTTCGATACGGGCCGGTTTTTTTCTTTTATTATACTTTACCTTATGGGAGGTTGAGCATTAGTTCGATAGTTCGAAGTTAGATAGTTCGAGGTTAAACAGTTCGAAGTTCTAAAAGTAGCCCATTTCGCGGAGGCGCCGGTTAACAGTATCAAGTTGTGAAAGATCGGCGTGCTACCGATAAGAAGATAGTTCGAAGTTTGTTAGTTCGAAGTTTGGGCTATGTGAGCTTCTGGCGTACAAAGTCCACAACTTCTTCTGCTAAGCGCACTGCTTCGCGGGCCGCATCACGGGTGTAGACGCGGGCAGGAATACTATCTGGAAGGCCGTTTGGGTAACGCGTCGGTACGTAATAGCCGTCCAGGATGGACCAGCGCTTCACCTTCACGGCAAATTCCGGTTCCCAGCGGGCGGCGGCGTGACAGAGCCGTTCGATGGAGTGGCCCAGCACTACCTCCTCACCCTGTGCGTAAAGAAAACCTTTGACCGCCTTTTCGCTAACCTGCTGGGCAAGAAAGCAGGCCAGGTGGTATCCGCCCCGCTCGGCCAGGTCTTTGGCCCAGCGGAGGTCTTCCCCGGCCTGCTCGAGCCAGCGTCTTCCTTCTTCAAGAGGGCTTCTTCTCATAGAGCACCACTTCTTTCTGAAGCAACTTTTTGAAAAAGGGCCGGTCTTTTAAGGCGTCAAGTTCCTCGGGTGTGTAGCATAAAAGGTCCAGGTCTACCGGGAGCGCCAGCAGACTGTAAAGCTCCCGTAACCGCTCAAGAAACGGGCGCTTCGTACGCATCACAACCAAAAGGTCGAGATCGGTTAGCAGGTCGGCCCGACCGCAGGCATATGAACCGACGAGACTGACGCGCTCAACTTCCTTTAATGAGGAAAGTACTGCGACGGCCCGCTCCAGAGACTCTCGGAGCAGCTTCGTGTAGGCCGCCCGTTTTTCCGGAAGTTTTTCCCGGTCCACCTTTATTCTCCTCGTTTATAGTTCGAAGTTCGACGTTTTGCATTCAAGGTTCAGCGGAAAACAAATCGGCCGCGTCTGCTCATCTACAGTATACCACAGTTTGTAAGTAAGCCTTACTCACATTCCGCCGGGACTCTAATAAGCCCCCCGCCTTGCAAATACCGCGCTGAATGTCCGCAGCAGCAAAGTGATGTCGAGCCACAGCGACCAGTTGTGGACATACCAGGCTTCGAGCCGGACGCGGTCCTCGAAGGTAAGTTCGTTGCGGCCGCTCACCTGCCAGAGTCCGGTCATTCCGGGCCGGGCGATGAAGATGCTGTCGGCTAAGTAGCCGATGTCGCCGCGTTCCCGCGGGAGGTAAGGGCGCGGGCCGGCCAGGCTCATCTCGCCTTTCAGGACGTTGAAAAGCTGCGGCAGCTCGTCCAGGCTGAACCGGCGCAGCAGCCGCCCCACACGGGTCACCCGGGGGTCGTAGCCTTTCAATTTGTAATAAAGGCGCCATTCCTCAGCGGCAGCCGGGTTTTGTGCCAAGTAGTCGCGGAGGATTGCTTCGTTGTTGAGGTGCATCGTGCGGAACTTCAGACAGTAAAAGGGCTTACCGCCGCGCCCGATCCGCCGGTGCCGAAAGAAAACCGGCCCCGGCGAATCAAGCTTCACGGCCGCAGAGAGCGCAGCCAGCAGCGGGGCGATAAACACAAGGATAACGCCACCGGCAGCCAGGTCAAAGGTGCGCTTGACGAAGCGGTTCAAGGGGCTGGCCAGGTTGTTGCGGACCCGGAAGACAAGCGCCCTTTCCTGGAAGAGGTAGTCGGCCTCGGCACCGACCACCGGCATCCCGAAGAGGTCGGGAACCACCATGACCGAGGGTGCCCGGCGGTGCAGCCTGTTCACCAGGCCGACAAGTTCCTGGGCCGGCATCCCCGGCGCGGCCACGATGAGGTCGTACGCCCTCGTCAAGGCCATCACCCGGTCGCTCTCCCGGAAGCCGCCCAGGACAGGGAGGGTTGTCCCGTTCACCGACACGCCTGTGCGCTGTTTGACAAGGTCGTCGTCGAGGAAACCACAGACTGTGTAGCCGCGGTAGCGGTCGTTAAGCAGAGCTTCGGCCATCACCCGCCCGGTCTTCCCCGCGCCGAGGATGAGCACCCTGCGCCGCCACGGGTTGAAGCGGAAGAGCGCGGCCTTGCCCAGCCGGCGGACGGAAGGTACTAAAAACACAGCGGCCGTATAAGCAAGCATCAGGGTTGCCCGGGATATTTCACCGCCGAGTTTTCCCAACGAGACTATGGCGAGGATTAAGAGAATTCCGAGGGTCAGCGCCTTGCAGACGGCGCCGCACTCCCGCCAGAAGGAGAGCCGGCGGGTATAAAGCCCTTCGTAAGCCAGCATCCCGGTTACAACGGCCGCCAGCCACCAGTAATGAGCGGAGAAGCCCTCCGGGAGGCCTGCGCTGAGCCCCGGCCACAAACGCGGCAGGATTTCGAGCCGCACCGCCGACGCAACGGTGAAGCTGAGGCCGAGCGCCAGCAGGTCCAGAACACCGAGGCACAAGGCCTCACCCGCACGCTGCAGGTAATAAGGAAACGGAACGGCGGGCGCGGCAGACGTGCCGGTGCTTTTCTCCGCGAGATTGAGTTCTACCCCGCCCACTGGGGCGGAGAAATCGCTTTTCTGGATGACCGGGGGCATCAGCTTAAGGGTTCACCTCCGAAACACGTTGGGCGTTCTGCGTTCGGCGTTCGGCGTTCGGCGTTCTACGTTCGGCGTTCGGCCCGAAAACATGCAAGCGTCACGGCGTGTATGATAGACGCAAGGTCCGGCACAAATTCGACAAATTACTGCACCATGCGGTTTTATTAGTCACCGGTCTTGTTGGCTAACGCAAATGTTATCTTGCTATGATATTTTTGGCTATGGTACACGTTCCCATTACATTCGCTGATAAAAATATACACCGGCTTTGATTGTTTTCCTCCCCCGTTGAGGTCATCTTTCGCTAATTGTGCATTAATATTGCGTATTCTGCGCCTGAAGTTCCGCTTTCGACGTTTAAAATGACGGGCTTTTGGGTCCGTTCGGCTTTCTGTGTTCGGCGTTTAAGGTAGGCCAGGTATAAGCAAAAACGTTGAACGGGGTAACGTTGAACGATTACAGGTACAGTTCTTCGGTCTGGTAACGATAGGCGCCGTAATAGTACCCCTGACTGCCCCTTGGGAGCGGCGCCCGGTTGAGGACCACGCCGAGAATGCTGGTACCCGCGCGTGCGAGCTGCGCCTTCGCCTCCTGCAGGTTTTCGATGCGGGTGCGGGCCGTCCGGGCGACCAGGAGCACGCCGTCCACCTGGGAGGCCAGGAGCACCGCGTCGGTGACGCTCAGCACCGGCGGGGAGTCGACGACCAGGTGGTCGAAATTCTCATAAAGCCGGGGCCAGAGGGAACGCATCTGTTCGGACCCAAGGAGGTCGGCGGGATTGGGCGGGACGGGACCGCTTGTCAGGATACTCAGGCCCGGCACCGGTCCGGGCTGGGCGACGGTAACCGGATCGAGTTGCTTAACCAGGACGTTAGTAAGGCCCTGTCGGTTATCGAGGCCGAAAACCCAGTGCTGCGCCGGCAGCCGGAGGTCGCAGTCCAGCAGGAGCACCCTGTGCCCGGCCTGTGCAAGGACGATGCTCAGGTTTGCCGCAACGGTGGTCTTGCCCTCGCCTGCAAGGGCGCTGGTGACCAGCACCGAGCGGAACGGGCTCTTTACCGCAGCAAAGCTCAGGTTGGTCCGCAGCGTCCGGAAAGCCTCGGCGAGAATAGACCGCGGGTGCTTGTAGGTGGCAAGTTCGATTTCAAACGTTTGTTGTTTATCTTTCATTGGGGTCGCTCCTTTTACGTTCGGCGTTCTACGTTCGGCGTTCGGCTTAAAGCTCAGGTTGACTGACTTTTTAGCGTCAGTTCAAGGTTCAGTTGGTCAAGGTTCGGTATAAGGGGCCTGGGAGCGGACGCGCCGGTCGGCGAGAGGAATGATCCCCATCACGGTGAGGCCGAGGTGCTGGGCAACGTCGTCCGGGGTTTTGACGGTATAGTCGAGGTGCTCCAGGAGAAGCGCGAGCGTGGTGAAAGCCATCAGCCCCATAACGAACGCAACAGCGATATTCAGCAGCTTTTTCGGCTTCACCGGCGCTTCCGGTGTCTCCGCCGGGGACACCACCACGACGGTGGTGGCGCCGAGGTCAAGAGACCTGGCAATCTGCGTCTCGGTGTGCTTCTCGGCAAGCTTGGTGCTGGTTTCCTGGAGTCGCTTCACTTCTGCCTGGAGCCGCTCGAGCCGGTTTCGCTTGGCGGAAAGCTGCACCTGCAGCCGCTGGAGGTCGCCGGAAAGCCCGGCGGTAAGCGAGGTAAGGGCGGCGATGCGCGCCTCTTTTTCGGCCAAGGCCGTTTTCTTTTCGTTAAGCCGCTGCGCGAGGTCCACGTAGACCGGGTTCACCTGTTCGCTGCCGGCGTACTCCCCGGCGGTGTAAGTCTGCGTGGTGACGGTTCGGGGCGTCGCTGCTAATTGACGGCTGAGGCTTTTCTCCGCAGCGGTGAGTTGATCCGCTTCTACGCGCGAGGCGCTGAGTTCCGCCTGGTAAGCGGCTAAAAGCTCCGATTTTTGCTTGAACTCCTGTTCGAGTACGGCGAGGTTGGGCGGCTGGGTCTCTATCCGGTTGAGCTCCGCGAGCGCCCGCGTGAGCTTGGCGTCACATTCGTCCCGCTGCTTACCGAGGAATTCGACCGAGCGCGTCATCTGCTCCTGATTCTTTTCGGAGATGAGCTGTAGGAACTCCCCGCAGAGGGTGTTGGTGATGGCGGCGGCCAGTACCGGGTCCGTGTTCTGCACTTTCACTTCGATAAGGTTCGATTCCTTGATCGCGGCGGCCTTGATCATCCCGGCGAGGGATGCGGGTGTGTAGAGAACCGGGTCAAGCTTCAGCTTTTTGATTACCCGTTCGAGCAGCGCGTGCGCTTTGAGTTGACCGACATAGGTGTTCATCGTCATCTCCGGCAGGCGCGTGAGCGGGCGCACCACCTCCTCTACGCCCTCCTGCTGGGTGACGACGCGCTCCTTTTCGGCCGGCTGGGTGACAAGCAAGAGGGCGGAAGCCTCGTAAACCGGCGGGAGCACAAACCAGCTCAGGACGCCGGCAGTCAGAATACACAGAATAGTACCGCAGATTATTACGCGGGACCACTTTTGAAAGATTTTCAGGTACCGGCGGAGGTCGATAACCTCTTCCTCCACAAGGGGTGCGGGTTTTTGCTCCAAGAAAATACCTCCGTTCTGCGTTCGGCGTTCTGCGTTAAGGCTTAGGCTGATGGACCTTTGGGGTCCGTTCTGCGTGAGAATATTACAGCAAGACGTTAAAGTTTTTATCCGCACCGACGCTTAATGTTTAAACGTTAAAACGTCTCAAACGTTAAGACCGGAGGCGCAGCAACTCCCGGATTTCGGAATACCGGTTGACGACCGACGGGTCCCGTGCTCTGAGTTCCGCGATGATCGCCGCGCTTTCCCCGGCCCGGCCGGAAAGGTTGAGGACGGCGGCCCGCCACGTTTCGGCCTGAAGCCGCAGGTCCGGGTCGCGCGCACTTTCTTCAAAAGTCTTTAGCGCTGCCGCATAATCGCCCCGGATAGCATGGGCCTGTCCGACAAGCAGGTTGAGAAAAGGTGTGACGCGCGGCGCCTGTCCGCCGAAGCGCCTGTGGGCGAGGGCCGCTTCACGGCAGGCGACGGCCTCCGGCAAATCTGCTACGTTCCTTAAGTATTCCGCGGCCTCTTCCGGCTTCCCCTGCCGGTAAAGGTGTACCGCGGCTTCGAGACTCATCCGGGCCAGCACCTCGTAACTCGCGGTCAGGAAGGGGTTTGCCGCAAGCAGCGATTCGGCGGCCGCGGCTGCCTTGAGCGGCTCATTTATATAATGGTAAAGGTTTACAAGCGCGGTAAGCAGTGAAAGGTTATACGGCTCGCGAGACTCGGCCAGGCGCGCCCATTTCACCGCCTGGAAGTGCCCGGCGGCGTCGTCCGCCGCTATCGACCGGACGGCGTAAATCTGGGCGATGTCGCCGGCGTAGGCCGCAGTGAACGGGTCGGCCCGGTGCGCTGCGAGCAGGCAGCCGAGGGCTTTGTCGAGTTCCTGGCGTTGGAGCGCCTGCGCGCCCAGCGCCCCGAGTTTCCCGGCGCGGTAAAAGGCAGCCGACGGCCAGATGAGCGCGACGGCCAGGACCAGGCCGGCGGCACCGGCGGCCGCGCGCGGCAGCACCCGTTTTCCGCGCGCCGGTGCCGGTCCAGCTCCTAATTTTTCAACGGCGACAGTCTTATCGTCCGGGGCGGTTTTTTCAGGGCGCTCTTCCCGGCGCTCTTCCCGGTGCTCCCCCCTGAGGCGCCGGGATCTAAACTCAATGGCGCTCAGCGCCCCGAGCAGCGCCCACAATGTAAATCCCAGAGCCGGCAGGGACAGGTCGAAATCGAAAATGCTGTGCGTACCGAGGGTCAAAACGGCGACGGCCGCTGCCCATACGTATATCCAGGGATCTTCGCGCTTTAGTCGGCGCCAGAGGCGGCGCAAAACCAGGCCCGCGGCGGCGGCGGTGCCGAGAAAGGCGGCAAACCCGAGCGTGCCCGCTTCGACCCATGTCTGAAAAAGGGAGCTGTGGGCCTCGGTGCTCCAGTACGGGAAGGCCTGGTACCGGTGGTAAAGAGCGTTCCAGCCGCCCCCGCCGGCGCCTGTAAATGGGTAATCGCCGACGATCTTTATGGCGTCGCGGTAGTAAAGCAGCCGCTGCTGAAAACTCGGGTCGGTGTTTGAGATGGTTGCGGTTTTGGCAGCGACCTCCGGCGACATAAAGGCGGCGGCGGTAAGCGGGTAAGCGCCGCTCGCCAGAACGGCATATAACACGATCACCATGCAGAGGTAGGCAACACCTGCTGCTGCAGCGATCTGCCGAGTGACCGGCGTCACGGTGGGCGCGTTCAGGCGGCGGGCGATTTTGGTATAAACGAGCTGGAGGATTATTGCGCCAATGAGGCCCGCCGATAGGTAAGGCAACCCCGCCGGCGAGGCTTCACTGCCGGTAGCAGCGTAAAAGCCCTTTGCGGCGGCGAGGCCGGCGCTCACCACGATAATGGCGTGGTAGAGCGCACGCCAGCGGTAGGCCGGCGGGAGGCCCAGCACGAGGACCGCGATCGCGGCCGGAAAAAGCAACCAGCCGGCGCGCGACTGGCTCCCGACAATAATAACAACCATAAGGGTGTTCGCGGCAGCAAAGGCCAGCCGGGCGGCGATGGTGTGGGTCCGGAGGCTAAAGGCGATTCCGGTGATGGTAAACATTGTGAGGAAGGCGGCGAGGGCGTTTTTGTACTGGAGGGTAGAATTGATTACGCCGTTATCGAAGGCGCCGGGGAAGTTTAAGAAACCGGCGGCGGCCAGCACTCCCACGACCGCCACACCCAGCGCGCTGAAGTAGCCCGCTAAAAGCAGCCGCCGGAGTTCCCGCGTATTCCGGACGTACCGGAAGGCGGCGTACAAGACCAGCAGGTAGCTCAGGACTTTAAGGGCCTCGCCGATGGCCGGCCGGATGTGCACGGCGGAAGCAAGGGAAAACAGATATGCGGCCAGGAGCCCGCCTGCGGCCCAGAGAAGCGGGAGGCTCGGGGTCTCATCGCGCCGCAAAAGCTGGTCACCTATACAAAAGAGAAAGGTAACCCCGACGATCACCTGGTAGAGCAGGAGTTCCGGCTGGAAGAAGAGGCCCCGCATAAAGGGCGCGGTAAAGAGAATAAAGTAGAGCCCCGCCGCGTAAAAAAGGCGGAGATCCAGGTTCAGTATGGGTACGGCGCTTACCGGTTTGATGCCGGTTTTCTTCGCGGTAGCGGGTTTCGGCATTGGTACCCTCGTTCTACGTTCGACGTTAAGGCTTGAGGTGATGGACTTGGAGTCCGTTCGACGTTCAACATTCGGCATTCTGCATTGAAGGTGCAAGGTTCGATGTTTTAAATTAGCTAATTACAATTAAAGTCATTTTTTTCCGGCGAAATATAAAAATTAAGGGGCCCAGGAGGTTTCCGGGGCCCCCAGAGTTCTACCGCTATATCTCCAACTTGTTCAGGACCCGTTTCAACATAGCCGCAACTTCTGCCCGCGTGGCAAATTCGCGCGGTGCGAAGGTCTCGGCCTGCCTGCCGGTGATCACGCCGCCTTTGACGGCCGCGGCAACAGCCGCCTGTGCCCAGCCGCCGATCCGGGCCCTGTCGCGGAACCGGGCGGTGATAGTCTCGATTTCACCGCTGGTGAGCGCCGGTTTCTTGCCCTCGGATTCAAGCGCCCGGACGAGGATCGCGGCGATCTCCTGACGCGTAACCGGGGCCTCCGGTCTGAAGGTGCCGTCGTCATACCCCTTGACCAGGCCCGCCTCAGCCGCAGCGGTGACCACACCGGCGTACCAGGCGTCAGCGGACACATCCTTGAACCGGAGCCCGGCACCGCTGTCCGCAAGGCCGAGGAGCCGCCCCACCATGGCAGCGAGCTCGGCCCGCGTGACGGTTTTCTCCGGCGCAAACCGGTCGGCGTCGATGCCGGTGATGATATGCCGCGCCGCCAGCATCTCGATATCCGCCTGTGCCCAGTGGCGCAGCGTATCCCGGAAGCTCTTCCGGTAGGCCATCGCAGCGTATGTGCTCAGCGAGGCGCGCCGGCAGGTGACCCTTTGCCCGCTGCGGTCCACCCGGCTGCCCGGAACCGGCTCCCACCGCCCAGAGGCGGTGTCGAAGCGGTAAACAGCCATCGCCTCCGGTCCGGCGGAATCGAGAAGGGCCGGATCGTACGCGATGCCGAGCTCAACCGGTTTGTTGAACCGGACCGCGCCGCGGTCGAGGCCGCCGGAATAAGCGCGGCAAGTAATGTCGCTCACGCCGCTCACCAGCCGGTAAGACGAGTCGCGCGGCGGCGCAGTGTCAGCTTTGGCGACCTTAAAGCTGAGCGTCGCGCTCTCGCCGAGGAAAGGCACCACATCGAGGGACCCCGGTGTCAGGAGCACGGTGACCCCGGCGATCTCACAGAGGAGATTCTTGCCCTTTTCAAAGATCTTCTCCAGGATCTCAGGAGCTACCTCGATAGTACCCTGCTCGCCGGCCTGGTCCTTGTCGAGAGCAAGAACGACGGCTTGCACGCCCGGCGTCTTCAAGATTTCGCCGACCTTAGCGGCATCGGCGGTCAGGATTGCTTTACCCGGGCCTTCAATGGTAATGATACCACCTTCGGTTGGCACCGGCGCCGGACGCGGTTTAGGTATCGGAGCGCCGCCTCCGCCGCCCTCAGGTGGCGGTGCCTCAAGGTCGAGGTAGATTGATGCCAGGACCGTGTTGCTGGTTGTCACCAGGAACTCATAATTGGGGCTTCCCGGTATCTCTAATTGCTGACCGTAGCGCCAGGTGTAAATGAACTGGTATATGTGGTAAACGCTGCTGTCTACTTTCGTCGTTTTCAGGTTTTCAACTTTGGTAAAATCGGGATTCTGTTCCCTTCCCTGTCGGTCGAAGATCTTCAGCATTTGGCTCAAGGCTTCAGCGTCAAAGCCTGGATCAGTCAACACTTGCACAGTAAATTTTATCTGTCTGCCGCCGGCCGTGGTTTTGATCTTCGCTGGATCGCCCCCCGGCAGGATCCAATTTCCGTAGCGGTCTTCGATCGCCACCCGGTTCTGGGTATCCACCCGGGGCGTAATCTCGGGATCCGCCGCGGCTGGGCTCATACCGCCACACACCAGCGTTACCAGGAAAGCAATAAACACCGCCAGGGCGATATTACCGAGGAGGGGACGGTTTGCGTAAAGCTTGTGCATAACCTTTTCACCTCCTTTCCTGGAAAGGTTACTGAAAAAGAAACCTATTTGAGTCAAGTTTAACCATTTAGTCAATAAAAAGTCAAGTAAGGAAGGGGTCCTAATTTTACTTTCGATAAATAGCGATATATTATGACATTAGCCTTACGTTCTACGTTCTACGTTCGACGTTGAGGCTTATATTGATAGGCCTTTAGGGTCCGTTCGACGTTTAAGGTTCGGCGTTTAGACCCAGGGTTATGTACCTTTGAGATCGGTTCGACGTTTAACAGTTCAAAGTTAGAGGCCGAAAGTTACGAGGATGGGAGAGGCGAAGAAAAGCCAGCCGCTTTGGGGCTCAGCTTCTCCTGCCGGGAGGGTTGAACCGTCGGGAGCGAAACCGGGCTCCCTCCCGGCAGGCCGCAGCTTCGAGAACGGCGCCGTTAATCACCGCCGCGGGGTGCTCATACATCAGCTCGCTGCCCTTGGCCCCGAGCAGCTTTGCGGCTTCCGCCCCTGCCTGGAGGCGCCACCCGGGGCTGTGTGCGTCAGTGGCTAAGAATTGCGCCGTTCCGTCCTCTATAAACTTCTCACACGCGCGTTTCTGTGCCGTACCGAAAAGCCCGGTGAGCGCACCCGCGGTGACCTGGGCCAGAACCCCTTTGCTGCACATATCGGCTAAAGCTTCGTGCCTCCGGACCAGGAAACCGTTCCGCTCCGGGTGGGCGATGATCGGCGTGACACTGGCAAGGAGCAGTTCAAAAAGCACCTGGGAAGCGTAAGCGGGAACGTCTACCCCGGGCAGCTCAACAAGAAGGTATTTCCCGGTGTCGTTCAGGGTGAGAAGCTCGCCTGCCTTAAGCAGCGGTACCAGGAGGTCGGTCAGGTGGTACTCGGCGCCCGGGAGCACGCTCAGGGGAATTCCGGCGTCGTCAAGGCTCTGCTGGAGCCGTTTGACTCCCCGGAGGATTGAACCGCGGGTGTTTTCGTAAACACCGGGGATGACGTGGGGCGTGGCTATAACCGCCGCGTACCCCGCTTCGACGTATGCCCGTGCCATTTGTATGCTGTCTTCCACCGTTTCGGGACCGTCGTCAAAACCCGGCAGTATGTGTGCGTGAATATCGATATAAGGACCCGTCAACTTGCCGGCCAACTCCTCCGAAAATAGTACTTCTTTCGCGGGGCGCGGCGATGAGCTGCGCATTGCTGCGTCAGGCTTGCCGGCCGGGTCCTCACGTACGCACCCAGTACGCTCCGGCCCGTCCGGCTTCGCCTTCCTTGTACTGCTTGCTCCTCACCGCGTTCCGTTTATGTCACAACTACTGCCTCTAAGTAATCAGCTTACGGGTCGTCATATTTTCATCCATCGTGGTGTCGCCGCAGGCGGCATGTGGCACTCCTTTCGGAATCCAATACCCGCCTATTTACTTTTCCCAGCACTCAGATAACCAAGCACATAGCGGCAGAAGGCTTTGAGATCGCCGAGTCGGCGCCGTATCAGCCCGTGCAGTTCTTCGGGGGAAACGTCGGCATAACCGTGAACCAGCCGGTTGCGATATCCGGCCATCCCACTAATCTGCCGGGCAAACTCCAGGGGGATCACGCTCCTCTGGCCGAGCAGCATTAAAATAGAACGGTAATCCTGCGGGTGACCCCATCCTTCCTTGGCGATAATGTGGCGTCCCACATCGAAAACCGCCTCCAGGGCGCGCCGCAGGTGATGCTCAGCGATTGCAAAGTAATCGGGATTGGCGGCAAATTCATCCGGTGAAAGCTCTGCCAGCTTCTCCAGCCTCCGGACTGAAGCGTATATTAAGTCGATCCGCTCGCGGGCCAGGTTGATGTTAATTCCCAAGTATCTCTTCCTCCAACTCCCGGTAATACAGGTCAAGTACCGGCTTGAAGTCGAGATAATCTCTGATCAGAACATCCTCGAAATCGGTGCGGAAATCCTCATCCTCGGAATACATTACTTTGCCTGAACTGATTATTTCAAATTTTAGGGCGATGTCTCTTACGGCCTGCAGGCAGAGTACCTGAACCTTCCGGGAAGTGAGCTGTTGCAGTTCTTCTTCAAGAGCAGCAACGTAGTCCAGGTGATGTACCTCCGGTTTGTACTCTTTGAACAAAACCGCCAGATCGACGTCGCTGTCGTCGTAAGCCTGCCCGGAAGCCCGCGACCCGAACAGGTAACACACGGACACGCCATACTTGCGAAGGACGGCGATAAACCGGTGACCTTCAAAAAGGTTAGAATTCATTGGCAATCACACCTGTAACCGAATAACCTGTTATTTTGGACTGGGTGCATCTTTCGGTCTTAACAGCCAACCGTATCCTTCACTACTTTACCATTATATCACAACCCTTTGCGCGTTCGGTGTTCTGCGTTCGACGTTCGGCATTCGGCGTGTTTCGTTCTGCGTTTTGGGGTTCTGCGTTTAGACCGTTTCCGGGCCGTCGTCCAGGCCCGGCAGGATGTGCGCGTGGATGTCGAACATGACTGGCAACCTCCTTTATAAACAAAAACGGCCTCCAGGCTGAAACCTGTAAGCCGCTTGTCTTCTTTCTGGAGCGGAAGACGGGATTCGAACCCGCGACCCTCGCCTTGGCAAGGCGATGCTCTACCGCTGAGCCACTTCCGCATAATGTCGGATGCACGAAGCAGGACGCAGGACTTTACTTGGCAGAACAGGCCTTGCCGGTTCCTTCCTTATATTTCCGGCCTCTGACCTCCTGCCTCCTGCTTCCGAAATGGTGCCGCGGGACGGAATCGAACCGCCGACACGAGGATTTTCAGTCCTCTGCTCTACCAACTGAGCTACCGCGGCGAGTTAATGGCGGAGCCGACGGGATTTGAACCCGCGATCTCTGGCTTGACAGGCCAGTATGTTAAAACCAGGCTACACCACGGCTCCACAGACATACATAGTATACCGGAACCCCATTTGAAAGTCAAGGGGGTACGACCGCGGTTTACCGCCGTATACTCGACGCAAACAGGCAAGCCGCTTTATCCGGACTTTTACTTAAGAACAGGCAGCTTTGCGCTATGCTCGAACCACTCCGCAATTCCCGGCACTGCGCTTTTTCCTTTATCTAAATACTTTTGCTTGGAAGCCGCATCCCCTTGCTTTTCTGAGACAAGAGCAAGCCACAGGCAGCACTCCGCGTACATTTCCTTTTCCTGTTCGCTGATACCGTCTTTTTCTAATTCTTTCAGCGCCTTTTCAAGCACCGGCGCAGCTTCCGTAAACCGGCCCAGAAAATACAGGGAGGCTCCAACACTTATTTCAATCGGCGGTGTCGGTTCCATCAACGGTGCAACCACCCAAAGGCGGCGCTCCTGCGGCGTTACTTTTTCCATCCGGGCCTTAATCAGATCCGGCACCTTTACCACCTGCTCGAAGTAGGGACGGGCTTGATCCTTGTGGTCAGCGTTTACCTCGAGATAGCCTGCGTTAAAAGCCAACCGAGCAAGGTGTTCGTACCATTGGACCTGGAACGGCGCCAAGGCCACGGCCTCCTTAGCGGCCTTGAGAGCGTCTTCATACCGGCCGGCCATATGGTAAGCGGAGGCCAATTCCGCCCTGCGAAGAGCACTGTATCTGCTTTTGGCCACCGCGGCTTCAGCGGCTTTAACGCTCTTTTCTGGATTCCCCATCTGGGGGTTAAGATAAATCCGTCCCAGCATGGCGTCATACTCGGCGCTGAAGGGGTCAAACGCCTTGGCTCGTTCGAACATTTTAACCGCATTAGAACCGTTGCCGCTCCTGAGCGCAGCCTCTGCGCTGACGGCATAACTATTAGCCCGCGCCAGGCTGAACCCTCCGGCAACCATGATTAAAACGGCAATAACCACCACCGCCAGCGGCGTGACGTTTCTCGGTTCCTTCACCTTGCGCCGCTTTTTGTCAACCTTTTCATCTTCCCCGGGCAAGGCCAAACCCACAACTATTCCAAAAATGGCGAAGAGAACCAACGCCAGCGCAGAGAGCGAAAGATTAAAGTCTATAGCCGAGTGAATACCAATACTCAGCGCGGCCACCGTCATCACCCACACTAACAACCTGCGGCCGTCATCACGTCCTGCGCCGTGGTACAGGCGGTGACTTGTATGCAGAAAGGCCAGCCAGATGCCGACAATAAGGGCGAGGCCTATTAAACCTGTTTCCACTCCGACCTGGAAGTAGTAACCGTGAACCTGCGTGGAATTGTAAAGGTAATCCTGGTAAGCCCGGTAAGCTTCCTGCCAACCACCGCCGCCCCAGCCCATCAACGGGCGGGCCAAGATCATTTCAATCGCGTCCCGATAGAAGTAAAGCCGTTCCACCGCATTCCGGAAGTGGATAAGCGCGAGGAACCTCTGCAACAACCCGGGATGCAAGGCAAAAGCGACACCGGCGCCGGCGGCTAAAAGAGTACCACCGGCACACAGGGCCAACGGGGACAACTTGATCTTTCTGACCCATCTTCCCTTTACCGCAAGATCATAGGCCACTTGAAGGCCGACTGCTGCCACGAGGCCCCCGAAAACCGTCAGCCAAGCTATATCATACTTCTTTCCTATCGCCTGGTTGATAAAGACCAGCGCTACAAGGAGGCCTGGAAGACCGACCTGCAAGGCATGCAGGAATAACGGCAGTCTTTTCTCTTTTGGTACTCCCAAAAGGAGCAAGGGACCGATGAGGATTAAAGTCAGGATACCGCCGTTCGATTTCGCCCCCCAGAAAACAGCAGCGAGCAAAAAGTTGCCGGCTGCAAAGAGGTATGAGACCGGGTTGAGGCGGTCAACCCACGCGGGTCTTGACGTCCACACCTCCTTAATGCCGGCACCCCGGCCAAGCGCTGTAACCCATAAGTACACACCAAGTATAAGAACGCAAAGCAAGTAGTTGGCGAGGGCGTTTGGATACTGGAATGAAGAATAGATGCGGCCTCCCAAGAAGCCGTCACGGATGAATATTATTTCGGTAGCAGTCGCCAGACCGGCAAGGGCTACCAGGACACCGCTCCCCCATATGACACAAGAGATACGCCTGATCACCTCCTCACCGGTGACCAGCCGCGAAACCGCCCAGAATACGGTAAAGTAGAGAGAGGCCTTTACTATCTCATTTACTGCCAAGCCTTTATTAACCGCGACAAACGAACTCAGAACATAAATCAGCGGGAAACCGGCAATCAGGAAGTCCAGCGGGTGTATAAAAAACCGGGAATTCCAGCGCAGCCACCTGCCGAGGTAAACAAGCAGGAAAGCCACAGCCCCCACAACAAGCGCCCGTTCCTGTTCCGGCGGGAAGAAAAGTCCCCGGAAAAACGGCGTAAAAAACAGAAGGCCCGCTATTCCCCAAAAAGCGATGCTGTGTGACAGCGGAAGCGGCGCTCCCTGCATAACTGAAACCGTTCTTGTTTTAACCTGCGCTTTGGCAACCATCCTCCGACCACCTTGTCAAAAAGGCGCCGCACGGCGCCCACCACACCTTCATTTATATTAATTTGGTCAACCCAAACTGTCAATAATAATCTCTCAAACCTACAAAACCCCCGGCATTGGAGCAGACGTCTTAAACTTTACTCAGGCTTTCCGGCCGCTGTTAGCAAGGTATTGGAGTCTTTCTTGAGGGGTGATGATACTGGTAATCTGGACGCCAAAATTCTCGTTAACTACCACCACCTCTCCCCTTGCTACTAACGTTCCGTTTACCAGTACCTCTACCGGCTCGTCAGCCAGTGCGGCAAGCTCCACAATGCTTCCGGGACAAAGGGAAAGAACATCCTTGATCGGCCGCCTGGTTCTACCCAATACGACCGTTACCTTTAACGGAATGTCCAGGATGAGGTCAAGCTTTCTCGGGTCAATACCGGGCGGCACCTCCTCGGGTTTACCTGCGGGGACGGCCTCCGGTGACAACGGCGGCGTAAATAACGGCGCTTCAGGCTTAGAGGCTGGTGCAGTAAGTTTTTCCGCCACGTCATCCCTTTCCCGTTTATTCTCGATCTCCGAAAAATCGACGGTCGCCAAAAAGAGATTAGCTTCCTCCTTTGCCGTTTGTACCTCTAAGACCTGGATAATCTCGGTGTCCAAAAGGTTTTCTACAATCATCTTGAAGGAAACGGCTACAATGGGATCGGTAAAATCGAATTCAGGCTTTTCTCCTCTCGCATCCTTGTCAAAAACATAAAGATCGGGCGGACTGATGGTGACCGTCCGCTTGAAAATCTCCGCCAGTGCCGTGGCTGCAGCACCCATCATCTGGTTCATCGCTTCACTTGCTGCGCTGAGTTCAAGCTCACCCAACTGTGCCGGCGGGTTTTGACCGTCGCCTCCCATCATGAGGTCAGCGATCACCGCCGCATCATTTGTCTTAACCACCAAAAGGCTGGTACCCTTAAGTCCCTGTATATACCGGACCTTGATTATCACGTAGGGCACGGTAAAGCCCTTTATCAGTTCATCTTTGGTAATAACTCTTACCTGGGGGCTGGTAATGGCCACCTTCTGCTTTAAAAGCTCGGAAAGTGCCGTTGCCGCAGACCTCATGGAAATGTTGCCAATCTCACCGAGTGCGTCTTTCTCTTCATCCAACATCTCCCATAATGAGGCCGGGGGGTTCTCTGCCGGCCCTGTCTCTCCCGGATCGGGTTCCACAGCTTGCTGCCGGTTTAAGCTTAAGAGCGCATCCACTTCCTCCTGCATAAGCAACCGATCAGCCAATAAGGTCACCTCCCTCTGTCAGCGAAGTAATCTGGACACCGAGATAACGTCCTATTGTCCCTGCTTGACCCTTATACCTTAACTGGCGGCCTACATATATATCCATATCCTGGTTCACACCACGGTCAAGCGGTAATACGTCCCCCACCTCAAGGTTCAGAAAATCCCGCACCGTGATCTCTGTCTTCCCCGTTATAACTGTAAAATCTACCGGCATCTGGTTAACCCAATACATAAGTTCTTTTTCCGCCGAGTCATCCTTTGACTCACCGGACCGGCAGTGGTAGTGGGTCAAAAGCTGCGCCAAAACGGGTTCAAGAGTAACTTGCGGCAGACAAAGATTGATTACACCGCGGGCACCGGTTCCGATTATTGTCGAGCAGTTTATCACCGCTACCACTTCACTCGGAGAAATCACTTGCTGCAAGCGCGGGTTGGTTTCCACGGCCTCTATTTCCGGCGTTACGGGGAAAACGTCGGACCACGCAAAGGCTAAGTTTTCTAAAATCTTTGAACTCAATTTTTTCGCAACCGAAATCTCAATATCCGTGAGTGCCCGGATTTTTTTCGGCATTTCCCCTGGTCCGCCAAACAGCAGGTCTATCACGGGAAATAGAAAGTGCAGGTTTGTTTCTATCACCGCCATGCCCTTCAGCGGTTTGAGACTAAATACCGTGAGCAGAGTCGGCATGGGCAAAGAACGAATGAAGTCGTCAAAAGTAAATTGTTCAACGGAACTGACGGTAATGGTGATATTGGTCCGGAGGTATCCGGAAAGAAAACCGGAAAGGATCCTTGCAAGGTTTTCGTGCAGGATATGCAAAGTGCGCAACTGATCTTTCGAAAACTTATTCGGGCGGCGGAAATCGTACTTTTTTAAGCTCGGAGCCGCTAATACAGCTTGAGGCTCTTCAGGCTTAATCTGCTTGGTAGACAGCGCGGTTAATAAAGCGTCTATCTCGTCTTGCGACAAGATTTCAGACACTTTGATCACCTCGTTTCGGAAGCTGTTAAAAGTTCCCTCACGGCACCTGGGTTAACCGCATCCGCGGTTGACAAAAAGTAACCTTGCAAACTTTCTTCCTAAAATCAAAATGACAACGGCCTGAGAAAGTCCGCGAGGTCCCCTTAATTGTGTGTCGCCCTCGCCAGTACTCGTTCCATTGCCTGCAAGATTCGTTCCTGCTGGAAGGGTTTTACGATAAAGTCCTTTGCTCCCGCCTGGATGGCTTCCATTACCATTGCCTGCTGCCCCATTGCACTGACCATGATTATATTGGCGCGCGGGTCAACAGCTCTGATTGCCCTGACACTTGCAATGCCGTCCATTTCGGGCATGGTGATGTCCATCGTTACCAGGTCGGGCTTGAGTTGCTTATAAAGCTCAACTGCAACCGCGCCGTTTTCCGCTTCGCCCACAACCTCGTACCCGTTTTTGGTAATGATATTTTTGATCATCATCCGCATAAAGGCAGCGTCATCGACAATCAAAACGCGTTTGAGCACAAGAACCACCCTCCCTAAATACTCTCCAACTGGGTTTGTAACACGCTTAACAGCGCATCAAGCGAACCAATATCAAAGAAAAACAGGAGGTTTCCATAAACCCCATTCCCTTCCTGTGATAGACACGTCTCGATGAGCAGCACCTTATCTTGTACCATTCCCGTTCCCAAAAGCGAACTGTTAACAACAGACCCCAGCATGTCAAAGGTAAAGAGCGGCACTGCCGGAATAATAGTAAACTGGGTCATTGCGCTGATGGCATTCAGGAACGAACCCATCAGAACGTTCCCTACCTCCATCAGCATCGATTCCTCCATTTCGCCGATTTCCTGAATCGTTGCCACCGGTTGCCCTAAAATCTGTATAATAAGCTTCAGCGCACTTGCTTCGTTGAAAACGAATAAGACAGTCCCGGACAGATCTCCGTCCACGCGAAGCATCACGGCGGCTACGAGCTCCTCAACCCTTCCCACCCTAATGAAGACTTCTTCAACAGGAACAAAATCGGTCCGCGGTACCGTCATCTTTATTTTGGAAGAAAGAAGTTCGGCAAGCGCAGTGGCGGCGTTACCAATACCGATATTGCCCACTTCCTTAAGCATGTCAACGTACTGGTCCAAGCAGAATACCCTCCTCCGAAAATGGCCAGTTATCACTAACGCCGGCGGCTGTCTCGGCTTGTTTCGCTCCCGCTCACACGTTCGCCGCGCGGACCAAACTTTGCGCTCCTCCTCGCGCTCCGGCGGGCACCGGGCAAACTCGGCCTCCCTGCCTCGATTGCCCTCTGCGGCCGTCCGTGGCCGCAGACCCGCCTCCGCCGCTCATCGTCGCCCGAGTTTGGTTGCCGCGCGTCTCAAGTGTTCGCTTGGAGCTGAAACAGGCAACGCCGCCTCCTTCCCCTAATGCATTTTCATTTCCCGGTGGCGACGATAAAATCGTCGTGAATGACTCCCCTGATTAAGAACGGGCTTCGACCTTCCGGTAAAAAGAGAAAGGCCTTTTTTCCAAGTTCAATTCCCGATAATGCAAAATGGTCTCGCTTGACCCGATGAAAAGATAACCTCCCGGGTTTAAAGACTCGCTGAGCTGTTTTATGACCCTGTGCTGGGTATCCCTTGTAAAATATATCTGAACGTTTCGGCAAAGGATTAAGTCTAAACCTGTAACATAGGGATCCTTCAGCAAATCGTGACTCCTGAAGTTCACCCTCCGCCTGAATTTTTCGTCAAATACAAAGAACCCGTTCTGTTCCCGGAAGTACTTCTCTTTCCGAACCGGAGATACGTTCTTGAGTAGATCCGCCGGATACAAACCTTTCCTCGCCGCCTCAAGTATCTTTTTATCTATATCGGTCGCTTCAATCCGGTAATGGCAGCCGGGTGCAAGGTCCTCGAGAATCATTACTACCGAATATGGCTCTGCACCGTTCGAACATGCAGCGCTCCAGATCCTGAGAAACGAACGTCTTGCTAAAAGTTCCGGGAGGACATTTTTCTCAAGCAATTCAAACATCCCCGGGTCACGGAAAAACTCGGTGACATTTATCGTAAGATAGTCCATAAACTCTTCAAAAGCATGCGGGTCCTGTTTTAAAAGGTGATAATATGTCAGGTAATCCGTTATCCCGCGCCGTGACATAAGGTTGCCGGTCCGACGTTTAAGCTGTGCCTCCTTATAACCGGCAAGGTCTACATTAAACGTGCTGTGCACCTTGCGCCTGAAAGTCTCGAAATCCATCTCAGATCTCCTTCGTTTGAGTACCAAGCATCTTAATAACTACCCGGCCGGTTGCAGTGTACAGCATCATTGTTCGGCCGTGCTTCCCTCCTACGTCTTCGGCCGTAATCTTGATCCCCAAATCTCTCAACGCGTTTCGAACAGAATCAACGTTCCGGCTCCCTATGTCCAACAGGAAACCCTTGTCAAGACCGCTGAACATCTGTGCGCCGCCTGCGATTTTGGCTTGAAGAAAGCGGCGGTTGGCTCCCAACTTCAGGACCTCCTTAAGCAGGAGCGGTACGCCTGTATCGGCAAACTTTGCCGGTTTTGCGTCCCCTCTCGTGAAATCGGACATCCTGGGCAACATTATGTGAAGAAGGCCGCCGACCTTTTGAACCGGGTCGTACAACGTAACCCCCACGCACGACCCAAGCCCCAGGGTAATTAAAACTACCGGCTCCCTGCCAACCTTCAAGTCCGCGATACCAACCTGAATTTCACACGGACAATCCAGCAATGCCGATTTTACTGCTTCAACCAACGTACTTCCTCCTAAGAAACTGCTGCAAAACCCTGCCTGAAACTTAAACGGCCTCCCCAGCACTCAATTCAAGAAAACGGAAACTGGAGGATTTTTAAGCCAAAGAAGTCGATGCGGGGACTCCCTTTACTATATAAAGTATAAAATAAAATAGAAATAAAGGCTAACGCACCTTTCCTACCTGATTGACTGCTTTTCCCAAGAGCTCGTCATGCGTTCGGAAAGCCCGCTGGCTGAACTGATAAGCACGCAGACCCACGATAAGCTTTGCCATTTCCTCAGCTATGTCCACGTTTGACCCCTCAAGAAATCCCTGTCGGACCACTGTTCCGGATGCAGCAACCGGTACGGAGCCGTCAGACCGGAAGTAATTTCGTCCTTCCTTAACCAGTCCGCTCTTATCCTTGAAATCAACCAACCGCAACTTGTCTACCGGCTTTCCTTTAACGGCGATTGTACCGTCTTCGTAGATTCTGAAGTCACCGCTATCCAGGGTAATCGGCCCGTTCTCGCCAAGGACTTTGTCACCGCTGCCGGTAGTGAGAAAGCCGTCACCGTTTAGGAATAATGTACCTCCTCTAAAATAGCGTTCTCCGGCTGGCGTCTCAGCCACTAAAAAACCTTGACCCATCAATGCCACGTCCCGTAAGACACCTGTGTTTTGAAGCGGCCCCTCCCGAAAATCAGTGGTCACGGCCTCAGCAAGGGCCCCGTAGCAGGTTACCCCGACGGGCTCAGCCCGTTTTCCCGCTTCCAGGCGCCAGAGGAGAATCGAAGGGAAACTCCCGACACGGAGACGATCGAGTTTAAAACCTGTAGTCGAAAGGTTGGCGATATTATTCGCGACAACGTCGATTGCCGTCTGTTGCAGATTCAACCCTGAAGCCGAGGTGTAAAGCCCGCGCAGCATGTTACCCCTCCTTTCTGATTCGCCTTAGATTCAGTATGAGCTCTATCTCCCCCTTGCCCCGCCCGAATTCCCTCGCGAGGTCCGTTAATCTCTTCCCTTGATCGTATGCCTTGTAAACCGCCTCATAGGCGCTGATCTGGCTCCCTGCCCGTACCTGTCGGTTGACGATAACTCCCACCTGTTGTTCGAGCCAATGTAACCGCCCCTTTAGCTCAAGACAAATATTGGTTAGGGTTTCTATTTTGTTTTCGATATTAATTAAGCGACCCTCTAGATCGAGTTCCTCGACCGTAACCGCTTCCTGAATTCGGGCGGCAAAATCCTGCTGCCGTTTGTAACGGTAGAGGAACCAGAAGAATCCCCCAAAAAATGATAACAAAACCACTACCAAGATGCACGTGAGCAAAATAAGCATTAACGACCCCCTCCTGTCTCGCTCAACGCAGCCATTAACTCCCGTAGCCTTTTGATTGCTTTCGCATGGAGCTGACAAACACGGGATTCAGAGACGTTAATGACGCGGCCGATTTCCTTTAGGGTAAGCCCTTCCTGGTAGTACAGCGCCAGTACAAGCTTCAGCTTTTCATCGAGACAGGCTATTGCTTCTTCCAAAATTGAGCGGTCGTCGTTCCGGCAGAGCACCTCTAACGGGTCAGGGCTTAAGGGATCCTCAATCAACTCGGTCCAGGACAACTGGCTCCCGTTGTGTACGTTCACTGCATCTTCCAGGGAGGTGGGGCACACGGCATGGAAATATGAAGTTACCCTCGCCAATTCTACTGATGTAATTCCCAATACCTTGGCTAATTCGTCGTCGGACGGCCGCTGGCCGCTTTTCTTCTCAAGCTCTTCACGCACTGTGTTGACCTCCTGCATGCGTTGCCAGAGGCTTCGCGGCAACCACGTCAACCGGCGAACCTCGTCCAGCATCGCCCCCCTTACCCGCCTGTAAGCATACGCCTCAAAGTCGGTACCGTGAGAGGGGTTGAAACGCTCGATCGCAGACATCAGGCCAAACACTCCCGCACTTTCAAGGTCCTCTTGGCTTATCCACGGCGGCAAACGCACAGCAAGACGTCCAGCCAACTGTTTAACCAGCGGTAGGTGCTTGACGATCAACTCCTCGCGTGCAGTAGACTTCCCGTTGACCTTGTATTCGTGCCAGGCTTCTTCCACCGCCATACAAGCCTCCTCCCCTGAAAAATAGACGTTTAACCTTATACTGACAGACCTTTAGGGTCCGTTCTGCGTTCTGCGTTTGTTTATAAAAGACTGAAGCACAAGCAATTAAATCATTTGCATTCCCGGTGGCGACGCTTCATTCTCGTGAACGATCCCCCAAATATGGCTTCCACCCCTCGACCTCAGTCCCCCTTTTGATGCCCAAAATAGTTGGTATTAGAACTCGCTGCCTTTGGAGTCGCAATTGTTATGTTCTTTCGAAAGCCTGTTTCTCTGGTCAAGGCTACTTTAAACGTGCTTGCTCCATCATTTTCCAGAATATAAAGCTAAAAATCTTATCCTTATGGGCCTGTGGTAAATCGAGAAATTTTAGGCCGAGGTGATACAGCCTTTTTCTATCCAATAAAACAGCTTCTGTTCTGATGACTTCGGCCTTAGCAACCGTCTCGAAGAAGTCTTTCCGCATCGGCAGCCTGAATTTTACGAGCATTAAGGTTCCAGGGGGATATTCGTACTCCGTTACCAACCGGATGCCGCCGGCGCTTAGGTCGAGGGCCTTGGACTCTTGATAAACCACCGCTGCATCCCCTTCCGGCAGCGGAGCATACGCAACATCGAGTAAAACGGCAAGCCGTACGTCACGCCGCCGCTGGATTCGTCTAATCTCCTCAGGAAAAGCAATGCTGTAAAGGAGAACCCCTTCTTCACGGCGCCCGGTAACCGTAGTTAAAAAGGAAAAACACTCGTTATCCCCGGAAAATTCGACTTTAATACGATCCCCGCGTGAGAGCATCAGCGGCATTTGACGCCGGTAGGGCAGCGAAATGAAGACCTCTTCAGCCGTTATATCTTCAACTGAAGATACGTAGAAGTCTTCACTGTCTTCCAGTGCCACTAAGATATGCTGATTAACCGCCAGCCCAACGTGCTCTTTTGTCACCAAACCTCTCCCTCCTCATCCAAACAGTCTCAACAGCCGATCGAGAAAGCGCTCCGCCGCCTTCGGCGCATAATCCTTCCCGTCGACTAAACAACGCGCAACGTGGTTGAGGTTCCGTGCCGCGGTAGAGTAGGGCTGGAACAGTACAAACGGATGCTGGTTCTTTACCGCCTGTCCTACCACCCCGTCCTCGAGAACCGCGCCGAGATAATTGAGGTTAAAATCGAGAAATTTTCTGCAAACCATCTGCAGTTTCTGGGCAGCCTGTGCCGCCTCCCTCTCGTCTCGTGCCCTGTTAACTATGAGCCTTGCTTCGGAATGCACTTTGAACCTGGCCAAAACCTTGATAAGGCTGTAGGCATCAGTCAACGAAGTCGGTTCCGGGGTGATGACCATGATCACCTCCTCCGCAGCAGCAACGAAGCCCAGGACGTTCCTGGAAATCCCCGCTCCGGTGTCTACTAACACAAAGTCTGTCTTTGTCCTTAAATAAGGGAGCATGTCCAAGATTCTCTGACGCTGGATGCTGTCAAGATTGGCCAGTTCCTGTATTCCGGAACCGCCCGAAATGATTTGTAACCCATGGGGGCCGGAAAATACGATTTCTTCTATGCTTTTTGCCCCGCATAGAAATTCGTATAGCGTATAGGCCGGCGTAATCCCGAGCATAACTTCGATGTTTGCGAGCCCCAGGTCGGCGTCGAAAAGCAACACCCTTCGTGACCACCGCGCAAGCACCAGTCCCAAATTAACCGTCAGACTGGTTTTTCCGACGCCGCCCTTTCCACTTGTAATCGCGATCACCCGCGGCCCCGCCGCCCGGCTGCTCTTCATTGGAGAGGACAGGATGCTGTTGACGAGGCTCCGGAGCTTATGCGCCTGATCCAGCATTCCGCTCTCCTCCCTTTAAAAGCAACTTGGCAACTTTCTTCGGGTACAGCGATTCGATGTCATCCGGAACGCTTTGGCCGTCTGTTACGTAAACGGCCGGGAGGCCAAGGCGGTAAATCAGGTTTAGAATTACCCCCGGGCTTTCCGTTTCATCGAGCTTCGTAAAAATCAGTTTGTTGTAGTTGAGCCGGCCGAAATCCTCCGCAACCCTCAGTAGGTCCCGGTATTTGGTGTTACAGCTTAGAACCAGGTAAACATCGTGCGGCTGGGTAATCGCATCGATAAACCTTTTCAGCTCAAGCACCTGCTCGATATTCTTCGAGGGCCTTCCAGCACTATCGATCAGGATGAAATCAGCATGCGCGTGGTTGTGCAAAACCTGGCTTAATTCCGCTGGAGTCATTACCACCTCAAGGGGGATACCGATAATTTCCGCATAAGACTTTAACTGTTCTACAGCACCGATGCGGTACGTATCGATGGTTACCAGTGTTACATCCTTTTCGTAAAACAACCGGTACTGGGCGGCTAATTTTGCCAGGGTGGTTGTTTTCCCTACTCCGGTCGGGCCTACGAATAAAACAACCCGCGCTGCCCCGCTATCGCCGTAATTAGGTTCTACCATTTGGGTAATCCGGTTCAAGAGCAATACCTCTATGACTTCATCCTGCTGCAGATGGTCCGGAGCCATATCCTTTTCCAAGGGAGCAATCAACTCGGTAATTATTTCCTCCTCAACTTCCATTTCGGAAAAGAACCGTCGCCACTTTAACAAGCCCCCGTTGGCAGCTGCATGACCATTTCCCGATAACCTGTGTAACAAACTTTTTACTTCCGAAAGATCCCGCTTCAACTCCGCATCTCGCGGCGGCATTACCTGGTGGTCTGAAGATAAAGAAGCTCCGCGTGTGACAAAAGGCGTAAAGGCGTCATGCCCTCCCGCCTGAACAACCCCCCTCTCTCCCGCCGACCCGGCCAGTCTTTTTGTCTCCGGCTCATCCATGGCGGCGGTGACTTCAAGTTGGCGGGTGAGAAAACCCAACAACCCGTTACCGCGGACGCGGCGGCTTGATACAATGACCGCTTCCGGCCCCATATCCTGTTTGATAAGTGAAACCGCTTCCTGCATATCGCGTGCAATGTACCGTTTAATCCTCATCCCAAACCACCGTCCCGATAGCTTCAACCGTTACGTCCGGCGAAATCTCGTTCAGCGATAGAACCGCCAACTGGGAAAACTGCCGCTCAGTTAGCCGCCGCAAGGGAAGCCGCGCCCCGGGTGAACACAAGATCACCGGGAACATTCCCTGACGCGCCATCCGCTCTACTGCCTCTCTTACTCTTTCCAAGAGCCGCTGTGTCTTGCGCGGCTCGAGCACTGGGAAACCCCCTTGTGGTGTCTGCTGCACCGCTTCAATTAAGGTGTGCTCCAACCGCGGGTGAACCGTCACCACCAATAACCGTCCCTCAACCGAGTACTGCTGGGTGATTGTCCGGGCCAGTGCCACCCGCGCCCGCTCGGTAAGGAAGTCACTGTCGCGGCTGATTGCGGCCGCATCCGCAATCGCCTCCAAAATACCCACCAGGTCCCGTACAGGAACCCTTTCCCTTAAGAGATTTTGCAGGACCTTTTGGACATCTCCCAAGCTTAAGAGACCGGGGATAATTTCGTCCACAAGCGCGGGGTGTTTATCCTTAACAGCATCAAGCAGTTCTTTTGTCTCCTGCCTGCCCAAGAGGTCCGCCGCATTCCGCTTGATGAACTCGGAAAGGTGCGTGATGAGAACCGCGCTGCAATCGACAACGGTATAACCTGCAGCCTCCGCGGTTTCCTTCTCGAGGCTGTTTACCCACCAGGCGTCGAGCCCAAAGGCCGGATCGCGGGTGGGAATCCCTTTGATCTTCGCTCCGCTGTCCACCGGATTCATTGCCAGGTAGTAACCGGGCATTAATTCCCCGCGCGCGGCCTCAACACCGCGCAGCCGGAATACGTACGCATTGGGCTTGAGTTGCAGGTTGTCGCGTATCCGGATCGGGCGGACGTAAATGCCGAGTTCCGCCGCACACTGCCGTCGAACGGCTGCCACCCTGGAAAGCAGGTCTCCTCCCTGATCCTCTTGGGTAAGGGGAACCAGGCTGTAACCAATCTCAATTTCCAGCGGGTCGACCTGAAAATAAGTAAGAACGTTTTCCGGCTCTTTCCGGATCTCCCTAACCCGCCGGACCTGTTGCTCTTGCTCCATCACTTTGCGACGTTGCTCCTCCCGGGCAAGGTTGTACCCTACGAGCCCGGTCGCCCCTGCCATGCATAAAAACAACAGGTTCGGCATGGCCGGCACCAGGCCCAAAATCAGTAGGATGCCCGCTGCCACAAACAACGCCCGCGGGTAAGCAGTGAACTGGCGGGATACCTCCCTGCCAAAGCCGGCCTCGGCACTGGACCTCGTGACCAGCACGCCGGTGGCGGTAGATACCAAGAGTGCTGGTATTTGGGTGACCAGGCCGTCGCCTATTGTTAACATCGTATAGGTCCGTAACGCCTCCATAACGTCCATCCGCATTATCACCAGTCCGATGATCAACCCCCCGATGATGTTGATCGCCACAATCACCAGACCCGCGATGGCATCGCCGCGGATAAATTTTGTGGCACCGTCCATCGCTCCATAGAAGTCCGCCTCGCGTTGGAGCCGGCGGCGCCGTTCTTTTGCTTCCGCTTCGGTGATCAATCCGGAGTTGAAATCGCCGTCGATGGCCATCTGCTTACCGGGCATGGCGTCAAGCGTGAACCGTGCCGCCACTTCAGCCACGCGGCTGGCGCCGTTGGTGATAACCACAAACTGGATGATCGTGATTATCAGGAATACGATGAACCCCACGATATAGCTGCCGCCTACCACAACTCCCCCGAAAGCGGCGATCACCTTTCCGGCGGATGCCTGCCCTAAAATGAGCCGGGTGGAGGATATGTTCAGCGCCAGGCGGAAGAGGGTTAAAACCAACAGCAGCGTCGGGAAAACGGAAAACTCTAAGGCTTCAAGCATAAAAAGGGTTATCAGCAAAACAACAAGCGACACCAACAGGCTTGTAACCAGCAGCACGTCAAGCATAGCCGGCGGCACCGGAACGATGATCAGGAGAACTACACCGATCACCAAAGCGGCAATGATCAAATCACCGTACTGCTTAATACCGCTTGCTCCTGCAATACCAGCAGGCATCTCCAAACCTCCGTTATCCTACCCGTTGCTTTTTGAGCCGGTAAACCATAGCGATGATTTCGGCAACCGCCTGGTAAAGTACAGGCGGAATCTCTTCACCCAGATCCACCTTATAGTAAAGAAAGCGGGCAACTTCCGGGTTTTCGACCGTCGGAACCCCGTGCCTGGCCGCAATTTCTCTAATGCGCGCTGCCAGGTACTCTGCCCCTTTTGCAACCACCCTTGGTGCGTTCATACCGGTCTCATACTTCAACGCAACCGCTAAGTGTATCGGGTTGGTGATCACGACCGTCGCTTTTGGAACCTCTTGCCGGATGCGGTTAAGCATCGCCTGGCGCATTTTACGCCTGAGCCAGCCCTTGACAAAGGGGTCACCTTCTGTCTGCCGGAACTCTTCCTTGACCTCAGTCTTAGTCATCATCAGTTGTTTCTGATGGGACCGCCTCTGGAATATGTAATCAATCACGGCCAACCCCAAGTAGGCAAAGGCAGCAGTCGCTGCCACTCGAAAAACGAAGTCCCCTACCATCCTCAACCCCTTTGCAGGAGCAGCGTTTAAAAGGACCAAAAGCGAGTCGAGATTTTTCCAGACGAGCCAAACTATAAGCCCGCCGATAACGCAAACCTTTACGAACGCTTTGAAAAAGTCAAACAATGCCCGCGTAGAAAACAACCGCGCCAGTCCGGCCGTGACGCTTAACCGATCTAAGCGCGGAACAAGGGGATACGGTGTAAAAACAAACCCCACCTGTACGAAGTTTACGGCCAGCGTCACCAATAGACCAACGAAAAAGACCGGCGCCAAAAGCTGAAGACAGAAAAGGCCCGCCGACATCAGGAGCGCCGTGACGTCAGCGGGGGTTATCTCCCAGGCAGCAAAGCTCGCCAGACACCCAGCCGAAAAGCGGGCCATGCTGAAAAAAAACCAGTCTTTAAGCATGTAGCAGAGAACGATGAGGCAGAGCATTACCGATGCTCCGGCCAACTCGGGTGAACGGGCTACATTGCCTTTCCGTCGCGCCTCCTGGAGGCGTCGCGGTGTTGCGGGTTCGGTTTTTTCCTGTCCCTGCCCGAAAAACGCCATTTATGTCAACCCCCGCATCAGGATGAATACGTCACCGACCATTTGCTCAAAAAGTCTTTTCAACAGCGTACCCAACGCAGGGAGCAAGCCGGCAAGCATCAGAAGTCCCGCCGTGACCTTCAGCGGGAAACCCAGCATGAAAACGTTGATCTGTGGAACCATCCGCACCATTAACCCTAAGGACAAGTCAACTATTAACATGACCGCAAGAACCGGTGCGGCAAGCTGCAAAGAGGTACTGAATATGCCCCCGATAAAACGCGCCACAAGCAACGCTGTGCTGCCTCCGGCGGCGCCGCCCGTTAACGGGATGACCTCAAAGCTCTTCACTAACGCGGTTAAAACAGCGTGGTGACCGTCGATGCTGAAAAAGAAGATCAAACCTAACAGGAACATAAACTCAGCCACGACATTATTCTGCACCCCTGCCGGGTCCAAGAGTTCTGCCACCGCAAAGCCCATGGTTATGCCCATCAACTGACCTCCGATCCGCAGGGCGTAAAAAACCATCCCGGCAGTCAACCCGATTGCCAGACCGACAAGCACTTCACTGCTGATGTCAAGTGCGTAGCCGTAGCCGCTGGCCGGCTGTACCGTGCCCACCAAAGGTGTCACCACCAGCGCAAGAATGAAACCCAGCCCGATCCTTGTCAAGACCGGGATGCCGGAATAAGTAAAAACCGGGAAAACGGCCGTGAAAGCTGTGATCCGGGTTAACACAAGCAGAAACGTAACAAGATAACCGAATTCCAATTGAAATCCTCCCCGCGTCTGTTTAGGGAGCAGTTTTTCGGTCTTTCGCCCATCTGTTCAATTTCCGCTTACTGCATGATCACCTGGAACTGGCTGAAAACCGTGGTTGTGAAACCGGTCAGCAAACGGACATAGAACGGGAAAAACGCGATCAACGCAAGGAATACCGCTAATATTTTGGGAACAAAAGATATCATCTGGTCCTGAATCTGGGTAGTTGCTTGCAGTATGCTTATAACCAGACCCACCAGCATGCTTACCACCAGAGCCGGACCCGCAACAAGCAGCACCGTCAAAAGCGCCCGGTTGACCATTCCTAACGCAATGCTTTCCGGCACCCTTTTCCCTCCTTCTCCGAGAATACGTTTTTCTTTCGTGTGGCGCGGCGATGAGCTTCGCATTACCCATTTTCAGATTTCGTTGTACGGCTTGCCGCATGTGCCACTCACTTGAAACTCTCAATAAGCGACTTCACAACAAGATACCAGCCGTCAACCAGTACAAAAAGCAGCAGCTTGAAAGGTAATGAAACCATAATCGGCGGCAGCATGAACATACCCATGGACATCAGGATGCTTGCGACAGCCATGTCTATCACCAGGAACGGCAGGTAGAGAAGGAACCCCATGGCGAAAGCCGTTTTTAATTCGCTGACTATGAAGGCAGGTATTATCACCCTCATCGGCAAGTCGTTACGGTTACGCGGCGGGGGCATCCGGGCAAGCCTGACAAAAAGTGCACAATCCTTTTCCCGCGTTTGCTTCAACATAAATTCTTTAAGCGGTCTTGACCCCCGTTCTTGGGCTTCTTCCTGGGTTATTTGGTTGGCAAGGAACGGTTCGATGGCCTCCCGGTTGATCCGGTCGTAAACCGGAGCCATAATAAAAACCGTAAGGAAGAGTGCAAGTCCGACAAGCACTTGGTTCGGCGGCGTCTGGGCGGTGCCCAGTGCGTGGCGCAGAAGTGAAAGCACAATCACGATCCTGGTGAACGAGGTCATCATTACCAGAAAGGCCGGAACCAGGGTTAAAACGGTAAGCAAAACGAGAAGTTTTACGCTGTCCACAATCTGCGCCGGGGTGGTGGCCTGTCCCACGGAAAGACTGACCGAGGGAATCCCCGCCGGTTGCGCCAAAGCCGGCGAACTGCTCGCCGCCAAAACAGCAACGAGGAATACAAAGCACCCCCTACCCCGCATCCCTTTCATTCCTCCCCCGAGAATGCGTTCTACTTTTCTGTATCTAAAGTAACCAGCTTACAGGTCTATTCGCCCCATTTTCAGATTTCGTTGTGCGGCTTGCCGCATGTGGCACTCCCACTATCTTTCCCCGGGATTATAACGTTCGCTGAGTGCCGGGCAAAGGATCCTCCGGCGTTGTAGTCACCGGATCTTTACCGCCTTGCCTCACGCGTTGCTTAAGTTCTCGGATTTTTGAAGCGACCCCTTGCTCAAACCCTAAAACGGGAACCGCCGGCTCCCCGAGAAAACTTTCATTAATCTCCTTGAGGATGGTTATCGTCCCTTCCCCGTGCCCCAACAAGTAGTACCTGTCGCTTACCTTCACCAGACTTACTACCGTCTTCGGCCCAAGCGGCACCTGTTCCATGACTCGTATATAGCGGCCGGCTCTGGCCGGTACAAACCGCCGGTAAAGGCCAAACCGGAGCACCAGGTACATAAGCCCGACAACTAAAGGAAGGCAGATTATAAGCCGCACCACTGCCCAGAAAAGGTCATTGCCCATTTGCCCCACCCTCACCTTTTAACCTTCGGGGTTGATAAATTGCGCTTATCCGTAAACCAAAGAGCTCGTTAAGCACCAGCACCTCACCCCGCGCAACCCGTTGGTTGTTAATCACCAGATCCACTGCATCCCCTGCCGGACGGTCAAGCTCAATTACCGTACCCACCTGCAAGTTTAAGACATCTTTCACCTTTAAGGTCGCCTCTCCAAGCTCGGCCACCAAATCTACTTTTACGTCTTCCAGAAAACGGATCCCCGTTTTCACCGGAAAATCGGCCGTTGAACCGCTGTCCAGTTCCGGAAACCGTACCTTGGTAACCTGTGCAACGGTTTCATGGTTCAGCTTGGACAGAAACCGGCGGATTTCTTCTTCCGTCATCGTTGCCTGTCACCTACTGCAATAGAAATTCGGAAAGATAGATGTCCGTTATCTCCCGCCCTGTCGGGAGGTGCCGATTGATTTCCCGGATAAGCTCCGCTTTTACCCTTTCGGTGTAATCGGGAGCAGCAACTTCGGCATAGCTTTTCTGCCGGAGAAGCCGGATTACCTGGTCCCTGATTCTGTACTTGTTTTCATTTATCTCCTCAACGAATTTTTCATCGCCAGGGAAGGCAAGAACCACTGTTATCCGGAGATAATGACTCTCCTCCCGGTCCGCAAGGTTTACCACAATGCTTCCAAGTTCGAGGGTCGCGGTTTTCTGGGCATGCTGAGCAGGCGGTTTATGTACGGGTTTTTTCTGGAACAACATGAATTTGGCGGCAGTTGCCCCGCCTGCCAAGACAACCAATGTAACTGCAACGATAATAATAATAAACCGTTTTTTCCCGCTGCCGGATTTGACTTTGACGGCAGCTTCAGCATCATTATTAACGTATCTTGGCGCCAAAGGCACTCACCCTGATTATCGTACTTTTTGACGTTTTTGCCCGGAGCCTCGGCACTCAACCAACATCAGGCATATTGAACGTTATGATCTTCAAGCCGGTAGCCGGTTGAGTGCCGCTGCCCTTTTTGCTAAGTGCGTTATACCTCAAGCGTATTACCGCTTGAGGTCGATCAATTCGCGAAGCATCTCATCCGAAGTCGTAATCACCCTTGCATTGGCCTGGTAACCGCGTTCGGTGGCGATCATCGTGGTAAACTCCATGGCTAAGTCGACGTTTGACATCTCAAGGAAGCCCGAACGGATAATACCCCGCCCGTTCGTGCCGGGAACATCAACGCCCGGAGGGTTGGGCAGGGTCAACGCGGTCACATCCCACAAATTGTTGCCGCGCCGCTGCAAGCTCTCGACGTTGTTTACCATCGCCAACCCGATGGTCGCGGTTTGCTTCCCGCCTGCGGCGTCAGTGGCCGTGATGATGCCGGTTGTGGTAACGTCGATGCTGACGATCTGGTCCGGATTCGTGAACCGGATGTCCGCACCGGAGCTGTCCGAGACCCGGTAGCCTTGCGCTGTTGCCAGGTACCCGTCCTTATCGATGTAAAACGTACCGTCACGGGTGTACATGGGGTTGTCAATGGTTGTCCCGCTGCTGTCAACGGGTCTGACCACAAAGAAGCCGTTTCCTTCTACGGCCATGTCCAGCGTCCGGCCGGTTGCCTGAAGTGCGCCCTGTATATGCACGTTATCGATTGTACCGACGGACACCCCCAAACCTATCTGGGTCGCGTTAATGGCGGTGCCGCCCATGGTCTGGGCGAGGATGTCCTGAAAGTTGGCACGCGACGCCTTGAACCCCGTAGTGTTCACGTTGGCGATGTTATTGGCGATCACATCCATCCTGACCTGATGGTTACGCAGTCCCGAAACACCTGAGTATAACGAACGAAGCATCTTTATTCCCCCTTAAGAATTACGTTCAACATCGATGTAAGGCTGTAAGTGACGGACCTTTTAGGTTCAGTTCATGGTTCACAGTTCCGGCTTACGCTAACGGACCTTTGGGGTCCGTTCTGCGTTCGACGTTTATAAAAGGTCGAAGCCCAAGCAATTGAACTATTTTCTTTCCCGGCGGCGACGATTAATCGTCATAACGACTCTTTTCACTTTTCCCTTCTGACTACCGGCGACCGACGACCGATTACTGATACGGGCCGCTTCAGTCATTCCGCAAGCCCCGAGCCTCCTTACGGGCCGGCTCACAACGGATGTCGGACGTCAGATGCCGGAGGTCGGATTTGTTACAAATGTGCTGTGCACATTTCTCTACTTGATAACCACGGCGCCGTCGATGTTGGTGAATACGTGGCCTTCCTCCCGCGCCACAGCGGTAATCACGGTTCTATTCACCGTACTGACAATCAGAGAAAGGTTGCCGAATACGAGGAGCACGTCGCGGGTTCCCTTCGCTGCAGCCGCTTCCATGGCTCGTGCAAGCTGTGACAGATCACCCGCGCTAAGGTTAATGTTCCTTTCCCGAAGACGTCTCTCTGCGTGGGCGGAGAGTTTGACTCCCGCGGACTGCTGCACTTCCTTCCGGAGAAGTGCTTCAAACTCCCGAGCCCTGCCTTTTACTGCGGGGACTTGTCCGCAGGTTGCCACCTGTTGGTTTTTGGCAATCCTATCAAGCATCATCTTACCTCCACCAGGTTGCCAACATCATAAGGGCTCCCGTTAATAACCACTGCCGCACTCCCTCCGTTGAACACCACTTTTTCAACCTGGCCCGTCACAACCCGGTTTCCGTCCGATACTACTACCTCACGCCCGATCAGCTCCGTCGCCCGGCTCAAGGACTCGATCCGGTACATCTCTTCCATACGGGTGCAGAGGTTCATAATCTGTTCCATCATGGCGATCTGGGACATTTCGGTTACAAAGGCTCCCGGATCTTGCGGGGCAAAAGGATCAGGGTGGCTCATCTGGGCAACCAGGATCTTCAGGAACATATCCTTGCTGAAAATGCCCGGACCGGATCCCGCTTCCTTAGCAGCGGTATTATCCAAAGGCCGAAAGTTTATCTCCACCGGTTCTCCCCTCCTTAAACCAAAAGGTCGACGCCTTCCGCCGCCAAAATAATCTCATCCGCCGTTTCCACAGGGCTGTCGGGTGCTGAGAAACCCCCTTCCCAACGCGGCGGTTGTTGAGGTTCACGACTGTGCTCCTGCCCGACAAAGACATAAGCCTCATTGAGATTAAGGCCCATCCGGCCGAGTTCCGTTTTCAGGTCCGGCAGGGTAGTTACAAGCAGATCCTTTACTTCATCATCCGTCGTGTAAAAGTGGACCTTAAGTTTTTGTTCCGACAGTGTCAGTTGAACGGCAACACTCCCTAATTGCGGCGGGTCGAGTTGGAGCTGCAGCCGTACCACTCCGTGGTGCCCTTGAAGATTAGTAGTCCACCGCGCAACTTCATGGAGAAACTGCTCCGGTACCTTTTCAAGCGGCACTCTTGTTTCAAGCGGCACTCTTGCAGTTTCGCCGGCTGTCGTAACATCCCTGTTCCACCCTGCTTCCGCATGTTTTAACACCTGCTCCATACCCTGGGGCGCAACCTCCGTCACGTGCACCTGAAACCCGGAATCGTCGGCGGCAGTGACCACCTTGGGCCTGTCCGGTGCCGGTAGTTCCGGCGGCACTCCGGTTCGGGCCGAGTGCCCCCCGTGCTCCACCAGGATTGTCGCATATTGCGGGCAAAACAGCAGGTTTTCGCCGCCCTGCCTGTGTTCCGCGCCCGTAAAGGGTTCAAGCCCTTTAACCGCTGGAAGCAGAACCGCTGCACCGGCAGAACCCTCCGCTCCTGCAGGCTGAATAGGGTTTTCGCCGCCCTGTTTATGCCCCGTACCCCCAAAGGGTTGCTCCCCTGCCGGTGGAGGCACAACCGTCGCGCCAGCAGAGTCCTTCGCTCCCGCAACCCGAATGGCGGCGTTCTGAACACAGAGGGCCGATCCGGTACCGCCATAGTTGTAACGGTTTTGTGCAGGTAATTCCTTACCCGTTGGTTCTTGAGCCACAGGACACTTATTTTCCGCATCAGGACGATACCATTCTTCCGGTAACGGAGCAGCGCAAAGCACGTATAAGACACTAAGCAAAGTCAGCTTTTTTGAGGTCGAGCCTTGCAACAAGTGTAACCATTCCGGTGTCGCAGGAGTTTCCAGTCTCCGACCAGCATGTAAGAGATCTATGGTACCTGTACCGGCAGCTTGATGCAAAGGCGCCTTCGGCAACGGAGGCAGAATGTTATTCGAGGGGTTGCTCACTTTGCTTGTAAGCTGTCCGGCTAAACCGGCAAGGACCACGCCAAAATCGTTGCCGTCAACGTTCACGTCCGGCCCATTTTTCAGCGTGGGCTCGGTAACCCCTGCGGCCGAAACTAAGCTCAAAACCTGTTCCAGTTGGATTCACCTCCTTTCTGAAACGGTTTATTTAAGACTTCAGCCTGCCGCGGCTCTGAAAGGCAAGCAGGGACAGTTCGTCATAGTCGCGCTGCTCCTTGCTTCCTTCCTCCTCTAAAAAGGTTGCGTACCGGCGCTCCTTGATCTTCTCAACAGTCAGCCTGTCACGCCTTGCTGAAATCAGTGCCGCTCTACACCTCTCTAATTTTTCAACCGCTTCACTCAGCTGCTGAGCCGTCAACTTAACCCTTTTTCTAAGCAAATCCCGGTAGACCGCCCACTGTTGCAACTCAAAAAGCGTTTCCCCGCTGCTCTCGAAACTTCCCAGGTATTCCTCAGCAGCAAGCTTAAGGGTCTCCTCATGCTCTTTTTTGATGCGTTGAGCGCAGGCCAAGGCCTGAACGGACAGTTCTTCTCTTGCCGCCCGACATTTCAACACCGGTTCCAGACGGAAAACAAACCGCGCCATACGTTACTCCTCCTTTGCAATGCCGAGCAACCGCTGAATGCACTCACCGTAAGCGGTATATTCTGCGGGCCCCTGCCGTAGGAAGGCGTTGATTGCGTCGTGAACCGAAATAGCCCTATCGATCGTGGGATTAGAGCCGGTGACGTAAGCCCCGATGTTGATGAGATCCTCCGCTTGTCGGTATGCCGCCATAAGCTCCCTGATGCGACCGGCAGCCTGTCTGTGTTCCGGCGTAACCACATCCGGCATCAACCGACTGACACTCGCCAGGACGTCAATCGCAGGATAGTGGTTCGCTACCATTAATTCCCGCGAAAGCACAATGTGCCCGTCAATAATGCTCCGCACCGTATCCGCTACCGGTTCGTTCATGTCGTCACCTTCAACCAGCACCGTGTAAAAGCCGGTAATGGAACCTTCCCGAACGTTGCCCGCGCGTTCGAGCAACCGGGGGAGGAGCGCGAAGACCGATGGCGGATAGCCTCTTGTTGTCGGGGGTTCTCCGACCGCGAGCCCCACTTCCCTCTGGGCCATGGCAAAACGCGTAACTGAATCCATTAAAAGCAGTACATCCCGCCCCGTATCCCTGAAGTATTCTGCGATCGTAGTGGCCACAAACGCTGCACGGAGCCTTAGAAGCGCAGCTTCATCGGAAGTCGCCACAACAACAACCGACTTCTTCAGCCCTTCGGGTCCAAGATCCTTTTCGATAAACTCGAGAACCTCGCGGCCACGTTCCCCAACTAAAGCTATCACGTTCACGTCAGCGCTCCCGAACCGGGCGATCATCCCGAGCAGCACGCTTTTCCCAACGCCGCTGCCCGCAAATATGCCAACCCGCTGTCCGCGCCCACAGGTGATGAAGCCGTCGATAGCACGTACACCGGTCGCAAAAACCTTCTCAATCCGCCTCCGGGCAAGGGGCGAAGGCGGGCGGTTGTTTACCGGCTTTGGGGTTCCCTTCGGATAAGGAAGGTCGTCTATAGGCTCCCCGAGGCCGTTTAAGACCCGCCCGAGCATATGCTCGCCAACCCGCACCGTAAAGGCACGCCGGCGCGGTTCAACCCGGCAGCCGGGACATACGCCTGAGAGTTCGCCGAAAGGCATCAACAAAACAACGTCCTCCCGAAAACCTACCACTTCGGCCACCGTGGGCTGTCCTCCTGGCACCTCGACCATGCAGACCTCTCCCACGAAAGGTTTAAACCCCTTCACCTCAAGGGTAAGGCCCACAACCTTAGTTACCACGCCGATCTGGCGCAAAAGGTCAGTGTTTCGCACTTGTTCCCGGTAAGAGGTTAGACTAACCGCCATCTTGCACTAACCTTTCAATGCCTCTATAATCGCCGCCCACCGGGAGTCAAGAGTGGCGTCCACCACTCCCTCCCCCGTGTCGATAATGCATCCGCCGCGTTTCACCTGGGAATCCGGCAGAATACGTAAGACGGCGTTCTCCGGCAATAACGCCTCGAACTGCGGGCGTGCCTGCTGGCACGCAACTAAATCATCAGGGTGAACAAATATCATTAAATGCGGCCGATCGCGTACAAGTGCAAGCGCTTCTTTAGCGATTGCCGCCACCACCTCGTGGTTTACTTTCAGTTCGGCCGCCACTATTCGGCTGGCGATCTCCCGTGCCAACTCGACGATCTCCTTTTCCATTTGGTTGATGGTTGCCGCCCTTTCTGCTTCAGCCTCTTGCAGAACCTCCCGGGCCCTTGCAAACATCTCCTGCGACTCCTGCGCGGCTCGGGCCAGCCCCTCTTCGAGACCCTTCCTAAGGCCTTCGTTGTAAGCCTTTTCTTTAATTGCTGACGCTTGCTCCTTCGCCTCCGTTATAATCCGGGCTGCAGACTCCTTAGCATCCGCTATCGTAAACTCCGGGCTACTATCCTGACCCGGATCACTCAACCGGCGAAGATGAAGACGCCGTGGCCCGCTGCCGTCGAAAATAACCTCTTTCAAAACCCGCCGGTCACAAGATGAGGGCATCTTCGCCACCCCGCGCGATAATGATTTCGCCCGCTTCTTCCAGGGCACGTATCACCTTTACAATCTTCTGCTGCGCCTCTTCCACCTGTCTGAGGCGAACCGGACCCATATACTCCAGTTCGTCCTTTAACATCTTGCCGGCACGCTGGGACATGTTTCTGAAAATGCGGTTCTTGACATCCTCTCCAGCTCCCCTGAGTGCCACAGCCAGGTCTTTTGTATTTACCTCCCGCAGAACCCGCTGGATTGAAGTGTCGTCAAGTTTTACAATATCCTCGAACATAAACATCCGTTTACGGACCTCGTCCGCCAAGCCGGGATCCTCGTTTTCCAGTTCCTCAAGGATACTTTTCTCTGTCGCCCGGTCCACCATATTCAAGATGTTTACCAGCGACTCAATCCCTCCGGCCTGGGTTTGCTCGACACTAACCACATTCATCATCTTGTATTCGAGAACCCGTTGTATCTCGTGCACAATCTCGGGAGACGTCCTTTCCATCATGGCGATCCGCTTGGCGATCTCCGTTTGCATCTCCTGGGGCAGTGCCGAAAGAACCGCGGCAGACTGCGAGGGGTCAAGATACGAAAGTACGAGTGCGATCGTCTGCGGATGTTCATCCCGGATAAAAGTTAATAAGTGCTTTGGATCGGTCTTCCTAAGTGACATGAACGGGATAATCGCTGCTGCCTGGGTTAATCGCCTAATGATCTCATCCGCCTTGTGGGGGCCTACCGCCCTTTCGAGTATTTCCTTGGCGTGCTTTACCCCACCTTGAATGATCTGGGCTCGTACCTGAATAAGTTCCATGAACTCGTCGAGCACGCGGTCACGCACCTCTTCCGGAACCCGCCCGATATTGGAAATGGTATAAGTAAGCCGCTCGATCTCGGACTCGGGAAAGTGCTGCCTCAAAATCTTTGCAGACAGATCCGCGCCTAAAGTAAGGAGCAGAACAGCAGCTTTTTGCAACCCGTTTATTTTAGACATGGTCCCCACCCCGCCTCGTAAGGCTCTTTACTCCTCCGAAAGCCAAGCCCGGATGATATCGGCTACCTCTTCCGGTTTCTTCTGCGCTGTCTCTTTGACCTTCTCAAAGCGCTCGTCCTTTTGGGAAGGCGGAACACTTACATGGACAGGAATAACCTCCTCGATTCTCGGCGCGGCCGGCCTGACTCTACCCAACCACCGGATAACAAGCAGCAGGGAAACGAGTATTACAAGTCCAATCACTCCTTGTTTCACAAGTGTCAGAACCCGGTCTCGCTGCGCCTCTTTCTTTGCTTTAGCTTCAGCGGCAGCCATTTCCGCCTCTATCTTTTTCTGGTAGCTTTTGTCAAAGGCCATACTGGCTACCTGAATCTCATCGCCCCGCTCTGCATTATAGCCGATGGCACCCGCCACCACGTTCTCGATACGTTTAACAGCGGCCAGGTTCAGCTGGGCGTCAACCACCACCGATGCCACAAGGCGCTTGAGCCTTCCAGGAACTTCAATAACCTTTTCCTCTCGCTGGCCCACCTGGTAATTCCGCGTCACTTCCTGCCGCGAATATCCCTGCCCTTCTGCTGTTACTGAAGGGTAAGTCGGGACCAGATTGGAACCGGTGCCGGGAACCCCCGCCGCAGCACCGGCACTGTTCTGCTCGGTAAGGGTCTGCTCGCTGACGACGACCGGTTCGCCATAAGCAATGGTGGTAACAGTTTCCTGCTCGCTGAAGTCAAAATCGGCACTTACTACGGCCACTGCTTTATCTGGGCCAAGAATCTTAGTCAAGACGCCTGTTATCCGTCTTTCAAGTTCCTGCTCGTAAGCACGCTCAAGGTCATGCAAGGTCTTAACGGCACGGGCCTGCGTGCTGGCCGTAACCGAATCGCTAAGAACATTGCCGGCCATATCAATCACATGCACGTCTTCGGGCCTAAGTCCCTCAACTGCACCGCAAACCAGCGCCACTATCCCTTCTACTTGGGCGGGTTTCAAATGAGCCAGGGGTTTCAGCTTAACCGCTATGGAAGCCGACGGCTTTTGCTGTTCCTCGATAAAGAGGCTTTTCCGCGGGATAACCAGGTGCACACGCGCCTGCTCCACCTCGTCAAGTTGAACAATGGACCGCCGCAGCTCCTCCTGTAACGCCCGCTGGTAATTCACCTGCTGTTCAAAATCGGTTACCCCCAACCTGGTTTTGTCAAAGAGCTCGAACCCGCTGCCGCCGCTTGTGAGAGCACCGCTCGCCGCTAAGTTCGCCCGGGTCTTGTAGACCTCCCGCTTGGGGACGACGATCGTACTCCCCCCGTCCGTTAAACGGTACGGGATCTTCATCTCTTCAAGCTTTTGAACAATAACCCCGGCGTCCTCAGCGCTTAACCCCTTGAAGAGCGGTGCATAGCTGAGCTGCACCAATACGGTGTGTAGATAGAAAACACCTGCAATAAGACCGGCACCCGCCAGTACAACAGCAGCTTTTTGCGTCGCGTTGAAGGCCTGCCAGCGACGCTTGAGTTGAGCCAGCAGGTCACGCGGGTTCAATTTGTACCTACCCCCAGTTCAGATGTCCGATGTCGGACATCGGACGTCGGACGTCGGAAGTTGGAACTCGTGGAAATCACTCGGCGCGATTCTTCATTTAAGCCGATGTCAGACGGTCGTAGAGATCAGTTTGTCCCCGGTTCTTAGGAGCCCGGACACCATGGAACCTGTTTCGCATCCCCGTTTCTAAGGTTTCTAAGACGCCGGCAGCATAAATACAGCAAGCCTACGAAAGTCTTAAGACCTGTGCTCAAGGAAGTTGGTGCAACGACTTCTTAGAACGTTTGCTCCAGTTAAAATGTTAAAGACTGCAAGGAAACCGCTCAATGCGATTTCCTTTCATCACGGCTCCTTGCAAACCGTCGGGTCTTCTGTTTTACCTGCGGTTGCCTCACCCATCTGCACAGGCCTTTCGGGAAACCTAAATCTGCATGCGTGAAATCTCTTGATAGGCTTCAACTAATTTGTTCCGTACCTGGACGGCCAGCTCAAGCATTAACCTCGCTTCCTCGCCGGCTATAACAACCTGCTGTAAATCCTGAATTTCGCCGGTTAAAAAGCCTTTTACCGCCTCGTCCGCCTTTACCTGAGCAGCGTTCACCTCATTAATCATCCGGTTTAAAACCTCACCGAAGGTATCCGCGCTGCTTTGCCCCCTCCTCGCCTCCGGGAGCAACATACCCAATCCGGCTCTGGTAACCTCCATTGACTCCTCCCCCCTCCAAGAGACTGTTACAAAACTTCGCCCGGCTTATTAGCGGTAAGAGGTTATCCTGCTTCCAACTTCTCACGGCTCGCTTCTCGTACGCATCTTTCTTTTGGCCTACGGGTTCCTATCCTCCGCTAACATACAGGCATGATCAAGTTTACTCCCGGCGAATTTGGCTGAACCGCTCTTTTACGTTACCCCCTGCCTATCTCCAGTGCTTTTTCCGCAAGGTCCTTCGCAGCCTCGATAACGGTTGCGTTGGCCTCGTAGGCCCGGCTTGCACCGATCATGTCCACCATCTCATTGGCCATGTTGATATTGGGATATCTTACAAACCCATTCTCGTCCGCATCAGGGTGACCCGGTTCATAAACCAGCCGCGGCGGGCCTTCGTCCCTCAGAATTGCGGTTACGGAAACCCCTGCTCCTTCGGGGGTGCCTTTCACCATTGCCAGCCGCTGGGCAAAAACCGGAACGAGCCGCTTGTACGGTTCTCCACCCTCAGTACGAGTGGTATGCACGTTGGCAATGTTATTTGCGATGAGATCGAGACGCAATCGTTGACTTGTCAAACCGGACCCGCTTATCGCAAAAGTATCGAAAAGACGCACTTATTTCACCTACCTTCCCCCGGAGATGACATACCTGAGCTTTGCGAACTTTCCGCCTAAAAAATGCACCGCCGCCCGGTATCCAACGGTATTAGTCACAAGGTTGACCATTTCTTCCTCCACGTCGACGTTGTTGCCGTCGGTACGCAGTGATGGGGTTTCAACACGCTCTACCCTGGGCTTTACGGAAGATGGATCGTTTACCGTTATGTGACGGGGATGCGAAATCTTTAAGGTCAAAGCGCCTGTTTTCAATGCACTATGAAGGAACTCCTCAAAACGAACAACAGACTTCTTGAAGCCCGGCGTGTCGACGTTGGCTATGTTATCCGCAATAACGCGCTGCCGCAGGGCGGCGGCGTCGAGCGTTTTGGCGAGGGCCACCTTGACCGGATCGTTAAAGATGCTCACGCAGGGCACCCCCATCAGCCGCTACCCAAACCATTTTTTGAAGGGTTGGGTTTCGACATATTTTGATTATTTTCTCTATATTATACAACGTTCCTCCAATTCCTGCATAGACAAAAAAATTTTGTCGAAAAATAAACCATGACCAGAAATGGCCCTTTCCGGTCACGGAGGATATATTCTACAGCACATTGTTCTTGGGATAGCTTAGCACGAGCATCCTGTTAAAAGCACTGATTTTGCCCGTTACCGGCAGGGTGCTTACCGCGTACAAAGTTCCCGAAGTTACCGGTGCCGCAGTAGCCCCAAACACTGCCGGCAAGAAGAACAGGAGGAGCAGAATCACTACCATAGACAGAGTGCTTTCGGAGAGCCGCGCAAAAACCACCCTTTCGTGCATTGGTCTCAAATAACCCATAATTTTAATCGGCGCAAAAGCAACCGGTCTTGATATCTTGGTTGCAGTCTTCCGGTAAATTCCGACTGGACGTATGGTACTTAGGGGCTATTTGGCCCCCTGGCACCAGGACCTTTTTCCCATTTTCGTCCTTAACCCCCAGAAAAATGTGCCGAAGGACTTACTAAAGAAATAGAAGGCAGGAAAGGAGGGATGAGAGCTCCGCGGCGAATCTGCAAACCTTCGCATCGGTGTGCCAACAGACTGATGGGCGGCGCAGTTAGCATTATTTGAGAGAGGAGGCAGTCACTTATGCGTAAAACAATAATGATTGCGGTTGCCGTAGCGGTTCTCACGCTTACTTACGCCATCCTTGCTTGGGCCGGCCCAACCGGGAATAGCTGTTCAAGTTCGACCTGCGATTGTACCTACCAGGATAGTACTTGCACCGGCGTCTACCAGAACCAGGATAAAGATGGCGTTGACGAAGACGTCTACCAGAACCAAGATGAAGATGGCGTTGACGAAGACGTCTACGGAGATGAAGATAACGACGTGAAGAAAATCCGTACCGAGATGAAAGCGAAGGTTAAAAACAAAGGTGAAGCCAGGCTGCTGCGCGAAAAGATCCGTGCCAGGGTTAAAAACCCGGCTGCCCGGCTTGCCCTCTGGGAAGAGTTGAAGGCAATGTGTGCAGACGAAGAGGAAGCTGCCGCGACCGTAGCCGAGATGATCTACGATAACCCGCAGGATAAAGAAGCTTACAAGGAGTTTGCCAAGCTCTGGCGGGAACAGCATAACGAGCAGGTAATCGTTTTTGCCCACGGGGAAAAGCTGGCCTTCGACGTGCCGCCCCAAATTGTCCGGGCGCGGACGTTGATGCCCATCCGGGCAGTTGCCGAAAAGCTTGGCGCAGACGTCAACTGGGACCCGAAAACGCGCACCATAACCATCAGGAAGGGTGAAAAAGTCATCGTTCTCGTGGTCAACATGCCGCAGGCTAAGATAGACGGGAAGGAGGTTAAACTCGACGTCCCGCCCGCCGTTACCAACGGGCGAACCATGGTCCCGCTCCGTTTTGTAATGGAGCATCTTGGCGGGAATGTCACCTGGATCCAAGACGCCCAAACGGTGGTGATCAACTAACGGCGGCGCGTTAACTGCGTCGCCGGCAGTGGAGGCCCCGGAACCCCGGGGCCTCCTTAAAACTATTTGGCGAAGTAGATTAACACCCGCCGCACTGCAGTTATAACGTCTTCCACGTCCGCGTCGCTCATCTTGGGGTAAAGCGGTAAGGTGATAAGGCGCCGGTAAACGGCTTCTGCCTTGGGGCACGGGGGTCCCTGGTGTAAAGTGCAGACCGTCGGGTCACCGAGCCACCCGTATAAGGGGTGCAGGTAAACCGGCAGGTAATGCACCCCGACGCTGATGCCTTCCCCCAGAAGCGCCAGGAAAATCTCACGGCGGCCGGCCCGCAACCGTTCAAGGTTAAGCCTCAGCACGTACAGGTTCCAGGCCGGCTCGCTATCCGGCGAAGTGTACGGGGTTTCTAAGTATGGGAGGTCAGCGAAAGCCTCGTTGTAACGCGCCGCGATTTCCCTCCGCCGTTTAAGTAAGGTTTCAAGCCTTGACAACTGCGAGAGTCCCAAGGCCGCCTGCATTTCGGTCGGCCGGTAGTCGTACCCTAATTCCTGTACTTCATAATGCCAGGGGCCTTCTATTCTTACTAACTGCGCAATATCCCGGACAATTCCCTGGTCCCCAAAAAGCCTTAACCATCCGTGCGCATCCTCGTTATCGGTAACCACCATCCCACCCTTCCCGGTGGTGATCGCCGCACCGGGCTGGAAACCGAAAGCCGCCGTAACAGAAAAACTACCTACCGGCCTACCCCGGTAAAATGCACCGAGCGCCTCCGTCGCATCTTCCACTACGGTAAGGCGGTGCTTCCGAGCCACCGCCAGAACCGCCTCGATATCACACGGGAAACCGGCAAAGTGGGAGACAACAACTGCACGAGTATTTTCAGCTACATTCCGCTCGATCTCGACCGGATCGATCTTCAAGGTTCGCTCGTCCACATCCGCAAAAACCGGCTTCGCCCCGAGATAAAGAAGCGCACTGCCGACCGCCGGCGAAACGAAAGGTGATACAATCACCTCGTCCCCCCGGCTGATCCCGGCCGCATAGTAAGCCGCGTGCAACGCCGCCGTCTCGCTGGATACCGCCACTGCGTAACGCACCCCTACCAGTGCTGCGAAGCGCTCCTCAAATTCTCGCACCTTCGGCCCGGCGGCAAGCCGGCCGCTCCTGACCACCGCCGCCACCTGTTCCGCGTCGGCCGGATTAAGATCCGGCTGGTTGAAAGGCAAGCGCTTTTCCCGGACCGGTTTACCGCCCGCGATGGCTGCCTGATCCGCTGTTTTTAATCTTTCCGGCTGGTTTTCCGGCAAGGAATTAAAACCTCCTCAAACGGTCGTTGACGCCGGGGGCCCGAGCCGACGGAGAGGCTAAGCCGGCTCTGTACGCAAGCAGTGAGATGCAGGCCGGCGAAAAAACCTTTTTTTCCTGACTGTTTGAGCAAATTATAACCCCGGCGGCTCCCGCAGGCAATTGGGCGGTTAAAGGCAGGGGTAAAGAACGATTCTTTGCACCGGGCGGATTATTCAGGCCTCCCGTTGGGCGTGGCGATAAACGGTACAATGCTTCGTCACGCTCGGCGTCCGGGTCCTCACGTACTTTTGTTTACGCTCCGGCCTGTCCGGCTGCGCCTTCCGCGCTCTGCTCGCTTCTCGCCGCGCTCCGTTTATGCTACACTACCGCATCTAAGTAACATGCTTACGGGTCCGTATTTTCATTTCCGGTGGCGACTGTAGTCGTGAACGACTCCTAAAAAAAAACGGCGTACGGCGTTTTCAGCATTCCTTCTCGTAGTCCAAAATCACTCGAGAAGAAATTCGTAACGCCGCCGCCCGTGAATTACCCGCCGTATTTCCACGTGCCCGGATTTCACGACGTAAAAAATTAGGTAGTTGTCCACTACCAGTATCCGGTAGCCCAGTTGTTGCAGGCGTTCGTCCCGTGGCTCGCGTCCCAGCCACGGGAAGTCGGCAACTCTGCCTATGGCTTCGTCAACCAGTTGTAATAAGCGGTTGGCAGCTTCGGGTCGGTCGCGTTTAACATAGTCAAAGATATCCAAAAGATCGCCCTGCGCAGACGGCAGGTAGATTATCTCGTATCTATCCATTAATACGCTCGCGTAGTACCTTCATCATTTGTTCGTGCGTTATACCTGTAACGCCCGCCGCCGCCGCGGCCTCCGCCTCGCCCAACTTCCGGTATAATTCGAGCGCAGCCCGCAACCGCTCATAATGAGCCAGGCTCATCACCACCAGATCACCTTCGCCGTTCCGGGTGATAAAAACCGGTTCGTCCTGAGTATGGCAAATCTCGGTAATCTCGTTGAACTTATTCCGCAAGTCGGAGATGGGCCTAATTACAGGCATACCCAACCACTCCCATTATCTTCAGTATTATCCCCATGATATCATAATAATGATAGGTCCGCAACGAACCTGCTGAAATTTTAACCTAACAAATTTCATGCAGGTCAAGAAGGCTTTCTGTTATAATAGGTGGAAATAGGCCCCGGAGGTTTAGTATCCAATGACCGTAAACTGTCCGAAATGCGGCTCCGGTAAAATCGTTCCCGTCGGCCAGTACGACAAGTTTATTTACTGGAGCCTTGGCGGCACGGTTGCCCTCGGCGCTGCCGGTTTCTTCCTGCCCCTGCTCTGGTTCCTGCTCCCCGTCTGGTGGCTCGGCTGCCTCCTATTCTATGTCAAGCGTCCCTTAGCCGCCTGTGAAGAATGCGACCACCAGTGGAACCCGCGGAAATCTTGAGAATAACACCTCTAAAAATACCCCAGCTCCCGCAGCCTGCTCATAACCTGCTCCTTATCCTGCGCCCGCCCGGCGCGCTCGGTACCGCCCGTGACTGCAGGTTTTGTGCAGGGCTTACACCCCAGGCTGCGGTAGCCCTGATTGTAAAGGGAGCAATACGGCACGTTATATTTCCTTATGTAGGCCCAAATATCCTTCTCTGTGAAATGAAGCAGCGGGTGAACCCGGGTGTGGGGCGGGTCCTGCCGCTTCGAAAAGTATTCTTCCCCGGCGCGCGCCGCCTGCTCGTCCCGGCGCACCCCGGTGAGGAGCGCCTTGAGTCCCAAGGTTTGAACGGCGTCCTTCAACGGCTCTGTTTTTAGTAAGTGGCAGCATTCTTCCCGGTTTTGGGCGATTCGTACTCTCTTCAGTGCCTCCTCATTCTGGAAAATTCGCAGGTCAAGGTCCCATTCCCGCCAGAGCCGATCCCGGAACGCGTAAATCTCGGGGAACTTCACTGTAGTGTCAATATGGATCACCTTAAACGGCACCCGGCCGTCAAAAGCGCGCCGGACCAGATGCAAAAGCACGGTAGAATCCTTGCCTCCGGTAAAGGCGATACCAACATCCTCCCCGAAAAGCGCAAAGGCGCGCCGGATGACGGCGATACTTCGGTCCTCTTTTTCGGTCAGGCCTTTGAAAAGCAAGACTCTGTCGGAAGGCAGGCCCTTTACTGAAAACATCTGTGATACTGACCTTTTTTGCTCACCGAAGATCGGCTCGCTTACCACCGCTCGGGCTTCCAGGGCCAGGATTTCCTGCAAATAAGAGTAGCCTTCCACCAGGTTTAAAAGGTCGTTCCCCACCGGCTGCGGGTGGTTTTCTCCCGGGTCGGCCGCCAGGTCGTAGAGATAGATCCGCGGTCGGGAACGGTACTCGACACTATTCAAGAACTCTTTGATCAACACCTCCCGCCTGACGCCGCGGCGCAACACCCGGAGATAGTGCTGAAAACCCTCTTCGTCCTCCAACCGGGCCAGCAGCTTGCGGTAGAGCGCCCGTACGTATTCTGCCTCCTGCAGCTCAAACTCCCGCGGGTTTAAAAAGTCTTCCGGTTTGCCCATTAAGAACAGTTTTTTCTCCCGCGTCCGGAGGCACCGCTGCCCAAGCCACCACTCGTTGTCTTTTATCTCTACAAAAGGAATAAACAGGTTCCCCTGCTCGTCATCTGCCAGGTTACCTCCCCTACGTGCCGCCCAGGCTTCCGCGTAAGCGGTGTGTCTGCCCTTTCCCTCGCTGCATACCAGCCCGTCGAGCGCCGCCCGCGGCTCGTGTTTTATCCCGGTGAGGTGTAGTACCGTGGGAAAAACATCCACCAGTGATACCAGGGCGTCATTCTCCTTGGGTGTAATCCCCGGCGCGCGGATGATCAGGGGCACCCGGATCACGTTGTCGTAGAGCTCTCCGCCGTGGCCGAAGCAAACAGGGTTGTGAAAAAAGCAGCGGCCTTCGCCGTGGTCGGAAAAAATAATGGTTAACGCCTGATCAAGATAACCCGCAGCTTTCAAGGCCTCGATAAAAAACCAGAAGCGCCCCTGGTCGAACTTGCTTACCCCGGCAACATAAATTGGAAAGAGGTGGTTGATGTCACGGTTAATATGATTGCAGAAGCTCTGCCACAAGGAATGGGGGCCTTGGTCCGCCACGACCTGATCTATCGTCCTGCAGAGGTCGGCCGTTAGCAGGAAATAGTCCGCGTTGTAATCTTTAGTCGGCGGACACTCCGATAACAGATAGGGCTCGTGGACGTCGAAGAAATGGATGAACAGGAAAACGTTCCCGTCCCGGTAAAGGTCCAGCAAACGCAGCACCTCTGCGTCGTTGCGGACCAAGACGTGGTCGAAACCCCGCGTTAAGCCCAGCGGTTCGAAAAGTTCGGGAACGTCGGTAGCGCAAATGGTACGGTATCCGTTGTGTCTGAAGATTTCCGCCAGCGTTTGCGCCTCCGGGTGCAGCCTGGTGTCGAAAAAGGCCCGCACCCCATGGCGCGGCGGGTAAAGCCCGGTGAAAACCGAAGCGTGGGCCGCTGTGGTATAGGAGCTGGTGCTGATGCAGTTCGTGAAGCAAAGGCTTTCCTGCGCCAGAGCATCGAAAGTAGGAGTGTCCAGGTATTTAAGAACGTTATACTCCGCAAGCTCCCGTTTGTCCGGCTGGTAGCCCACGCAGTCGTAACGCAGGTTGTCAATCGAAATTAAAACGACTTTATTAAAGTTGAAGGAGTTCAAATTCACTCAACCCCTAAACAGTTTCCCTTACCGCGTTAAAAACAGCTCAGAGTGAGGCATCTCCAGGAGGTTTTCGACAGAAATGTTGACGACCTTGGAATCGGCGTCGATATAGCGTAGCTTAAAACCCTCGTTCTGAAGCTCCTCAAGGAAGAAGCGCGGGTCCTTTCCTACCCCGGAAACCAGGGCGGGTGCAAACTCGCAAAAAATGGCAATATTCGGATTATTCCGCACGATATTCATCATTCCGGCGAAAATAAACGGTTCGGCCCCCTCGGCATCCATCTTTATCAGGTCCACCTTCGTATTCCCGGGCAAATACTCATCGAGGGATACCGCTTCCACCTCGATGACTTCCACCTCGTCCCGCCACTGGTCCAGGTGAACTTTGGCCACTTCCCCGACGGTGTTGCTGCCTTGGTGGTATTTATAGCGCGAAAACCTCAAGGTTCCGGTCCTATCGAACACCGCCTTCTTTTCCGTCGTTACCCGGCCCATAAAGCCGTTGATTTCAACGTTCCGAAAGAGGAGTTCAAAATTGTCCGGGTCAGGCTCAAAGGTGATAACCCTACCCCTCTCGCCCACCATTGAAGCCGCGATCAAAGTATAGTAGCCGATGTTGGCGCCGATTTCCACGACGGTCATCCCGTCGCGAACCACCTGGACGAAAACTTTGCTGATGTGCGGCTCCCATAACCCATCGAGAAGGATGTGCGGTGTTAGCGAAACGTCTTTCGTGGAGACAAACATTTTGTGCCCGAAAATCGTCCTGGTCAGCGCCCTGTTGTTGCCGAGGTAAACCATCTCCCGCTGCGACAAAATTAAAACCTCCCGTCCCTATCACCATTGGATTTTTGCAACTCACTGTTCATTTGAAATGAAGTAAAGCCCCAATCACGTTACTTTCTGATTATTCCTATAATTAACCCGTTAGCAGCGGGGTAAGGCCTACCATACTCCATTCCCAAGACCTCCCGCCAGGGTACCTCCACCCACTCGTTAGCGGTAGAAATCCGCTTCAAGCCGTAACACTCGGTAAAGGAAAGCCTGCCGTCCTCAAGCATCTTGTCCATTTCTGCGTTATAACCTAAGGGGAGCGTCACCACCATTTCCCCATCCGCAGCCAGGGCCCCTTTCAAGACCTCCACCGCCCGCAAGATCTTGGTTGGTTCTCTTGGCTCCTCGTCCCAGCCGACGTGCTCCAGCGTGGAAACGCTCACAATCAGGTCGTATTTTTGCTTTGGATTAAAGTCAACCACATCCTGGTTCAGCACCCGGGGAGCCTTTTCGTACTTATCGAGGACCTCGTGCTCAACGGGAAAATAATGAGCTAAAACATTCCCTACCTCAAGGATTCTTTTGCCCTGGTACCTCATGATAAACTCCTTGATAATCGGGATTTCAACTGCCCGCTCATTATCCCAGGTCTGGTTGTAATAATGGCAGAAGTAATGATAAGGCTGACCGCAAAACTTAAAAGTAAACGCCTCGCTATACTTTTCCAGAGTCCGGCCGAAGGCCGCCTCGACCTCCGGCCGGCGCAGATCGAGGAGTTGAAGCAGCAATTCCAACACTTTATTTGCCACTGCAGGGGAGTCCATCCTCATCTGTGCAAGCCTTTCCAAAGCGGGCAAGAAGTACGGGTTGTAAGTCAAACTGCCGACGTAGGCGCTCATAGCACCTTTGAGGTTGCCTTTCTTCCGGTAAATCTCGGCAACGAGAAATATCGGTTTGTAATTTCCCGCGCCGGGATCGCTGTAATACCAGTCGGTGGCCTCTCCTTTCTCCGCTGCCCGGAGGCATTCCTGCAGAGCGTCATCGTAGCACTGCTGCTTCCAGTGGGCCAAACCGGTGAGGTAACCAAGGTCTGTATAAGTGGGATAAAGCTTTTCCCCGTCCTGCAAAATCCCGAGCGCTTCCTCGTAACGTTCGTGATGAATAAGCGCTAAAGACAGATTTCGTAAAACCAACGCCCGGTAAGGCTCCGGCGCCTCCCGGTAGGCTGCCTGAAAAGCAGTCAGCGCTTCGCCGGGTTTTCCTACCGCCACAGCATCAACGGCCAGAAGGTGGTGGTAGTGGTAAGCCGGAAGCCCTTGTTCGCGCTCACTGAGCATCCTTTCCCGCCGTTTGTTAGCCAGAAAACGAGGGCGGATGATCCGTACGGGTGCCCACTGCCCCTGATGGGAAAGAGACGATCTCCCCGCAGGTAACGAAAAACTCTTAGCCGTCCGCCCACGAAGGAACCGGAGAGACGGCACAAGGAGGTGCTCCAAACCCCAGACGTCCAGGGGCACCGCCTCCAAAAAAACCAACCTGTCCGCGGTACTGAAGAAGACTTTTTCGAAGACCTCGCGGTCCTCCAGATGGAGTCTTTCACCCTCTTCTACCAAGAAGACCCAATCTTCCGGTTTTGCACCCGCGGTATCTTCCGGAGGTAAATCCTTGAGTTCTACCCCCGGAACTGCAAAGCGCAGGCTGGAACAGGTTTCCTCCATTAACAGCCTTTTCGTTAGCCCGCCAAAAAAACAACTCACAAAACCGGGTTCAGAAATTTGGTAGCGCCGTGGTTTCTCCCGGAGCGCCTCCAGCCGGTCCACCAAATTCCGCGCCGCCTCCTGCCAGGAAAATCCCGGAGGCTTCAGCTCCATCACCCCGCAGGCATATTCACCGTTGCCGCCGGCAGCAGTCTCGGAGAGCAAACGGAAAACCGGGGTCCCAGAGAACCCCAGGTGGTCTTTACTGCCGTAGCAGAGGTAGAAATCGGGATTCCGGGGTAAATTTTTCTCCAATTGCTCAAGCAGTTCCAGACGTTCGTCTGTTGCTCCCAAAAACCAATCCCGCGGGCCGCGATTCAAGATGCCGATCTTCACTCCTTCATCCAACAGGGCCAGCGCCAGCATTTGGTTGAATTCCGCTTCGGGCGCGGCGGAAAAAAACTCCCCCGCGAAAACCACCTTTAAAGCTTCTTTCGGCACCGGCCGGTATTCTATCACGCTCAACGCCACTTTCTATACCCCTTCCTAAAAACTTGTGTATTTCGCCAGTTCCCGCATCGCCACCGCCGCCGCCTTTTCCCAGGTCCATTTCTGCACCACGTCCTCCCGCGCCTTCCGTCCTTTTAACCGTGCTTCCTCGCGGTTTTCAAAAACATAGCGCATAAGCTGCTGCAGGTGCTCAACGCTGGGGCGGGCCCACCGGTGTCCTTTAAAAACCGGCAGGTCTACATCTTCCGGAACGTCCTCCAGGCCCTCGATTTCAATAAGGTAACTGTTCGCGTCGTTCATAAACTCTAAGTTGCCGCTCCATCTCGTCCCGATGGTCGGCAGGCCGCAGGCCATCGCCTCTAAGTACGGCCGTCCCCAGCCTTCTCCCCGGGAGGGAAGCACAAAAGCGTCGCAGGCGGTATAAAGTCCGGGCATCCGCTTATCCTCAATATGACCTTTAAATAAAATTACTTCCGGAATCTTCTCCAGGCTAAGGCCCAACCGCTTCCTGATGAAAAGGGCGATCTGTTCTTCAATCGTCCCCGGCCGGCTGCACGCGATCTTATAGACCTTCAATAGCAGGGCCACGTCCTCGCCCGGCTCGAACTCCCTTAAATAGGCCGTCAGCAGGATATCCCAGCCCTTCCGGTCTTGCAGGTCAAAGGTGGATAGAAAGATGAAGCCTTTACCGCCCCGGATATTGAGCGGCTCCGCCTGGGGATTGAAGTGGTCCGCGTCAATGCCTTCCGGCACCACGCGCAATTTCTCCCGGTCCACCCCGGAAGCGCTGAATGTCTCTACGTTGAAGTGCGAGGGGACCCAGACCTCGTCCATCCGGTTCCAGCACCGCGCCCATTCCGGCCTGATGCGGTCCGCCTCGAACATCGTTCGCCCGATGTTGACCACGCCGCGCACCTTGTCGTTGAAATCAAAGGCGGGAAGGTGGTGGATCACCACGGACCGATTGGGGTCGGCGAGGTGCTGCAAGAGTTTCAACTCCCTGCGTTCCTCCGGTGTGAGAATACCTTTCGAATCCTCCTTAAGCCCTACAGGAATCACCTTAATGTTAAACCGCTTCCAGTTAAAGGCAAAAATAAACCCCCGGGCCTCGTCGCCGAAACCACTTCCCTCGTAAACGTGACCTCGCCAGATCACATCCAGCCGCGAAGCGGCGGCACGACTGCGCTTTCGTCCCACGACCAGCACATCAAACTCCTCGCTGATCGCCAGTGGGCCGCTGGTCAGGATCTCAAACTGCAACTCTTTTAAGATGGTTTCCAGCAGCGCCGGGGGGTAAGGACGGACATGGGTGATATCCAGCCAGAAATTATGTACCGGAACCTCCGGTTTTAGAAAGTTGGGGGTCTGAATAGCGATAACCCCGCCGTCCCGGAGAGAGCGCGCGCAATAATAGAGTAACTTTACGGCGTCGGGTCCAGAAAAGTGCTCAATGATATGGCCGAGCATAATCCCGTCATAAACCTGTTGGTTTTGTTTCAAATATTCCAGCGCAGACGCCACCTGAACCCGCAACCCTTTGGCCTGTGCCTTTTTCACCACTGCGGGATCAAGGTCAATCCCTTCCCCCTCGACCCCTATTCCCCGCAGCATCTCCAAAAAGAGGCCTTCGCCGCAACCGATGTCCAGCACCCGGTCACAACCCCTAAAAAACGGTAAAATCTCCTCCTTAATCATCCGGGCCGACTCTTTCGGCGCTTCAAAAGCGTGGGCAATCGCTGCGGTTATCCTTGCCAGGTCGGCCTCTTCTTCCTGAACTATTGCTCTTTCCGCTACAGGTTCCTCTAAACCGGTAGACCCGAAGACCGGAAGTTTTTCCGCCAGCCGCATCACCTGTGTGCGGTACCAGCTGCTTTCCCAGGTATCCGGTTGATCCTTCAAAACCGTCCGGACCAGCGCCAGGTTCTCTGACGCACCGGCGGCTCCGGGGTCAAGCCGCAGAGCGCTCTCGTAAGCGATCTTTGCCGAGCCGTAGTCACCCAGCCCTGCAAGGGCGCTGCCGAGTGCCGTCCAGGCTTCCGCAGAATTAACGTCAACTTCCAAACAGGTTAATAAACACCCGGCCGCGGATTCGTATTCTTGCTTCTCCAAATAAAGAAGCCCCAAGTTATAATTCACATCGGCGTTCTCCGGCGCCGCCGTCTGCGCTTGCCGGAAAAAGTCTATCGCCTTCTTTTGGTCACCGGCCGTATAAGCCTGATAACCCCGTTCTAACAACGCCTCAACATTGTTTTTAAGCGCCCTGGCCATCCTAACCCCTCTCTTTCTCTCCTGCATAAGCTCCCGCAGGCGGGCGCCTGCCTTCGCCGCCGCCGCCTCCCACGTCAGCTTCTGCTGAATATCCGCCGCCGCCCGCAAACCGATGGCTTGTGCCTCCACCGGGTTTTCATAAACCGACCGCATGAGGTGCGCTAAATGCTCCGCATCCGGCTCCGCCCAGTAAGGGTACCCTACTGTTTCAAAACTTCCGGCCCGCTTTTCCGTGGCTGGAACGACCTTAGCATCAATCAGCAGCGCGTTCCCTGGATGACAAAAATCAAGACAAGCGCCGTAGTTCGTAACGATCACCGGCAAGCCGCAGGCCATCGCCTCCGCCACCGGCAGGCCGAACCCCTCCCCGCGGTACGGGTGCACCAGGCAGTCACAGGCCCGGTAGAGACCTGCCATCTCTGCCTCCCGGAAAGAATTATTCAGGTAAAGTACCTCCGGGGCATCTTTCTGCTGTCGCAGTTTCTCTATCTCGGGCCCTATCCCCTGACCACGGTAAAACGAGTCTGTACCGAAATCTTTTACCACGAGACAGACGTCGTCTTTCGCCGAAAAAGCCCTCAAATAAGCCTCAAGCAAAACATCGGGGCCTTTCCGGGGGATGGTCCCGCCCACAAACAAGAATTTAAAGCTTTTTAGCGTCGGAAGCGCAAGCGGTGTCACCTGGAGATTAAAAACTGCTGTATTGACTCCATTAGGTACTACGAATACCTTCCCCGGGTCAACCCCGCTCTGGACGTAACAATCCCGGACAAACGAAGAAGGGACCCAGATCTCCGCTACCTGGTCAGTTGCCGCAAACCTTGCCCACTCCACCGGCAGCGACCCGTATTCCCAAGGTTGAATCCAGATGAGCCGGCCCTCGGCAGGCGCAAACAAAGGCGGCCAGCGGTGGCGTACCGTAAAGTCCACCCGTGCCGGCCGCCAATCAAACCGCGCCGCCAGAAGGGCAAAGCGCGGGTCAGCCGTTTGGTCGAACTGGTCGGGCTCATAAGGCTTAATTCCGATATCGAAACGCTCGTCGTGGAGCAGTTCCAGGACGAGCTCCCGGTTCACCAGCGCTAAACTGTGGTAAACGAAGAAAGAACCTTCCCAGACAATCCCGCACTTTTCGCAAAGTCGCGGCAAAGCCATCCTACCCCCAACAATCGGTCGTCGGTCGTCAGTCGTCGGACGTCAGAACCCAACTAAAGGACAAAACGCAGGTGCGGATATTCAGCGTCTTTTATCGAAGAAATGAGCTGTCGGAGCACTCCCCGCTTTAAAGTAGGCGCGCATCGCTTCCTGCCCCCGGTGCACGCGCGCTATTTCCTCCCTTAGTTCACCAAGCCAACCCGTCAGCAGCTCTTGAGCCTGCTCTTCCCCTTCGAGGATCTGCTCCAGAAGGGGTGTGAAGTTTGAATCCTTGTTACCAGGACCGGGCAATATCCGGGCAATCCCCTCTTTTAGCTCTTCTTTTGCGCCGATTATTGCTTGTAGAGTTTCCACCGGTGCCCGCCGCTGGATCGCCTCCTTCTGCATTTCAACCAGCTCAAGCCAGCGGCCAAGTAAGGTGTGAAGTTTCCCGCTATACCCCGCCACGGCTCAGCCCTCCGCAGCGGCAATGCTAAGGGGTACATCCTCCGCCCCGAGAGTAGCGATTGCCACCGCCCAGGTCTCCCGCAGTTCCTTCAGGTATCCCTGAACCTCAATTAGCAGAGCGCTCTCCTTCCTCTCGTTAGCCTCGACCAGCCGTCGGTTGAAGTAGTCATATAGCTTAGAGAGGGACCTCGCCACTTCATATTCCACATTCAGCGCACTCTTTAATTCCGAAACAACGCTCTGGGCACGGACGATAAACCGGTTAGCTCCCTCGTAATCACGACTCTGTAGAGCTTCCACCGCCTGGGCGAGAAACCTTATTGCCCCGTCATAAAGCATTAATAAAACCTGACTCTTATCCTCCACGGCCTAAACCTCCATTCCGGCGGCGCTCGGCGGCAACGCCGCTCCCGGCCCGACATCAGCGACTACCTTGGCCCAGGTCTCGCGCAGTTCTTTCAGATACCCCTGTACCTCCCCCGCTGGAACACCGTCCTTCTTCACGTTCGCCTCGATCAGCCGCCGGTTGAAGTAATCGTAAAGCTGGTAAAGAGAACGCGCCACCTCGTACTTCATATCCAGCGCGCTGATTAACTCGGCGATGATATCCTGGGCCCGGACAATAAGCCGGTTTGCTTCCTCATAATCCCGGGCTTCGAGTACCTCAATTGCCTGGGAGAGAAAGCTTATCGCTCCGTCGTAAAGCATCAGCAGAAGCCGGCCGGGCGGCGCAGTAGCTACCGCCGCTTGAAGATATTGGTCCTGAAGATTATTTTTCTCAGCCGCTCGTGGCATTTTATTACCCTCTCCTAAGTCCTCTGATTATGTGGATGTGCCGGTGCCGAACATCTGGCCGATCTGCGTCGCTAACCAATTGCTCTGGGCACTCATCACCGTCAGTGCTTCCTCAAGCGCGGAGAACTGCCGCCAGAGGTTCGCCTCTCTAATGCTCAGGCGGACCTCCATCCTTTCAATCTGTTCCTCGATATCCTCGATCCGGTCTGTCAAAGAGTCCGTTTTCGCCGCCAAGAAACCGGTATCGCTCTTGGTCCACAGGCTTACGGCGGCATCCATCCGGGTGGCCACGCCGTCGTTCCCGTTGGCTGAAGACGCGCCGAATAGCAGTGCCACCTTATCTGGATTGTCGGCCAGCACTTGGGTGAGCTTGGTTTCGTTTACCGTGAGCGTGGCGTCCTGACCCGAAGTAGTGATGCCGATCAGGTGGAGCGCGTTAAGCGCCGGATCAGCAGTGCTGATAATCTCCGCCACCTTGCGCCGCAACTCGTTCTCCAACTGTGTAAGCGCCCGGTCTCCCTGGAGCACCCCCGCGGTTTTGGTAGCAGAATCGTAAGCCAGCTTGGTGGCGATGTCGCTCATCAGGGCGTTGTAACTATCCACAAAAGCCTTAATTTTACCAACCGCCGTCTGGGTATCGTTCTTCACCTCCAGGGTGACCGCCGTAGTTGAGGTTCCCTTGAGCGTCAGGGTAACCCCGCTGATCACGTCAGAAATAGTATTGGTGCTTCTGGTGACGTCAAGGTTGTTTACGGTAAACAAAGCATCCTGCGCCGCCGCAAGCTGGTTCTTGATCGCGTCGCCGGCGTCTAAAATCCCCAGGGATTTCAAAACCCCCGTTACCGGGTCATCCACGAAATCAATGGTACTGCCGGCGCCGGTGGTGTTGCTGGTAATCACCAAGCGATTATCAATCACCGTAGCCGTAACGCCAGCGTTAGCAGCGTTTATCTTGTCCCGGATGCTGTTAAGGCTGTCGGTAGTTGCTACCGTCACGGCTACCCCCTCAACCGTGAAGGTGCCGCTGAGATTCAACGCCGCCGCTGGGTCGGCAAACCGGTCCGAGGCCACGCTGTGCGCCTGGGCCAACTGCGTGACGGTAATGGAATAGACCGCCGGCGTGGCCGTGGAAGAAGCCGTGGCTGTTACCACGCTCTCGTTGGAAGAAGTAGCTATTTTGCCAGTATAAGCAGACATCAGTTTCAGATCGAGGAGCTTGCTATGAAGGTCGGTTAGTTTGCTTCTTATTTCGTCCCAAGCCGCTTTTTGCTTTTCCAAGGTTGCTTTCTTATTGTTAAGCAAGTCTACCGGCCGCCGCTCGATGGCCATTAGTTTGCCGATTATTTCTTCTGTATTCAGGCCAGACATTACACCTGTTATTCGCATTAGCGGCATAAGCAACCACATCCCCTCGCCGTTTTTTGACCGGGTTAAACTCTCTTATCCATCAGCATCCCAATTAACCGCTTCATCTCCGCCCACATATCCAGGATCTTCTTCGGAGGGATCTCCCGCACTACCTCACCGGTATCCCGGTTGACTACCTGGACCATAATCTCGTGCGTCGCGTCATGAATTTGGAAACGTAAATCATACCAAGTCAGTTCTAACATCAGATTCAGACGATTAACAAAGTCTTGAAGCTGACCGACATCTACAGCCTTATCTCCTTCAGTCTTTTCCTCTTCCGACTTTATTTGGCGTAACAATCCGACCGCGGTCGGCGGCTTAGTGTTCTCTTCCGCCACGCGCGAAGGTAGCTCAAGCTTCGGCATCTTGACTGCTTCAGGGGACTCAATGCGCACAGCCAACTACCTCCTTTTTTTGGAAATTGGCAGCCGCCTCCACACCCCTTAATGCCGCCTGCAACAAAGAGGACGTCGGGAATCTTCGGAGTCCCTCCTCCACCACCGCCCGCGCCTCCCGGTAACGCTGCAACCGCGAAAGCACACTGGCAAGCGCGGTATAGTAGCGAAAGGCTTCCCCGTCCAACTCCAGCGCGTGGCGGTAAAAAACCGCCGCATCCTCGTTAAAGCCCTTCTCCGCAGCGATCTCGGCCAGTATCGCCAGTGCTTCGGCATCCTGCGCCCCCGCCTGAACCGCCGCGAGCAGCTCTTCCGCCGCCGAATCTTTGAACCCGTGTTTGAAATAAAGTTTGCCGAGTTTCAACCGCCGTTCTGGTTCCGAAATGATCCCGGCAAGTGTTAAAGCCCGTTCAAATTTCTCAAACTCCTGAAGCTCCAAAAGTTTACCCAGCAGGTCGAGTACAATCTGCTCGCCCCGGACCCTCTCTTCTTCTTCTGCCGGAGCGAAGACCGGGGGTAAACCGGATAGAAGAGCTGCAAAATCACGGTAGATTTGAGCATAAAGACGCGTGCCTTCTTCTTCCACCAGGGGATCCAACAGGTTTATCGCTTCGGCATAGCGCCCTTCCATCAACAGGCAAAAGGCCCGGCTTAAGAGCGCCTGCAAGCGGTAAGCCCCCTTTTCCAGTCGCTCGAAACAGGCGCCGGCTTCCGCATAGCGCCCGAGATTCAAAAGGAGCTCTCCCTTTTGAAAGAGAAGTCTTTGTGACGACCCGTCGCGGGACAGCGCCGCCTCGATATACTCCAGCGCCTCCTGGTAGCGTTTTTCCAGCATGAAGGCTTGACTTAAAACAACCAGAGTATCAATATCGCTTAAGTCGAGAGAACGGGCGAAAAATTCCTGCACCGCCCGAACATCTTCCCGCGGGATTAAGATGCCGGCAAGGTTGAAAACCGGTCCCAGAAAATATCTGTTGGCTTTAAGCGCCTCGGTATAGGCTCTCACCGCTTGGGCGTAATCGCCCATCTGCTCGTAGGTCTGCCCGAGCCCATACCACGCCCGGTAGCTCCCCACCCCCTGCTGGGTGACATGACGGGTGCTGGACTCACCCCGCGCCAGGCATTCCCGGTAAGTTGCTACCGCCGCGCCGAAATCTTTCATATCGGCACAAACACCGGCTTTTAAAAAAACAAGATCGGTATAATCCGGGTAAGCCTCAATGGCGTCCTCGAGCACCTTAAGTGCTTCGTTGTAACGTTTGAGCTCCTTTAAACACAAGACGATATTCCGGAGCAATACCGAAGCGTAAGCAACCTCGAGGGAAGGAAGCTTATGGAACGCCTTTTGAAACTCTTTGAGCGCCTCTTGATATTTTCCCAGGCGGAGGTATTCAACCCCTAAATTAAACCGGTGGTAATTATCCTTGGGCCTCTTTTTCACTTCTTTCTTAAGGATCGCAAGATTTCGCTGGATCTTGTTCTTACCGAGAGAAGTCTGGTTTAAATAGCCGTAATGGTTAATCCGTACGTCGGAAAAGGCTATTCTTCCGCCGTGAGCCTGCACACAAGCCACGATCTGCTCATGGATGGCGCCGGTAAAGCGGTGCTCCGGGCGGCTCCGGAAGACCCGGAAGGCGGTGTTTACCACCGCGTCAATCCCAGGCTTATCCCCCACGAAGTTGATCTCCGTTAAATAGTAACCGTCCGCCTCACCGGAAGCAATTATCTCCCTCAGCTTCGCGCCGTCTCCCGGCACCAGTTCCTCGTCCGCATCGAGGAAGATGATCCAGTCCCCGGTCGCCTTCTCCAGGGAAACGTTCCGTGCCGCGCTGAAGTCGCCCGCCCAGGGGAATCGGTAAACCTTCGCCCCGAAACTTTCGGCGATCGCCACCGTGCGGTCGGTGGAACCGGTATCAACGACGATTATTTCGTCCACTACCCCCTGCACGCTTTTCAGGCAGCGGGGCAGGTGCTCTTCTTCGTCTTTGACAATCATACATAGCGAAAGCCTCACCGAGATAAACCCCCCTCACCTTTCTACTCGGTGAAAAAGGAGCGAAACTTGAGCCGGAAAGGGAACGTCAAGTTAAAGGGCGGCTTTCTTTGAAGCCGCCCCCCCCACTTTGCAGAAGACCGCGAACTTACCGCAGGAGCTGCAGCACCGCTTGCGGCGCCATATTGGCCTGGGCCAGCATCGCCACGCCCGCCTGCTGCAGGATCTGGGTCTTGGTAAAGTACATCATCTCCTGCGCCATATCCACGTCGCGGATCCGGGACTCTGACGCCGCCAAGTTCTCAGAAGCAACGCTCAGGTTGGCGATGGTGTGCTCCAGCCGGTTCTGAATGGCGCCAAGCTTGGCGCGGCTCTCGGAAATGGCCGTGATGGCGTTGTCAATACTCGCAATGGCCTGGTTCGCCAGTGACGAGCTCCCTACGCTGATGCCGCTGATTGTAAGCGCTGTGGCAGTAGCCGTGGCAATGGTTACCGCAATTGTCTGATTGGTGTTGGCGCCGATCTGGAAGTTAAGCGCCGATGTGGCTACATCTCCGTTAAGCAGCTTCTTCGTGTTAAACTCCGTGGTGGTAGCGATCCGGTCGATCTCGGCCAGGAGGCTGTCGATCTCCTGCTGGATGGCCTTCCGGTCGTCAGTGGTCAGGGTGTCGTTCGCTCCCTGCACCGCCAGCTCCCGCAGCCGCTGCAGGATGCTGTGCGTCTCGTTAAGCGCACCCTCCGCCGTCTGGATAAGCGAGATGCCGTCCTGGGCGTTTCGGACCGCCTGGGTCAAGCCCCTTACCTGGCCGCGCAGCTTCTCGGAAATCGCCAGGCCTGCCGCGTCGTCACCGGCACGGTTGATCCGGAGGCCCGAAGAAAGCTTCTCCATTGATTTGGCTAAGTTGTTCGAGGTGTTCAGCAGGTTCCGCCAGGCATTCAGCGCCTCGATGTTTTGGTTGATCCTTAGACCCATAGCATCATCCTCCTTGATTTTTTCTTTCCCCGCACCTCCGTGCGCGGGGGAATCACGCCGCCTCCGCCCTTTCCACCGGTCGGTCGGCCGCCCCGCCGAAGGACAGAGCTCAAAGCGACCCCTTCACCTTCTTAAATCGTCCACCCGACCCACATCTTCATAGGTCTAACGTCCTATTCTTTGCAATTATCCTTCCGGGATAAGCCCTTGAGGGCTGCCACATCCGGCAGCAACGCTGCCCGGATGTTCTCCGCCTTGATGGCTTCGTAGATCTCTTTGCGGTGCACCGGGATTGCCTTTGGTGCTTTGACACCGAGCCGTACCTGGTCCTCCTTAATTTCGAGCACCATTACCTCGATATCATGCCCAATAGTTACTACTTCCCCCCGCCGGCGCGTAAGGACAAGCATGCCTCCCACCCCAAAACGCAAAATTAACCGGTTACAAATAAAGGTGTGCGGACCCCGTACTCCTCTCCCTCCAAAATCACCTGCCGGCCTAAAGCCGTTTCGGGATTGATGACCACTGGTGCCTTAAGGTTGACGGTGGCCTGCTTGAAGTCCTCCGGAACCGAAACAATCGCCACCACTATTCCCCGCTCTGGAACCTCGAGCGCAATGGGCGCTAAGTCCTCCGGCTGCACCAACACCCGGTAACCGGGAAAAAAGGTCAGCGGCTCCGCCACTAAAAAAGCCAGATCCGGGTCGTCCACCGACTGCAGAAACTTCAGGGGACTATCCTCCTGGAGATCAACCAGGACAAACCGGCGTTGCCCTGGAAAACCGGGCAAGCCCTCCGGAAAAGTGATGATCTGGTCTTCCCGAACCTGTAGCACACCGAACCGTTTGGTTTCAACCAGCAACGCTATCCCTCTCCTTTAAACAGCAACATCAATCTTTTCCGGCACCGCCTTTACCCGAATAAAAGGCTCCTGTTGGAGGTAAACCTGAAGGTAAGGCCAGGAAGGTACTTCAAAGCTAACCGTACCCGGAGTAAAATCCACCGTTACCTTGCCGGGGACCGCGTTGACCTGCAGCGGTTCTTCAATAAATTCCACCACCGGTCGGGTGCGGGGCAAAAGCGCAAGCGCAACTTCGCACTTTTCTTCCGGTAAAGCCACGTCGGCAACCGTCGCTCCCTCTTCGATCGCGGCCAAAAAGTCCCCTTCTCTCGCCCGGCGGGCAACTCCCTCGAGGGCTGCCCCCCGGCCGGCCCTGGCACATTCATTCGCAAGGACCGAAGGAGGCTTCAAACCTCTTTCGATAAAGCACTGGGTCTGCTCGATCCGGACGGAAACCCCGCCACCGGAAATCTCAAGGCGCGGCGCCTGCCGGTCAAGCTGGAAAACCGGCCGCGTGCTTTCCTGTACGATTGCCGGCCGGTTCTGAGCGATGCCGATGACTGCTCCCTGTTGCTCGACTACCAACCGCACGAGAATTCACCTAACGCAGAAAATCCACCAGCGAAGGCTGGATTATCCTTGCTCCCACCGCTAAAGCGGCGCGGTAGACATTCTCCTGGCTCTTGAGGTCCATCAGCGCCTGTGCCATATCCGTATCCTCGACCTGAGCAAGGAGGTTTGTAAGATCAACATCCGTAGTTTCCATCCGGCCTTTGGCCATTTCGAGACGGTTCACCCGGGCACCAACTTCCGCAAGAACAGCAAGAATGTTATCAATATTCTGGTCAATTTCTCCGATGCGGGTATTGGAGATGCTCCCAGCGTCGCCGTTTTGCAGGTTGGTGATTAGGTCGTCCAGAACCTGAAAAACCTTCGGCAGGGTAGCACTGTCAAACACCGCCTGCCCGTCAATATTCACCGAAATGGTAACCCCGGGGGCGATTTCGTATTCCAAAATGTCGCTGGTCCCGTTCCAGGTTCCCGTACCCGGATCATAGGGAGGGGTCTGGGTTTTCGTCCCGGCAAAAATGTACCTGCCCGCGTAGTCGGTGTTGGCCACGTCACCCAAGTGGGCCTTTAACTGTGCCACTTCCTTGGCAAGTGCCTCTAACGACTCTGCAGGCAGCGTTTGATTAGAGCCGGCCACGGCGATCTCCCGGACCCGCTGCAGGGTGCTGACCGCCTCCCTCAGGGCAGCATCTGTCGTATTGAGCCAGGCAATAGCGTCGTCCATATTCCGCTTATACTGGAGATTCTCAGCAAGCCGTGCCCTGAAGCGCAGCGCACTCACCACCCCGCCCGGGTCATCCGAAGGCCGGTTAAGCCTCCTCCCTGAAGAAAGCTCCTCCTGCCGCTTGGCCATTTTCGTCAATCGGTCCTCCAGGTCGCGTACAACCGTATTGACAAGCATCGCCGTCGTAACCCGCATCGTGCCATCCCCTTTTTCATAAGGTTCAACGTTCAATGTGCAACGTTCAACGTTAAACTATAAGACAACTGCTTTTTGGTTTTTCAGGCGCCGGAAACGCTGCGCTTATTCCGGCCCTCACCTTTCATCCCTCATCCTTTACTCTTACCCCCGTCCCACCAGACCCATCCGGTTAATGATGATGTCGAGCTGCTCGTCAAGCGTGGTTAAGACCCGCGCCGCCGCCTGGTAAGCGTGCGTGAACTTGATGATGTTAGCCATCTCCTCATCTATGGAAACGCCCATTACCGCTTGACGCCTGTTTTCGAGCTGGTTTGTCAATATCTCTTCGTTTTCCGCCATCCGCACCGCCTGTTCAGTGTTGATTCCTACTGTGGCCACGAGACTCCGGTAGTAATCCCCGAAGGTGCCGCTCGGCGCAGAGGGCGGCATCGTAAGCGCGTCTTTAAGCTGAGCGAGCGCCAGCGCGTTCGACCCGTCACCGGGGAGTTTCGCGGGGTCGCCGGCCGCGGCGATGGTATTAAGGTCCGAGAGGATACCGGCCGCCACCCAGATATCAGCGGCCCCCGTACCGGCAAAGAAATCGTTGCCGGTGCTGCCGTCAAGCCCGTAACCCGCCCGGTGAACCGCGTTAACCTCGTTGATAAGTGTTGCCGCCAACTCGTCGAGCCGGCTCATAACGTCCGCCACCCCGGTATCCCTGGCCCAGACCATCCCCGCCAGGCTGCCGTTCTTGAAATTAACCGGGCTTCCGTCGCTGCTCCATTGAACCTCATAGAAATTGTTGTTCAGCGGGTCCGGTACAGCCTGAAGACTATCCACCGCCGTTCCCTGAACCAGGTTCCTGCCGCCGATGGCTACATCCACCGTTCCGTCAGACTGTTCGGTCACAGTGACGTCCACCAGCTTCGCCAATTCATCAATCAGCAGGTCGCGCCTATCCCGCAGGTCGTTAGGGTTATCCCCTACCGCGACCGAACGGGCGATCTGCTGGTTTAGGTCAGCTAATTGCTCGGCAATGGTATTGATCTGCTCCACCGTAACCCCGACGTTAAAGTTCAGGTCTTCCTGAAGCTGGCCGAGCTGGGAATAGAGATGCTGCACGGTTTCCGCAAGGGTGATACCGCGCTGGCGCACTTCCGAACGGATGGCGAGGCTTTCCGGGTTCTTGGTCAATTCCTGCCAGGCGTTCCAGAAGGCCGCCATCGCATAGTTCAAACCGTTGTCGCTCGGTTCGACGAGGATAACCTCCACCTTTTGCAAGCTGTCGCGCCTGACCTCCCAGTTGCCAAGGTTCCCTTGTTCATTCCGTACTTGCAGGTCAAGGAACCCGTCGCGTACCCGTTCTATGGCAGCGATATCCACCCCCGTACCGAGTTGCCCCGGTACCTCGGGACGGCCGAGGGAAGGTACCGTATAAGGGGTATCGCTTGCATGAAGCGCTACCCTTTGCCGGCTGTACCCCGGGGTATTTGCGTTAGCAATATTGTGCCCTGCGGTTTCCGTAGCCTTTCGCTGCGCCATTAACGCACGCAATGCGGTTTGAAGTCCCAAAAAGGAGCCTATCATCATAGTATCGCCACCCGTTTAACGTTCCGTGTTCTACGTTTTATGTTCGAGGTTTGAAGCTCAAAGCTAATAAAGAACGAATTCAGGTCAAAAACCTAACCCGGACAAGCCGGAACCAAAATTTAAAAATATTTTCTTTCCATTTTGCGGGGAACTTTGGACTTAACACCTTAACGCCGTAAAAGTTTACGCCCTAAATGCTTTCGTCCAAGCTGTGTTGCCGAAGTTCACGCCATACCTTAAAAAAATCCTCAGGAGACAGTTCCTCCTCACCCTGTTCCCGGTCTTTTTCAAGATAGCGGTAGACTCTTACCCCGTCTTTAGCTCGTTCAGCCCGAAGACGATAGGGGTAATCGGCAAATGCGGCCGCGGTGTTAAGCTGTTCCACCAGACGGACCAGTTGCTCTCCCTCCGGGATACTGCGGTTTAATTCTGGAACTTCTCCGGTTCTTACCTGGTGCTCGGTGCGCAACATTACTTCCTTCCGTACCTGGTCGAGTTCAAACATAACCTGCGACTGTAGACCACCTGCACCGACTCTCATCCCGAACCACCCCCCTGATGCACCGGTACCGTAAGACTACCCGGCTGGTAAACTTCACCTGCCGTGTTGAAGGTAAAAGCTGTCACTTAGCCACATCCCAATATTACACCGACTGGTTGATAAAACTCAGTTGCCGGCTTAAACAACTGTTACCCTCTCTCAGGCATGCACGGGATAAAATGCACGCGACCGTTTCCTCCATCGTCAAGGCATGCTGGAGCAAAAGATACAAGCGGGATTGAAGCATCAATAGCAAAGAAACGTCCCGTTCGAGACGTTTGTTTAAGGCTTCCAGCGCACCTCTGAATTTAGCCGGTAAAAACTTTAATAACTCATTAAGTGTGCAACCCTCCGGCAAGGACAGTTCTTTCTCTAACACCTGCTGCACCGCGTACCTCTTTTTTTCCAACCCGACAAGCACGGAGGTCAACCGCTCCTGCCTCCCGACCACGTCAAGGATACCCTCCTGGTCACCGAAGGCGAGGGCTCTTATCTCCGCCTCAGTTACTGTAATAAGATCTTTGATCACTGCACCCTGCTTTTCAAGGAGCGATATTAACTTTACAACCGCTTCCATCCGCCATCTCCCTTTTTCCGGGTAAGAGATTGAAAAGCGTGAAATGAACCCTTTCCATTAAAAAACCGGCGGTTAAGACCGCCGGTCTAACCGCAACTCCTCGATAATGCCTTTTGCAATCTGTTTAGGGTCGGGTTTATAAGTCCCGTCCTCAATCTCTTTGCGAAGCCTTGTTACAAGGTCTTCCCGTACCTCAGACAGCTTCTGCAGCAGTTCCTTTACTCCCTGAAGTTCCTGAATTTCAGCAGACGGCTCAAAACTATCTGATACGCGATTGTCTTTCTCGGGTTTAGTTGCTTTTCCTCCGGCCTGTTTCTGCTGGATGCCGTAAAGTTTCAGGATATCCGTTCCGTTGGTCGGTCCCACCTTCATATGGCATCAGCCCTTTCACTTACCCTTTATCTTTTAAATCGGCTTAAAATAATGATTCTTTATATTACTATTGTAGTTTGTTGACTATTTCCCGAGCAATCTCTTTAAGCGGCACTACTTTATCTACAGCACCTAATTCAATCGCCGCCTTAGGCATCCCAAAGACAACACAACTTTCTTCCGCTTCAGCAATAGTCAGGCCTTTATTCCTTTTTATCTCTTGCATCCCCAGCGCCCCGTCACGCCCCATCCCGGTCAACAACACTCCTAAGACCTTCGGTCCGAAAAACTCTGCCGCCGAAACCATCACTTTGTCCACGGAGGGACGGAAAGCTCCAGGGACCGGAGGATTATTTCCGGCAACCAACTTAACCTTGGCCTTGCCGGCTCGACCGCTAAAGTAAAGATCAAATCCCGAAGGCGCAATCAGCACCTGACCCGGAGAAACAGGCTCCCCGCCGTTAGCATGCCTTACTATAAGTGAAGACAGTTTCCCTAAGTGTTCCGCCAGGACACCGGTAAAACCGACCGGCATGTGCTGTACCACGACTATGCAGGCGGGAAGGTCCGCCGGCAGGGAAGGAATGATTTCCTGAAGGGCGGCCGGTCCACCTGTCGAGCAGCCGATCACCACAAGCTCTCGCCTTTCGCGGCCGTGTACTTCGCTTGATGATTTAAACCCGGCCACGGGGAGTACCTGCTCCGGCCTGCCCCCCCGCCGGATAACATTCCTTAAAGAAACAGCAGCGGCCGTTTTAATCTTCGCCGCTAACTCGCTTTTCACTAAAGAAAGTTCCGCGGGATTCGCGGGCTTCGGAATAAAGTCAACGGCACCCAGGGCCAGCGCTTCGAGGGTTGCCCGGCTGCCCGCCCGGGTTAAAGCACTCAGCATCACTACAGGCACAGGCCGGGTCTGCATCAACCGGCGCAGCGTCTCAAGTCCGTCCATTACAGGCATCTCGACGTCAAGAACGATTACGTCCGGCTTAACCTCAGGCACTTTCTCCAGCGCTTCCAGCCCGTTCGCCGCCGTTCCCGCCAACTCTATATCGGGATTATCAGCCAGCATCCTGCTGACGACCCGGCGCACAAGCGCAGAGTCATCATCCACCATTACTTTAATCTGCGGCATAAGCCGCCTCCTCTGCAATTTCGCGGGCAGATTCCCGCATAAGTGCCCTTACGTCGATAATAAGCGCGACCTCGCCGTCGCCCAGGATGGCAGCCCCGGAAATGCCCGGAATGCGCCTCAAATAATTACCCAGGGACTTGATTACGATCTCTTGCTCCCTTAAGAGCTCATCGACTATCACACCCACCCGGCGCTCGCCAATGCCGACAACCACAACTGAAAGTCTCGGAGAGTGTATTCTCTGACCATTAAATAATTCTGCCAAACAAATGAGCGGCAGTATTTTACCCCGGACCGCAATCACCTCATAGTTACGCACCCTTTTAACATCACTGCTGAAAACGTGCATCGTTTCCATGACATTGGCCAAAGGAAAAGCGTAAACCTGCCCCATTACAGACACCATTAACGCGCGAATGATGGCGAGGGTCAGCGGCAACTTAATGGTAAACTTCGTTCCCTGCCCTAAGACCGAGGACATTTCGAGGAAGCCGTTTATCCGCTCAACCTGCTTCTTAACTACATCTAAGCCAACACCGCGACCGGAAAGGTCGGTGACTTCTTCCGATAGCGAAAACCCCGGTAAAAAAACAAAATTAAGTATCTCGCCGTCCGGCAACCGGTCTGCAGTCTCCTTGTCAACCAGACCTTTCTCAACAGCCTTGCGGCGAATTTTGTCGACAGCCATTCCCCGCCCGTCATCCTCAGCGATGATAATTATGTGGTTTTCCTGGTGGTAAGCCTTGAGGAGAATGGTACCGGCTTCCGGTTTTCCTGCCGCCACTCTTTCGTCCGGATACTCAATCCCATGGTCTACTGCGTTCCGGAGCAGGTGAATCAGCGGATCGCTTATCACCTCGATAACGTTTCGGTCGAGTTCCGTCTCTTTCCCCTCCACAATGAAATTAATCCGTTTACCCAGCTTATGTGAAAGGTCCCTGACCATCCGTGGAAACCGGTCAAAAACTTGCGCAATGGGCAGCATTCTAGCCTTCATAACCTCTTCCTGGAGATGATTGGTCAACTGACCGAGGTGGGTTGATATTTCGTTGAGCATCTCTACCAAGTCGTTTTTACCGTAGCGGCTTTGGAAAACCTCAACAAACCGGTCAAGACGAGTGCGGTCAATAACCAACTCGCCTACCAGGTTCATTAGATTATCAAGTTTTTGCACGTCCACCCTTACAGTCTTCGCCTGCTTGGGGGTTTCTTCATGCTCTTTAGCTTCTGCCGAACCGGCTGTTTTGCGGAAAGCATCGTGTTTTGTCCCTTTTTCTGCAAGGTCGCTTACCGCAAAATCGCCGGACGGCTTCGCCGGAAGAGTTATCAGTTCGATTGTCACCGCTTCAATCTCAGCAATCGTCATCAACAGATTTTTTATGGTACCTGAATCCTCGCGACTAAGAAGTATAACCTCAAAGACATCCCTGTACTCCCCTTTTTCAATATCCTCGGCAGGCGGCACAGACTTGATGATTTCCCCGTACTGCTCGAGGGTTTCAAAAACAAGGAATGCTCGGACAGACTTCATCCGGCAGTCAGGGGCAACCTGAACACGAACCCGGTGCGCCTTTAATCCCCGGCTCTGCGCAACACGGATGACCTCTTCTTCCGCCTCAGTAACGTAAGCGTGGCCGGCAGCGGTCTTACCTTCTTCCGTAGCAACAGGTTTATCAGCTTCGTCATTTTGACTGCCGGCAAACTCCCGGAGCCTGCTTACAACGGTTTCAATGTCAACGTGACCACCGCCGCCGGTAATTTCATCCCGGAGGGACTTTAGTGCATCTAATGAATCAAACAAAAGGTCAACCAGTTCCTCTGAAATACGAAGCGTTCCTTGGCGCAGGCGGTCAAATACGTTCTCCATCTCATGCGTAAGCCGCGACATACGGTCGTAACCCATAACCGCCGAAGACCCCTTGACCGTATGTGCAGCCCGGAAAATCTCCTGCAATAACTGGGGGTTGCCCTTCCCCTCCTCTATGAGGAGAAAGCTGTCGTTCAAAATCTGGATCTTTTCATCGAGTTCGTCCAAAAAAACGCTGATTTCAGCCTCCGAGAACATCCGGACCTACCTCACATTTCTCCTTCTCAAACGGCCTCTCGGCTTTTGCACCAAATCTTCGTGCCGTAAATAGCCGACTGGTTTCGTTTGACAAGTCAACTTTTTCGCACAGTGCCCCCTAAGCTGTGACCCCTGCCGCAGCCTCCGCTTCCTCTAAGGATTCCTTTTCGTATTTCGCCAGTATTTTATCAAGATCGAGCAAGATGATCATTCTTCCCTCCCAAAGGGCAATTCCGCGCAGGTAAGCAACATCCACTCCGTCAACCATCGCCGGAGGCGGTTCTATGCTGTCCACCGGAATCCGCAGCACTTCGAGAACTGCGTCAACGATCATCCCGACCGTTACCGCGGCTATTTCAACGATAATGATCCGGCTCTGGCGTGTATATTCTGCGTTTGCTAATCCAAAACGCTTACGGAGATCAATCACCGGGATGATCCTGCCTCGAAGGTTTATTACCCCTTCCACAAATTCCGGCGCCCGCGGGACGTGGGTAATTTTTTCCATTCGGATGATCTCAGAAACCGCAGCAATATCCAAGCCGTATGTTTGGTCATCTAACCGGAAAACAACCACTTGTTCCTCTTTCCCTGCAGCCTCCAACTTCTGGGCCATGCTCTCCCCCCTTGCCACTCCCGGCCGGCCGCTTCAACCGTCTCCTCCGGCTCAGCGCGTGAGTTACCCACATGCCTTCTTACGATGGCTTTATTCTCCTGTTTTATCGACTGTTCCGGCAGGCAACTTTACCCCCGCTGAAGTGCTGAAAAGCCTTACCATCCCGGCCGTTATCTGCTGAACTCGCCTACGGACCTTCCCGCGCCTCAAAAACTGTGGAAAATTTTCACCGGCTATGAAGGAACCCCCGGGTTTATGCCGAATAATAGTGGAGAAAGGCGATATTTGTCAAAAGGATGGGCGGAGCTTGGATCTCGCAGCAATTTTGGGAATCACGATCGGTGTAGCCTCGCTGTTGATAGGGTTCCTTACAGAAGGCGGGCATTTAACAATGCTGATAGCTCCGTCAGCGATGCTGATAGTTTTCGGCGGTACTTTAGGTGCGACGATGGCCGGATTCGCGCTTCACGAAATAATGCTCATCCCCCAGCTTTTTAAGGTAATCCTTTTCAGCAAACCAACGGACCAGGTGGAGTTAATCGAGAAAATCGTTGAATTAGCCGAAAAGGCCCGCCGTGAGGGTTTGCTCTATTTAGAGAACCAGCTCAAGGATATCGATTCCCCCTTCCTGCGAAAGGGCGTTCAGTTGGTGGTAGACGGCACCGACCCCGAAGTCGTACGCAGCATTATGGAGACAGAGATGTACGCTATGCAGGAACGTCATAAACTCGGACAGGAGATCTTTACCCAGGCTGGAGGCTATGCTCCTACAATGGGCATTATCGGTACCGTTATGGGGCTGATTCACGTGCTCAGTAACCTTTCGGATCCTGAATCGCTCGGTCCCGCCATTGCAATGGCCTTTACCGCAACGCTGTACGGCGTTAGCAGCGCCAACGTTTTCTACTTCCCGATTGCATCCCGGCTCAAAAACCTCAGTGCAAAAGAAGAGATCGCCTATTTGATGATGATCGAAGGCCTCCTGGCGCTGCAAGCCGGCAACAACCCGATTCTTATCCGGGAGCGGCTTACGGCCTACCTCAAGTCAAAACAGCGCGCGCAGGCTGAGGCCGAAAAGGAAGCAGGCGAGGCTTATGAAACGGCCTAGAAGCGAGGTTAAAGAGGCCAATCACGAGCGGTGGCTGATCACTTATGCAGACCTCATAACCCTGCTCCTGATTTTTTTTGTCGTACTGTTTACTTTCAGCAACATTGACGCACGAAAGTTTGCCGGTATTGCAGAATCGCTTGCCAAGGCCCTTGGTGGGAGTTCAGGAATGATCCTCGAAGGGGCAGGACCGTCCGTCATCTCCGGCGCACCGGTTTCTCAAGACCGGATAGAATCAAGATTCGCCATAGGCGGCGAAACCGAAGAGATGCAACTCCGGAAAATCAAGGAGCAAATTGAGAAATATGCGAAAGAGCAGGGGCTGGCCGCCCACGTTAGTGCCAGGATTGAAGAGCGCGGCGTCGTCGTCAGTATTCAGGACACGGCACTATTCCCGTTGGGATCCGCTGATCTTACCCCCCAGGCAAGGGAAATCGTAAGGAAAGTGGGGCAGATTTTACTGACTACTAAAAATTACATTCGTGTTGAGGGCCACACCTGCAACCTTCCCATCCATACCGCGCGCTTTCCGTCGAATTGGGAGCTTTCGGTCGCCCGGGCTACGAGCGTCGTTCAGGAATTACTCCGTTCCGCAAACTTCCCGCCGGAACGGCTCTCCGCCTCCGGGTACGGGGAATACCGCCCCGTCGCCCCGAATGATTCAGAAGCCAACCGGCAGCAAAACCGCAGGGTGGACTTTGTGGTTTTGCGCTCCCGGTATACAAAGGTCGAACCGGGGGTGCTACCGGAATTCTTTTACGAAAACCCCAAGATTACACCTTTAAAAAGTCCTTGACACTCCTCCATAAATGCGTTCTTCTTCCGTGTGGCGCGGCGATAAGCTTCGCATTACTGCGTCAGGCTCGCCGCCATTTGAGAGGTGGGATATGGGAGGTTAGCGGTGAGATTTCTAAGGGAGAAATTCGCTGCGCGAATTTTCTTCATAGCTCTCACTTCTCACGTTTCACTTCCCAATCAGGCCCGTCCGGCTGCGCCTTCCTTGTACTGCTCGCTCCTCACCGCGTTCCGTTATGTCACCCTTCTGCATCTAAGCAACCAACTTACGGGTCTATTCGCCCCATTTTCAGTCTTCGTTCCTGCGGCTTGCCGCATGGGGCACTCCTCCATAAACGCCGCAGAAACGCCGGGCCCCAGAAGAAGCAATTCGGCTCGCGCCTCCGGTCCTCCCGGCCGTTTGAACTGCGGGTACTTCGTGAAGAACCCGCCATACGGCTCCCTGCACCGCCTGCCCACTATCTGCTCTCAAAAGACCCGGTAGTTTCATATCATATTTAAAGATTCTCCATGCTGGACGGTTAGGTGTTTGCAGGTGAGTAAAGGTTCCATCAGCTTAGCTATGATAGCTAAGGATGCAGAGCAGACTCTGGCCCGGTGTCTTAGGAGTGTTCAACATTGCGTTAACCAAATAATAGTCGTCGATACCGGTTCGCAGGACGCAACCGCGGATATTGCAAAAAGCTACGGCGCCTTGGTTGTTCACCACCCCTGGAAGAATGATTTTTCTTTTGCAAGAAATGAAAGTTTGAGATACGCAACCGGAGACTGGGTGCTCGTACTTGACGCAGACGAGGAGTTGCCGCCTGAAACCGCCCTCAACTTAGATAAACTTGCCGGTACGCCCGGTATCGATGCGTGGAGTTTTACGATCGTCAGCCCTTTATCCGCAGCCGAAGACAGCCCCAAAACAGAACACCTCAACATCAGAATGTTCCGCAACAACCGGGCTTACCGTTTTGAGGGGAAAATCCATGAACAGATCAAACCAAGCATTCTCAGGGCGGATGCCGGCGCGGTCATCAAATACTCAAACCTGAAGATCATGCATTACGGTTATATCGGTGGTACAAAGGAGCGCACGGATAAAACGCTCCGCAACATCAGCCTGTTAAAAGAGACACTGCTCGAGAACCCTGAAGACCCCTTTACAAACTACAACCTTGGAGCAAGCTATTTCGCCCTGGGCGATCTGAGAAACTCGCAGCGGCATTTCGAGACAGCTCTTCAGCGACTTGATCCAAACTCGGGTTTCGCGGCAGCGCTGTACCGTAATTATTGCGTCTGCCTGTGTGAAATGGGCGAGTACCTCCGGGCGCTTGAATTAGCCGATAAAGGCTTAACCTATTTCCCCGATTACCCCGATCTCTACTTTATCAAAGGACAAATATTCTGGGATTTAGGGATGCTCCCACAGGCCAAAGCCAGTTTTTTAAAATGCACCCGCTTCCGGCAAATGCCCCCGGAATACACTACCATGCAAGGGGTCACCAGCTACCTGTCTTTTGAGAACCTGGCCGAGGTGTACTCGCGCGAACAGAACTTTGCTGAAGCCGTTAAGTACGTAACGCTGGCCCTCAAGGCACAGCCTTCTCTGCGGCTGTTATCAAAGCTCTGTGTTCTATTGCGGTGCCTTAACAGCAATGGAGAAGAGATTCTCACATACCTCCATGATAACTTCAGCCTTGATCCAGCAGTTGCCGCTCGGCTGCTGTTCGACGTAGAGGATTTCGAAGCATCTCTTTCGTCCGCCGAGCGCGTGACCTCCCCCGGTCCCGAGTTGCTCCTGCTAAAGGCAAAATGCCTTATTCGCCTCGGCCGTTACAACGAAGCGATCGAGCAATTGCGACCCATCCCGGCAGACTCTCCCCTGGCCGGAGAAGCCCTGAAGCAGAAGTGCATCGCCGCGTGGCTGCAGGAGCCGCGCCAAGACGCAACTGCAGCGATCGCCGCCTTTCCGTTCCCGGATAACCCTGCTTTCCTCGCCTGCAAAACAATCAACTCCCTGATTTCCGCTAATATTGAACGTGGAACGTCGAACGTCGAACGTTCTCCTATACAACCGGAGGCGGTCCGGCAACAAGCCCTCCAGATCGCAATCGAGGCCTTCCGCATGGGGGACAAAGACCTTGCGCTGGCGATCGGGCGGGCGGTCGGCGGCGGCCGGGGACCGGGCAATGGCTGGTTCATCCTCGGGAAAGAGGCGCTCCACAGGGGCTATAACCGGGAGGCTAAGAAACTGCTCGAGCGGGCGCTGGGCGGCTGTGCCGCCCAAGCGGAGGCTTTCTATCTTTTGGGTACGGCCTGCGCCAACCTCCACCTGTGCAAGAGGGCGTTTGATTACTTTCTGAACGCCTGCCGGCGGTCGCCGGGAGACGAACTGTATGCCTTGTGCGCCCTGGAACAACTGGCCGTCCTTTGTTCATCCCTTGTCCTGGACGGCTTGAACATCGAAAAGGGCAACCCCGACCTTACCCGGCAGTTGTTTACGCTGACATCTCTCAAAAGAAAGCTGCATCGATTAAAGGAGGCGGGCAGTTGGAGAGTACAATCAGCCTTTGTTTGATCGCTAAAAACGAGTCCGACAACATCGGCCGCTGCTTGAAAAGCGTCGAGGGGTTCGTCGACGAAATAGTATTGGTCGATACCGGATCGACCGATAATACCATTGAAATCGCCGTTGCTGCCGGAGCTAAAGTTATCGAAGCGGAATGGAAAAACGACTTCAGCCACGCCCGGAATATCTCACTTGAAAACGCCACCGGAGACTGGGTCCTCTTTCTTGACTGTGATGAGGAACTTAGCCCGGAAAGCGGCCCCGAACTGCGGAGGGTAACCCGGGATACCCTGTTCGAAGCTTATTTCGTTATTGTAACCAACCTCACACAAGCAGGCATCGAACTCAGTTTCCCGAGCATTCGGCTTTTCAGAAACAGAAAATGCTACCGTTTCTCTGGCAGCATTCACGAGCAAATAGTAAAATCCATCGTGAACAATTCTGGAATCGAAAGGATAGGCCACAGCAAAATAACGGTCATCCACCACGGGTATAACTCAGACACCACAAACATTCAGGCAAAAATCCGCAGAAACCTGGAAATCCTCAGAACGTACACGGACGAAGAAAAGGACGGCTTCTATTTCTATAATCTCGGAACGGAGCACCTGCGCCTCGGGGAAAGAGAAAAAGCCCTCGCAAATTTTACGGAAGCGCTGAGGCTTACAAGACCTACTCAAAATTACGGGCCGATTCTGGTTAAGAGAACCATGACCACCCTCATGGAACTGCGCAGGTACAGGGACGCCGTCGAGCAACTGCGGTATTACCAGACCGTATACAGGGAGTTCAACGACTTAGTTCTCCTGGAGGCCGTCTGTCATCTTGATTGCGGCCGTTACTCCGAGGCCGGACTGCACCTGCAACGGTTCCTCAAAATGCCGCCGTCTCCTGCCTGGTACCCAGTCGAAAAGATCAGGGATTCCACAGCGGACGACTTGCTCAATCGGGCTGAGGCGCTTGCCATTCCCCGGGATTATCCGGATATAAGCGTGTGCATTATCGGCAGGAACGAAGAGGACCTGATTATGCATTGCATCAAAAGCGTTAACGAAATAGCCAAAGAAGTAATCTTTGTTGACACGGGTTCAGACAACAAGACCCCTGCCATCGCCCACCAGCTTGGCGCCGATCTTTATAGTTTTCCGTGGAACGGGAGCTTCTCGGATGCACGCAACTTCGGCCTCAGCAAGGCCCGGGGCGAATGGATCCTGGTCCTCGACGCCGACGAGGCACTGCCCGACGAAAGCCGGAAGATGATCACCGACATGGTTAGGGATGGGAGGCATGAGGGTTATCTTTTAAAGATCTGTACCTACCTCGACCGGAGCCTCTCCCCTGCCAACTGCCAAGTTCAAGGAGCCTGCAGGCTCTTCCGGAACAAGAACTACCGCTACCGGGGAGCGGTTTTGGAAGATATCACCCGTTCAATTCGAGAATCCGGTCACCGTATCGGTTGCGCCGAGATAACGGTAAATCATTTTCATTACCTTGCCGGAGATGAAGAGATTGCCCGGAAGAGAAGTGTAAAAACAGCCGCCATTGAAAAAGGATTGGCCGCCGACCCTGCAAGGCGGAACTTCGCCTTAGGCGTAGAAGCCTTCTACAAGCAGGACTTCGCATCAGCGGTCAAACACTTTGAAAACGTTTCCGAAAATCTTGAAGAAGCAGACAGGTCGAGTTATTACTACTTCTATGCCCTCGCGGCGCTGAACACGGGACACCTTAGCCGGGCCGCAGAGATTTCCGAAAGGGCGCTGACCCTTTTCCCCGATTACACCGACCTCGTATATACGCAAGCCGTTGCCCGTTTTATACTCGGGGAAATCGAAAGGGCGGAACCGCTTCTCAACCGCTGCCTCGAAATGGGCGACGCCCCCTGGGAGAAATACCTCGCCAGTCCGGGGACGGGAGGTTTTAAAGCCCTGTGTTCCCTCGGCACGCTTTACGCCCGGAGAGGGGAGAGCGATCGGGCGCTGAAAACCTTTGCCGAGGCGGCCGGCATCCCCGGAGCCTTTGAACAGGCTGTAGAAAGCATCGCCTTCCTGCAAGACCAACTGCCCACCTCTCTGGAACGTTTCTTAGAGGAGCACGGCATCTTGAACTCCCGCAGCCTGAGCGTCGCCTCAAGATGCCTGGCAAAAATGGGCCGGTATAAGGAAAGCCTGAATTACCTGGCCTTGGCCGCTGAACGGATTGCCGGAGAACCTGCGCCGCGAGACTTCGCCAGGATTACTCAGGCGATTGACTTTTTAATAAAGAGGTTTCACGGGCAGGTCTCCCAAAAACTGCCCGAAGATTCACGCTTCAGAAGCTGTCTGATCGTCTGATACTCACTTTTTCGCCGCCGGCATTGGCAATAAGTGGTCATTTTTGAGAAGCGGACTCGGTCTATGAAAAAAGTCTTGATCGGCAGCGCTGTCCGGCAGGACCCCCGGATACTCGAATATTTCCTGGACTCCCTGCGCGACCTGCGGGTTTCCGGCTTCACTGTTGACTACATGTTTATTGACGACAACGACGATCCCGCCGCGTCACAATTGCTACAGAACTTCCGCCCGCTGGGTTCGAAGATTGTCACCGTCCAAACCGGTAACAGCCGGAAACCGTATATTCGAAACGAAAGCCATCATCACTGGAACGAGGAACTGATCTGGCGGGTGGCGCGTTCTAAGAATACGATTATCAATTACTGCAAACGAGATAAATACGACTACCTCCTGCTCGTGGACTCGGATCTGGTTCTACACCCCGAAACGCTGCTCCGCCTGATAAGAACGGGGAAAGAGATCGTTTCGGAAATATTCTGGACAAAATGGCGCCCCGAGACTATCGAAATGCCGCAGGTCTGGTTGCAGGATCAATATACCGCCTACCGTTGCTCGCGTGGCGAAATTATCACGGAGGAAGAAAAAAGGCGCCGTATTTATGAGTTCCTCGACACACTCCGCAAACCCGGTCTCTACAGGGTCGGCGGCTTGGGAGCGTGCACCCTGTTTTCCCGGAAAGCCCTCAAAAAGGGCGTTTCCTTTAGCGAGATCTACAACCTTTCTTTCACGGGTGAAGACAGGCACCTGTGCATCCGGGCCGCGGCACTGGGCTTTGAGCTATTCGTGGACACTCACTTTCCCGCGTACCACATTTACCGGGAAAGCGACCTGGAAGGGGTTCCGGAATATATCGCGTCTTATACAGAAACGGCCGTCAGCGCTTATTCCCACCTGATCACCTCGATGCTGAAGGAGACGTTGGAAAACCTGGAAAGCTTAGACTTTAGATACCGTCCCGACGAAAAACCGTACCGGAAGAATTTCACCCGCCTGGGATGGAAAACTTTTCAAACCCGGAGGGGGAGACGCCGGAAGCTGCGCAGCAAAAGCATCTTGCGTGCCGAAATGGTTAACGCAACTGATTTCCGGCTGGATGATACCCTGGATAAGTGTGAAATCTCTGTCGAGCTAAACTTTAGGGGCTCGGAACGGGGTAAACGGGTGGAAAAGGGTAAAAAAATCCGGCTCGCGCTGATCGCAGCAGGCGGGTGGAAGATCGCCCACTATGAGGTAAGCGAGGAATACGACCGGTGCAAAGCCGCGCCCGTTATCACCTCCGTTTTTAACGGGTACACCCGGGTCGTCAAACCCTACCCCCAAAAGATAACACTCGCGATGCTCGTGCGCAACGAGGCCGGGCGGTACCTGCCCGCTGTGCTGGCGCATGCCGCCAAGTACGTGGACGAAGCCGTGATTCTTGACGACGCGAGTACAGATGAGACCGTGAAAGTCTGCCGGGAGGTGTTAAAAGATATCCCTGCCTTCATTCATTCAAACCCGGTTCCGGGCTTCGCCAACGAGATCAGCCTGCGCAAACAGCTTTGGGAGCTTGCGGTGCAGAGTTCGCCCGACTGGATACTCTGTTTAGACGCGGACGAGATGTTTGAAGACAGGGTGGTTACACAAATAAGGAGCCTGGTGAACCAGTCCCACGTTGATGTTTACGCCTTCCGGTTGTTCGACTTCTGGGATATGGAGCATTACCGCGAGGACGAGTTCTGGAACGCACACCTGAGATATGCTCCGTTCCTGGTCAGGTACCAGCCGGAATTTCCTTATCAGTGGCACGAAACGCCCCTGCACTGCGGCAGATTTCCCAAAAACATAACGTTGCTTCCCACGGCTGTTTCCGACCTGCGGGTGAAGCACTTCGGCTGGGCAACGGAAAAAGACCGCGTGGAGAAGTATAACCGCTACCTGCAGGCCGACCCGGACGGAAAATACGGCAGCTTGGAACAGTACAAATCGGTTCTGGACCCCGCCCCCAACCTGAAAAGGTGGCGGGAAGAGGAATTCTAATTTCACATGTCCGTCTGAAGCCTAAGAGCTGGACTTCCGGCGCAGGACGGTGATCAGGGTCCGCCCGGCATTGGCGATGGTTGAGGCCACAAGCTCAACTTCTCCGGGAGCAAGGGCAACGAAATCCTCCGAACCTTCGTAATCCCAGAGGTGTTCGGGGTCGGAAGCGCCCCACTCCCAGGGGGTCGTGATCAGAATTCGCCCGGACGGGCGGACAACCCGGATCACCCTGTCCAGAAAGGATGCGGGCTCAGGTACGTGCTCCATGACCTCGCTGCATACGGCAAGGTCGAAATCGTCCCGGGGGAGGTTGAACGAACCAGCGACGGCTTGGTAAAGCGCGGCCTGCGGGCAGCACTGCGCGGCGGTCCGCAGACCTTCAACGGACCAGTCCGTGCCGTACAGCAAGTACTCCGGACGGCGTTCGCTGATAAAGCGAAGAAATTCACCCGCGCCGCAGCCGATATCAACCAGGGAGTAGCACCCGGGCGGCAAGTATTGGAGCATCGAATTCCAGAGGTCGGTATAGAGGCGGCGGCGTCCGCTCTCGCGCTCCCTGGCGTAGACCCGGTCCCAGTACTCGATTGTGTTTACGTTTTCTTCCCGGACGCGTTTCATCAAATTGACCTCCTTCCCGCTCTGCGTCACGGCCGCAGCAACACCTTAGTCTCCCTTCCGTAAGACAGCCCGGAAACAGTACAGCCGGTCCCTTTCCGAATAAAGGGCGTTCTCCGGCATTGCAAAAGATACGCTGCCGGCAAAAACCAGTCCGGCTTCCGATAGAACCTTTGCCAGGTATTCGAAGTTGACAAGCGGATAATCAAAAGTCAGGACGATCAGCCCGTCATCCTTCAAGGTGCGCTTGAACTCCTGCAGCGACCGGAAGATATCCGGCGGCGGCAGGTGTTCCAGAACAGAGATGCAGTATATCTTGTCGAATTTCCGGTCTCTATAAGGAAGAGCCGTAAGGGAGGCCCGGCAATAAAAGACCTGCCGGAGATATTTCACCGGAAACCGTTTCGCAACCTCTTCTCCGAAATCACGCGCGATATCCTTAAGGATCTCCTCCGCCGAGAGGATTCGGGGGTCTATATCGCAGGCGTGTACCTCCCGGCATACATCCGACAGGTAAAACTTGAACGGGTGGCAGATGCCGCAACCGGCGTCTAAGGCCGCGTCGTCCGGCGCGCAAAACCGCCGCGCCCACTCGTACTCGTAAAACCTGCTCCACCAGTACGGAGGAAGGGGGAAAATTAGCTTTTCGGTTTTGGCGTCGGAGCTAACAAAAAACCTTGAGGTAAACTTGTCGGTCACGAGCCGCATCCTTCCTTCAATTGTATCGGGGTCAGGCTTCGTCGCACCAGGCAACTAAATTGGGTTTGGGGTCGAGGATCGAAAGGTACTGCTCCCTGACCCCGTACCGGCCTTCGGGGTCCAGCTTCTTGTAACGGTAGTACTTCTCCAGGCGGTCGGCCGGTTTCATCCAGCCGAGGTGCTTCACCCGCAAGTCGCTGGTGACCGCCCTGAGTTCCCCAATGTTTTTAGGAAAACGCCCGCAGTGCTGGGGGGTCTCGTGCCACTCGTAGTTAAAACCAGGAATATACCGGAGCATAAAAGGCCGGTAGAAGTGGTGGGCACGCCAGTAAGCATCCTCGCGGTAGTACCCTTCGGCCCACATATCGTACAGCCGGAAAAGGTAAACGTCTGCCTCCGGGTTGGCCGCGAGTGCCGGGAGCTGCCAGGCCGCCCGCTCCTCGAACTCTTCATCCGCGTCGAGGATCAGGATCCAGTCGGGATCGGTCCCGACCGCCAGCTCCCAGAGCTGCTTGCGGAGCACGATCTCATTTCCAAACGAAGGCTCTTTATTCGATACTATGGTCAGGGGGATGCTGTGCAGCACCCTGCGGCAGACCGCAACGGTGTCATCATCGCTGGCGTCATCAAGGATAACGGCGTTATTCGCGTACTGCACCGCCTGTTCGAGCACCCTTTCTATGTAGCGACCGGCCTCGTTCCTTACCAGCATCGCCAGGGTGATGCTGTTTCCCCTCGGTCTCTCAGGTCCTGCCGGAGCTGTTACCGCACCGGTGCCCTGAGAGTCACCGTCCGCCGCTTCCGGAAAGTGTTGCCGCTTGTATGCCTTCAGGCCGCGCAGTTCGGACTCGCGGTAGATGTGGTAAGGCGGGTAATGGGTATCGGCATAAAGCTCCAGCCCGAGCGCGGCGGCCCGGATGCAGAAGTGGCGGTCCTCGCCGGCAAACCCTAAGTTGTATACCCTGTCGAAAGATACGCCCAAAACGATCGCCCTCCGGCTGATCAGCGTGCACGCCCCCAGCCCGCCCACCTTGTAGGTACCCGGGCGCCGCAACATCATTAAGAAATCCTTGGTCCGCCGAAGTATTTCTGCTGTCCCGGGTGCCTCGCCCGGCCGCCTGTGGTACAGACGGTAGTCGTCGGCCAACCAGACCTGGGGCAGGGGAATGACCCCTGGCTGCCAGGTAGTCCAGTAGACCTCGGAAACGATATCCTTTCCTAAATTAGCAAGATGAACCAGCGTTTTCGGGTGGAGCACCAGGTCCGAGTCCACAAGAAAGAGGAAGTCGAAGCCCTCGTCGCGCGCCAGTTCAATAAAGCGGTTCTTGTAGGCGGCGACCTTACAGATCAGCTCCTCCCGCCAGTGGTGCGTGGTTTCATCGCAATGGTAGGCGCCCCGGGCCTCGCCCGGGAAGATGCGCACACCGTCCCTACCGGCAGCAAACTGCCGCAGCAGGGGGCTTTCTTCCTCGTGGTCGTCAACAAAGGCGTACCCAACCGCCAACCCCGTTGTCTCCAGGTGTTCAAGGGACCACAGGAACTCTTTCAGTATCGCCGGTTTCTGGCGGACCGGGCTGGCAACAAGCACCCTTTTCATCCAAACCCTCCCTATCTCAATATTTTGGGTTAGACCTCCGGTTTTCTCAGGATCTCAGCCAATTTCAAATCTTGGGTGGTCACCCACTTACCGCTCCCTGCTCACCCTATCACGTCTCCCAGGGTCTTGCCCT
>JBFLYP010000007.1:0-110861 GCA_040756575.1 Bacillota bacterium | reverse complement strand
AATAGATTTCCGGTGGTCATAGCGGAGGGGATACACCCGTTCCCATCCCGAACACGGCAGTTAAGCCCTCCAGCGCCGATGGTACTGCGACTTTACGACGGAGCGGGAGAGCAGGTCGCCGCCGGAAAATTATAAGAAAACACCCGATATCTGTCGGGTGTTTCATTTCGTATTAATCGGTTTTAATATCGGGTGTCTCTTGAGTAAGCGGACAAGCAGTACCGGGGTAGGCTTCCAGTTGGGCCAGCTTGTCCCTGAGCCCGAAAAGGATGACTATGTCGCCGGGCAGGATTCTCTCGTCTGCTTCAGGGTTTACGATGGAGACGTCGCCGCGTAATATCGCAAGGAGCTGAGCGCCGAAGTCTTCTTTCAAACGGGATTCCCGGATAGGCTTGCCTGCTAAAAGAGAGTTTTCCTGAACAAGCAGTTCTTCTAATTTGTAAACGGCGTGGCGCCGCTCCAGGATACTGTGCACGAAATCAACCGTAACCGGCTTGAGGGCGGCAAGAGCCAGGCGGGTGCCGCCCGGAACACCCACCGCGGTTACCCAGTCGGCCCCGGCGCGCTTGAGCCGGGTAACATTTTCCGGTCGGTCGGCGCGGGCCACAACGCGGATACTGGGGTTGAGGTCTTTTGCCGCCATTGCAATAAGTATATTTGCGGGATCGTGGGAAAGCGCGGTTACAAGACTCTTGGCCCGTTCTACACCGGCGCGTTTCAAAACCTCGTCCTCGGTGGCATCGCCGGCAATGACCAGGTAGCCGCGCTCTTTCAGTGTTTCTACAAGGTGTTCGTTTACGTCGATGCCTACAAAGTCCGCACCTTCGCGCTCCAGTTGCTTTACAACCGCTGTTCCGGCCCGGCCCAGGCCGCAAACGATTACGTGACCGCTGAGTCTTGCGATTCTTCGCTCCATTTTTCTTTCCCTCCAGAAGTACATGATATGTCCCTCAACGAGCGTGGCGACCACGATGGAGGCCGACAGCGAGACGTAACCTACCCCAAAGACGATGAGAATCATCACGATGATTTTACCCGCCTGCGTAACGGGGTGGATATCACCGTAACCGACGGTCGCGAGCGTAATGACCAAAAGGTAAAAGGCATCGAAAAGGGATAGTTTTTCGTAATGCGCTACCAGGAAAGTACCGAGAACGCAGGTGATAAGACCGATGAAAGCCAAATAGGCAAAGAGGCGCAGTGCCGTGTAAAAAACCCTGTAGCTGCCCTGGGTTTGCGGGCTTCCAAAAGACACTTTTTAACCTCCAAAAAAGTTTTCTGCGGGGTTTTAACTCCAATCCTTTTTTCGGCGCTGTAAGAGATAAATTTACCGTATGATCCGCTGGCGGATAAAGAGAGGTGCCTGTGCACTCTTCTCTGGAAATTGAGGGTGGCAGTCAATCCAGCCTTGTTTACCAACTGCTTTCTTTGGTATGATAGGCCTGTGGAAGTTGGGGCACTGCGAGAGTACTGAGGACCCTTTCCGCTTAAGTTTGCGTGAAGCAGCGGGGTGTTAAGGTGGCAGAGATTAAAGAGGCGGAGCTTCCAGGGCTCGGTAAGAAATACATGGTGCGGCTCGATAGCGGAGAACGGTTTGGGATCGTGATTTACGACGAAGGCAACCGCGAGCTGTTTTTCTTCGGCGCTGACGAGGACGAACCTGCGTGCTCGGTAACGTTTACGGATCAGGAGGCCCGGCAGGTCGGGTCAATCATCGGCGGCGCCTTTTACCAGCCCAAGGTACTGGAAAAGTTAGAGGCGGCGGTGGCGGAGCTGCACATCGAGTGGCTGAAAATTAGCCCGAACGCCGAGGTGGCGGGCAAATCGATCGGGGATCTTGCCGTCCGGAAAAAGTACGGGATCACGATAGTGGCCGTCATCGAGGAAACGGAGAAAGGAAAAAAGCGGACGGCAGCCATTAATCCCGGTCCGGGATACGTTTTTACTCCCGGTCAAACGATTATCGTTGCCGGGCGGCGGGACGCCCTGGAAAAATTCGAAAGGATGGTGACGGGCGAAGGAGGTTAAACGTGGCCAACGGTTTGCTGCTTAATTTTGTACTGGTCTTCGCCATCATTAGCGCGGCCATCCTCGTTGCGTACAGGTTTCGCTTTTGCTCTATTCCCCTTTTGATCTTTCTCGGCGTCCTCTTCGGCCCCCACGCACCGCACGGCACGTTCTTTGATTTCCGCCTTGTGAAGGAAACGGAATCGGTTGCGGTCCTTGGTCAGTTGGGCATTCTTTTGCTGTTGTTTTATCTTGGCCTGGAATTTTCGGCAAGCAAGGTCATTCAGCGTGGGACCACGATTCTGAAGGGCGGGAGCATCTATGTGTCCCTGAATTTCGTCCGGGGTCTTGCCCTGGGCTGGTTGTTCTTCCGGTCGTGGCCCGAGACACTTGTGGTGGCGGGCATCACGACCGTTTCCAGCAGTGCGATCATCACCAAGCTGCTGGTGGAACTGAAGCGGACCGCGAACCCCGAGACCGAGTTGATTCTCGGCATCATGGTCTTTGAAGATGCTTTCATCGCCGTCTACCTTTCCATTCTTTCGGGATACTTCATGACACAGGGAACATCGGCGGCCGCCGGTCTGGTGGCCGGACTGGCCACCCTGGCCTTTATAGTCGGGATCCTTTACCTGGGCCGCTTCATCGGGCCCTTTCTGGACCGGTGTTTGAATTTCCGCAGCGGCGAGCCGCTGATCATGGTGATTTTTACCCTGCTTCTCGCCATGGCCTGGTTTGCAGAGGAGGTGGGTGTTACCGAAGCTGTCGGGGCTTTGCTTTTAGGACTGGTTCTGGCCGAGACCTCGCACGCGAAGCGCCTGATCCAGCTGGTAACACCGCTGCGCGATCTCTTCGGCGCGGTTTTTTTCTTTTCGTTCGGTATGCATGTTGACTACCGGCAGTTTGCTCCGGTGGCCTCACTGGCGCTTGTGGCGGCACTGGCAACGGTTGTAGGTAATTTTATCGCCGGCTGGCTCAGTGCCTGGACATGCAGTTACCGCGGGCGGGCGCCGGTCAACGTTGCGTGCACCATTATCGCCCGAGGTGAGTTTGCCATCATCGCCGCGGGGCTTGCGGGGACGTCTGCGGCGGCTAAGATTATGCCGCCGCTGGCTGCACTTTACGTCCTCATGCTGGCCTTTGTGAACCCGGTACTGGCCAGGAGGACGCGCTGGATCCACGGTGAACTGGAGAAGATAGGACGGTTTTTCCCCCGGAAAAAGGCCGGCTCTCTATCCGGTTGATTGATGGACCGTGGTTCTGCTTGATTTTCGGCGGCCGAAGTGCTGGAACAGGGTTTAGCCCGGCGGTGATGGTCCCGTTGCCCTCTTGTCAATAGGGCGCTGTGGGGCTATAATAGAAGAGACGCGGCAGTGGCGGAAAGGCAGACGCGCTAGACTCAGGATCTAGTGGGAATTACTCCCGTGGAGGTTCAAATCCTCTCTGCCGCACCAAAGACGGGTCTAATGCCCAGGGAAATTCCTTGGGTCTTATTTTTGCTAATGAATCTGGAGTTTGCTAATGTAGCTCTTTGGAAGAGGTTTTCACCGACAATATACACAACACATGACGAGCAACTCAAGACTCACCTGCAAGACCACAGGAAAGTATCTCATAATCGGACATGCTAAGTTCGCTGCTAATGCTACTTGGGCAGAGAAGGATTTTTGATACGGTTTAACGGGGTGACACTGTGATTGCACAGCATGGGAGCCGCGGCAAGCCCTGCCACGACAAGCCCGACCGGCCCCAGCACTGTAGTAAAAGCGGCACCCTGCCCTCCCATTATCGTAGCCGCTCCCTCGGCGGCCGCGCCGAAGCTACAAGGCTCGTAATGCTTTGGAGTCGATAAACATAATCGTCCCGCCTCCCAGTAAGGTAAAGACCCATCAGAGCACCACTGATGGCGATAGCCCTTTGCGCCGATTCCGGCAGTTTGTTGAAAGCGTTGACCGCCTTTTATAAAACGTCAACGCTGCTACAGCAAAGACCAAAGTGCGGCTGGTGTACAACGTGGGTTAGCAGGGGGTGATCCGGTTTGGGCGAGGATGCTGGGGGGGGAATAGTGCTGAAAGAGTTGTAAAGTGAACCAAGTATTGAACCGGAAGATAGCAGGGAGGCTCTTTCCTTTAGTATGTAATGTACAGTGCATTACGAATTCTATCCATACATAAGCTACCTAAAACGTACATGTTTGGATGGGATTCATGAAAGAAAAAATCGGGTATTTTGTCGAAAAGTTTGTCCAGGAAAGATGCAGTCATCGGCCTCGATGGCCTGGATGCCGTTTACAGGGGGCCGCTGGAGATACCAGCCGGGCACATCCGGGGGTGGATTCACGGATTTTACCCAGAGGAGCAAGCTGAATGCCCCGGTGTCGAGACCGGTTGACATACCCCTGACGGAAAACCTGTAAATGCCATCGGCGGTTCTAGTATATAGGACTGATCCACCTTCTTTGGGCTCGAAGAGCGCAACAGTCAACGCCTGTGATGGGACCGTCGTGCCAGGTTGGGGCGGCGGCTCCGTAGGCGGTTCAGCGACAGCGAAAGACACAAACTCTTCAGGTCGCACCTTTAGGCCTGGCTTCGGATTCTGTGAGTTCGGTACTACTCGGCCAGCCTCGACGCCACCCGCATACTGCGGTTTCGGGTTCCGGAATTAGGCCAATTTTGGTCAGCAGGTTTTCAGCCTCCGCTCGGCTTAAGCCGTCGAGCTGTGGAACCGTGACAAGCGATGGCCACAAAAGTAGTGATGACGGCCGTCAGAACCAATACCCCGCCGGCTATAGCCAAGGTGACGTCTCGCTTCCGATGCTCCACGATGCGGATTGCTGGCACGCACGATCAGGCCTGCCCCAAGGCTAATCAGAAATGCGCGTGCCACTCCGATTAGGTCGAATTGAGGTCCATTCATTCCTTGCACTTCCTACTTTTGCCGTTCGTGTCGGTTAACATTTCCTTTTCTGTTTATTCTGCTATTGGCCGTAGTTTACAGTCAACAATTATGACTGTCAAGGTATTATTTGCCACAAAGCCCTGTCAGATCAAAAAGCCGTCCATTCGGAGGACTTTGTTATTCGGTGGAGGCGGTGTTATATACTTAACTTTATCGCACCGTTGTACGGGTCACAGGTACCAACAATTACGTGCTCTAACCCTACTGTTTCAGGATGGCTTTTACCTCCGGAGCGGGATCGAAGGGCTGGTTATCCCGGTGGCATAGTGACGGGACAATTATATACGTCATCGTAAAATTGCTGAAAGCGGTCAACTCCTGTCTAACGTGTTCTTTTGCGAATGTGGGCAGGTTTAGCTTCCCCGCTAACTTTATGGTTTGGAATGTACTGCCGGCAAATTTCCTGATTCAGGGAGTGAGCCTTAAAGGATACCAAGGTTTTCATTAATATTCTCGCGTTACAGCAAATCATGATTATCCCCTTGACACACACATCAAATAGTGATAAGGATATACTTTGTGAGGGGGGACTGCTGAACAGCGCCCGTCTGAGACCTGCGACGGGTGCATCCAATCGCTGGCATTTGGCATGGATTTCTTTCGATCGGACATATTTACTTGGATTGTCCTGCCGCTGTTGATTTTTACTGCGCGTATCCTTGACGTAAGCATCGGCACACTACGCATCATTTATGTTTCCAGGGGATATAAGTACCTTGCTCCGTTTTTAGGGTTTTTCGAAGTATTAATCTGGTTGCTGGCGATAACTCAGATAATACAAAACCTTACAAATTTTGCTTACTACATTGCCTACGCCGGCGGCTTCGCCATGGGTAACTTTGTGGGCATTTTTTTAGAAGAAAAGTTAGCGATGGGAACCCTGGCGGTACGCATCTTTACGATTCGAGGTGCCCGCGACCTGGTCGAGCGCCTTAAACACGCCGGGTACGGTGTTACGATCATTAATGCGGAAGGTACCACAGGAGACGTTAAGATCGTCTTTACTATCATCAAGCGTAAAGACCTGCAAAATGTCATTAAACTCATCAAGGAGTATAATCCGAAGGCGTTTTATTCGATAGAAGAGGTCCGTTCGGCAATCGAGGGTGTTTTCCCAGCGGTTAAAACGCGGAACCGGAGGAGTTTTTACCACCTGCGCAAACTAAAACGAAAAGAGAAGTAACCTGCTTTTTCAAATGGTAAAGCGAGATGTTTTATGAATATTCTAAAGAACCGGCGCCCAATACCTGCCTGGGTGTTGACGAAAATAACTATTAAAACAGTTGTCTGCAAAAACTAAGGCGGGTTTGGCCGCTAAATCCGTCTCTTAAACTTGAAGAGCGCGCAATGCTGGGACGGCTATGGATGGGTAAAACTAAACTGTCGGGGTGTTTGGCTTGAAAAACGGTCCGTTTCGCTTTTACACTCAGTACCATCTCGTCACGCTGCTGGGGGTTAAGGCAAGAAATCCCCGCGAATTGTTGGACAAGATAAAGACGGTGCCGCTTTCTTCGATCTATTATCACACACACAGGTTTTTGCAGCAGCATCACTATCTTTCTCCGGAACCGCCGAACGATTTTGCTTATTGGCTTACAAACATCCTGAACATGAAAGAGCTCGGTGAGCTCTTCGCAAGCGTCGACACAGCCGAGTTTCACAGCATGGAGGCGTTGAGATCCAGGTTTGTTGAGATCTTGGAGGACTGGCTTTCGGAAAATAAATACACAGTAGACTGCCCTCCCGGCCAGGAATTTTACTTTTCGGCCTGCAAGACCTTCATCCTACCCATGCCCTACTCCGCCCGCAACCTGAAAGAATTTGCCGAGATTCTGCGGCAGATAAGCATTAACTCGCTTTATTTTCATATTTTTGAAGCCAGGTTGCGGCTCGAAAAGGACGAGAACGACTTTGCAGCCTGGTTTAGGCTCCAAGGCAAAGATAAGCTTGCGGAAGATATGTCGCGGTTAGACCCGTATACGATAACGCTTGAAGGTCTCCGGGAAAAAATAATCAATATGGTGAGAGAACATGCCGGGAATTAATGATTACGCGCCGATTGTCGGCCCGAGTGTGATTAGCGAGCTGTATTTGCTTTCACAGCGGCTCGCAGGGAAAACCGTTCAGAACATCAACTCGACCTCCGTCGGCGGCGGTGTGGCGGAAATACTTACAAGGATGATCCCGCTACTAAGGGAATTGGGTATAGACGCAAAGTGGGATGTCATCAAAGGGAATGACAAGTTCTTCAACATTACTAAGAAAATTCATAACGCGCTGCACGGTGCGAATGTTGTTTTAACCTCCGAGGACTGGGATTACTTCTTGGGAGTAAACCGGGGTAACGCGGAGGAAATAAATTTTAGCGGGGACATCGTTTTTATTCACGACCCACAGCCGATCGCCCTGGTGGAAAGGAAAGAGCAGGTCGGCGGAAAATGGATCTGGAGGGGCCACGTAGACTTCACGAACCCCTTGCCCCCGGTTATGAAGTTTTTAGAGTCTTACATCAACCGGTATGACAGCGCGGTTTTTTCGGCACCCGCGTTTGCGAGGGATGTCCGTATCCCCCAGGTTCTGATATCGCCTTCAATAGACCCTTTGAGTGACAAAAATAAAGAATTACCGCAGGAAACGGTTAACGAGGTGCTTGAAAGGCTGGGAATAGACAGGAGTAGACCCATTGTCACTCAAATCTCCCGTTTCGACCGTTTGAAGGACCCGGGCGGCGTGGTGGAGGTTTACAAGAAGGTAAAAAAGCACGTCGACTGCCAGCTCGTACTTGCCGGCGGAGGCGCCACCGATGACCCCGAGGGCATCAAGGTTCTTGAAGAGGTAAAGTGCAGCGCAATCGGCGATCCGGATATTCACATCATCTTCCTGCCGCCCGCGAGTGACATAGAGATAAACGCGCTACAGAGAGCATCCACGGTTGTTCTTCAAAAGTCCTTGAAAGAGGGATTCGGCCTGACCGTTTCGGAAGCGCTTTGGAAGGCGAAGCCGGTTATCGCATCGGCGGTTGGCGGTATTCCGCTCCAGATAAAACACAAGTATTCCGGTATCCTTACTTACTCAATCGAGGGGACGGCTCACTACCTGAAGCAACTGCTCCAGGAGCCGAAGTATGCGCAGCAACTCGGCCTAAACGGCAGGGAACATGTCAAGAACAACTTTCTCATCACCAGGCACATTCGCGACTACCTGCTGCTGTTTCTTTCCCTGTACCATGAAGGCGACGTGGTTTACCTCTAACGGTTTCCCGTAAGCGAACAGGGGCTTCCGGCCCGGGGAGCCCCGTTTTTATGACTGCCGCTTTTAAACGCTTGGATTCGGGAGTTTGGAAGCGGTAGAGTTCTGGACGCGTTAGAGTTCTGGACATCGATTCGGATAATTGACTATTTCCGAGAGGATTTGCACCTGTAGCATAGAAAAACCGTATGATGCAAAGGTGTTTGAGGAAATACGGCCCGTGGAAACGGTGAAAACTTGCTGCGGCAACGAGTCGAGACCGCTTGTGTGATCTTTTGGGCATGTCTGTTTACTGTAAATCAGGGCGGGGAGTCATTGACTGCACGGGCGAGCCTCAACAGCCCCGGGGCACGGGAGGGAGTTTGGTTATAAAGAGTGAAGTGTCTATCGCTGACCAAAGTAAATGGCACATCCTTGGCGTTGTGGGCGTCGGTACTTTCGTTATGGCACTCAATGCCAGCATGATGAACATCGCCGTACCGTTCATCGGTGCGTGCTTTAACGCGCGGATGGCGGTAGTTGAATGGGTGCTCATGGCGTTCCTGCTGGCTATCTCCACGCTTCTGCTCACTTTTGGCCGTCTGGGAGATATGCATGGCTTCAAGAAAATCTATCTTATAGGCACCTTCTTTTTTACCGCCAGCTCCGTCCTGTGCGGGTTGGCTCCTTCCATATATTTCTTAATAGGATTTCGGATTATCCAGGGCATCGGTGCCGCAATGGTTATGGCCGTCGGCCCCGCGATGATAACGGCCGCCTTTCCGTCCCAGGAACGCGGTAAGGCACTTGGTTTTCTCGGGGTATTTGTTGCTTCCGCTCTTGGTTTTGGGCCTACCGTTGGCGGCCTGCTGCTTAAGTATACCGATTGGCGAATGCTTTTTTTTATTAATGTACCCTTATGTACCTTGGTAATAGTTTGGTCGTATCTGATGCTTGCGCCGCAGGCCCGAACAAAGCAGGATTTCGACCTGCCCGGTGCCATTACCGTATTTTTCGCCCTCGGGTCGCTGTTGCTTGTTTTAAGTCACGGTGAAGAATGGGGGTGGGGTTCCGACGCCTCACTCGGTCTTTTAGCCATCGCCGCTGCTTTCTTTTCGCTTTTTGTATGGCGCGAGCTCACCTACGCAACGCCCATGATAGACCTCCGCTTATTCAAGAACCGCTTGTTTTCGGCTGCTGCCGCCAGCGCGGTAATGAACTTCGTGGTGCAGTACATGGTTGTCTTCCTGCTGCCCTTTTACTTTAAAGACGTGCTCCGGTTGGACGCGGCCCGGGCCGGGATGTTCCTTTCGGCTTTTCCCCTGGTAATTCTTTTTGTCAGTCCTTTAAGCGGCACACTCTCCGACCGAATCGGCTCGAGGGGTTTGAGTTCCTTGGGTATGGCTGTGTCTGCGCTATCATTGGTACTCCTGAGCCGCTTGACCCCGCAAAGCGGGGTTTCCCAGATAGTTTTCCCGCTTGTTCTCCTGGGACTCGGGAACGGCATCTTCCAATCCCCGAACAGCAGCGCCCTGATGGGCAGCGTGCCCCGCACTCACCTCGGGATTGCGGGCGGGATACTGGCAACCGCCCGGAACGCGGGAATGGTGATGGGTGTAGCATTGGCCGGTGCGGTTTTCAACCACCGGCTGCCCCAAAGTTTTGCGGCCGCGGCCGCGGCGGGTATGGACAAAGCTGTGATCCCAAGTGTTGCTTTTACCGGTGCGCTTCACGATACGCTCCTCGTCGGTGCCTTTGTGGCTTGTGTGGGGATGGTTACTTCTCTGGTACGCGGCAAACCCACTAATAATGTCTTATAGGCGGGTCCAGTAGATGTCTATTAAGAATGCATGCCAAATGCATTGACACCAATATTCGATAAAAAGCTACATGTCCAGGCGGTAACCGACTCGAATTCTTCCGCTGCTGCGATCAACATGATCATGGACCCACTGCAGTGCCACCTTGTCATGCAGGAACAGGTGGCACCGTTGCGCGGGGCACCGGCGGGGGCCTTGCCCGACGCCTCCCGGCTGGATTCTGTTCTTTTCCGTTACAGGCCTGATCCTCGTCATCCTGCTGCCGCGTTAGGGCCGGAAAAGGGGTTATTCCGACTTTTCGCAAACCTGCTGAAGGCGGTGTAGCGCCTTATGAAAGACTCTTTACGGTTAGGCACCGGCTACCTTAGACAGAAAGGAAGTCGCAGAGGTCCGGCGAAAAGGATTAATGCCTGCTGTACCGAAAACACCTTCTATATTGAAAGGAATTTGCATGGCACGGTATAAATTGGCCGTTGATACCGGGGGCACATTTACCGACTTCTGCCTGTTCGGGGATAACGGTGAACTTCACGTTTTCAAAGAACCTTCAACTCCCGACGATCCCTCCCGCGCGGTGCTGGAGGGAATCAAACGAATAAGTCGCCAGAAGGGGATTCCCCCGGGAGAGATCGACCTATTTCTGCACGGCACAACGGTGGCGACGAACGCCATTTTGGAGCGAAAAGGGGCGCGCCTGGCCCTGGTTACCACCAAGGGCTTCAAGGATATCATCTTCATAGGAAGGCAAAACCGTCCTCACCTATACAATTTCCGGCACCTCAAGCCCCAGCCCCTGGTGGCCCGCAACCTGGTGTTCGAGGTTAACGAACGGATTTTGGCGGACGGTTTGGTTGTAGTAGAGCTCGGGGAACAAGAGATAGCCTCCGTGGTTGCGGCAATTGTGGGGGCTGGTGTGGAGTCGGTGGCCATATGCCTGCTGCACGCTTATGTGAATCCGGTTCATGAGATGCTCCTAAAGCGGGCTCTTCAAGAAAAACTGCCCCACCTATCCGTAACCATTTCCTCAGAGATACTCCCCGAATTCCGCGAGTATGAGAGAACCAGTACTACGGTACTGAACGCCTTTGTAAGACCGGTTGTAAACGGGTATCTCGGCAGGCTGGAAAAGGGTTTGAAGTCCGCCGGGGTCAAGAGCGGGTTGTACATAATGCAATCGAACGGAGGCGTTGTCGATTCAACCCTGGCGAGGGAGCAGAGTGTTCGCACGGTTTTGAGCGGCCCCGCAGGCGGTGTAATGGCGGGTGTTTGCCTTGCGCGGCTGACCCGGTACAAGAACCTGATTACTGTCGATATGGGCGGCACCAGCATGGATATTTGTCTCATCCGAAAGGGCGCACCACGCTTCACCTCAGAGGGGTCAATTGAGGGCTACCCACTGCGGTTGCCGATGCTGGATGTCCACACTATCGGTGCAGGGGGAGGAAGCATCGCCTGGGTAGACAGTGGGGGCGCCCTGCAGGTCGGTCCAAGAAGCGCGGGTGCATTTCCGGGACCTGCCTGCTATAACCACGGAGGGCAGGAGCCAACGGTGACGGACGCCAACTTGGTGCTTGGCAGGCTAAGCCCAGAAGACTTTGCAGGGGGATTAAGCTTACGGCCCGATCTGTCAGAGCGGTCGATAAGTCAAAGGGTCGGCAAACCTCTTAGACTTACACCGAGGGAAGCAGCCGAAGGGATAATCAGGGTGTTAAACGCCAACATGGTCCGGGCCTTACGGGTCGTTTCGGTCCAAAAAGGACATGACCCGCGAGATTTCTGTCTAATGGCTTTCGGGGGTGCCGGTCCTTTGCACGCTGTTGAACTGGCAAGGGAACTCGGGATTCCACGGGTGGTAGTTCCTCCTTATCCCGGTGTGACGTCGGCGTGGGGGATGCTCTCGGTGGATGTGCGGCACGACTACACTGTAACGTTTCGGGCGGATTTGGTCCCGGAGATCGCCAGCGAAATTAACAGGGGGTTTGCTCAGCTGGAAAGCCGGGGGATGGGTGACCTTTTTAGTAAAGGATTTACCGAGGAAGAAATCCTTTTGAGCAGGTTTGCGGATATCCGCTACAAGGGGCAGTCTTACGAGTTAAGCCTTCCCTTTCCCAACACCCTATTAGGCGAACGGGAAGTGGAAGCGATAGCCCGGTGCTTTCACCGGCTGCACCGCCAATGCTACGGTTACTGCCGTGAAAACGCGCCGCTGGAGGTTGTTGCGTTGCGTTTGACTGCTGCCGGTAAACTTCCAAAAACGAAACCGCGGCGTGTAGCACGGAAGAAGGAACCGGTTGCTGCAGGCGTGAGGACGGTTTATCTCGCGGGAGAGCTTTTAAAGGTGCCCGTTTTTCAAAGACGGGAAATCGCAGCAGCCGAGTGCAAGGGGCCGGCCATCATTTCCCAGGCCGATTCGACCACTTTGCTCTGGCCTGGCGACATCGCCTGGTGCGACAGGTGGGGTAACATAGTGATCAACACTGCAGTATAAGGAAATAAAACCATAAAACCGGGGAAAAAGGAGCTTGTTCCCCTTTTGGTGGTGAAACTGTGATCGATCCGATTACCATCGAGGTATTGAGGAACGCAATCCAATCGGTGGCTGAGGAGATGGGGGTTGTGCTGACGCGTACCGCCCTTTCGCCGAACATCAAGGACCGGCGGGATTGTTCCACCGCTGTGTATACCCCTGATGGAGCACTGGTCGCACAGGCCGAACACATCCCGCTGCATCTCGGTCTGATGCCCACGGTGGTCAGGAAGGTGTTGGAAGTATTTCCGGCAGAGAGGCTTAAACCCGGTGACGCCATAATCATCAATGACCCATACATCAGTGGTTCTCATCTGCCGGATATCTGCATTATATCGCCAGCTTTCGCAAGGAGCCGCCTGCTGGCCATTGTCGCAAACCTGGCCCACCACGTCGATGTCGGCGGCATGGTGCCGGGCAGCATGTCTACGGCGGCCACGGAAATCTTTCAGGAGGGGATCAGGATTCCCCCGGTCAAGTTATGCAACGCCGGGCGTCTTAACAAGGAGTTGCTGAAGCTCCTGGCGCATAACGTAAGAACGGCCGATGAGTTTTACGGCGACATTGAGGCCCAGCTGTCGGCCAACCGGGTGGGCTGCAAGAGACTCCAGGAACTGGCTCAAAAAATCGGGATCGAAAGACTTGCGGATTATATGACTGAAGTAATAAATTACGCGGCACGGCGGTTTCTTGCGGCGCTGAAGGGCGTCCCGGCCGGGATTTATCGCTTCAGCGATTATCTTGAGGGAGACGGACTGACCGGCGATCTTCTTAAGATAAGCACGAGCGTGAAAATCGGCGAGAAAGGTATTACAGTAGACTTTACAGGCACCAGCCCCCAGGCCAAAGGCCCCGTTAACGCCACCAGGGGGGTTACGCTGGCTTGCGTGTACTTCGCAGTCAAAGCGGTTTTTGATCCCGACCTGCCGGCCAGCGAGGGGATTGAGCGGCTGGTTGAGGTTGTCACGCCGCCAGGTACGCTGGTCAACCCTTATTTCCCGGCACCGGTGGCGCACGCGAACATAAATACTGCCCAGCGGATAGCCGACGTGGTGCTCGGGGCTTTGGCGCAGGCCGTCCCTCACAAGGTGACGGCTGCGGGGACGGGCAGTATGAGTAACTTCACGATAGGGGGTGTAGGCGGCCGGCAGGGTTATTACTCATATGTCGAAACGTACGGGGGCGGTCAGGGCGCCAAGCACGGTCAGGACGGGATGGACGGGGTGCACGTAAACATGACCAACACCCTTAACACCCCGGTCGAGGTTATCGAAATGAACTATCCCGTGATAGTTGAGAGATACGGGCTGATACCCGACTCGGGCGGGCCGGGGGAGTTCAGAGGCGGAACCGGGCTGGTGCGCGCAATCACGGTCTTAGAGGATGCTACCGTTTCGGTAAGCACCGAGAGAAACATTCTGCGGCCGTGGGGCCTGGAAGCAGGCCGCCCTGGAAGGGGCGCCCGTTGTCTGATCAAAACCCCGGATGGAGTGCTGGCGGCGATGCCGGGAAAGTTCACAAAAGCGGTAACCAAAGGTACGACCATTATTTTAGAAACGGCCGGCGGCGGGGGAGTCGGACAGCCCTTTTTGAGGCCTCCGGAGGCTGTGCGTCGGGATGTTATTAACGGCCTTGTGTCAAGAGATGCCGCGCTCAAAGAGTATGGTGTGGTTTTCACCGAGGATCTTCAGGTCGATATTGAAAAAACTCACGAGAAACGGTACGATAGCGGTCGGTACCTCCTGTCTGAGGAGAAAAACAGCCCTTTGACGGAGAAAGAGCTGCGTATGAAGCTGGATGGGGGGTAGGCCTGAATAAGTGCTTTCCGGCAGGACGGTTGCCCGGCGCTCCGGGGTCGGTTGGAAGAAAATAACCGGGCACGATAGCTCCCGGCGTCGGTCTGAGCGCCGGCCCGTATAAAAGAATACGCAGCTATTGGTGGCGCTGGTCCCTCTTTCGGGCCGGTGTTTCAGATGAGGGCGGGCATTAACCGGATGGCGGCCCGCAATGCTCAGTTTAACAGCCTGTTATCAATTGTAATAAAGGAGGGCTCCTTGTATCAGTCGAGGAGCCCTTGCTTAATTAGTCCCTAAGATTACTAAAACCCTCTAAAGAATATTAATCAATTAACTTATTAACCCGGAATTTTAACAGCTAAGAAGCCGAGTCCAATCATGGCCCCGACCCCGGCGATAGCCAAGAGAAGGAGCCCCACCTCCCAGGCGTCCATAGGACCTTTTGCTAATTGGCCGCTTTCATTCTCAAGAAACCTCTTAAACGACGGCAGCATTATTCTCTTCACCTCCCTCCCTTTGCACTCCGGGTTTATGCCTTTCTTTTCTTTTTCTGTATTCTATCAAAGAATTCCCCGAAAATCTATAAACAGTTGGGCAATAAAGGACAAGTCTTGCTGAAAAAGGACTTTTATCATAGAATTAGTTTATATGAAAAATAAGCTCTTTTAAGGGGAGTTGAGTTCGTGGAGACTAAGGTTTTGCTGAGCGAGAAGGAGTTGCCTACCGCCTGGTACAATATTCAGGCGGACATGCCCAACCTGCCGAAGCCGCCCCTTCACCCGGGTACCAAGCAGCCGGTAGGACCGGAGGACCTGGCGCCCATTTTCCCAATGGAGCTGATCAAGCAGGAAGTAACCCGGGAAAGGTGGGTACCCATACCGGAAGAGGTCTTGGACATTTACCGGTTGTGGCGTCCAAGCCCCCTGATCAGAGCGCTGCGCCTGGAGAAGGCGCTTGACACCCCCGCACACATTTACTACAAGTACGAGGGGGTCAGCCCGGCCGGGAGCCACAAGCTGAATACGGCGGTTCCTCAGGCCTACTACAATAAGCAGGCCGGGGTGAAACGACTGGCGACAGAGACCGGGGCCGGTCAGTGGGGGAGCGCGCTTGCAATGGCCTGCAACTTCTTCGGCCTCGATTGTACCGTTTATATGGTGAAGGTCAGTTATCACCAGAAGCCGTACCGGCGTATCTTGATGCAGGTTTTCGGTGCGGAGGTGCTGGCGAGTCCGAGTGACCAGACCCAGTCCGGCCGGGCGATTTTAGCGGCCGACCCGGATTCGCCGGGGAGCCTGGGTATTGCCATCAGTGAGGCAGTGGAGGACGCGGCCACGCACGCCGATACGAACTATTCACTCGGGAGTGTGCTCAATCACGTGCTACTTCACCAGACGGTGGTCGGCCTGGAGAGTAAATTGCAGATGGAAAAAGCGGGTGACTACCCTGACGTAGTGATCGGTTGTGTCGGCGGCGGGTCGAACTATGCGGGCTTCTGCTTCCCGTTTTTGCAGGACCGGTTGGCCGAAAAAACCAACACCCGTTTCATCGCCGTTGAACCCACTGCTTGCCCGACGCTGACGCGCGGGCTTCACGCTTATGACTTCGGTGACGTAGCGGGCCTTACCCCCCTCGTTTATATGTATACCCTGGGGAAAGACTTCATCCCGCCGGGAATCCACGCGGGAGGTCTTAGGTACCATGGCGACGCACCGCTGCTGTGCCAGTTAGTGGCGGACGGCTTCATCGAAGCCCGTGCTTACGGGCAGATGCAGATTTTTGAGGCGGCGGTCAAATTTGCCCAGGCGGAAGGAATAGTTCCGGCGCCGGAATCGGCGCACGCGATAAAATGTGCGATTGATGAAGCGCTGCAGGCCCGGGATGCGGGCGAAGCGCGGGTTGTTCTTTTCAACCTCAGCGGTCACGGGCACTTTGACCTCTCTGCGTATGACGCTTACCTCTCCGGGAACATCCAGGACTATGCCTTACCGGAGGAAGAGCTCCAACGCTCGCTGGCGCGGTTACCTAAGGTGGAGTAGGTTGCGTATGCGTTTGCGTGGTACGGGACGGATAAATGAAGACGGGCATTTGGAAATCGGCGGGGTAAGCACGCTGACTCTCGCAAGGGAGTTTGGGACGCCGCTCTACGTGGTGGACGAAACCCTTTTCCGCGAAAACTGCCGCCGCTACCGTAAAGCCTTCGGTCCGGATAACCGCGTTGTTTACGCAGGAAAGGCGTTGCTTTGTTCCGCTATTTGCCGGATAGTGGAAGAGGAAGGGCTTTACCTCGATGTCGTCTCCGGCGGGGAGCTTTATACCGCGCTCCGTGCGGGGTTCCCTCCCGCGCGCATTTACTTTCACGGTAACAACAAGTCGGAGGAAGAGATCGCGCAGGGGCTGAGGGCAGGTGTGGGGAGGATCGTGGCCGATAGTCTCTCCGAATTGGAACTGTTGAACCGTGTGGCAGGTCAAATGGACGTTGAAGCGGTAATCCTCCTCCGAATCACCCCCGGCATAGAAGCCCACACCCACGAGTACATCCGTACCGGACAAATCGATTCGAAATTCGGTCTGGCGATCGAGACGGGACAAGCTGAAACGGGCGTTCGCCGGGCGCTTGCTTTGCCGCATGTAAAGTTGGTGGGACTTCACTGTCATATCGGGTCCCAGATCTTCGAGCTCGAGCCTTTCTGTGACGCTGCCCGCCTGCTGCTTCAGTTTGCGGCCGGGGTTCGGGCTGAAACCGGGTGGACCCCGAAAGAGCTCGACCTGGGCGGCGGACTTGGCATCTATTACGTGAGCGGAGACGACCCGCCCACTATTGAAGAGTATGCCGGAGCGGTGATTGAGACAGTTAAAGAGACCGTCGCCGAGCTGGGACTTCCTCTGCCCCGGGTTGTGGTTGAACCCGGCCGTTCAATCGCCGGGCCTGCTGGAACCACGCTTTACACCGTAGGAGTGGTCAAAGAGATTCCGGGTGTCCGGATTTATGTTGCTGTCGATGGCGGGATGAACGATAACCCGCGGCCGGCCCTTTACCAGGCCCGGTACGAGGCCGCGCTTGCCAACCGGATGAACGATGAGGCAACAACCACCGTAACTATTGCCGGCAAGTGCTGCGAGTCAGGTGATATTCTGATTTATAATGTGCGGCTGCCTTATCCCGCGCCAGGAGACATATTAGCGGTGCCGGCAACCGGCGCCTACAACTACGCCATGTCGATGAATTACAACCGTCTGCCGAGACCTGCGGTGGTGCTTGTCGGAGGCGGGCAGGCGGAAGAGATTGTAACGCGGGAGGACTTCGCAGACCTCTTACGTAACGACAGAATACCGGAACGCTTATGGAAGTAATCACCACGCATTTGATTACCGATTTTGACGGCCTCGCCGCGATGGCCGCGGCGAAGAAGCTTTATCCGGGTGCACATCTTGTCATGCCGGGCAAGGCAAACCGGGGTGTGGAGGAATTTTTAGCGCTGCACAAAGACGTCCTGTTGATCGAGGATGCAAAAAACATTAACCTTAGTGAAGTCCGGCGGCTGATTTTAGTTGATACCCGGAACGCCAGACGAATCGGTCTTTTGAACGCACTGCTTGAGCGGCCTGATGTGGAAGTGCATATATACGACCATCACCCCCCGAGCGAAGACGATGCGCGCGGAACGTTAGAGGTAATTGCGCCGGTCGGGGCTACGACGACGCTGTTGGTGGAAAAAATCAGGGAGGCCGGCATTGACCTTTCATCGTTTGAAGCGACGGTACTGGCACTGGGTATTTATGAGGACACCGGCAGCCTCCTTTACCCTGGCACCACGTGCAGGGATATAGCTGCTGTTGAGTTTCTCCTTTCCAGGGGAGCAAACCTGTCAGTAGTGGCTAACTTCCTTGGACGCCCGCTGAGCATAGAGCAAAAAGAACTGCTAAAAGAGCTTATTTTAAACGCCGAACGCCATCTTATTCGCGGGGTAAAAGTTCTGGTGGCGGGCGCGTGCCTTCCCGATTTTCTTGAAGGCCTGGCATTGCTGACGCACAAGTTAGGTGAAATTGAACAGCTCGATGCGGTCTTTACCGTTGTTGAAATGGGTGACCGGGTATACGTTGTCGGGCGTTCAAACACGCCGGGGGTCGATGTGCGGAGGGTATTGGTGCATTTCGGCGGAGGAGGGCACCAGGCGGCAGCCTCAGCGTCGATAAAAGGGGCAACGGTCGACCGGATAAAAAAAGAGCTCTTTGAGGTTTTACATAACTCCATCCTTGCACCGCTCACGGTGGCCGAAATTATGACCACTCCCGTAAAGACGGTCTCCCTGGATACAAACATCACCGAGGCCGGCCAGGTAATGCTCCGTTATGGTCACAGCGGGCTTCCGGTTGTTCAAGGCGGCCGGTTGGTCGGGATAATCTCCCGCCGTGACATCGAAAAAGCCCAGCGCAGCAATCTTTCCCATGCACCGGTCAAGGCGTTTATGAGCAATAAGGTTGTTACCGTGGAACCTTATCTTCCCGTCAGCGAGGCACAGGCCATAATGATCGAGCACGACATCGGCCGACTTCCGGTAGTCGAGGGCGGGCGCCTTATCGGCATTATTTCTCGGACCGATATACTGAAAACCTTACACCGCGACTTCAAGCCCCAGTTCCACCTCCTGTATACACCCGCCCAAACGGAAACGGGGCGGCGTAACATCGCCACGATCCTCCGGACGAGTGTAAGTGCTCCGGTCCTGCTTTTTTTAGAGCGCACCGGGGTTTTGGCGAAAAGTATGGGGGTTGGTGCTTTTCTTGCCGGGGACTCTGTACGTGACCTGTTTCTCGGACTCCAGAGGCGTGAGGTTTCTGTAGTGGTCGAGGGTGATGCACTGAAAATGGCGGCGGCCCTTGCTGAGGACCTCGGCGTGAGGTTTAAATGGAACCCTCGGCTTCCTGCCGCTACGTTTTTCCTCGGGGGCGAAGGCATCGGCAGCCTGATACAGGCGCGGCCGGACTATTTTGAATACGCCCTCGGCGTGCAGGTGGAGAACACGTCTCTGCGGCAGGAACTATACCGCCGGGATTTTACCATTAACGCACTTGCCGTCGACCTCAGCCCGGAAAGGTTCGGCCAGGTGGTGGATTACTTCGGAGGGAGGCAGGACCTGCAGTACGGTTACATCCGGGTGCTCCATAACCGGAGTTTTCTTGAGGAGCCGTTGCGGGTGCTGCGGGCAGTGCGATTAGCCGAACGGTTCAATTTCCAGATAGAGCGGCAAACCCTCGTGCTTTTGCGCGAAGCTGTGCGGGACGGTGTTTTAAACCGCGTTTCACCGGTGCAGCTTTGGCAGGAGGTGCGGCCGTGCCTTGATGACGAAAAGGCTTCCCGTTTCCTGGGTCGTTGTGCAGAACTCGGCATCTGGCCTTTCATCTTTCCGGTGGCGAGCCACTGGGAGGTGGAGGCGGTACTTACCTATCTACCCCAGGCAATGAAAACCGTTGAGTCCTGGGGTATAGTCTGCGCCGAACGGTGGCTGTGCTACTTTATCGCCGCAGTTCACTGGACGAATCCACCGTCTGCGCACGCACTCTGTGAACGCTATCGTTTCGGGCGGAACACCACAGCCAAGGTTATGGCTGCGGTCCGATACTGGCAGGAGGTTCTGGGCAAGCTTACGGTAAGGGAGGCAGTTGGAACAAGTAAGCTTGCCCAGGCCGTGCTTTCGCTCCCGAGGGAGGCCTACCCGTTTTTGCTGGTCCTCCTCAGTGAGGAAGGGTACCAGGACCGTTTCCGAAAGGTGCTCACGGCCGTTATGGATAATAAACCCGCGATCACGGGTAAGGATATTAAAAAAATGGGGTACCCTCCCAGTCCGCTCTATCGGGAGGTGCTTGACGCGGTCTGGCAGGCAAGGCTGGACGGTTTAGTGGGGAGCCGGGAAGAGGAATTGGAGTTCGTCCGGAGGTATCTGTCGGACCGGGCGGGCAGGGGGAGTGGTCAATGTGTTTAGTTCGGAGACCATAGCGATAGCGCTCGCTTTTGTCGTAGGTATTACCCTGCACGAGTTCGCTCACGGATGGGCGGCGAACAAATTGGGGGACCCGACGGCACGGTATGCCGGCCGCCTGACGTTGAACCCTATTGCGCACCTTGATCCGATCGGCACAGTTCTTGTGCCGGCTTTATTAGTGGTGACGGGCAGCAGGTTTGTTTTCGGTTGGGCAAAGCCGGTTCCGATAAACCCGAATAACTTTCGGGATAGGCGCCAGGGGATAATTCTTGTTTCGCTTGCGGGTCCCATCGGCAACCTTGTAGTGGCGTTAGCCGGGGCGGTGTTGTTTAGACTAATGGCCGCAACCTCATCGGCGGCATCCGTATTGGTATGGATGGTGTATATAAACGTCTTTTTGGCGTTCTTTAATTTGATACCCGTGCCGCCGCTTGATGGATCCAAGGTGCTTGCCGGGCTTCTTCCCGGGCGTCAAGAGTGGCTCATCTACCTTGAACAGTACGGGATGATCATCCTCCTGCTGTTAATATTTACCGGTGTAATCGGCCGCCTGGTGGAGTTCATTGTTTTGCCGCTATCTTACTTCCTGCTTTATTTTAGGAGCACAATATAAAAACTTAATGTTTTGTCGGAGGGGGAGGTTTTTTGAGAATTTTAAGCGGCATGCGTCCTACGGGGCGTTTGCATCTCGGGCACCTGAGCGTTTTGGAGAACTGGCTGCGGCTTCAGGAAGAGAACGAGTGTTTCTTTTTCGTCGCCGACTGGCACGCCCTGACGACGGAGTACGAAAATCCGGGGCGAATTAAGGAGTTTACTTACGAAATGGCGGCCGACTGGCTGGCCGTGGGCATCGACCCGGAAAAAAGCATTGTTTTCGTTCAGTCCCAGGTGCCGCAGCATGCTGAACTGCACCTGATCTTTTCGATGTTCACTCCCCTTTCTTGGCTCGAGCGGGTGCCGACGTACAAGGACCAGGTACGAAAATTGGCGGAGTTAGGGAAGGATATTGCCACTTACGGTTTTTTAGGGTACCCGCTCCTGCAGGCGGCCGACATTTTAATGTACCTGGCGGAGGGCGTACCCGTGGGTGAAGACCAGCTACCGCACATAGAGCTTTGCAGGGAGGTGGCCCGGCGCTTCAATTATCTTTACGCGCCTGTCTTTCCGGAGCCGCAGGGGATCCTTGCCGAGGTCAAGCTGGTTCCGGGTATAGACGGCCAGAAAATGAGCAAAAGCTACCATAATGAGATACCCTTGACAGTCACCGCGGACGAAATCCGGCGGCTGACCAACCTAATGGTGACCGATCCGGCCCGGATTCGTAAGAACGACCCGGGGCATCCAGAGGTGTGCACCGTATTCAAATATTATGAATTATATAGCCCCGAAGATCTTCCGGAGGTTGAAGGTGAGTGCAGGGCTGGCAGAATCGGCTGTGTGGCTTGCAAAAAACGACTGGCGGACATACTTGATAATCTAATCTCGCCCGTGCGCGAGCGGCGTGCGGCGCTTGTGGCCCGGAAGGGATACGTTGAAGAGGTGCTGGAAACCGGCATTAGAAAAGCGCAGCGGGTGGCGGCGGCCACGCTGGAGAAGGTGCGGGGGGCGCTGAAGATTTAGGAGCCTGAATCAAGAGGTCAGGATTGAGAGGTCGGAATCCGGAAGACAGAAGCCGGGGGACAGAAGGCAGGAGCCGAAACCCGGGAGAACTTGTATGTAAATTCAGACAGCCATTCCCACTTCTGACCTCCCACCTCCTACCTCTAACAGAGGCCGGGCGTTGTGCAGTCTTAAGCGAAAGGTGCTATCCTCTTTGTGGTTCTTAATCGCCTTGCTAACAGCGGCTGTAGCCGGACTGCTGATCGGTTTCAGCAGGTTGACCCTGCGGGTCGAATATACGCGGCAGGGGATCGATGACCACTTGTCTCTCGAAGCCGCTGCTTTTTGGGGGCTGTTACGGTACAGGTTAAATGTACCGGTTCTCGGGATAAACCCGTCTTTTGAAGGCGCTCCTGGCGTAAAGATAAAGATAGCCGAAGGCGAAAGGCCGGGTGTGAGAGTATACTTTGCCGGGTTTGCAGCGATATACCGTTTGTTGCGGCGGCTCGCTGCTTTCTATTCCCGTTACCGGGACGCGGTGCATTACCTGTGGCGCCGGTTGCGGATAATACGTTTTGAATGGCATACCACGGTGGGTACCGGCGAACCGGCGAGCACGGGTGCGGTCTGCGGATTACTGTGGGGAATCAAGGGTTATGTACTGGGGCGTATTACCCCGCTGCTTGAAGCTCCCGGAAGCATCAGCCTTAACCCGGACTTTAAGTCACCCGCGTTTGGGACATTGATAAGTCTGACCGCGTTTGTCCAGTTAAGGCATCTCTTTACAGCCGGCTTCTATGTTTTTCGTTGCTTGAACAAGAAATAAACACGAAGGCGGCTATTGATACTCCACATCGTGAGATTGGAACGCAGAACCGCTGAAGGGGGTGATGAGGTGAAGATTGACAGTTATCGCTTCGGTGAAATAGTCATTGGCGGGAAGAAATATACCGAGGATGTTATAATCCTCCCGGGACGTGTAATATCTTGGTGGCGGAAGAGGGGGCATACCGTTGAAGTCTCAGACCTAAATGAGGCAGCCGGTGCCGAACCCGAGATTTTAATCATCGGGACGGGTGCTTACGGAGCAGTGCGTGTGCTGCCCGAGGTTAACGACTTCCTGTCCCTGAAGGGCATTAAGCTCACGGTCTTGCCTTCTCCGCAGGCCTGTGAGAGGTATAACCGGCTTTCCACACAGCACCGTATCGTTGCTGCCTTACACCTCACTTGTTAACCGTCCGCGGTGGGCATGCAGGTCAAGTTCACCCCCTGTTCAACCTTTTCCATGATCACATCCTGAACCAAAGCCGGCTGCTTTGCCGAAGTTTTAGGGTATAGCCCCAGCGCTCAAATTTTTTGCTTAGCACACCTGCAGCGTGGTGATCAACATCGATAATCAGACGGTAGGGCTAATAGTCGACCGGGTTTCGGAGGTCCTTTAAAGAAATGATTGGCAGTATCAAAGGGCTGGTTAACGAAGTACTGCTATTATTTATCCAAGCTGCGGTGGAAGGCGAGCTTAAAACCCGGGGTAATGCCGAGAAGTTCAAGGGGAGTTATCAGGAGATAATCAAAGGGTTCAATGAGACCTTAGATGTTGGAGGCGGCGGCTACGAGAACCGGGAAAGGTGACGAGGAGATTTCTCTCGATGACGCGGATTTCGGCAAATTCTAAATACAGATACTGGTTTCAGGGCGCAGGGGTTTTAAAGACCCCTGTGCCTCCGCTTCCCATACAGGCCAATCTGTTTCCTATTGTATATTTACTTTCAAGTGAGGCCATTTTAATCAATGGAACTGTAAAGGAGATGTATTTTTCTGATTACTGGAGCGAGGTGAGCCCGGTGGAACATCCTATAGAGGGCTTTATGAAAACAGCAATGGAAAACATCCGGGGGATTGTCGATGTTAATACTGTGGTAGGTGATCCGGTGGAAACCCCGGACGGGACCGTGATAATACCCGTTTCGCGGGTGGCCTGCGGTTTTGCCGCGGGCGGGAGCGCCTTTTCCAGCGAGCGGCCGGAGTCAGGCGCGGAAGCGCCTTTTGGAGGAGGAAGCGGAGCCGGGGTTTCCGTACAGCCCGTCGGATTCCTGGTTGTAAAGGGGGAAAACATAAGGCTCCTCCCGGTGGAAGGGAATCACCTTGCGGAACGAATACTGGATCTTGCTCCGCAAATTATTGAAAAAATCGAGGGGATGAGACAGCGGAAGTACGATCACTAAAAATAAGTTCTGCATAATTTATAAAAACTCTTAAACCAGAAAAAAGGTCTCCCATAATTCGGGGGGACCTTTGTATTTTAGATTAGACGAATAGTATTACCGCAGGTTTTTGATAACTTATGTCGAAATTATAGTTAGAAACTAAATATTTACGGTGATTGCGACCATGACGACCACGACAGTAAAAAAGGAAGCCTGGCACTTTGCTCTTTATTGGACAGTCCTGACAATGACCGGAATTGTTCTTTTCAAGACTTCCGGTTATGTCCCGGAGACTCCGGTGCAATCCCTTGCCGACGTTCTGATGATCTCCCTTGCCCTCAGTGTTTTCTTGGTTTCCTGGTATTCTATCAACTGGAGTGAGCACCTTGACAATTGCGTTATCGCGGTAGCATTTTTAGGTGTGGCGTTACTCAACGGTTTTGCTTTGCTTTCGAATCCGCAAATACCGGTTTTCTTTACGCCTAACTCGGAAATAAAGGCATTGCTGTTTGAGTTGGCCGGGGGATTTATAGCCGCGGCGGGACTTTTTGCCGGGGGTGCTGTGGGACGAACCCACCGGACAAGTCCAAGTTTGCGTTACAACCTTTTGGCCCTTGGGCTCGCAGCCGGGATAGTGATTATCGCAGTAGTTTTTCAGTCTACCCCAAACCCCTTGCTTTTAAGCGAAAAGGGTTTGACGGGAGTTTGGAAGCATTTAAACACTGACACCATGGTTCTTTTCGGGGGTGCGCTGGTACTGTACACCATAAAATACTTCCGCCTGTCTGAGCAAGTAGACCTGATGATGGCGCGGGTATCCGGAGCCTTTTTGGGAAGCTGGATTCTCTTTACCTTTTCCTTGCCCGAGTTCAGGGTTTTTTATATTATTAGTCTCATATATAAGCTTGGCGCTCACTTCCTTCTTTTCCACACGGTCTTGTCGGTTGTGGTGAAAGAGCCGTTTTTCCGGCTCTCGCAGGCCCAGGAAAACCTGCGCTGGGTTAACCAGAACCTTGACAACCTGGTCTCCTTGCGGACGGCCGATCTTCGTATAGTGAACGAACGGCTAAAAAAGGTTGCAACCACTGACTTTCTTACCGGGGCTTTGAACCGCCGGCATTTTCTCCAGAAGACACAGGAGTGTTGGCTGCAGGCAAGACTCAGTCACCGGCCCTTTTCGGTATTGATGATCGATATCGACGGCTTTAAGAGAATAAACGATGCTTTGGGGCACCAGGTGGGAGACCGGTGCTTGCAGCAGTTCGTATCGTTAGCACGTGCGAACCTCCGGCAGGACGACCTCATTGGACGGTACGGCGGAGACGAATTCGCGGTTTTGCTTCCGCAGATCGATTCCTCTGAAGCTATGCGGGTAAGTGAGCGGATCGTCTCCGCAATTGAATGCAACGCCAACCCTAAGTTTACAGTTTCAATCGGCATAGCGTCTTTTCCGCGGCACGGTGATGACGTGGATAAAATATTGTCGGCGGCTGATATAGCGCTCTACAAGGCAAAAAGTCTCGGCCGTAACCAGTATTGTGTAGGCGGCGGGGAACTCGTGGGATAGGGAATCAGTAAACGTAAACGTGCGGTTCGAAAGAATGTAGTCGCTCATGAAACTTTTTTACGGCAGCATGACTGCCAGCCAGGGAAAGAACTTTTGGGTGAAGGCTTCTAATTCATTCCGACAGAAATAATCTTTAATTAAGGAACCGGACCGAACTGAGTGCGCGGCCACGTTGCAGAGTCGCCAAATCAGAGCCTTTCCTTATCACTTCTGAGTTAAGCGCGGTAACGAACAAGTTTGCTGCGTCAACATCTCTTGAAGGGGTGGGGCAGGTGGTTAATCTGTTGTGGCTTCTTTTGATGCTTTCCGGCATTATAGTAGCTATGATTAACGGAAGGGTCGAGGCGGTGACAACAGCTATTCTTCAAGGTGCAAAAGTTGCTGTCGAGACCTCTTTCGGCTTAATCGCCATCATAACCTTCTGGCTCGGGGTGATGCGTGTTGCAGAAGCGGCGGGGCTGGTGCAGGCGTTATGCAGGTTGGTCCGGCCGCTAATACGGCTTTTGTTTCCCGGCATGCCTCCCGGCCACCCCGCAGTCGGCGCAATAGTCTTGAATCTGAGCGCCAATATTCTCGGTCTTGGGAATGCCGCAACTCCGGCAGGCCTCCTTGCGATGCGGGAAATGCAAAAGTTAAACCCTCATCCTGACAGAGCTACCCCGGCAATGTGTACCTTCCTGGCTCTTAACACTGCTTGTGTCACTCTAGTTCCTACCACGGTGATCGGCATCAGAGCATTATTCGGATCCCGTGACCCAACATCCATAATCGGAACCACGGTACTGGCTACCGCATGTGGGATGGCGGTTGCGGTTTCAGCCGATGCCGTTTTGCGGCGAGTATACCGGAGGGACTAAGCCGGCACCGTCTATCAGATACCGGCGATTCCAAGGCGGCATTAGAGCCTCAAAAGGGGTGTGGGTATGGGAAGTATAGTCATCGAGGGCGCCAAGTGGGTGATTCCGGGTCTGGTCTTCATGGTACTTGTATGCGGTTTCTGCCGCCGTGTTTCAGTATACGAGACCTTTATCACCGGGGCGCAGGAAGGGTTTGAGGTGGCCATTAAAACAATACCCTACCTTGTCGCAATGCTCGTTGCGATTAGTGTCTTCCGTGCTTCGGGTGCAATGGAAGGCATGGTTCACCTGATTCAACCCCTTTTGGTTCCCCTCGGAATCCCGCCGGAGGTGCTTCCCCATGCCGTTATGCGACCGCTTTCGGGCGGCGCCGCCCTCGGCATCGCGACCGACATTATCCGGACACACGGACCCGACAGCATGCTGGGCCGGTTGGTGTCTACGATGCAAGGCACGAGCGATACTACTTTCTATGTGCTCTCACTTTACTTCGGGTCTATTGGGGTAAAGCACTACCGGTATGCTCCCGTTAGCGGTCTTTTGGCCGATGTAACCACCTTTTTCGCCTCGGTGATAATTGTACCTCGGGTGTTTGGTTAGGAGTCCCCCATGCCGCTATCAAGCGGTACCGAAGGATGAAGGTGGGGCGAATAGACCTCTAAGCTGGTTACTTAGATGCAGAAGAGTAACATAAATGGGACGCGGCGAGGAGCGAGAGCAGTACACGGACGGCGCAGCCGGACGGGCTTGATTGGGAAGTGAGAAGTGGCGGTGAGCCTGACGCAGTAATGCGAAGCTCATCGCCGCGCCCTACGGAAGAAGAACGCATTCTCGGAGGAGTGTCAGCGAGGTTCTAACACGGCGGACCTGCCGGGGGAAGCTCTTGGGCCGGGTGAACTTTTGTAAACGGGAGCCTGTCCCCGTATAATATTTCCGGGAGACCCATGCAAAACCTGGCGGAACAGCAACGGCTGCCAAAAGGGAAATTTATATTAAAACTACACTCCTAAAGCCAAAGAAGTCGAATGATCCAAGCTAAGTTCCGGGTCGTCTTTCGCGGCCTCCCCAGCGCTCGACAATGAAAAACGCAGCAACTACCGGAAAAGGGAAACTTAGAGGAAAATTCCGCATTTGAAGGCAAAGAAGTTGATGCTTTAGGTTGGTCCTAGGTCTAAACTTTCGTAAGATGAATAAATGAACTTGCTTTTTTCGAAAAGTAACAGTTAATACTCTTCGGGGTGACCTGGTGATTGATTGAGGAAAGGCTGCATAAAGTGTTGGCCCGGGCGGGTGTAGCTTCGCGCCGGTCCGTCGAGGCGATGGTGCGGGCCGGGAGGGTGAGGGTTAACGGGCGTACCGTAATCGCTCCCGGAGTAAAAATCGACCCCGAGCGGGATGAGGTTCAAGTCGACGGCAAGCCGGTTTCTTTGAGAAGACTGCTTGAGAAAAAACCGGTATACTTAGCCTTTTACAAACCGGCAGGTGTTGTTACGACGCTTTATGACCCCCAGGACCGCCCCAAGGTAACTGATTTCCTGCAAGGGGTTCCCGAAAGGGTTTTTCCGGTAGGCCGGCTTGATTATGAAAGCGAAGGCTTACTCCTGCTCACCAATGACGGCCAGCTGGCCCATCGCTTGATGCATCCACGTTATAAAATACCTAAAACTTATGCGGTTTGGGTTCTCGGCAAAGTGGGTGGGGAGGCGCTGAGGCGGCTGAGAGAAGGCGTGGTGCTTGATGACGGTCCAACGCAGCCGGCGGCGGTTCGGGTGGTTCGGCGACTGCGTGGCCGGACACTCCTGGAGATTACTATTACCGAAGGCCGTAAGCGGCAGATACGGCGAATGTGTGATGCTGTCGGGCATCCGGTGGTAAAGCTGAAAAGGACGGCTATCGGGGTGCTGATGCTAAAGGGGCTGAAGCCGGGGAGGCTCAGGAAGCTAACCGAGGGGGAAGTCGAACAATTAAAGCGGCAGTTAGGATTAGATAAGGGAAAATAGCAGGATTTTAACGATAAAGCTCGAACTGTTTGTATAATTCTGGGTTAGGGGGGAGTCTCTTTGGTAAAAAGCCTGATCGGCAACGAGTTGGCTGAAAGGGAGATTCAGGCGCGGGTACGTCTCGATTTTCGGGGGGTTGGGAAACCGGGCCGACTGCTTTTTGGCGGCAAGACCACCGAAAAGGCGGCGGAGGATGCACGTGAACACCATGCTGCGTTGTTCCGCAACGTACCGCTCCAAGGGATAAAGATTGAGGATATCAATATGGCGCAAGAGGTCTATACGGTTCTTGACGAGGCCACGGGATCGGAGGTGGCTTACGCCCCTTTGGAGCTGCAGGTCGTGGCCGAAGAAGTGGACGACCTGGTACGGCTGATTTTTCGCGAAGAGTTCCGCAAGATAGAGATCTTAGAACCCGAAAAGACGGTTTTAGGGAGGTACGAAATAGAGAGGCTCTTTTTTCGCATCGGCGAGGAACTGAGGCGGTACCGTTCCGCCTTGGAACGGAAATATAACGGTAGATAAGTTGCTAAAAGGGAGCGTGTAACCGATTCGGGTTTACGGAATAAGAGGCGCTGTAACCGTGGAAAGAAACACGGCCGAAGAGATTATGAGCGCTACAAAAAAACTGCTGTTGGCGATAGTAGAAGAAAATGGGATTAATACCGGCGACATTGCCAGCATTTTCTTTACCCTGACTCCCGATCTCAACGCCCAGTTTCCGGCCCTGGCTGCTCGCGAGCTTGGGTGGCATTGTGTTCCGCTTATGTGTGCCCGTGAGATTGATGTACCGGGGGCGATGGCGAAGGTAATCAGGGTTCTCGTTCACGTCAATACAGAAAAGTCCCAGCAAGAGTTAAAGCACATTTACCTCGGAGATGCTGCCTCCTTGCGCGCGGATCTCGGCAGAAGAGGAAATTAGATTGCGGCGAAAACACGGTAGAACCTGACTTGCAGGGGCGAGCTAATTGGCCAGTATCGAAGGTATCAATTACCATTTACGCCAGTTATTGTCTGCATGAAATGCGGCAGACTCTTACAACAGTGCCTGACAATATCATCCTTGCGCGTATATCCGGTAGTCAATTTCCGGAAAAATATTGTGCCTGTTCTCCATCTCTTCGATCCAACCGTCCTCAAGCCGGTTTTCTGTAATCTGACGGTAGATTCCGATAAAATTGCGCATATGCGTCTTGAAGCGGCGCACTGCGTACTCAACCATCGTTCCGGTGGCCATGATGAAGGGCCAGTCACTGGCCTGGGCGAGAAGCAGCTCTCGTGCTGCTTGGTTCAGTGCCCGCTGGAGCATCCCGGAACTCTCGGGAAAACGCCGCGCAAGGTCCACCATCCGGTCAGCGGCCCAGTGCAGGTGCCGGTAAATCCAGTCATTAGCCCCACACATCCAGACCTCGTGGTAACCTTTGTTGCCCCAACTGGAGGCACAAGGCGTGAGCACCTGGTTGCAGGGGAAAAGCCTTAAGTAATCAGAGGGTGTGATGAGTTCGATGATGTCCTGGTCAAAGACAATTTTTCTGATGAGAAACTCCAGCCATTGGGGCCCCTCGAACCACCAGTGCCCGAAAAGCTCGGCGTCATACGGAGCCACGATGAGCGGCGGCCTGTCCATGTACCGGCACAGGTAACGGATCTGGTGCTCCCGGTTAAACATGAAATTTCCTGCGTGAATGGCCGCTTTATTTGTAGCCCATTCGGGGACATAAGGCTCTTTATGGTTTGTTTTCCCGGTGATGCGGTAGTATTTGAAACCGGTATGGACCCTAATCCCGTCCGGGTGGATATACTCCCGGATGTAATCAAAATCCAGGTCGAAACCAATATCCCGGTAGTATTCACGATAGTCAAAGTCTCCGGGGTACCCTTCTCTCGCGCTCCAAACCTGTTTTGAGGATTCAACATCCCGGCCGAAGGCGGCAACACCGGTAGGACAAAACACGGGTGCAAAAATACCGAACCTGGGTCTGTGCGAGCCGAAAAGCACACCGTGGGTATCCAGGAAAAAGTACCGGATGCCTTGTTTTTTCAGGAACCGGTCGATTCCAGGGGCATAAGCGCATTCAGGCAACCAGAAACCGGCCGGATTATGCCCGAAATATCTCCGGTAAAGGTTCACAGCAATCTCAATCTGGGCCCTTACCGCAGCCGGATTAAGATATAAAAGAGGCAGGTAGCCGTGTGTTGCTGCGCATGTTATTACTTCGAGGCACCCGGCTTTTTCGAAGTTTTTAAAGGCAGTAGTTATGTTTCCGCCGTAAGCGTTGAAAGTATCACGAACCCGGCGAAACCGGTCCCGGTACATTTGTGCCGGGGTAAAAAACGGGGTATGCGCCGTACGCTGTAGCTCTTTCTCGCCTAACTCTATGAGCTTGTTCAGGTGGTTCAGGTAACGCTGCCTTAGGAAACCGTCGTTTAGCATTGTTAAAAGGGTGGGGGAAAGCGACAATGTCAACCTGAATCTAACTCCGTCCCGAAGTAATTGCTCGAATATCCAGATCAGCGGAATGTAGCATTCGGTTATGGCTTCGTAGAGCCATTTCTCCTCCAGGGAGTAACCGTATTCGGGGTGCCTGACGAAAGGCAAGTGAGCATGCAAGACCAGCGCAAGATAACCCTTGGCCATCAGAGATCCTCCAAAATACTTTTTGCCCGGCAATCAATGCTGTTCTTTTCGATCACCGGCCGCCGGGTCCCGGTTCAGGCGGCAGTTTGACCGGGGAGGCGATGCCAACCGGTGAGGCAATGCCTATTGGTATAAATTCTTTACCCATCCGTGCTGAGATTTCCTCAAGCAGAAGCGGCGAACTTATACCAAACTCGTGCCGGAAAAGTGACCGGTAAACCCCTTCGAGCCACATCCACTCTTCGTCGCAGCGTTCAGAAAGACCGGCACTCGGTGTGTGGGCGAGGTTTGACCGAAGGATGGTTATAAACTCGCCCGTGGGCAAAACCTTGCCCAGGTCGACACAAAAGGTCCGGTTGGGCTGGCCGGCTTCGATGTACCAGCTTTCGCTTTCGTCGTTGATAGGGATGTCGACATAGGTATTGGCATTATTCCCTTGAAACTCCACCCCGGTCACGTCATACAGCCGCAAGACGCTGCGTGAGGAGTGCCATGCCTCAGGCCCGAACCGGAAGGTAAACTCTTCCTGTTTGGTGGCGCTGACTTCCCAATAAGCGAATAGCCAGTATGGATCACGGGCCAACAGCACGAGCCGGTCCTCTTGATAACGGTGCGGCAGCTCCGGCATCTCCGGTGCCTGTTCTCCTGACGGTGCCGGCTGGATGGGAATTGCAGGACTGATTTCCCCGGCGAACTCAGTATCTGCTACCTTTTGGGGGATTTCTACAATATTTCCTGGTTTTCTTGGAGAACGGCGTATTAACCACAAAAAAACAGCCGTGACTATGGCCAGGAGAATAAGACCGAGCAACCAGGCAACAGTTACCATTGAAAAACCCCCTCAGTAAGCCACTTGCGGCGTTGATTTTTCTGCCTGCGAAGTATCATAGACATCATGCATTCGTAACATAATTCAAGTTGAAGGCTTTTTTTATTATTGCCGTCGCTTTTCACGTTTATAAAAGTTAAAACTTTGTTCCGTTGGAACCAAACTCGGTTATCTTACTCATCAAAAATTTGACGTAGGATTTTTTTTGCTTACCTCTAAATTAAAGTCTCTCACTAAAGCAGAGACAGTTCCCGGCGGATAAAGATGCCAACGAAACGCATCTTTTTGTTTAGAGTAAACCCGTTTACTAACTGCCGACGGCGGCAACCGGTATCTTGTACCGCCGCGCTGGGAGGTGGAAAGGCATGCCCCGGGAAATAGTGTTGGGAAACGGCACGATGCTGGTCAATTTTGAACGGCCATACCGTATCAGAGACTTGTACTATCCTTACGTGGGGATGGAAAACCACCTTGCAAACGGCGTAGTTGAGGTCGGATTCTGGATCGGCGGTTCTTTCTCTTGGGTTGGCGGGGACGGATGGGACGTTGTACTAAGCTATCGAGAAGACACTCTTACTGCTGTTACGATGGCCCGGAACGCATCTATGGGTGTAGAGGTAAGGTTTACGGATGTGGTTGATTACCAGGAGAATATACTCTTGAGAAAAGCGGAGGTATCAAACGAAAGGGATGAAGCCCGGGAGTTTAGGGTTTTCTTTTATCATAATTTTAACATAGGCGGTTTCGATGTGGGAGATACAGCGTTATACGACCCGGTTACCCAGGCGCTTATCCATTATAAGCGAAATTATTACTTTCTCTTGAACGGTCGTTTTGGACGCCGGGGCATTCAGCAGTTCAGCATCAAGAAACGCCTCCCCGGTTTGGAGGACAGTCGGGCAGACGCCGAAGACGGGGTTCTTTTCAGCAACCCTGCGGATCAAGGGGCAGTAGATAGTACGGTCGGGTTTGAAGCGCGGGTGCAGCCGCGGGAAAAGGAGACTCTTTATTTCTGGATAGCTGCCGGGGAGAACTTCAGGGATATCAGGGAAAAGAATGCGTTTGTTTTAAGTGAAGGACCGGACGAATTAATAAACAGAACCTCTGTATACTGGTTTAATTGGGTGAACAAAGCAAGTTGCGCGTTTGCCGATTTGTCGGATGAGGTGGCCCGGTTGTACCGGCGAAGTCTTTTAATTTTGCGCACGCAGATCGATAAGCGGGGTGCTATACTGGCTGCCAACGACAGTGATATCTTACTTACCAACAGGGATCACTATTCTTATGTATGGCCGCGGGACGGGGCGCTTGTATCGTATGCCCTGGACCGGGCCGGATACCCCGAACTGACTCTCCCCTTTTTCCGCTTTGCCGCGCGCACGCTGACGGAAGGCGGTTACCACTGGCATAAGTACAATCCCGACGGTTCTGTTGGATCGAGCTGGCATTCCTGGGTGCGAAACGGCGAATTTCAGCTTCCTATTCAAGAAGACGAAACGGCACTTGTTCTGTGGGCGCTCTGGAAACATTACGAGCGTTATAAGGATTTCTCCGTGATCGCAGAACTGTACCCCGTTATGGTAAAACCGGGTGCAGAGTTTATGGCTGATTACCGAGACCCTGTCACCGGCTTGCCGCTGACGAGCTACGATCTCTGGGAAGAGCGCACCGGTGTATTTACTTTTACCGCCAGCGCGGTTTTTGCGGGTCTCAGCGCGGCATCAAAGTGCGCTGCGCTCCTGGGGGATGAAAGGCTTGCCCGCTTGTGGGAGAACACGGGAAACGAAGTCAAGGCCGGAATCGTTAAGGAGCTTTACAGCGAGGAGGCCGGTCGGTTCATCCGGGGGTTTTACCCCCTGGCCGGAGGAGAGATTAGATTGGATTTGACTTTGGACTCAAGCCTTTGGGCGGTCTGGGGTTTCGGGGTCCTTCCCGCGTCGGACGAGCGGGTGGTTAAAACGATGGAGGCTGTCCGTGAGGGTTTATGGGTGAAGACTGCAATCGGCGGGGTAGCCCGTTATGCGAACGACTACTATTTCCGGAGAAGCGACGATATTGAACGGGTTCCCGGCAACCCGTGGTTTATCTGCACCCTCTGGCTGGCGGCCTGGTATGTCGCCCGGGCAAAAAGCCGTGCGGAACTGAAGGAGGCCCGCGAACTTATCGACTGGGCGGTTACCTACGCCATGCCCACGGGGGTCATGGCGGAACAGGTTCACCCGTACACCGGGGAAGCGCTTTCGGTTGCACCGCTTACGTGGTCACACGCCACTTTCGTGCAGGCGGTCGGTGATTATTTGGAGCGCTGGGAGGAACTTGCTTCGTAGCACGCAGTGTTAAATTTATAACAGGCCCAATCGGAGTAACGATTTCTTTGTCTACGCGGGGTTAACGCGCCGGGTGCCTTGGGGGCAACCGGGGCGGCCCTGACGGAGGATCTAAACAGAACAGCGACCGGCGGGCATTTGGGGAGAAGGTATTCTTGGTTTGCTGTGGAAATGGTTTTATAATATTGTCTCGGACGAGCCGTTTCTAAGGAACATCTGTTAACTGTCCGTATTTATTCGGCTGCCGGCCTCTGCCGGGGGGTATCCCTTCTTGTTTATGAATCCGAGCGACGCGGTGCTGAAAGAGATACTGCAGAAAAGTAAAAATGTTGCAGTGGTAGGTCTTTCCCCTAAGCCGCACCGTGACAGTCACAAGGTGGCAGTTTACCTTCAGCAGCACGGTTACAGAATCGTGCCCGTTTACCCCCGGGAAGAGTTTATTTTGGGTGAAAAGGTATACAGAGGACTCGCCGAGATTCCAATCAGAATCGATGTTGTCAACGTATTCCGGCGCAGCGACGAGGTGCTACCGGTGGTGATTGATGCAATCAGATTACATCCGCGAGCGATCTGGCTCCAGTTGGGGATAGTGAACGAAGAAGCAATACCGTTGTGCCGTGACGCAGGTGTCACTCTTGTCATGAATACCTGCATAATGGTTGAACACCGGCGTCTCTTCGGGTTCCATGATGAACGTTGTACTCGTACAACCTGAAATTCCGGCAAATACGGGAAACATCGCCCGCACCTGTGCGGCTACGGGGACACGGCTGCATCTCGTGCGTCCTCTTGGTTTCGCCACGGACGACAAGCACTTGAAACGTGCGGGGCTTGACTACTGGCACTTGGTCGAGGTACTTTACTATGACAGTTTTGATGAGCTGTACCGGGCCTACGCGGGGTTCCCCTTTTATTTCAGCACCACAAAAGCAACCAGGTGGTATACTGAGGTGGAATACCCGCAGGACTCATTTTTAGTTTTTGGTAAGGAAACGCAGGGTTTGCCGGATAGTATATTAAAAGCTTTTCCGGACAGGCTGATCCGCATTCCTAAGGCTGAGGGCGCTCGATCACTCAACCTTTCAAATGCGGTCGCCATAGTGCTGTACGAAGCACTCCGGCAGCAGGGGTTTCCAGGGTTGAAATGAGTAGAATTGTACGCCGAACGTTTCTGGGGGGATAGATGCCTTGTCTTTCGTACACCTGCACGTACATACCGAATACAGCCTCCTCGACGGTGCCGCCAGAATCAAGGAGGTGGTGCGGCGGGCGAAGGATTTAGGTATGCCAGCCCTTGCCGTCACAGACCACGGGGCGATGTACGGTGTAGTTGACTTTTACCGGGCCTGCATAGCAGAAGGCATAAAACCGTTATTAGGCTGTGAGGTTTATGTCGCACCGAGGACGATGGCGGACCGCACGCCGAGGGTTGACGACAACCTGTACCACCTTGTACTCCTCGCGGAGAACCAGACCGGTTACCGGAACCTGATGGAACTTGTTTCACGGGGCTTCACCGAGGGTTTTTACTACAAGCCCCGGGTGGATAAGTTGTTACTCAGCCGTTTAAGCAGCGGGTTGATTGCTTTGAGCGGCTGCACAGCTGGCGAGGTGGCGGCGCGTCTTCTGGAAGGTGAGTTTGAGAAGGCGCGGCAGATTGCCGGAACGTACCGGGAGATTTTCGGGCAGGACAACTTCTTTTTGGAACTGCAGGACCACGGTCTGGAAGAACAGCGGCGCATCAACCCGGATCTTGTCAGGCTTTCACAGGAACTCCGCATTCCTATTGTGGCAACCAACGACGTGCATTACGTCAGCCAAGAGGACGCCTCGATCCAGGATATTCTCCTCTGCATCCAAACCGGTAAAACGGTAAACAATCCCAACAGATTGCGTTTTCACTGCAATCAGTTGTACTTGAAGACCGGGGATGAAATGGCAACGATTTTCGCTGATGTTCCCGAAGCCCTGGCGCGAACACTGGAAATCGCCGAACGCTGCCGGGTTGCGCTCACCTTTGGCAAGTATCACCTCCCGGCCTACCCGGTCCCGCAGGGGCATTCGCCGGCAAGTTACCTCCGGGAGTTATGCTACACCGGGCTGAAGGAACGTTACGGTGAGCCAACCCAAAAACAAGTTGACCGGTTGGAATTTGAGCTGCGCGTAATAGAGGAAATGGACTATCCCTCTTACTTTCTCATTGTGTGGGATTTGATCCGTTTTGCTCGGGAAAACGGTATCCTGGTTGGGCCGGGGCGGGGCTCGGCGGCCGGGAGCCTGGTGGCATACTGTCTTGGTATAACCAGCATCGACCCGCTAAGATACGGGCTTCTTTTCGAGCGGTTTTTGAATCCGGAGCGTGTTTCCCTCCCGGATATTGATACGGATTTTTGTTATGAGCTGCGGGGAAAAGTAATAGATTACGTTTTTGAGCGCTACGGGGCGGACCGGGTGGCACAGATAGCCACTTTCGGAACGCTGGCGGCAAGGGCGGCCATTAGAGATGTCGGTCGAGCACTTGGCCTACCTTACGGCGACGTCGACAGGGTTGCACGCCTTGTCCCGGGAGAACCGGGAATGACGGTGGCGAAGGCCCTGGAGGCTGCCCCCGACCTCCGCGAATTATCAGAAAAAGATCCCACCGTCAAGAGACTGCTTGACATAGCAGCGCGGCTGGAGGGGATTCCGCGACACGCCTCGACACACGCTGCCGGAATCGTGATTGCGCCAGAGCCGTTGACCAATTTTCTGCCGTTGCACCGCATTGCTGACGGTACTGTCGCTACTCAATTTGCCAAGGAAGCGGTTGAAGACCTTGGCCTTCTTAAAATGGACCTCCTTGGCTTGCGTACCCTAACGGTTATCGGAGACACGCTAAAACTGGTAAAGGAACGCTTTAACGTTGAAATCGACCCTGACAGAGTACCGCTTAACGATCCCGCCACTTATAAACTTCTTTGCAACGGTGAGACGATCGGCGTTTTCCAGCTTGAATCGGGCGGGATGCGAAGCCTCCTCCGAGAGCTAAAGCCGAGCGTATTTGAGGATTTGATCGCTTTGGTTGCACTCTACCGGCCGGGCCCCCTAGGAAGCGGGATGGTAGAGGACTTTATCCGGCGCAAACACGGAGAGACGAAGGTCGTGTATCCCCACCCTTTGCTCGAGCCGATCCTTAGAGAAACGTACGGCGTGATCCTGTACCAGGAGCAGGTCATGCAGATTGCGAGCAGCCTTGCCGGATTCAGCTTGGGGGAGGCCGATCTGTTGCGAAGAGCTATGGGAAAAAAGAGGCCGGAAATACTGGCTGGGCTCAGAACACGGTTCATCGAGGGTGCGGCGGCAAACGGTGTCAGCGGCGACCTTGCAGGCGAGATCTTCGACCTGATGGAATACTTTGCCGGCTACGGTTTTAATAAGAGTCATTCTGCAGCGTATGCTATGGTTGCATACGAGACGGCTTACCTAAAAGCAAACTACCCTGCGGAGTATATGGCTGCGCTTCTTACCTCCGTTAAAGACAACAGCGACAAGGTAGCGGCCTATGTTGAGGAATGCAGGCGCTTGGGGATTGAGGTGCTGCCGCCGGATGTTAACGAGAGCGGCCGTGACTTTACCGTGGTCCAGAACGGTATCCGGTTCGGGCTGTCAGCGGTGAAGAATGTCGGCGAAAGCGCGGTCGAATCCATCATTGCTGCCCGGAAAGAGGGTGGTGTGTTCCGCGATTTCGGGGATTTCTGCTCAAGGATGAATCCCCGGGTGATCAACCGCCGTGTGCTGGAAAGCCTGGTACGAGCCGGGGCCTTTGCTTCGCTTGGTCACTCAAGGAGGCAGTTGTTGGCTGTTTTGGATGAGGGCCTCGAGCTTGCCCAGCGGTGGGTAAAGGAGAGGGATTCGTGCCAACTTAGCCTCTTTGGGGATTTTGTTAACGGCGGGTATTACCATATTAAAATCGACCCGACGCTCGAAGAGTTCTCCCAGCAAGACCTCCTGTCAATGGAAAAGGATCTCTTGGGGCTTTATATTACCGGACATCCCTTAGCGCAGTACCGTGAAATTTTACGCGCGCATACTAATGTTCAGGCGGCCGAGTTGCCCGAGGCTGAACCGGATACCCTTCTCCGGGCCGGCGGTCTGGTTCTAACGGTTAGACGGCTTAGAACCCGGAAAGGGGAGCAGATGGCGGTTCTTCAACTCGAAGATTTAACCGGCACGATAGAAGTCGTGGTTTTCCCACGGCTGTACCAGGAGTGCCGAAGTCTCTTGAAGCCCGAAGGGGTGATCCTTGTCAGCGGTAAGAAGGCAAAAGGGGAAAAAATGCGTTTGGTTGCCGACGAGATCACGGCGGTAAACGGCGAGGGGGCCGAGCTCTATTTGCGTCTTCCGGAGGCCGGGCCGGAGTTTGTCGGGCGCCTCAAGGAGGTTCTCGGCAGATACCGTGGAAACTGCCCGGTCTACCTTTACTATCCGGGAGAGAGTGTGGTACGCAAAGCGCCGGAAGGCTACTGGGTGGACGTGGCTTCCCCGGTTATCTCGGTTCTCCAGGAACTGGTCGGTCCGAAGAATGTAAGGGTAACCTGGCAGCGTCTGTAGAACTGCCGGGTAAAGCGGCCTTGATAATTTACCATAACGGTTGGTAACACCCGCTTCGGATTACCGGAAAACTTGCCCTTAAGTCCCTCGATGTGCTATCATACTTGCCAGAAGACAGGAGGTAAGTAAATTGACCGACAACGAATGGGTTTCTGCCGACTACATTGTGATAAAGGCGATGGAAAACGGTGTGACCATCATGGGGCTTACGCGTGGCAAGGATACCAAGTTTCATCATACTGAAAAATTAGATAAGGGCGAAATTATGATAGCGCAGTTTACAGAACATACTTCGGCGATCAAAATACGGGGAAAGGCCGAGATTCTCACCAAACACGGGCGTGTCCGCACTGATGAGTAGACGTATGTAGTATCTTCAGTATGTTCAGCGGGTATAATTGAAAAACGCATACCGTTTTTGACTGGCACATCGACCAGTAGCCCGAGCGCCTGAGTGTTTCCCGCACCATTAGGTAAAGAACTATCTGAGGAGGGACCTTTGTGTGGACCGTGGTATATGTAGCCCCCAGTCAAAAAGAAGCTGAGAGAATCAGGGATTTGCTTGTCAAGGAAGGCTTATTAGTTAAGCTGCATACGGTTGGCACCGGGGGCAATGAGAACCAGGCATACGAGGTCCTTGTACCTGGAGCCGAGGTGGAAGAAGCACTTGAGCTGTTAGGTTCGTTTTGAGGTGGAAGGGAGAGGGTTCCTTGGTCTTGGATCTTTTTAAGAGGCCGAAGTATGTTACTGTACGCCAGGAACAAAAGAAAGAGATTCCAGAAGGACTGTGGGTTAAGTGCCCGCGTTGCGGGGAGATCCTTTACAATAAAGATATCGCCAAAAACCTCAAGGTCTGCCGGAAATGCGATTACCATTTCCGCCTCACCGCTGCGGAAAGATTAAGTTTTACCCTTGATGAGGGCAGCTTTACGGAAGATGATGCGGACCTGGTTGCGGACAATCCTTTGGATTTCCCGGGTTACCCTGAAAAGCTCGGCGAAGCCCGGCAGAGAACAGGGTTGATTGAGGCCATGGTGAGCGGAGAAGGCTGCATCCTGGGATACAGGACTGTTATCGCCGTGATGGATGCCCGCTTCATTATGGCCAGCATGGGAGCCGCTGTCGGCGAGAAATTTGTACGGGCGGTGGAAAAAGCGTGTCAACGGCGTTTACCGCTCATTGTTTTTGTCGCATCAGGCGGTGCGAGAATGCAAGAGGGAATGGTGGCGCTGATGCAGATGGCCAAGACTGCAGCGGCGATAAAACTGCTTGACGACGCCGGATTGCTATATGTATCAGTTCTAACGGACCCAACCACCGGTGGTGTGAGTGCCAGCTTCGCTATGCTGGGGGACATTGTTCTCGCCGAACCCGGAGCGCTTATCGGTTTCACAGGTCCACGGGTGATCGAACAAACCATAAGGCAAAAACTTCCGGAAGGCTTTCAGAAGGCGGAGTTTTTACAACAGCATGGAATGATCGACCTTGTCGTACCGCGGGCGATGATGCGCGAGACCCTCGCGCGTATTCTTATGTTACACGGGCGGGAAAGTGAAAACGTGTCGATCTCATAAATCCTCCCCTTGAGCATACCCATTTACCCCGGCTTAAAACTGATGCGCTTTAAAATCCGGGTGTGGAGATCGGAAGTCTGAAATCGGAGTTTAAGAGAATCTCCGGGAAGTCCCTTCAAGAGTCCCGACCTCCAGTGTGGTATTTCTGGGCCGGTTGCGGACCGGTACGGTTTTAAGCGTTTTAAACTCGGGAGGGAAGGTAGTGCCAACAGTTCTTGATTTCGAAAGACCTTTTGTCGAGCTGGAGAATAAAATCATCGAGCTAATATCTTTCAGTCAAGAGAAAGACCTTGATCTTTCGGACGAGATCCAAAGCCTGAGAAGGCGCGCCGATGAATTGAAGCGTTCTATATTTGCGAATCTCACGTCCTCTCAGAAGGTGCAGCTTGCCCGCCACCCCGACCGCCCGTGTACCGAGGATTATGTCCGGATGCTCTTTAAAGACTTTATTGAACTCCATGGTGACCGGTGTTACGGGGATGATCCGGCAGTGCTCGGTGGGATCGGACGGTTTGAGGGCGTGGCGGTGACTGTTGTGGGGCACCTAAAGGGGCGGGATACGAGGGCAAATGTAAACCGCAACTTCGGTATGGCCCACCCGGAGGGCTTTCGAAAGGCCTTAAGACTAATGCTTCAAGCGGAGAAGTTCGGGCGACCGGTGATAAGCTTCATTGATACTCCCGGCGCCCATTGCGGCATCGGCGCAGAGGAACGCGGGCAGAGTCAGGCCATTGCACAAAATTTACTGCGTATGAGTGCGCTCCGGGTACCAATAATAGTAGTAGTGATCGGCGAAGGGGGAAGCGGCGGCGCACTGGCGTTAGGGGTCGGGGACAGAATCCTCATGCAGGAGCATTCAGTCTTTTCCGTCATTTCGCCCGAGGGATGCGCCAGTATTCTCTGGAAGGATGCTTCCAGGGCGCGGGAGGCTGCCGAAGCCCTGAAACTTACCGCTCAAGACTTGCTTTCCCTGGGTATCATAGACGAGGTGGTGCCCGAACCCCTGGGCGGTGCCCACCGGGATCCTGAAGCTGCGGGAAATCTGCTGCGTGAGGCGCTTGCCCGCCAACTCGCGTCGCTGAAGGACTTGCCTCCTGGGGAATTGGTGGATCGGCGCTACGCAAAGCTGCGGGGAATAGGGCGTGTCGAGGGGTGATCTGTTGCGCCGAATTGGTATACTGACCAGCGGCGGTGATGCGCCGGGAATGAATGCCGCGATCCGGGCGGTGGTGCGTAAAGGGCTTTATCACGGGTATGAGGTTTTCGGGATCAAGCGCGGGTTCGCCGGTTTAATCGAGGGAGACCTTGAATCGTTCAGTCTCGGCTCAGTGGCGGATATCATTCAGACGGGCGGGACGATCCTGTTGACGGCGCGTTCGCAAGAGTTCTTGACTCCCGAGGGGAGGGCGCAAGCCTTTGCCACTATACAGCGCGCCGGTATTGAGTTCTTAGTAGTCGTCGGCGGCGACGGTTCTTTTAAGGGGGCACTGACCTTTCACCAAGAAACCGGATTGCCTGTTGCATGCATACCGGCAACCATCGATAACGACATTCCGGGGACGGATTACGCCATAGGTTTTGATACCGCGATTAACAACGTGGTTGACGCCATAAACAAAATCCGGGATACGGCCACCTCCCACGAGCGGACGTTTGTGGTCGAGGTAATGGGGCGAAATTCCGGATTTATTGCCCTCACAGCCGGTCTTGCGGGGGGGGCGGAATCGATCCTGATCCCCGAGTTCCCCTTTGACCTGGATGCTGTTTGCCGGCGGCTTTTGCGCGGTGTCCGGCGCGGCAAGTTACACAGTATTATCATTGTTGCCGAGGGTGCCGGTTCTGCCGCGGAGGTTGCGCGCGAGATCAAATCCCGCACGGGTTTTGACACTAAGATTACGATCCTCGGGCACATCCAGCGCGGGGGTACGCCTACGGCCTTCGACCGGGTTATGGCCAGCGTTATGGGTTCGCGTGCGGTGGAGTTATTCATGGATGGTGAGCGGTGCGTGGCCATCGGTGTAATTAATGGAAAGTTGGGGCATATGGACTTGGCGGCAATGCTTTCATCCCCCAAAAAAATTGACGAGAAGCTCTACCGGCTGGCCGAAGTTCTGGCGATATAGGGTTTAAGAGTTTTCCGGCGCTCTCCGAGGAGGATGCTGATGCGGCACACCAAGATCGTATGCACGATCGGCCCGGCGAGTGAAAGCCCCGCCGTAATCGAACAAATGTTAAAATACGGGATGAACGTTGCCCGGGTTAATATGTCTCACGGGACACAGGAGGAGCACAGCCGGAGGATACGGTTGCTCCGTTCAGTCGCCGGACGACTTGGAAAGACTCTGGGTATTTTAGTGGATATCCGGGGGCCGCGGATTCGTTTGGGAGAGTTCGAAGCCGGCCCTTTTCGGCTCGAAGCCGGGGAAGAGGTTGAACTCATTCCCGGAAATGTTACAGGCACAAGGCGCCGTATCCCGATTAACTACCATGGTTTGGCCCAGGATGTTCGGCCGGGAAGCGTTATTCTTGTGGCCGACGGCCTGGTAAGTTTGAGGGTCTTAGATACTACGGATCAAAGTGTCCTATGCCGGGTGGAGACCGGGGGGGAAGTCGGAGCCCGCAAGGGGGTCAACCTGCCCGGGGTTAGAGTAAACCTTCCGTCCCTTACGGAAAAGGACATAAGCGATATCAACTTCGCAGTAGCGGAGAATGTGGATTTCATTGCTCTATCCTTTGTCAGGAAGAAGGACGACGTCCTTGCGGCGCGGCGTCTTTTAGAAGAAGCGGGCGCTGATATCGGAATCATCGCCAAAATTGAGAACTGGGAGGGCTTAGAAAAATTAGGCGACATACTAAAAGTTGCTGACGGTGTTATGGTCGCCCGGGGGGACCTGGGCTTGGAAATACCGACCGAAGAAGTGCCCCTTGCACAGAAGCGAATCATCGAAGAGGCTAATGCAGCGGGGAAACCTGTGATTACTGCAACACAAATGCTTGAATCGATGGTGCATAACCCGCGGCCCACCCGGGCAGAGGCCAGCGATGTTGCCAACGCGATCTTTGACGGGACCGACGCGGTGATGCTTTCCGGAGAAACCGCCGTAGGACGGTACCCGGCGGAAGCGGTAGCCGTAATGTCAAAAATTGCTGCCCGTACGGAGGAGTCTTTGCCTTTCGGGGAAATACTGAGCAGGCGCAAGGCATCGTCAAGGCATACGGTCACCGATGCGATAAGCTTTGCAACCTGCGCTGCGGCACAAGACCTCGGGGCTGCCGCCATTATCACCGCAACCCAAACGGGGTACACGGCCAGGATGGTGGCCAAGTACCGCCCGCGGGCTCCTATTGTTGCCGTTACCCCGCACCTTAAAGCGGCGATGCGGTTAAGCATTGTTTGGGGTGTATTTCCGCTGCTTGTAAGAAGAATTGAGAGCACGGACCAGATGATTCAGGAAGCCGTAGATGCAGCGGTGTCCGCGGGTTACGTAAAAAGCGGCGATCTGGTGGTTATTACGTCGGGTGTTCCCGTAGGGGTTCATGGGACAACCAACCTCCTGAAGGTGCATACTGTAGGGGATGTGCTTGCCAGGGGAACCGGGATCGGGGCAAAGGCAGTGACGGGAACGGTGCGTATTGTACATACGGCGAGAGAAGCGCTGGCCAGGATCCAGCCCGGCGATATTATGGTGGCACCGGCCACCGGCAAGGAGTTTGTGCCGGCAATGGAGCGTTGTTCCGGGATAGTGACCGAAGCCGGTGGTCTTACATCTCATGCGGCGATTGTCGGGTTACAGTTCGGGATTCCTGTCATCGTCGGTGTTGAAGGGGCAACTGCTGTTCTAAAGGATGGCCAGGTGGTAACGCTGGACGGTCACCGGGGTATTATATACAGTGGTTTCGCGCGGGTACTTTAGCCTTTTTTGGCTCTTTGCATGCTTGGTACTTATTTCGGCACCCGGCTGCAAGCATGAACCTGAAGGAGCGCGGGCATTCGGGGGCCGGGAAGCGGCACCTATTCCGTCAGATGTTGGTATATCTGCGCTAGTGGTAGAGGTAATCGACGGTGATACCGTCAAAGTGGAGTTTTTAGCAGGGCCGGCGGTAAGGCGGAAAGGCAACGGCTACAACATTTCCGGCCCCCACGGCCCGGTGCAGGTTTCGCCAACAGAGAAGGTCCGCCTCATCGGCGTCAATGCTCCAGAGACCGGGAACAAAGGAAAAAGCGGGTTGCTTGGTATAAGAGCCAAAAACTACGCTAAGGAGCGGCTGCTTGGCCGGGTTGTAACCCTTGAATTCGACGTTGTCTCTCGGGATCGCTACGGACGCTTGTTGGCCTATCTTTACGTGAAGGGAAGCCTTTTTAATTCCCGGCTGTTGAGAGACGGTTATGCCCAGGTGTATACCTCACCGCCAAACCTGCTGCATCTGAAGGAATTATTAGCTGCGCAGCGCGAAGCGATAGAGTCGGGACGGGGGTTATGGGGTGTACAAGACTTTTACGCCGGACGGGTGATAGGCAACCGGCGCAGTTTTGTTTATCACCGCCCCGGGTGCAGCCGCCTCCCTTCGCTTGCTAACAGGGTGGGGTTCAAAAACGAAAAAGATGCGATATTAGCAGGCTATCATGCTTGCCAAAGCTGCTACCCCCGTTCCCCGCAAAAGGCAGGGAATTGACGCTGAACGAGTTTCTTCTCGATTACCTTACGGCTCTTGGTATCGGCGGGATTCTTTTGAGCAGCTTTATCGAGGCTCTTGGTGTCCCTTTATTCCCCGGCGGAATCATTGTGATTATCGGCGGGTTTTTAATTGCGAAAGGATACCTGAACTTTCTGGGAGCCCTGGTTGCAACAGCCTCGGGATTTACCGCCGGTTCGGCGGTGGCTTACCTTTTGGGGGCAAAATTGGGCGGGCGCGTTTTCAAAATCGGCGGACGCCTGTTAAAGGTAACGCCTGCCCGCCTTGAGAAAGCACGTACTTTGCTAAATCACTCTGCACCGGGGTTTATAGTTTTTGGCAGATTTGTCCCCGGGATAAGTAATCTTACTCCCTATCTCGCCGGCGTTGGACAGTTAAATCCGGTCCTTTTTCTTGCGTTAACCGCTGTTTTTGCCTTATCCTGGAGCCTCCTTTATCTCTCCCTGGGAATGTTTTTTGGGGATAACTGGGACAAGGTTGCGGGACGGGTGCAGCCGCTGCTTTTAACAGGCGCGCTTTTGGGCCTGGCGATTTATTTTCTTGCGCACCGAAAAAAGAAAAAAGACTAAAGTTTAGCTCCCTTTTTAGCAAAAAAATAATTAGACAACTATTGTCTCAAGCCCGGAACTTGGTCTGCATAGTTCGACGAAGACCCTCATAAGGAAGGGTCCGAAGCAAGGAGCTTCTCCGACATGAACGAAGAAACCCTCCAGCGGTTACTGAGGCAGGCCAAAGAAGGTGACACCGAGGCACGCGGCGCCCTGATCAAGGCTTACCGAAGTTTCATTTACGGCGTTGTCAGCTTCTTTTGCCGCCGCCCCCTTGAAAGCGGCTTGGACGACGAGCTGAGTGTCGGCCTCATTGCTTTCGACGAGGCGGTGACCAGGTACGAGCCGGACCGGGGTGTTCCCTTTCTATCATTCGCCCGGATGGTCATTAAGAGCCGTCTATCCAACTACTTCCGGCAAGAGGGCCGTTACAGGGAAATCGCCACCGGCGGGGAGATTTCCGGAGAGATGGTGCAGGCGGAAGCAGCAGCGGCGTGGGACGAATTTTTATGGGATGAAGCGGTTCAGGACAGGGCAGAGGAGATCAAGGAGTATGAACGGGCATTGCAGGAGTTCGGGATAGCTTTGGAGGAATTGGTGTGTATTACACCGAAGCATCGTGACAGCCGCGTGGCACTCATCAGAGCGGCACAGGCTATTGCAGCAGATGAGAAGATATTTTCTCGGCTCGGACCCAAAAGGCGGCTGCCTTTACGCGAAATAGTGTTGAAAACCGGGCTAAGTCCAAAGGTAATAGAAAGAAACCGGAAATACCTTTTAGCGCTGGCGATCGTTTTTCGGAATCCGGAGCGGTTCATTTATTTGCATAACTATCTCAGGCCTTAGAGTGAGGGGCGGTCATGCATTGGTTGCTGCTGTAGGATGCAGACGGACAAGGTTCCGCCGGCGGGAGTACCAGGACCGCTGTTGAGCGCCGTACCAGGAGATAGGCCCTTTTCATGTTTTGTTTTGGGGCTTGCACGTCTTGGACCCTAAACCTCTTTCTTACCCAAACGTGCACTATTGTTTTGGGATAGGCGGGTAGGGTATCATACTGCATAGGAGGCTGTTGCGGTTTTCGGGTACTTTGCCAATTGCAAGAACAATTTTTATTCTCAGCAGGAGCCGTATGATCAAGCTTGACGTCAACCAGAAGACGATTCTCGAAGGCCGTTACCTTTGGCGGGACGAAAACGGAGAAGTGATGGAGACACCGGAAGAGATGTTCAGAAGGGTCGCTACGGCAGTAGCTGAAGCGGAAACCCGCCTGGGTGCAGAAGCAAGAACGGCCGGGGTGTGGGCGGAGCGTTTTTTTGACCTCATGGCGGGTTTGGATTTTCTGCCCAACAGTCCGACGCTGATTAACGCCGGCCGGGAGTCGGGACAGTTATCGGCCTGTTTTGTCCTACCGATTGAGGACAGCATCGAAGCCGTTTTTGAGACGCTGAAAAACACGGCACTCATCCACAAGAGCGGGGGCGGCACCGGATTCAATTTCTCGCGTCTCAGGCCGCGTGGAGATCCGGTTCGTTCTACCGGCGGGGTTGCTTCCGGCCCTGTCAGTTTCATGCGCATCTTTAATGCCGCTACGGAGGAAGTAAAACAGGGCGGAGTTCGCCGCGGTGCGAATATGGGCGTCCTGCGGGCGGACCATCCAGACATCTTCGAGTTTATCGCATGCAAAGAGGAAGAGGGAGCATTCAGGAACTTCAATATTTCGGTCGCGGTGTCCGGCAGCTTCTTTACGGCGCTCGAACGCGACGAGGGCTTGCCACTTGTTTTTGACGGTAGGGTTTACCGGACGGTTCCGGCCCGGCATGTGTTTGACGCCATAGTTGCTCATGCACACGCTAACGGAGAGCCGGGTCTTCTGTTCCTCGACGCGGTAAATCATGCGAACCCCACTCCCGTCCTGGGTCCCATTGAAGCCACAAATCCATGCGGTGAACAGCCGCTCTTGCCATATGAATCGTGCAACTTAGGTTCTATCAACCTCGTGCAAATGGTTACCGGCCGGGAAGTTGACTGGGACAAGCTCCGTAGGGTGGTCCACGAAGCCGTTCGTTTCCTTGATGACGTGGTGGAGGTTAACAGCTTTCCTGTACCGGAGATCGCGGCGGCGACCAGGCGCACGCGAAAAATAGGCCTTGGTATTATGGGCTGGGCGGACATGTTGTACCGGATGAGGATCCCCTATGATTCAACCGCGGCCTTGGAACTTGGTGAAGAAATAATGTCGTTCATCCGGGCTGAGGCGCGGGCGGCCTCCCGCGAGCTCGCGGTTCAGCGGGGCACATTTCCCGCCTGGGAAAAGTCGGTCTACTATCCCGACCTGCCGCTCCGGAACGCTACTCTGATTACCATAGCTCCGACCGGTTCGATCAGCGGGATCGCCGGGGTGAGTTCCGGGATCGAACCGGTATTCGCGCTCAGTTACACCCGGACGGTCCTTGACGGTAAGAAGCTGCTGGTGGTAGATAAGGTTTTTCTCGAGTACCTGAATAAATCCGTTCCGGAGACGCAGAGGCAGGCTGTGTTGAGCGCCGTTTACCTGACGGGCGATCTCGCCGAGGTAGAGACCCTGCCGCCGGAGAGCAAGAAAGTTTTCAAGACCGCCTTACAGATAAGCCCCGAGTGGCACCTTAAAATGCAGGCCGCGTTTCAAAAGCACACCGACAACGCGGTGAGCAAAACCATAAATTTACCCCGGACGGCAAGCCCGGCCGAGGTGGCTGAGATTTTTCTTCAGGCCCACGTGCTCGGACTCAAGGGCCTCACTGTTTACCGCGCGGGTTCGCGAAAGGATCAGCCGTTAGCACCCCCGGTAAACTGCGGTACGTGCTCCTTTCAATAACGGCGGCCGGAGGCCGTGTGTCTTTAATTTTTAATATTTCTTTGTCATCTTAGGTATAATTAAAAGGCAATATGTGTTGCGTCTGGAGGAATTTAGTTTGGGTGTCCGGCTGACGACGGCGATTTTTGCTGGAAAAGCGGCCTACTTTATCGGTAAACTTAGCGGCGGAAGGGGTTCTTCACTACCGGGGGCAGTGGCACTCCGCATATTTCCCGGAACGCTCCGGGCGCTCGCTGATCAGATAACATACGGCACCATAATGGTAACCGGGACAAACGGAAAGACTACGACAAACAACATGCTGGCAAGGGTGCTGGAGTCTTTCGACGACCGGTTGGTTATCAACCGGGAAGGAGCCAATCTGATAAACGGTGTTACAACCGCGTTCTTGAAAAAGAGCAGCCTGCGGGGCCGCTTAGCCCACCACTGGGCTCTTTTAGAAGCTGATGAGGCTGCTTTTCCCAAGATCGCTGATATAGTTCAACCGAAGGTCGTCATTGTTACGAATTTTTTCCGCGACCAGCTTGACCGGTACGGTGAGCTCGATAAGACCGTTTCCCTTATCAGAACCGCGCTGGCGAAGCTCAGTTCCGCCAAGCTGGTCCTCAATGCAGACGACCCTCTGGTGGCACAACTCGCTGACACCGGATTACCGCGGGTTTTTTACGGGGTAGGGGCGCCGACCAGGAATGGAGAGGCAGGGAGCGTGACCAGGGAGGCCCGTTTTTGCCCGTATTGCGGAGAAAACTTGTCTTACCGCTATTACCACTACAGCCAACTCGGCGCTTACCGCTGTGGCGGATGCGGTTTTGTCAGGCCGCGGGTGGAAGTGGAGGCGCTTGGGGCAGAGGTGATCGACGGTGTTACCCGGTGCAAGGTCCGGGTAGAGAAAAAGGTCCTACCCGTCACGCTCCCCACCCAGGGTTTTTATAACGTATACAACGCACTGGCTGTTTTCGCCGCGGGACTCTTACTCGGGATCGCCCCTGAAACAACGGCGGGAAGCCTGAGCCGTTACGTACCGGCAACCGGTCGGCTGCAGCAGTTTAACTATAAGGGAAGGCCCATTTACCTTAATTTGGTTAAGAACCCCGCCGGGTTTAACGAAAGCCTGAACCTCCTTTGCGGTACCCGGGAAACCAAGGACGTGTTAATTGCTCTCAACGACAACAGTGCCGACGGGCGGGATGTCTCCTGGATCTGGGACGTCGATTTCGAACGCCTTCAGGAGCGCAGGGATATCCTGCGTTTTGTCTGCTCCGGAAGGCGTTCCGAGGAAATGGCTCTGCGGCTGAAGTACGCTGGGGTGCCGGTGCAAAGGATCACCGTATGTCCGGGTTTTGCCGCCAGCGTGAGGCAAGTCCTTGAAGGACACGGAGGCGTAGCTTATCTTTTGGCAACCTACACAGCCTTGTGGCCGGTAGAAAAAATTTTGCGGCGTTATGCCAGGGAGAGTACTGTTGCTGACCGTCTGCCATCTTTATCCCAATCTTCTTAACCTTTACGGCGACCGTGGGAACGTCATCGCTTTTGTCCAGCGCTGCCGCTGGCGCCGTATACCGGTCCAGGTTCGGGAGGTAAACCTTGGAGAAACGGTGGACTTTAAAGAGATAGACTTCCTTTTCATCGGCGGGGGTTCCGACCGGGAACAGGGACTGATCATAGCCGACCTGAGAAAGCACACTTCCAGCCTGGCCGCTGCGATTGAAGACGGTTTGGTAGTTTTGGCGATATGCGGCGGCTACCAGCTTTTGGGACTGTATTACCAGCCGCTGGTAGGTCCGGAGATCCCGGGTCTCGGCATTCTTGACCTATATACACGGGCGGGAACCAAGCGTCTGATCGGGAACATCGCCATCGAAACTGAGTTGGACGGGAAAACGGTCAGGGCTTGCGGTTTCGAGAACCATTCGGGACAGACGTTTCTCGGAAATATAGAACCCTTAGGAAGGGTGCTGAAGGGTTATGGTAACAACGGCCGGGACGGCTTTGAGGGGGCGCGCTATAAAAATGTCTTTTGTTCCTATTTACACGGACCGCTCCTCCCCAAAAACCCCGCTCTTACCGACCATCTGTTGCGCCTTGCCTTAGAGCGAAGGGGAATGGATCGTTTCCTGTCTCGATTAGACGATACGGTTGAGAACCTTGCCAATGAGGTAATGTTACGCCGTCTTGGGGTAGCAAAAGGGTAAGGCTATTTATAAAGTTTTTCACTGTAACTGTTGAAAAGCTGTCATAAACATAGTACAATTTTCGTAGAATCTTGTATACAAAATACAACGTAATTATGAAGGGGGCAACGCGGGATATGTACCTTGTCACCTGGATAGAAGGAGAAGAGGTGGAGTACAGGTTGCTACCCGCCGGGGAAATTCCGGACGAGTTGGACGAAGAGAAGAACCCCATTGTAGTGGAGTTTGAAATCTGAAAGGTTAAGACCAAAGTTAGGAGAATTGCCGGTGATCGCCGGCTTTTTGTTTGTATAGAAGACAATGCTTTTCAGATTGCTATAGTAGATAAGTGTAAAAGAGCATAAATGATAAAGGCAAATATGCAGAAGTAAGAGCAACAATGACGCTGGTAAGAGAGGGGAACATTTTTTTTTAGCAGGAGATTTTATGTTTAAAGCAGAAATTAGAAGTGGACTGTGCTCAATTGCTTGACCAGTCATAACCGGCTTCATGCCAGGCAATACCTTGCGGCTTACATAACAAGGTATGGCAAGCGAGACCTCTTCTTGCGCTAACCATTATTTTTATCATTAACAAGAGTCGCACTATTTCGACTCACCCCTATGGGAGGCGGCTCGCTGCAACGATTTGGGAAAGCACCTCCAGGTCTCGGCGCATTGTGCAGCGAATGCATGAGAATTAAAGCGGCATGATTTAGGTGCAGTTGAAGAAATCGGTGGTTGTTTCAGGGGGACAAACCGTGGTTGCGATTAGGAGATGGACCTGTTTTGTACTGGCAGTAGTCTATTTGTTAGCTTCATGTGCTGTCGGGAATGCTTCGTCGGCAATCGATTCTGCCATGAGTACTGCGAGCTACAATCACTTGCTGGCGCAGTTGGTCCGGGAGCTTTCCTCAGAAAAGGGAACATACGGCGTTTATCTTATGGACTTGAAATCGGATCAAACATGCGGCATTAACCACCGGGAACCGTTTCATGCCGCCAGCACGTTCAAACTGCCGCTGAACCTTTACCTTTATGAACAAATTGCGGCCGGGAAAATCGACCCTCTATCCAGGCTTACATATCTGCAGAAGCATTACGAGGGAGGCACCGGCATCCTCCAGTATAAGCCTGTGGGGAGTACTTACAGCATTGCCGAGCTATCGCTGTACTCTATCGTTTACAGCGATAACGTCGCTACAAACATTCTCCTGTCTTACTTAGGCAGGATAAACGTAAAAAACTACATGCGCAGCCTCGGAGGCGGGGTTGTTGACGACGACAGGAATATAACCTGTCCCGAGGACATGGCGAAATATATGCTTCGTCTCCTGGACTTTGCCGATCAATACCCTGAGTACGGTACTCTGTTAATAGGTTATTTAGAGAATACTGTGTTCAACGAGCGTTTACCGCAGCCGCTGCCGGAGGGCGTGAAAGTTGCGCATAAAATCGGCAATTGGCCTAATACCGGTACTTACAACGACGTGGGGTATGTGAAGCATCCGGAAAACCCGTACATTATAGCGGTATTCAGCAAGAATACAGAGAGCCGGGAGCGGGCGTTTCAGATTATCCGGAACATCTCAAAACTGGTGTACAATTATCAGAGCAATTTATACCACATTAGGATCCTGCTGAATGAGAAGGAACTGAATACCGAAGTCCCGCCGCTGTTAGAAAAAGGGCGCATATTGGTGCCGCTCCGGAATATTGCCGAGCCCTTGGGAGCGGAGGTTTCATGGGACGGTGCAAGTAAAACAGCGGCGATCAACCGCGCCGGTAAGTATGTCACGGTGCAAATCGGCAGCGAAGCGGCCGTCGTCAACGGACGGGAAACAATGCTCTCTGTGCCTGCTTCGCTTTTCTGCGGCCGGACAATGGTTCCCTTGCGTTTTGTCAGCGAGGCTTTCGGTGCACGGGTTGAGTGGGATGGAGAAAACCGTTTGGTCAGTATTTGGTTGGCAGATGAGGTACCGCAGGAGACGAGCGGCGGGCAGGTTAAACCGTTAACAGAGCCGACGCCTACACCGGCTGAAGGGTAAAAACGGCCTGTCTGCCGGCCGGTACTCGAGGGAAATTCTTGACCGAGAAGGGTAGCCGATAAATGGGTTATGCTAAGTGCTGGAGCGCCTGGCGGATGGTATATTGGCGGACGGTATTAACCGGTCCTTTTACAGGGGGAAACCGGATTCGAATCGTGAAAGGTCAGCGCTTTGGGGAAGTCGACGCGCTTCGCGGCGCGGCTGTGATAATGATGGTGATTTACCACCTGGCGTGGGACCTCAATTACTTCGGGTACTACCGTGAGAGCGTCACCACAGGCGGCTGGTACTGGTTCCAGCAAGTTATTCTCACCGGTTTTGTTTTCACGGCCGGGGTTGCGTTATGGCTAAGCTATTCGGTACACGGCCGGATAAGGTTTGCGCAGTACCTCGACCGCGGCCTCAAGATTTTGGGCTGGGCTTTTGCCATAACGCTGGTGACCCACTTTGCTTTGAGAGAAGGTACGGTCCTGTTCGGGGTATTGCATCTTATCGGGCTTTCAGTCATTTGTGCTTATCCACTCCTTCGCTTCGGCCGCGGCAATTTGGTTTTTGGTTTGGCGTTTATTCTCCTTGGGAGCTTCCTGGCCCGCGTTCCAGTCGATTATCCTTGTCTGGGATGGCTTGGTCTGCGTCCCGTTGAGCTGTATATGTTGGACTTCGTACCGGTTTTCCCCTGGTTCGGTGTTGTGCTGCTTGGAATAGGCACCGGGGGTTTGCTTTACCCCGGTGGGGCGCGGTTTGCCGGCGTGACGGATTTCAGCAGCAGACAGCCGCTGCAACTGCTGGCCCTGCTGGGCCGGAACTCCCTTTTTATTTACCTTATACACCAACCGGTGCTTTTCGGGCTCCTTTTTCTCTGGAGGTTCGTAGCCGGAATTGTTCCTGTTTTACTATTGGGCTGATACGGAAGCGAAGCGGCTTTCTGCACTGTAATACTATAATAAATAGATGGTAATAAAGGGGCGGTTTGATGATACTAACGCTTGCGCACAGTCCCGATGCCGACGATGCATTCATGTTTTCCGCTCTGGCTGAGGGCAAAATCGACACTAACGGGTATTCTTTTGAACACATCCTAAAGGATATCGAAACCCTCAACCGGGCGGCGCTAAAAGGAGTTTACGATGTTTCCGCTATCTCCTTTCATGCGTATCCTTACATCTCGCGTAACTATCTCCTTTTATCCTCCGGGGCAAGCGTTGGCGACGGCTACGGCCCGGTCGTGGTGGTAAGGGCCGATACCCGGGAAGGGCTGGAACCTGCCACGATCGCGGTCCCGGGTGAATTGACCACGGCCTACTTAGTGCTGAAGCTGTGGCGGCCGGGCGTCAGGACTGTAGTGATATCGTTTGACCGGATTGGTGAGGCGGTAAGCTCGGGCAGGGTTGAAGGTGGGCTCCTGATCCACGAGGGCCAGTTAACGTACGCCCGGGAAGGACTAAAAAAGATTGTAGACCTCGGTGAGTGGTGGAAGCGGGAGACGGGACTGCCGCTGCCTTTAGGGGGGAATGTGCTTCACCGGCGGCATGCCGGTCGTGCTACGGAAATAAACAGGCTTCTCGAAGCAGCATTCAGGTGGGCCCTGGAACACCGGGAAGAGGCCCTTGAGCACGCGCTTTCGTTCGCACGGGGATTGAGCAGGAAGGAGGCGGACCGTTTTATCGGGATGTATGTTAACGCATGGACTCTTAACCTTGGGGATACAGGAAGACGTGCGGTCGCAGAACTCCTGGAACGTGGTCGCGAAGCCGGGATTTTGAACCAGCCGGTACAGTTGGAATGGGTAGCCGGCTAAAAGGAATCTGGGGAATGAAGGTACCCGCGCGGCGGCCGCGGTATAGTGATCAGGAGGGTGTTGTAAAACTCTAATTTTTCGAAAGCAGGCTCTATCTATCAATAAATGGCAAGCTTTGGCAGAAAGCCTGGAGACCATTTGAGAAGTGAGAAGTGAGAAGTGAGATGTGAGATGTGAGAAGTTTGAAGTGGGAATCATAATGGAATGCGCTCTGTGAATTCCATTAAAAAATCTCACCTCTAACCTCCTACCTCGCACCTCTCATTTGCCAGGCGAAGTTTTGTAGCGGTCTCTTAGACGGTTTTCCCTTGAAAGGGGTGTAGCTGCTTAAGCGGCAAAATACACTGCTGTATTTCTTACCAAAAACTAACGGGGCGGGTAAACCGTCCCTATGATTATGGGGGAGTTTAGGGTTTGCGGGAGACCGGGAGGGTGTTATTCGTGGCCACAGTAGCCAGGCACCTCTTGGCGTTTCATGTGCCTTATATCCGGCTGCTGCAGGAGTGGGGATACGAAGTGGAGGTTGCCTGCAATCCGGCAGGTGAAGGTGCGCTGTTCGCCCCTTTGGGTGTCCGGCTGCACAAGGTTCCTTTTCAGCGACGGCCCTTATCCGTAAGAAACCTGCGGGCTTTCTTTTATCTCCTGCGGCTTTTTAAAGCCAGACGTTACGCACTGGTACACGTCCACACTCCCGTCGCTGCTTTCATAACCCGGCTGACCTTGCGCTTGCTGCACTTCCGACCCGTGCTTTATACGGCACACGGCCTTCATTTTTTTAGCGGGGCGCCTCTCTGGAACTGGCTTCTTTACTTCCCGATGGAATGGATCGCATCACGCTGGACGGACGGCTTGATCCTGATAAACCGGGAGGATTACGACAGGGCGCGTTCGTTTCCGGTGCGGGGTGAGGTCTTTATGCTACCCGGCATCGGGGTGGATACCGCCTCATTCGACAAAGCCGTGACGGAGGCATCCGGGGGCCGCCAGGAGTTAGGCTTAGGGGAGAATACGCCTGTTGCGCTGGTTGTTGCGGAACTCAGCCGGGTTAAGAACCACGAACAGGTGCTCCGTGCCTGGCGAACGGTGGTACGCGAGTTCCCGGATGCTGTACTGCTGCTGGCCGGCACGGGAGAAAGGCGGCTCAAATTGGAAAGGCTTGCAGAGATGCTGGGTTTGAAGCACCATGTGCGGTTTTTGGGTTTCCGTATGGACGTGCCGCGGCTGATGGCGGCGGCGGACGTGGTAGTCCTAACGTCCCGGCGGGAGGGGCTGCCGCGGGTTGTTTTAGAAGCGATGGCCGCAGGGAAGCCGGTAGTAGCAACAAACGTTCGCGGGAACAGAGACCTGGTCACCGACGGGAGGACAGGCTGTCTGGTACCGTTAGGGGACGTGGCTGAAACCGCAAGGACTCTCTTGCAACTGCTAAAAGACAGAGGGCTAAGAGCCAGGTTCGGTGAAGAAGGAAAACGGCGGGTCCAAGAGTACGATTTGGCGCAGGTCCGCAGGGCGATGGCTCGAATTTACCGGCGCTACCTTGCAGAACGGGAGCGGCAGGAGAAACTGCACTGATAGCGAATTATAAAATGTCGAATTCAGCCCGGGGTCTGGTGATTGATGCATACAAAACTTCCGCGGCGGTTGCCACTGTGGCTTACAGGTACCGGCGACGTGGTGGTCCTTAACCTCACGCTGGTGCTTGTTTTCTACCTGCGCTTCAGCGGCGCCCTACCGGCTGCCAACTTTGACGCGCTGGTGAGTACGCTCCCATGGGCAAGCGTCGTAGCTCTTTTGCTGTTTGCCGGCCTGGGCCTTTACGAGCGAAACCTGGGTGGATTTGTCCCGGTCATGCGGGCGCTTATACCCGCTATTATCGGGGTTTCTCTCGCCACTGCGGCCATTGCTTTCTGGGTGCGCGGTTTTGCCTTTCCGCGCAGTGTTTTGGTACTTGGAGCATTCGCCCAGTTCGGGGGTGTGCTGGCGTGGCGGGGTGTTTGCTGGCACTTGGACCGCTGGTTCCACGGGCGGAGGGGCCTGCTTGTGGTTGGGGCGGCGGAGACGGTCCGTCCGTTGCTGGAAAAACTCTTGGATCTGCCGCAACGCCTGTTTTTCGTAAGGGCGGTGATTGATCCCCAAGATGCTGCGTTCAAAACGGAGCTGGCTGCGGCGGACGGTGTTGTGGTCGGGCCGGGCGTGCCGCCTGCAGCGAAAGCCGCTGTGGTGGCGGCATGCCTCGAAGCGGGGCGTGATGTCTATGTTGTGCCGGAGCTATACGAGGTTATGCTGACCGGGGCAAAGGTCATTGAGCTCGAAGACCTTCCGGTGCTCCGGGTTGAGGATATACGGATGTCTATAGTTCAGGCCGCTGTTAAGCGCGCCGTCGATATCGGGGTAACATCCGTTATTTTATTAGTTGCGGGTCCTCTTTTGATCTTGATCGCTTTGCTGGTGCGTTTGTCCTCGCCGGGACCGGTTTTTTACCTTCAGGAACGGGTAGGGCTTCGCGGCCGCCTTTTCCGCTTGCTGAAGTTCCGGACAATGGTCGATAATGCGGAGAAAGATACGGGCCCGGTCCTTGCACAGGCAAACGACCCCAGAATCACGCGGCTGGGGAGGATTTTGCGGGCCACAAGGCTTGATGAACTTCCTCAACTGTTCAACGTGCTTATAGGGGAGATGAGCCTGGTAGGGCCGCGCCCGGAGCGGCCGGTTTTTGTGGATGAGTACACCAGGGCCCATCCGGCGTACCATTACCGTCACCTGGTAAAGCCCGGACTTACGGGTATGGCGCAGGTGTACGGGCGCTACACGACTTCTCCGGAGGACAAGCTCCGTTATGACCTGTATTACATCCGGAATTACTCACTGCTGCTCGACCTGAAGATTCTCCTGCGCACGGTCCCGGTGGCGCTTACACCAAGCGCCGCGCGGGGGGAGTCAAGAAAAGAATCTGAAAAAACCGCTGTGATCCACGCCCTCATTAACGGGGCACAGGGAGCAGCAGGGAACAGTCACAAACTGACGGACTAATTGAACACTCCTCAAATCACGTTTTTCTTTACCCTCCGCAAAAAATGAGCCGCGGCTCGCAATTCCAAGGTCAGAATCCAAAACCCAACACCGGTTCTCATGCAGGGTGTCGGTGCTTAAAGCACTGCCATAGGAGAGTCACGTACCTGTGTTGATCTCCTTGCCATAGGAGCAAAAAAATAGAGTGTTGCAGTGTAAGTAAGGTAAGCGCTGGTTTGGCTTACCCGATGGAAGCAGTGGGGGGTTGAATGCGGAACTTGCAGAGTAAATATGGTAAATGCCCGGTTTGGCTTTGGCAATGCCGGGGCTTGCCTTATGAACAGGGAAAAGCTATTTACGGGGCCAAGGTGAGCCGCTCACGTTGGGTTGCAGGATCCATGATTGTCCGGTGTTCGACCCGGAAACTGCCCTCCCTAGGCCTGTAGGTGATGACGTTTACGGCTGTCGGTTCTTTGGTGACGGGATCAAGGTGGACGACAACGGCGCTGTAAGGAATCTCCTGTACGGATTGCAACCCCCGGATCCCGGCGGCCCCGGTTGTCCCGGGGTTCAAAAGGAGTGAAGACCTATCGCCTTCGACTGTCACCCGGTGGGTGTGTCCGCAAACGAGCAGCGGTACGCGCCCGACAAAGCGGCGGGCTAACCGCGGATCATGGACCATCAATACGTGTACGGGGCGCTCAGACCGGTCAAGAACCTCCGCGAGCGCATCGGCTTGTACCTGAAGTTCGGCTTCTTCCCGGGCCGGGGAGTCTGCGGTAGGGGTGGGGCGGTATGCGGACGGATCCGGCGAGCCGAGAACGGCTAGACCGGCCACGTTGACCACCCTGCCGTCCAGAATCCGTATTTTGGGATGCAACGACAGGGAGTTGATCACCTCAGGCGAATCGTGATTCCCCGGTGCCAAAACGTAAGGCACCTCCATCTTTTTGATATCCTCGATAAGGTTCAGCTCCAGGGGCGAGCCGAGGTCCGTCAAGTCACCGGCGTCGAGCACGGCGTCGACATCGAAGCGCTGCGCCAGCTGCCTGGCGAGGGCGGCACCTACGGGATTATTGTGGATGTCCGAAATCAGCAGGAGCTTAATTTCTTCCTCGTGATTTGCGGATGCGTTCAAGCTATCTGCCTGGTTGAATAACGCCTGGAGATTAGCCGCGATCGTGGGGGCTTTAGCTTTGAACTCATGAAAACCGCTGACGAGGTCGTTGCTGAAGGCCAGTACCCGCGGAGCCGCCTCAATTATACCGCTGTATGAGGGGTGCTTGAAGGCGTCCGCCCGGTACGTGAAGTAGGCCGGGGCCAGCCAAGCAGTTATAAGCAACAACCCGGCCAGCGCAGGCTGATAGAGCCTCCGGAGGGGGGGGCGAAAAGTCAGCCAGGAAAGGATTACGGCGCCAAGGATTCCCAAAAGGAACTGCCGCATGGCAAACGCCTCGAGCGCCCGGTTTGTTTCCTGTTCCAACCGGTCCCACAGCGTGCTTAAATCAGGGTTTTTGAGCGTGTCGGTGACCATTCTTTCCTCGACCTGGAGGAGGGTCACCCGGCATTCGAGGGGAGCGCGGTGTGTTCTCGCCGTGAGCGTACCGAGCGGCGGGAACTGGATCACGGTCCGTCCGGAGAGGGCGGGGCGAACGGCCACGTGCACCGTGAAGCCGTCGATACGGTACTGTGCAGGGCCGAGAACCCATACAAAAAGGACGGCGCCGATCAGGGCGACCATACTCAACAGAAGCGTCTGCAGCCGCTTGCTCCGGTAAAAACGGTTCACCACTGTGAAAACCCCATTGGGTAAGTTTAACTTCTTAAAATTTATCTTATAGTAGCCGGCCGGGATAACACCATCACTGTTGGAGCGCTTCCGGACGGTAGATGACGCACGGGTTCCAGAGGAGCCATGTCTGTATGCCGTGCTTGGCGGCAGCTCTCATCTGAGCCTTGATTTCTGCGGGTCCGTAGGGGGGCGGACCGAGGGTGAAAGCCTGCAGCCAGGGACGGAGCCGGCAGCCGCTGTTTTCAATCAGGCGTTCGAAGTCGGTCAGGGTGCCGTCTACCACTTCGTAAGGGTGTGCATTGGGATTGGAAAACCCATAGTTTCCTGGGCTGTAGTGTGACGGATAGGCCATCGGGGACAGAAAGTCTAAAAAAGGGGCGAGCCGCTCCGGACGCTGCCCGATTTTCTGGTCATCTTTTGCGTACCCCATGAAGCCGAAAACCGCCACCGAAAGCCATTTCTCCCAGCCTATCTGCTCACGGGCATACCGGACAAAGCTGGTGATTACGTCCGTCCGCTGCCGGTTACCCATGCCCGGGTAAACGGAGGTCCAGGCATCCGTTCCTTCCGGGAACCGGAGGTAGTCAAACTGCACCTCGTCAAAACCAAGGGCGTACGCCTCCCGCGCCAGGGCGATGTTATAGTCCCAGACCTCCCGTGAGCACGGGTTGACCCATACGCCGCCGCTTAGAGGATAGCCGCCGGCTGTGCGCACCATCAGATCGGGCCGCTTTTTCGCCAGTACCGGGTCCCGCATGATAACAATCCGGGCCACACTGTATATGCCTTCGGCCCGGAGTTCTTGAAGCAGTTCCCTTATCTTCAGGTAGTTTTGTGCCGCGCCGATGTCCCTGCTTAAAGGCACCTCCGAGAGGTATCCGATGCGACCGGATTCATCCTTGACGTCAAGTTGGATTGTATTGAATCGGGTCGCTTTCACCAGATCCACCACCTGTTTCCAGCGCGCCGGCGACGATGCCCACGAAAAGGTTACGTGGACTCCTTTTGCGTTTAAGGCTTGTTTCTCCCGCTCCGGCGTCCGCTCCGATTTTTGGGCGGGATAGATAATGACTTTGGCATTTTGTCTTTCCGCCAGGACTTGTTCCCATCCCTGCGGAAAAGCTATTGTTCCGGGATTTCCGTCGCTGATGTAGCGCGTGGGCCCTATCCGGTCCAGCCAGGTAGTCAGTGAACTTACGCCGTGGTCCTGAAAGACCTGGATCCGCTGAACACGCAGCGGGTCAAACTCCTTGTGGTAAGGGGACCGCGCCGCGCTCCAGGCCCACCATACCACGCCGCTGTGGTGGTAAGTGGTGCTGTCATAGGTACCCTTCACAACCGTATCGTAAGGTTGCGGCAGGCCGTCCTGAACAATGGCGAAGGCCGACGGCGCGTAACCGGGCACCGCTTGCTGGATGAGTGCCTGTAAACCGGCGATTTCCTGCCGAATCTTTTGGGGCGACTGATTTTTGAGGTTCGTATGGTGCATGGTGTGATTGCCTATCTCGAACCCCCATTCAACCAGCATTTGCAGCTTTTTCTGCCAATAAGCTTCCTGCCCGGGTTCACCGCAGAACGGGCGGGCGTTTATGAAGAAGGTGGCTGAGTTGCCGAAACCGGGATGTTTTTCGGCGAAGTCCCGCAGGATGCCGACCGCGCAGTTCGGGTCAACTACTAACTTACCGTTCCGTTGCAAAAGACGGAAATGGCCGGGTGTGCTGTCGTCAAACGTGAGGACCACCGGTGATTTGCCGGCGGGGATGTTAATATTGCCTGTTAAGTAGTCGGTAAGAGGAACGGAAACGTACCCGCGTTGGTAAAGCTCCGTCAAGTCTCTGCGGAGGTTTTCGGGCGTACGGGTCCACCGCCCCTCTTGACCGCCGATCAGGTGATAGACCAGTATCGGCACCTGGCCGAGTTCGTTGGCGTTTAGCCTCTCGGCCCGCGCCTGTAGTTCCTCTGTGGTCGGTTTGGGCGCCGCTGTTGCGCTCCCGCGCGATCGAGCGGAATCTCGCTCGGCGGCAGTCCCGGGTTTTGCGGTCTGAGGCGTTAAATACGCCCGCATTCCGGCGCAACTGAAAAAAAGAACCGCGCTCAACAAAAGGACTGACAGTCCGACCGAAAAAAACAGAACACGCTTCCGCACGCCGTTTAACCCCCTTGGGTGGAATACTTCGACACATATTGACCCATTTCCTGTTCAATTTTACAAATCTGGATGATGTAAATTATGCTGCAAATAGCATTCGGTTCCACGTCTTGGTCAGAGTCTCCGGTGTGGGCATTACGCCATGAACCAAAACTCACAATGAAGGAGTTAAACAACCCTGTGCTTGTGATACAATCTTGGTTAGGATCGTCCGCATCAATCAGTTGGCTTTTCGATTTGTAAGGAGGCTGTGCTTATGGAAAGTAAGATTGCTGCCGCCCTTAACGTGAGATTCGGCCCCGTTGCCCTGTTATGGTCTGATAAAAAGCCTGCGGGTGCCATGCAGTTTAAAGAAGGAAAGTGGGGTTGCGTTATGTGGCTGTTCGCCAACGCAGCCAGCGGCCGGACGGCAGTTTTTGACCGCAACACGTTCGGTTGTTTGGGTGGCGGGACCGGTCTGGGGTTCGGCAACCAGTACCTAAACTGGTGGGGCGGGGTTGACGCCTTCTGCCGCTTCCTTTCAACCGGCATGGCGGAGACCGGTCTGACGCGGGAAATGATCCAGACCAGCAGAGGGGAGGAGTACGTGGAAAACTTGCTGCACGGTGAAAGGTACATCAAGTCGCCGGAATTGGTAAAGAAGTTCGTCGAGCTTATGCCGATCACCGATATCCCCGCGAAATACGTTGTCTTCAAGCCGCTGAGAGAGGTGGCTTCCGATAAAGAAACGCCTGTGGTCGTCATTTTCCTCGCGAACCCCGACCAGCTCGCCGCCCTGACGGTCCTGGCGAACTACACGCGGGAGAGCAACGAGAGCGTCATCATCCCCTTCTGCGCCGGGTGCCAGGCCCTCGGCATCTTTCCGTACCGGGAGGCGAAGTCTGATAACCCGCGTGCCGTCATCGGCTTGGTAGACCTGTCCGCGCGGAAGAACGTGCGCAAGCAACTGGGTAAAGACGTGATGACCTTCGCTGTTCCCCATAAGATGTTCCAGGAGATGGAGGAGAACGTGGAGGAGAGTTTCTTAGGGAAAGAGGAGTGGCGGCTGTTTCTAAAAGAAGAATAAATATGCAAATTTTTTACGGGTTGAGTATCAATTAAAGGCACTCAGGGGAGCGCTAAGGAATGAAGTGCATTAAATAGCATCTGGCTTTATCTGAGGCGGCGGAGAAGCTGAAGGTTGGCGGGGCTGCTTAAAGGTGTCCCAACCTTCCTGCTCACGGTAGAAACCTGTGCAGGAGAGGATGGCAGGCAGGCGATCGCAAAAATGAAACGGTAAGGTGGCGGTTGCGCTTGCATCAGTTTTTGGGGCAAATGTTGTTACGAGACTAAACGACTACCGGAGGATGTACTCGCGCGGGCCGGTTTCGGCGAGCTTTCCCTCCTGGAGCCACTTCTTCTTTCGCTTCAGGGCAAGCAAGAAGAGGACGAATGCTTTATCGGGGTCGCGCGGGCGTTCGCGCCGCCCCGGTTTCCCCATCCTTAAGAGCGTCCGGCGAAACCGGATGCGGTTTTCGGCCACATAGTCGTTGCAGTTTATTTCCCGCCTCAATGATCCTGCCCCTTCCTACCTTTTTGCGGACGTAACGGGGGTTGCTCCCCATGCTCGTGCATGCTTGTTCCGGTTATTGGTTATTGATTTTGTTTTTACGGCGGTCGCGGAAAAGGTTCACTCGGAGGGGATACATTTTTAATCCCGCTGCCATTGCGGATACTTGCAGAATGCCGGAACAGTAATCGTTTTCTGAGCGTAACGTGCCGGGCGGTAGTATGAAAGAGACGACAGGTGTCGAAGAAATATAGCGGCTTTTATGAAAAGTTGGGGCTGTAAAAATGGGCTTATCTAAGTCGGCGGGTGCATAAACAAAACGGCAAGAGAAGGGAGGCCTGTAATGAATCGTTGGGCTGTCATGGTTTTTGCGGTTGTGGTAATCCTTGCGGCTGTTGCTACTCAGCCGGCCGCTGCACTGGGCCAACCGAAGGAGGTCTCGGTACTGCTTGACGGGCTGCCGGTCCACTTCGACGTGCAGCCGGTGATTAAAAACGGGCGCACGCTCGTTCCCTTCCGCGCCGTCGGCGAGGCGTTAAACGTCGCGGTGTCCTGGAACGGTACGACCAGGACTGTGAGCGCTACGGGCGGAGGAGTCTCAATCAGCCTGCAAATAGGCAACGTAACGGCGTACCGCAACAACACCCCTGTCACCCTGGACGTCCCGCCGCAAATCCTTAACGGGCGGACGCTCGTCCCGCTGCGATTTTTCAGCGAGGCTTTTAGCTGTGAAGTAAAGTGGGAGGCAACCACCTGCACCGTGAAAATTACTTCGCCGCCGCAAATAATGACGGTAATCGGCTTCTACGCGCTCGGCGGCGCGCAGACCAGCAGTTGGGCCGACCTCTTCGGTAAAGCGTACCCAGAGATGGCGAAGGGGAACACCGATTTGGTAAGCGACCTTGCCCTAGGCTGGTACAGCCTGGACCGGGACGGCAACCTGATAACCGAGAGCGCTACGGGCTGGCGGCGCCCGCCCGGTTGGGAGGATGTCCTCGATGCCGCTGCAGCGTGCGGCCTTAAAACAGACATGGTGGTTCATGTCACCGACGGGGACCGCGCCCTCTCCGATCTGCTGGCCGATGATGCGGCCGTCCAAAAGGCGGTTGCCGCAATCGCCGGTGAAGCGGACCTCTACGACGGGGTAAATCTCGACTTCGAAGGGCTGGGGTATTCCGAATCGGGTGAAAGCCTGGCGGCAGTGCGGCAGCGGTTTACCAACTTTGCTGTCTTGTTAGCCGGCCAACTGAGGAGTAAGGGTAAAACGCTGACGCTTTCACTGCATGCGCCAAACAGCATATACAGGGGATACGACTATAAGGCTCTAGGTGAGGTGGCAGACCGCATTGTTATCATGGCCTACGACTACGGTACCCGGCCGGAACCTGTAAAACTTGTCATCCAGGCCGTGGAACTCGCTACGGTCGTCCCGGCCGACAAGCTGGTCCTCGGAATCTCTATCCCCAGCGAGACCCCGGAAAGCATACTTACCAAGGTAGGCATCGCCAAGCGGTACAACCTCAACGGCATCGCCCTCTGGCGCCTCGGCCTGCTCTCTGATGAGATGTGGGTAGCGCTGCGAACTAAGGTGGCGGTTAGGTAATAAGTTCGATACGAGCAACGCTCATTTCGGTGGTACAGTTGATCTTTTGCCGCGCCCGCTATGAGCGCCTTCCTCAGCTTACTCTAATTTCCGTCGTGCCGGTTTGACCTGATAAAGCGTGGAATCTTCTTTTCCCTCCGGTCTTTATTGACGCTTGCGGCGGAAGTTTGTGGAGCATGGACAGTTTTCCTTATAAGTAATAAATTGTCTTTGCCCTGGACATACTTGTTACCAAAGTGCCGCGGAAACGCAGGTTTAAGGAGGTAAAATCTGTGGACCAAGAACGGAACACGGGGGATTTCACGAGCACAGAAGGTGCAGAGCAGATAACGGGTGAGTCGGCAGATTTAGGTGCGGGTGAAGTTATGGTCTGTGAATTTGCGCTTACCGCTATAGGGAAATCCTGGGTATAATTCAAATTGATGCTTACGCGGGCGGTTCAGTCCCGGGCGTAAAGCTGGGAAAACCGGGCAGGTGTCAGTAGATTCACAGTTTTTGACTAATACGGCCACGCAGCAAGGCCTCCCTCCAAGAAGGCGACGTTTCGAAACCCTTGTTCCTCCAGGATGCGCTGGGCTTCCCACGCGCGAATGCTGATCTGGCAGAACGGCACCACCATTTTTTCTGAAGGGAGGGTGCCTGCTTCGGCCCGCAGTTTTCCGAGCGGGATGTGGGTGACACCGTCGTACGGAGCCGGATGCTCTTCGGCCTCCCCGGGGGTGCGCACGTCGAGCACCAGCAGGTTGTTGTCCCCTTCCGCAATCCGTTTTTTGAGTTCCGCAGGAGTGAGGGTTTTTGCTTCCCCGGTAAGCTTGTTACGCATTGTGTTGGCGGCGTGGTGCAGGACGTCCATTGCGGTATTGTAAGGAGGCGCGTACGCAAGGTCGAAGTTGGCCAGGTGGTCCACGGTAGCTCCCATGGTTATTGCCCCGACGAGCACGTCGAGGCGTTTGTTAACCTCGCCTTCACCGAGCAGTTGTGCACCGAGAATCTTGCGCGAGGGCGCGTCGACGACGAGCTTCACTACAACCGAGCCTGTGCCGGGATAGAAGTGGGCGCGGTCTGCGCCGGAAACAAGCACGGTTTCGACGGGGTAGCCGGTCTCGCGCGCTTGGGATTCGGTAAGGCCGGTACGTCCGATGGTGAGGTCGAATATTTTGAATATTACGGTCCCGAGCACTCCCGGGAAGGCCTCACGCATTCCGGTGATATTGTTCCCGATGACCCTCCCATGCCGGTTCGCGACGGAGCCCTGCGGGGTGTAAATGGGCCGCCCGTTTACCAGGTTTACGTTTTCAACGCAGTCGCCGCCGGCGTAAATATCGGGATCGCTGGTTTGGAGGTACTGGTTCACAGTAATGGCTCCTGTGGTACCGATCGATAGGCCGGCGTCCCGTGCTAAGTCTACGTTCGGTACCAGTCCGACTGCTGATATTACCAGCTCGGCGGGGTAGGTCCCGCGGGTGGTGACCACCTGACGCACAGAGCCGGCGTCGTCGCCCTCGAGGCGCTGGACCATTTCGCCAGTCCGGATTACAAGCCCTTTGTCCCGGAGGTGCTTGGCGGCAAGGGAGGCCATTTCGTCGTCAAGGAAGATGGGGGCGATGTGCTGCATCGCTTCGATAAGCGTTACGGTGAGCTTCGCACCGGGTATATCTGCTTCAAGGAGCACCTCGGCGGCTTCCAGGCCGATGAGCCCGGCTCCAATAACCACGACGTTCTTCACCTTACCCGAAAAGGCCTTTTCACGGATGGTCCTGGCGTCCTCGAGTGACCACATGGTATGTACGTTTTTCAGACCGGCGCCGGGGACTTTAAGCGGCGCTGGCCGGGCACCCGTGGCCAGTACCAGCTTGTCGTAGGGAAGCGCGTAACGGCTACCGGTACGCAAGTCGTGGAAATGCACCTGCCTGGCAGCGCGGTCTATTCCTTCCGCCCTCGTGCATGTCAGAACGCGGATGTTTTTTACTTTATTGAAAAACTCAGGGTCCCGTATAATCCCGGCGGGCGAGGAAAAGAGTTCTTCAATCTTGTTAACCTTACCGCCTACGTAATAGGGGATGCCGCAGCGGCCGACCGAGACGTTTTCACTTTGCTCAATAATTGTTATTTCGGCTTGGGGATCCCGGCGGCGGATGCGGGCGGCTGCTTTTGTACCGCAGGTTGTGCCGCCGATGATCACGATGCGCTGTCCCATCAGTGTTGTCCTCCCCTTTGGTTTGTTTTTATTATAGGATGTCCACTATGCGGCGAAATAAAAGCGAGTGGATCGGTTCGGATTTCAACAACGTGGAAGTTGAGCCCGTGACGGTGCCGGATCACCGCAGTATATGCACTACCGGACCGACCCAGAAGTCCCTTTCGAAGGGTTTTGCGGCCACGCCGTAGTTATCCTTTATTGTCACCGTCAGGCGGTGATAGCCCTCAGCGATGCCCTCTTTCAGTTTGACCCGGACCTTCAGGCAGCAGTTGTCCACCGGGATAAGGCGGAGTTCATAACGGTCGTCTGTCCGCACATCGTATCCATCGAGGTAAAAACGCAGGCTGGCCATGTCCAGGCCCTTATGCAGCCGGCTTGAAGGTTCGTTCAGGGCGACGGCCGGTATTATGCGGACGCTGATCTCACCGCTGTTCAGCATTACTGTGAGTTTTTGTTCATCAGAAGCGTCGGGGTCGCCGATAAGCTCGACAACCGGTTGCAGGAGGGCTCGAAAGCGCACGCGGGCGGCATTCAGGTCGGATTGCGGGGTTGAAAGGAGCATGGTACAAAAGGCCAAGAGGGCGTTTTCATCTTCCGTCCCGGCTAAAGCGGTTATTTTTTCAACGGCAAGACCGGCGGTCAAATAAGCCGCTATCTTGCCACGGAGTTCGAAAACCTTTAAAAAACGGAGGCTGAAGTCATCCGGGCCGCGGTAAAACGGCGGGGAACCGTCCGGCAAAAATGAACCCAAGCGGTGCGCGAAACGGAAAAGCAGGGTGCCCGGCTGCATGACTTCACGTATCACCACTGGTGCTGGATAAAGTTCCCGGTCAGCTGCGCAGGTCGGGTCGGCCAGCAGGGAGATCTCTTTATAGCTTTTGCGGAAAAGGCCGTTCAATACCCTTTCGACGGAAAGCCCCACATAGTCCGGCCCAGCGGCCTGCGGACTGAGGCTGCGGCTGATCGTGTCCGGCAGCTCCGGGCGCACGAAGGTCGAGAGCTGAATGAGCATCCTTATCCCTTTAATGATAGTGCGCAGGTTCTCCCGGAGTACGCTGATCTCGCCCGGATGGATACGCGCTGCCGCGCCCCGGAAGCGCTCTGATGCCACCGTTAAAAGATTGACGTGCCGGCCCTTTACCCTGTAGTTGCGGAAAAAGTCCAGCCTGTTGGTATTGAAGCGTCCCTCCACATCGGCATGAAAGATCAGCATGTCGTAGAAAAACTCTACTAAGGCATGGTCGATGAGCCGATACTGTTGGAGGATTTCAGGATAAAAGTCGGCTCCCAGGACTCGGTGCGAGTTTGCGTAGCCTTCAAAAACCGGTGCACCGCTTTGTTGGGCGCAAGGGTCGGTTACCGGTTCACCGTGCCCGTCTACGGGAGCGTAATGCGCATACCAGTCTGCCAACTGATGAGCAAGCCACCCGCAGGCCACTGCAAGGTCTTCTTCCGGATAAGGCTCGGTGCCGCGTTGAGCGTCGAACCACTCATTGATCAGGTTATAGCCGAAGAGCGGGAGTCCGGAGGGACAGTCCGGGATGGAGTTGTGAGAGTAGTCGTACACCGGGCTGCGGGTGAGAATGTGCTGCGTGGCAATGCAGTCGGCACTGTTGCCGCTGAAAATAAAGATATCCCTGTTGCGCTGGAGGCGGGAGAGAAGATCACGGTTGATCTTTGGGTCTCCGGAAGCCGCTTCCTCTTCCGCACGCTTCAGCGCCTTGTAGTTTATGTAGGGGTGAGTTACCGGTCCCCACCAAAAAACAGGGATGAGGGGCACGAGCAAGACCTTTAAAAACAAGCGTCTCAGGCCGTGCACGACACTCATAACTTTTCTTAAAATGCGTTGATCTTTGATTCTTTCGTTCACTCTTTTCACCGCAGTCTTACCGGGTTCCCGCATTTATTTGACAGTATATTCATGCGGCCGGTACGGCGTTTTCCCGCCGGGCTGTTTCTGAAATCAGCAGAGCCAGCGGTCGTCCTTTTTCCTCAGGGGGGAGCATATATTTCAAACAGGCACAGGTCTCGACTTCAAATTCCACTCGCTGCAGACGAGGTTTTGGAATCGTTTTACACCCGGCATGACAACCCCGAATTCTAACCGCTCACCATTAATGGCAAGTAAACGCTCGGGGAGGGGTAGGTTTGGATTTTTTCAGACGTTTAGAAGACCATCGGAATTTCGAACGTCGCTTGGCCTGGGAAGGAACCTTCCGGGAATATCTTGAGCTGGTGCGTGAAAATCCGCACATATGCCAGCTTGCGCACAGCCGTTTGTATAACATGATCCGTGCGGCAGGGGTCGAGGAGAGCAACGGGCAGAAAAGGTACCGTTTTTTTGCCGACGAGATTTTCGGTCTTGACCGTACCCTGGAGAAATTAGTCGAAGAGTACTTTCATCCGGCTGCGCGACGACTTGATGTACGCAAGCGAATTCTCCTGTTAATGGGACCGGTCAGCGGCGGCAAGTCAACCCTGGTCAACATGCTGAAGCGGGGGCTGGAAAAGTACACCCGGACCGACGCGGGGGCTGTGTACGGCATTAAAGGTTGCCCGATGCACGAAGAACCGCTGCACCTTATTCCGCGTGAACTCCGAGAGGAGTTCCAGCGGGAGTACGGAGTAAATATTGAAGGAGACCTCTGCCCGGTTTGCCGGCTCCGGGTGGATACGGAGTTCGGCGGTCGGGTCGAGGATGTCCCCGTGGAGCGGATTCTATTCTCGGAAGAGAAAAGAATTGGCATCGGGACCTTCACCCCTTCGGACCCAAAGTCCCAGGATATTGCGGAACTTACCGGGAGCATCGATTTTTCCACCATAACCGAGTACGGGTCGGAATCAGACCCCCGCGCGTACCGTTTCGACGGTGAGCTCAACATTGCCAACCGGGGAATTATGGAATTTCAGGAGATGCTTAAATGTGACGAACGCTTTCTCTGGAACCTGCTGTCGCTGTCCCAGGAGGGGAACTTTAAAGCCGGCCGCTTCGCTTTGATTTATGCCGACGAACTGATAATCGCTCACTCTAACGAGGCGGAATACAAGGCCTTTATCAGCAACAAAAAGAACGAGGCGCTCCTTTCACGGATGATCGTGATCAAGATTCCATATAACCTCCGTGTTTCCGACGAGATTAAGATCTATGCCAAGCTGATCGGGCAAAGTGACCTCAGGGATATTCACATCGCGCCGCACGCCCTGAGAGTTGCAGCCATTTTCTCCGTGTTGTCGCGACTCAAGGAGTCGAGAAAGCAGGGGATGGACATTGTTAAGAAGATGAAGCTGTACGACGGCGAAGACGTGGAGGGCTTCAAGCAAAAGGACGTGGCGGAACTGATGGCCGAATACCCGGATGAAGGGATGAGCGGTGTAGACCCGCGGTACGTAATCAATCGGCTTTGTTCGGCGCTTATACGCACCGAAACACGGTGTATCGGTGCCCTCGATGTCTTGCGGGCGATGAAGGACGGACTTGACCAACACCCTTCAATCACGCCGGAGGAACGGGAACGCCTTTTGAACTATATCTCGGTTGCACGGCGTGAGTACGACGAGATCGCCAAAAGGGAGGTTCAGAAGGCATTTGTTTACTCGTTCGAAGAGTCTGCGCGGGTACTTTTTAACAACTACCTGGACAACGTGGAGGCCTACTGCAGCGGCGTAAGGGTCCGCGACCCGATCACCGACGAGGAGCTTGAACCGGACGAGCGGCTAATGCGCTCCATAGAGGAACAGATAGGCATCAGCGACACGGCGAAAAAAAGCTTCCGAGAGGAAATCCTCATCCGGTTGTCAAGCTATGCACGGAAGGGACGGCGTTTTGAGTACACGGCACATGAACGGCTCAGGGAGGCCATCGAAAAGAAGCTTTTCGCCGACTTAAAGGACGTCATTAAGATAACGACCTCAACAAAAACCCCTGACGCCGAGCAGTTGAAGCGTTTGAGCGTTGTCAGCGAACGGCTGATTTCGGAATACGGTTATTGCCCGGTGTGTGCCAATGAGTTGCTGAAGTATGTCGGCAGTCTCTTAAGCCGGTAAAGTTTGATTTTGAATTTCACTTTTCTTCTTCCGGCTTCCGACGTTGAATTTTGGCTTCAAAAGAGTGGACTGTCCTCTTTTTCGAGCGCTTTTCTGGAGGTGGTTGGCATGGAATTCACCGTCAGCCGTGAAGACTGGACGCTGCACCGCAAAGGGGAAATCGATGCGCGGCGGCACCAGGAAAAGGTTAGGGAGGCCATTCGGAAGAAACTGCCTGAAATTATTACTGAGGAAAGCATCATCCTTACAAATGGACGGAAAATAGTAAAAATACCCATCCGCTCGCTGGAAGAATACCGTTTCCGGTTCGACCATAATAAGATGCTGCATGTAGGCCAGGGCGACGGGAATACCAAGGTAGGTGATCGAATCCTGCCGGGAAAGGCTCACGGAAAGGGGAAAGGAGTTGGAGAGGAGCCGGGGATCGACTATTATGAGGCTGAGGTCACCGTGGAAGAAATCGCCGACATCGTATTTGAGGAGTTGAGCCTGCCACATCTTGAACCCAGACGGAAACCCCGGATGATGTGCGACGCCAGAGAGTTTTCGGACATTCGAAAGACTGGGCTTTCCACCAATATAGACCGCAAGCGTACGCTGCTCACGGTGCTGCGGCGAAACGCGATAAAAGGAAGTCCGGGTTTTGACGGAATACGCCCCGAAGACCTGCGGTTTCGCACCTGGAATATCCGCAGATCTCCCGAATCCAGCGCTGTGGTTTTAGCGATGATGGATACCTCCGGATCGATGGGGCCTTTTGAGAAGTATATCGCCCGCTGCTTTTTCTTCTGGACGGTACGGTTTTTACGGGTCAATTACCACAACGTCGAAATGGTCTTCCTGTCACACCACACTGAGGCACAGGAAACAACGGAAGAAGAGTTTTTTTGTAAAGGAGAGAGCGGCGGGACAAAATGTTCAGCTGTATACAAGTTAGCACTCGAAATCATTGCCGAGCGCTATCCACCGAGCGATTATAACATATACGCCTTTCACTTTTCCGACGGAGATAACCTTACCACGGATAACGATTCTTGCGTTAAATTGGTCGGGGAGTTGCTTAAGGTAGCAAATCTTGTAGGGTACGGGGAGATTGAGGGCCCTTATTACTACACCAGCACGTTAAAAACTGCGTACAGGGTTATTAACCACCCGCGCTTTGTCATGTCGACGCTCCGTGATAAAGGGGACATTTACAAAACGTTGAAAACCTTTTTTGCTAAGGAAAGAGGGTGACGCACTCTTTCGTTCGACCTTACTCCCCGTGAGCTTTAGGAAGGTGAGAGCGATGGGCGAACTTGAAGCCGTGGAAACGGCGATAAGCGAGATTATGCACTGCGCGCGGGAGCAGGGGCTCGATTTCTACCCGATGCGATTTGAGATCTGCCCGGCAGAAATTATTTACACCTTCGGTGCTTACGGGATGCCGACGCGCTACTCGCACTGGAGCTTCGGGAAAGCATATCACAGGATCAAAACCCAGTATGATTACGGGCTTAACCGGATTTACGAAATGGTAATAAATACCCGACCGTGCTATGCTTTCCTCCTATCCGGAAACTCCCTTATCCAGAACAAGCTTGTCATAGCCCACGTCCTCGCCCACAGCGACTTCTTCAAAAACAATGCGTACTTCAGTCACACTTCGGGAGAGATGCTTGAGACAATGGCCCAGGCGGCGGCGCGCATTCGAGAGTACGAAATGCTTTACGGTCGCGGCAGGGTTGAAGAGTTTCTCGACGCTGTACTTGCCATTCAGGAGCATGTAGACCCGCACCGCTTTGTCAATCGTTCGCAGCCGGGGGGCCATGGCCAGTGCCGGAGTCGGTCCGGCCCAAAGACAGGCAAAGAGGAACCGACCAGTTCCGAGCCTGAAAAGGACCTACTGTTGTTCATCATGAGGAATTCGTTGGCCCTCAAAGAGTGGGAAAAGGATATCATCGGGATTGTACGCGAGGAAACGCTTTATTTCTGGCCTCAGCTTACGACCAAGATACTTAATGAGGGGTGGGCTACGTACTGGCACGTGCGCCTGATGCGCAAACTCGATCTCCGGGAAGAGGAAGCGCTGGAATTTGCCAGGATGCATGCGGAGCTGATCCGCGCGGGGGGGCTGTATTTGAACCCTTACCTCGTGGGGCTGCGCATTCTCGAAGATATCGAGCGCCGTTGGGGTCCAGAGAGTCTTTTTGAGGTGCGGGCGCTGGAGAATGACGTTTCCTTCCTGCGAAACTTCCTTACGCAGGAACTGGTGGAAGAACTCGACCTTTACTTATACCGGCGGAGGGGCCAGGAGTGGCGTGTTGTTACCAAAGAATGGGAGCAGGTGCGAGAGGCTGCGGTGGCGAATCTTGTAAACGGGGGGTACCCTTACATTGTAGTGCTTGACGGCGATTATAACCGGGCGGGTGAGCTCTACCTTCAACATGTCTATGAGGGGGTGGAGCTTGACTTTCACCACATGGAGCGGGCGCTTGCGCAGGTTTACCGCTTGTGGATGCGTCCTGTGCACCTTGAAACGGTTCACGACGGCAGGCGGGTAGTTTTTTGCTTCAACGGCGAACGGGTCGTCAAAGGTGTGAAACAGTAGGTTAATAAATAGACGTGAGAAGCCGAACGAAGGTAGAAGAGATAGATTGCGGATCTTTTGGGCGCTTGTTATAATTCTGTTTCAAGAGCGTTTACAGGAGGGTAACTAATAAAGATCTTAATGAAGGAACCTATTTTCCCGCAGCGCCTTGCCGACTGTTACCGCGAGCTGGAGAAAATCTCATTACCGGCAAACGGACTGTCGCTTAACGTAGCTTTGATCGAATCCTGGAATAAAGAACGCCCGTTGTTGGAATATGCACCGCCGCTCGTTGATCCGGAAGGATTTATCGCGCTTGCCGGCCTGGTTTTTGAGACGCTCGCGCGCTACCTGCCGGAAATGGCCCGAGACTTGGAACGGCTGCGCATGAACCTGCCTGAAAATGCCGTAGACCGGAAGTCTTTGATTGATGCGCTGCTTAACCGTAACGAGAAGGCGATAACGTTCTTACAACCGGATCACGGTGTTCCTCCGGATGTGTTTGGGTTCGCTTTCAGTCACGTTCTGAGGATTCTGCTCGCCGCTTACTCCCGAAACTTGAGGCATGAGGTCGGGTTCGATCTTTGGAATGGTGGTAATTGCCCGGTTTGCGGCGGCCAGCCGAATTTTTCGAGAATTGATGCCGACGGCAGGCGTTATCTTTATTGCGGGCTCTGCAGTGCAGAGTGGCGTTTTGTCCGCGCCGCCTGCCCCTTTTGCGGCAACACCGATCCGGACGAACTCAGCTTTTATCAGTTTGAAGAGGGGGCTTACCGGGTTTATGTATGCGAACGTTGTAAAGGTTATTTGAAAACTATCGATGAGCGGAGGACAGGGGAGAATCACCTCGACCTGTTCTGGGAGGATGTAAAAACGGTGTCGCTTGATATAAGTGCGATGCGGCTCGGTTTCGTAAACCGGCCGTAAGCCGTAAAGGGTGCTATCAAAGTAAGCTCATCGAATTACGGTACGAGAGCCGTATTGGGAAGCCCGGAGGCCGTGAAAACAGTCGTCGGCCATCGGCCGTCAGCACGTGGAGTACCTAAGCGGACCAGGAGAGACCGAGATTTTGTGACATGCAACGCTGAGACAGGGAAATCGCAAGGCGGTTTCCGATGAATCCGACATCCGGCGTCTGATATTGCCAGGCGAAGTTTACAAAGCCGTCTTTTGAAAAAGATAGGGGAGATTCACGCGATCTCCCCGTACATTTTAGATCTGCTCCTTCCCTGATAGAAAAACCCATTTAGAGGGACATGTTTTGCTCCCGCTGAAGTTGCAGGGCGCTTTCTTTTACCTTGATAAAATAAAGGGCAAGTGGTCTGTAAATAGCGTGTGCCCACTTGGCGAACAGGGCTCCCACTACAAATAACGTAACGATAAAGGCGAGGTGCAGGGCAAAACTCCAGTAGGTTGCCGCTGCCATCCCTTCGATGTTCCTGAAGATGTGGGTCAGTAAGCCTGTGACTACTGTTCCGCCCACCAGAAATAGGAAAGTCCAATCTGTTGAGTGCGACTGCTGATGGAGCGGTTCTTTCTTTGCCAACCTGCCAAGGAATGATTCTACAACTACGTAAAGCACAGCGATTGTGGCGGCGTATTCAAGGAGCCTTACGGGATGGCCCCACGGGAACAGTGCATGCGGGCTGCCGGTAACGAAGGCCACTTTGAGTCCTTGGGTGAGTCCTTCTTTAAACGCGACCTCAAGCACTTCGTAAATTACCATAAAGCCTGCATAACCGGCAAACACGAGGAATCCTAAAACCAGTAAGAAATGCTTTACGTATCTGCCCTTATTTGTACACTGGCTGAACCTGTTCTGGGAAACGAAATGATACAGGAAGGTACCCAATTCCTTGATATAAAGCGACAGGGGTATGTAGAGGAAATCACCGTATTCACTGTCCGTATTATTCATTATCGACTTGTGCATGCGTAATACATTCAGGAACAACATGCCGGCTATGCCGAGACCGAAAAGCATGCCTCCAACGATGATGTAGGACCGGGGAATGAACTTGTGGAGTTCGGTATGCTCATATGACGGCGACCCCTGTAAAAGGAACACGAGTATGAGTGTAGCGGCGAAAAGGCCGGCCACAGTTAACCATTCGAAAGACTTGCTGGTGTACACCTTCAACGATAAACCGGTCCAGTCGTACAGTGAGGTTAGATACCGCCGCATGGACATCATGACTTCGCCGGGGTTCGCCTGTCTCGGACATAGCCTCGAGCAGTCACCACAGTAATAGCAGAGCCACGGTTCTGCGGCGTTCTTAAGTTTGTCTTCCATTCCCAACTGCGTATACCGCATAAACCTGCGCGGGAACTGGTTTTCGTCGGTTGAGAGGGGACAAACGACGGTACAGTTCCCGCAATGGAAGCACTGGGTAGCCGTTGTAGCCCCAAACTTTTGCAGGGTTCTAGCTAAGTTGGGATTTACTCTGATAGCCACTCCCTTTTCCCTCCTACGGTTTGCATAATTCGTTTGTTTTGAAACCCCGGATTACAGATTCAGGCTGAACGTACAGCCGGTGCAGAGCCCCTGCCCGTCTGCCGGTCATGGGGCCCTGCCGGCTAACAACGTTTCCGCTTGAAAATATATTCGCCTCTTTCGGCCCCATTCCATTAGAAGCCCTTATACGGGTTGGGATCCATTTCCTCTATCTCTTTTGCGAACTCGTTGATGATCTCCGGGAGGCGATGGTAGTCCATAATCGCTACTGTCTCAAACCTTATCCGTTCGGGTTCGAGCGCCAGCCGGCTGAGGGTTTCCGACACCTTGGACAACCGGTAATTACACAGCTCGCTGCCCTTTACAAAGTGGCACTGGTAGTCTTCATCGTGGCGGCAGCCCAGGAGGAGGACGCCGTCGATGCCCTTCGCCAGCGAGTCACTGATCCAGACCAGGTTCATCGAACCCATGCACCTAAGCGGGATAACCCGGATCCACGGGCTCAGCGTAAGACGGTTGATGCCGACCATATCGAGCGCCGGGTAGGCGTCGTTTTCGCAGACTATTACCACAATCCTCGGTTTCTCTTCGTCCTCCTCCGGCACCTCAATCGCCTTGATCATGTTGCCGATCTGGTTGACGTTATAGTTTTTAAAGGAGATGATCCGCTGCGGGCAGGCTCCCATGCAGGTCGCACACCTGCGGCAACGGGTCGGGTTCGGCAGCGGGTTGGCCTTCTCGTCCTCGTTAATGGCGCCGAACGGGCACTCCACCGTACACCGCTTGCACTGCGTGCAGTTTTGCATAAAGAATTCGGTAACCGAGTTATCCCAGACGCGCGGGTGCACTGCGACACTCCTGCTGGTCAACTCGATACACTGTATTGCCTTAAGAGCTGCCCCGGTGGCGTCCCTGATCGTGGTCTGCATGTCCATCGGTGCGCGTACGCTACCGGCGGCGTAAATGCCGGTGCGCCGTGTCTCAAACGGGAAGCAGATGAAGTGGGAGTCGGGGAACCCGTACTTCAACATAGGCAGTTCCGGTCCCTGGCGGTAATCAAGGTTTAACAAGTCAGATTTAAAGTAGGTATCGGGACGGACTGTGGCGATTCCGCTTCCCTTTTTATCTTCCTCTTCCTCTGCTGCCGACAGCATCATCTCACCAAAGGACGCGGTGGAAACCATGCCGGTCGCTAATACCACCAGGTCGATCCCGTCGGCCTCGATCTCGTCGTTGACCAGCACGTCTTTTGCACGGATAACCAAGCCGTTGGCGCCTTCCTCGATCTTCGGACTTTCGGTACGGAAGAAGACGACGCCCAACTCCTGCGCACGCTTGTAAAGATATTCATGAAATCCCGGCGCCCGCAGGTCTTTGAAGAAAACGTACACTGCAGCCTGAGGATTCTGTTTTTTAACGTAAATCGCTTGCTTCAGGGAATCGATACAGCAAGTGGAGGAGCAATAAGGAAGATGTTCCGGATCACGGGAACCGGCGCACAGGATAAAGGATACACTCTCCACCTCTTTCCCGTCGGAGGGGCGGACGATCTTCCCTTTAGCCGCCATTTCCTCCAATCTGTCGGTCGTAATAACGTTGGTATACTTACCGTATCCTAAACCTTCAAGTTTGGTTGGGTCGTACGGTTCCGCGCCGGTGGCCAGCACAATTGCCCCTACCCTCTCGGTGACCGTACCGGACTTTGTCGCGATAGAAGCAGTGAACATCCCGGGCGCACCGCTGATCTTTTCCATTTTTGCGCCCGTATACACCTTAATATTCGGGTTGCTCTGGACCTCTTGAATGCGAATCCGGATATCCGGATCTTCCAGTTCGTTATACGGCGGGCGCAACGACACCTGCTTGTAGAGTCGTGCGGCCCAGCCGCCGAGCGTATCGTTCTTTTCCACAAGGATGGCCTTGCGCCCGGCTTTGGCGGTTTCAAGCGCGGCTGTGATCCCGGCCAACCCCCCGCCGACCACCAGGACTGTGGTGGCCATTTCCTCAACTTTATAAGGATCCGGCGGGTTGGCCTCTTTGACCTTGACTATCCCCATCCGGAACTGGTCTTCGGCTAACATCTGTGTGTCCTCGTCATTGGCCGGATGACACCAGATGCACTGTTCCCGTAAGTTAACCCTGTCGTAAACTATTTCCGGCGGAAAATTAAAGACGTCAGTATTTACCCGCGGCGAGCAGGCGGCGATCACCACACCGTTCAGGCCTTCCTTTTCGATGTCTTCCTTTATCATGGCTGCGCCTTCCGGGCCGCAGAGGAATTCGTGAGTCTTGCAGACCCCTATCTTATATTCCCCTGTGGCCACTTTGGCTAAGGCCTCGATGTTGAGGGCTTCACCGAGCCCGCAGCCGGTGCATATGTAAGCGCCTATTTTTTGTGCCACGGTATTACCTCCCCACCACAGATTGAATGGCTTTTAGTGCCGCCGCTGTTGCGTCCTGTACTGAACCGGCCACGTCAAGCGGTCGGTTGACGCATCCGGCACCGTAAATGCCCGGTACCGTATCGGCTATGAAACCGTCCGGCGTACGGGGCAGATCAACAGGTACATACTTGGAGGTCGGGTCCATCCCGGTGGCTAACACGACCAGGTCAAACGTTTCGTTGAGGAGCCGTCCTGCTTCCTGGTCCTCTACCTGTACCGTTACATCTTTGGTCCCGGGATCTTCTGTAATGGTACCGACCTTACCCTTGACCAGGTGGATGTTACCCAGATTCTTGACACGGTTGAAGAAGTCCTCGTACCTGCCGAGGGCGCGGATATCGATGAAGAAGATATAAATCTGCGCCTCCGGGTGCTTCTCCCGTAGGTAAGTGGCCTGTTTCAGGGAGGCCATGCAGCAGACGCCGGAGCAGAACGGGAGGTGGTTTTCGTCTCGCGACCCCGCACATTGTACAAAGGCGATCTTGCTTACAGCCTTGCCGTCCGAGGGCCGCAAGATCTGCCCGCCGGTCGGGCCGTTCATCGCCGCTAAGCGTTCCATCTGCACGTTGGTGATGACGTTTTTGTAATGCCCGGAGCCGTATTGTTCGAGCTTCTTAAGGTCGTAAGGTTCCCAGCCTGTAGCCCAGATAACCGCCCCCACCTGCAGCGTTATGGTCTGGGGTTGCATATTAAGGTCGATGGCTCCGTAAGGGCAGGCGGATACACATTTTCCGCACTGCACTCCAGGGCAGGCCTGGGCGTCGATTGCGTACTTGAACGGGAAGGCGAAGGACTGCGGCAGGTATATCGCCTTTGTGGTGGCGAGTCCGTAGTTAAACTCGTCGGTCCTCTCAACCGGGCATACATCGGAGCATTTGCCGCACACGGTGCATTTATCGGTGACAAACCGGGGCGAAAGCTTGACCTTGACTGTGAAGTCACCTTCCTGGCCTGTTATTTCTTCCACTTCGGCTTGAGTGAAGAACTTGATGTACGGACTGTTCTTGATGCGCCTGAGATTGATCTCCAGGCCGCAGTTTGGGGGGCAGAGCTTGGGAAAGTACTGGTTCAACTGCGTTACCCTGCCGCCGAGGTACGGCCTTTTCTCAAGGAGAAAAACTTCGTAGCCCACCTCTGAAGCTTCGACGGCTGCCGTTATACCGCTGATGCCGCCGCCTACAACCAGAATAGACTTATTACCCATCTTTTACCACCATCCTTTTGCTGTCCTCACAAGACACCACAGAATCCCCCTTTTCTTCTCAAGCTATGGGAAAATTCAGGCCGGCGAACCGCATAGTAATGTGTTTTCGACATGTAAAGAAAACATCCTTCTTTGTTGGTGAAAAATTGTGATAATTAAGGGCTTTATTCTCCGGTTTAGTGCAAAAAGAGAAAATGGCGGGCGAAGCCGCCATTTGACTTCACCCGCCACATTCCTGCCTTAGTCTACGACGTTAATAACCGGCTTCTTGAAGACCTGCCAGCCGTTCTCTTTATCCCACTTCAGGTTGACGAAGCACTTCCAGTTGGCGTCGTCCATAACCGGAGTGTCTTTGCGGAAGTAGTAACCCGGCCACCGGGTCTCCTCACGGAAGAGGATCGTCCGGACGTGGGCCTCCGCCTGCCAGGTCCGCTGCTGGTTCTCGAAGACCCGCATGAGTTCGTGGAGGCTGCGGGCGATCATCTTCTCGCCGTCTTCCTTGAGCCACCCAAGGAGCTTCAGCGCGATCTCGAGCTTGGTCTTATTGGTGCTGTATGCGCAGCTCCAGCCGCCGGCGTACTCGTCCATGATCTTCTGCAGGCGGAAAAGGTACTGCCGCGGGAGGATGTAGTTCGGGTTGACCTCGTCGGTGGTGCCGTAATCCTTGTACTGGTCGTAGAGCTCGAACGGTTTCCTGATCCGGGCCTTGAACTCCTCGACCTGTGCCGGATCGACGTTCGGCTGGGTGTTGTTCTCCAGCACGAACTTCACCATGGACTTGCCGGCGATGCGGCCCTCGGTGAACGAGCCGGAGGAGAACTTATGGGGAGACGCGCCGCAGGCGTCGCCTGCAACAAAGAGGCCCTTCACCGTGGTCATCCGGTTGTAGCCGCTCCAGTTGTATTCGGGAGGAGCGATATCGGTGGGGCCGTTGGCCCAGCATCCGGAGGCACCGGAGTGGGAACCGATGAAGTACGGCTCGGCGCCGGTGATCTCGGAGGGCTCCTTCTCCGGACGGACGTTCATCGCCGCCCACAGGTTCGCCTGGCCGATCGTCATGTCGAGGAAGTCTTCCCAGGCCTCGCTCTCGAGCTCTTTCATTTTCTTCTTGTAGGCTTTTTCATCGCCAGCGTATGCCTCAGCAAGGGCCGCGATAGCGCGCTCGGTTCTCATGAGCAGCGGACCCTTACCCTCGACTTCATCGATAATGCCCTGGTAGTTCCGGAGGTTGGCCGGCAGCGGTTTCACGCTGTCATACGGCGCCCACGGCGCGAGTTCTGCTTTCCGCGTTTCTACGTAGATTTCGTCCAGGGCGTTGGTGGCGGTGGACTTGAAGAGCAGGAACCAGGCACCGACCGGACCGTAAGCGTCCTTGAAACGGACGGGAACGAACCGGATTTCCTGGCAGGTCTGCTCCGCACCGGCTCTTAATGTAAAGTAGGTGCTGGAACCGGTCTGGAAGGGTGGGTACCAGGTGCGGCCCAAGCCCTCACCGGTGGAGCGGGGCCGGAAGACGTGAACGGCACCGCCCATATTGGCGAGTACTGCTTTCGCCTTGAAGACGTAGATCTTTTCCTCGCGGGTGCTGAACCCGATCGCGCCCGCAATCCTGTCGCCGTCCATGAGCGGCTCGATGATGAATACGCGCTCATAAAGCTCGCCGCCCGCGTCGGCCAGCGCCTTTTTGGACGCTTCGGCAACAAGTATCTTGTAAGACTCGCCGCTGATCATGACCTGCCACGCACCGGAACGAATCGGCTTGCCGTCGGCGTCACGCCAGATCGGGAGGCCCCACTTCTCAAAAAGGTGTACGCTCGAGTCGACGTGGCGGGCGATGTCATAAGCTAAGTCCTCACGGGCGATGCCCATCATGTCGTTGCGGACCATCCGGGCGAAATCCGCCGGGTGGCGCTCGCCGCCCGCATAATTCATGTACATGTTGATGGCCGAGAGGCCCTGCGCCACAGCACCGCTCCGGTCGGTTGCGGCCTTGTCGGCGACTACTACCTTCAGCCCGTTTTTCTTGGCCCAGTACGACGCCTCGAACATCGCGCCGCAACCCGCCATACCGGCGCCGCAAATCAAGATATCCGTGGTGATTTCAACGGTTTCGAAATTCGGGACTGGCATTCTTTTACCTCCTCCGTCGGTTATTTCGGTGAGATGGTGGCAAGGTCAAACCCGGCTGATTCGGGTTCGGTCCACAGGTACTGGTCGTTGATGTCGTTGGCTTTGGAACCGTCGCCGAAGCCGCCATCCGGGACTGCGCTGCCTTCCGGCGTAGTGCGGATGGGGAATTTGAAGCGCTTTACTTCGCCGTCACGGAACTTGATCGTCCACATGATATCCTGGGAGCCGCGGAGCGGTACGCAGGCTGATCCCATCGGAACGAAGTCGGCGTAACCTCTTACGTCAATAGCTTGCTGCGGGCAGATCTTTGCGCAACAGAGGCACTCCCAGCAAAGCTGCGGGTCGCGCTGGTAGGATTTCATGCGCTCTTTATCGAGGATCATCAGGTCGTTGGGGCAGATGTACATGCACGCGGTCTTGTCCTGGCCCTTGCAACCATCGCATTTTTCTGCGATTACGAATGCAGGCATAACTTAACCTCCTTAAATAATTACTTAATTGCTAACTTAGGGAACTGAGACAGGTAAGACAATTAATCTTTTGCTTTAACCACCTCCTTCAAAAACAAAGTGGAGTCAAAGAGGGTCTGTGGTTTCTATAAAGACTCGAGATTGAAGGTTTGTTACATTATACACAAACGTGTGTGCACTACTTCTCCGGTAAGAATCTTTACCGTGATAAACACAAAAACTCCACCCGACATAGTTTTGTGGGGTTTTTTAGGTGGTTAGCACACACTTGTGGTTATTTTAACAAGGTCATTCAGGCTTGTCAAGTGGTTAGAAAATTTTATTCTGTTAATAACACTTAATAACACTCAGCCCAAATACCGCCTAATGTTTAAGCTTTTTGCCGTATTACATGTAAAAGTTGCTCGGGTTTTGAAGGAAATTTTATACTTTCATCGAAGGAATAAAGAATGAGCCTGGGTGTTCCCATTCGGAGGGGTGAAGGCCGTTGGGATGACTTTTGGGCTCCGTCAATTAATTGTCCTGGTTGTCTGCTGGGGAGTACCGTTTACCATCCGGTTACTGACCGGAATGCCTTTAGGAAGAGAAGTGTGGGTTCTTCACGCCGTACCGGCAGCACTGCTGGGTGTTACATCAGGACTGAGGGGAACGGCGGTTGCAGCCATAATCAGCGGTGCACTGATCGGCACGGTAGGCCTTTTAAATAAGAGCGGCGGCGAGTTGTGGTCTGCCGTAACGGTAGGGGGAGTTTCACTTTTCATAGGGTTGCTGTTTGAGTATCAGCGAAACAGAGAGGCAGAACTTCGTGACGAAATAAGCAATCTCCAGCAGCTCGTCATTACAGACCCGCTGACAGGCGTGTACAACCGGCGTTATCTATTCGAACGTCTAACTACGGAGGTTGCACGTGCGAAGCGTTACAATGTACACGTTTCCTTGCTTATGTTGGACCTCGACAGCTTTAAATCATACAACGATAATCAAGGGCACCTGGCGGGGGACGTTCTGCTGCAAAATGTTGCCACGACAATTCGGGGGGCTCTCCGGCAGGAAGACGTGGTCGTACGGTACGGCGGCGACGAGTTTGCTGTAATCCTGACGGGTGCTGACGCGCGTTCGGCACAGGTTACGGCCGAGCGGCTCCGTAGTGCGGTCAAGAGCACCGGGATGAGCGTCAGTCTCGGGGCGGTTACCTACCCGCAGGACGGTGTCACTGCGGAGGAGTTGCTGAAGAGGGCTGATTTCTACCTGTTGGCTGCTAAGGCGGCGGGGAAGGACCAGGTTTACGCCCTTCAAGTTTGAAACGCTACTGATTCCCCACCGAAAACCGTCGTGACTTTCAGTCATTTCTATGTAATAATTTTAGCGAGATGTTTTTATAATCAAATTTGGGGGTGAGCATTTGAACAGGGTGCGCATCTGGTTGCTTTTGGCGCTTCTCTCGGTAATTCTGGTTTACATCGGTCAGCATTTTTACGGGGGCCAGGGCGCAATTTTGTTCTTTCTTATCGCCCTTGGGATGAATTTCTTTACTTATTTTTACAGTGACAGAATTGCCATCACCATGACCCGCTCCCGGCCGCTCAGCCGTGGCGAGGCTCCGGAAATTTACGAAATAGTAGAGCGTTTGTGCGTGCGCGCCGGGCTGCCGATGCCCAGGATTTACATTACCCCTTCGTCGCAGCCGAATGCCTTTGCCACCGGGCGGGACCCGCGCCATGCGGCGGTGGCCGTGACCGAGGGACTCCTTCGGCTTTTGAACCGTACGGAAATTGAAGGGGTGCTTGCCCACGAGTTGGCCCACATAAAGAACCGGGATACACTCGTCGGTACAATTGCGGCAACGCTTGCCGGAGCTGTAACTATGATTGCAGGGATGATTCGGTGGGGGCTGATCCTGGGGACGGGGAGAGACGATGACGAAGGGGGCAACCCTCTTGCCGCACTGGTGCTGGCTATTGTAGCTCCCCTTGCGGCATTGCTCGTCCAGATGGCCATTTCCCGCACCGGGGAGTTTAACGCAGACGCAACCGGAGCACGGATAGCCGGCCGTGCAGACGGCTTGGCGAACGCGCTCCAAAAACTGGAGTCGGCGGCACGAAGGGTTCCGATGCATGTCAACCCGGCGGCCTCACACCTTTTTATCGTCAACCCACTGTCCGGTGAAAGCTTTATGAAGCTGTTCAGCACCCACCCCCCGGTTGCAGAACGCGTCAAGCGCCTTCGCGCCATGGCCGAACCGCTTTAACGGTTTTGGGAATTAGGGGATAATATGGCGCTCGCAGTCTGGCTTTTCGGCGACATACCCGCAAAGGGTGACCGCCCCGGGTGACCGCCGAGAGGTTGCCCGGCCGTGCTGCCGCTGAGTTATTTTTTTTACCAGAAGGCGCTTGCCAAGTGTTTTGGAGAGAGGGCCCGGCTGATCTATCAGCAATTGAAAGCTCCGGGAGGGTACCCGGGGGCAGCCGACCTCGCTGTTCGCATTCTCGCTGACGGATTACCGCTGCCGGTAGTGGTAGTGGATCAGGAGATTGTTATTGCGGGCAGGCTGCCCACCGTCGAGGAGTTCCTGTCCGAAGTAAAAGCAAGAATTCCTCCAGCATAAACCTCTTTCTCAATGTATGGGCACCTTGACTGCACGGCGCCTGCCGGCTTCGGTTTTCGGCATGCGCACTTCAAGTACGCCGTTTTTATAGCTGGCGGAGCTCTCCTCGGGCTTCACCTCAACCGGCAGGTTTACTGTTCGGCTAAATGCCCCGTAGTACCGCTCACCGTGGAGAAGTCCTTCTTCCTCGTGTTCATAACCTCGCTTAAGCTCGCCACGCAGTGTGAGGGTGTCCGGCGTCACGGTTACTTCAATGTCGTCTTTTGATTCGAGCCCGGGGATTTCTGCAACCGCCACAACGTCGTTATCCGTCTGATAAAGGTCCATCCGGGGTGCGGTAACCTCACCCGGAGCACCCCAGCGAAAGCTGAAACCGGGGCGCAGGACCTCCCACAACCGGTTCATCTGGTCCCGCAGGTTGGAAATTTCACCGAAAGGGTCGCGCCGCCTCAGCATAATAGTTCCTCCTTACATTCATTTTTTTTATGTATTCCCATTGAAAAGGGTTGCATATGCAGGATAAGATGCTTTCGTTGCGAAAAAATGTTTACAGAGGAAGAGAATAATGAGAAACCTGAAAAGTGCGCTTCATATCGCACGAGAAAGTTTCGAGCGGTGTATTCCGTCTGTGATCGCGCTGAAAGCCGGGGTCGTAACCGACCCGGATGGGAGGATGCTGGTTCCCTTTTACGGACGTGAATATCGGGTGCCGGTGCGGCAGGGCGAGGAGGTTCCCGTACGGGTTGAGATACTTCTGTTGCATTACTTGACGCAGGCCTCGGGTGTGATGCCAAAAGGAGAAAAGATCTCCTTCAAGGAACTCCCGAACGGCTTCATTTATAACGAGCCTTTTACCAAGAGGGTGACCAGGCCGCTCGTGGCGGCTTTTGGTAAGCAACCGGAACTGCTTCAGCGAGCAGGAGTGGCGATAGGCGGGAAGCCGGTGCCTATAGGGGACGCGTCGGTGGAGATTAATGCGCTGCCGCGTGTACCCCTGACCTTCATCATTTGGGCTGGCGACGAAGAGTTTGCACCCAACGGCGGTGTTCTCTTCGATGCGACGGCACCGGCGTATCTTAGCACCGAAGACTGTGTTGTGCTGGCGGAGATAGGGGTAAGCATGCTCCGTGCCCAGAGTCACGGGTCACGGGCCAAAAGACACGAGTCGTAATACGGTGTCAGGGGTCGCGAGTTCTGAAGTAACCGGTCGGAAATTCACAGGACTTCGGACTCGCGACTCGGGAGATGCGGAGGAGTCCATATGCGGCAAGCCGCACAATGAAAAATGAAAAATTTAATTGCCCGTCTTCGGTATTGTATAAACGTCGAACGATGAACGTCGAACGGACCCTAAAGGTCGGTCAGTATAAGGTTGAACGTTTATTTTTTGGAGGAGGTAAGGATTTGTTGCGGGAGAAGACCATTGGTTCTGAGTACGTTTTCCGGGGGAAGATACTCAGTGTCAGGTTGGATACCGTACTTTTGCCTGACGGGCGTGAAAGTAGGCGTGAAATTGTGGAGTATTCAGGCGCGGTAGCGATTGTGGCGCTTACCGCTGCCATGGAAGTGGTGCTGGTGCGCCAGTACCGGTACCCCGTCGGCCGGGAACTGATCGAAATACCCGCGGGAAAGATTGAGGAGGGCGAGGAGCCTGATACCTGTGCACGGCGGGAATTAATGGAAGAGGCTGGCTGCAAGGCAGACTCATGGCGGTACCTGGGTCGTTTCTATTCAACTCCTGGTTTTACAAGTGAGTTAATGCACCTTTACCTGGCGCAGGACCTAACCTTTTATCGACAGGCTCCGGATGAAGACGAGTTCGTTCAGGTGGTACGGGTGCCGTTTGATACAGCTCTGGAAATGGCCCTCCGTGGCGACATTTGTGACGCCAAATCAATATGCGGGCTGCTCTGGGCCAGCCGAGAAATTGCGAGGTGAGGAGCGAGAGTTAGAAGTGAGAGGTGGGAGATGAAAAGTGGGAGGTGGGAGGCGAACTTAAAGCGGGAAGTTTAGTGAAGTAGTGGTAACTTCCAACAGACGCATGACGAAGTCGGTCGCGAGCAGTGAATTTTTGGGGCGAAGCAAGCGGAAATGGATGTGCGGAAAAAGACTTACCTGCGGATCACGTCATAGATTACGGTGTTGCCCCTTAGCATGGCCTTGCCGTCGACTAAAGGTTTTGCCTGAGGGGTGGCAGCGATGCCCGCGATAGAGAGGGCCGCTGGGGCGAGTTTCCTAGCGAATACTACGACTGACCTATCCCCGTGTACGCCCGCGTGGGCGATACCTGATAGCGTGCCGAGCACCAAGATGCTTCCGGCTGCGGTTACTGAAGCACCGGCGTGTACGTCCCCTGCGATAACAAGGTGTTTTGCCGTCACAACCGACTGGCCGGAACGAAGGCTTTGACGTACCAAAAGGGCGGGGTCGGCACCGTGCGGCAGGGGTGGCTCAGCCGGAAAGGCAGCACCGTTCTGAACCTGCGCCTTCCGTGATCTGTCGATTTCGACCGGCGGGTTTTGAGCCGGTTTTTTGCAGCTTATAGCCTCCTTCGGGCCGGTGGGGAAGGTAATGTTTTCTTCATAAATCAACCCGTATTCGGCCACTATTCTCAGCAGTTCTTGTTTATGTTCTGAGGGGAGACCTCTCTTACCGTGGTAAAAGGTAAAGCGGGCTCCTCGAAAGAAGTCCCGGGCATTTTTTAGTCGGTACAGGAGAGCGTGCTTCAGCTCCTCCATTTCACAGGCTGGATTCAGCACAATAATCAGCCCATTGCGAGTTCCCTTAATCTGGACGTCCTGACTTTTTGCCACGGTTCTTCCCCTCGAATTGTTCTTCAATATTAAAGAATTTTCTTCGTGAAAAACGGACATTTTCCTGCTTTATCCTTGCAAGTAGAGTTTTTTCATGGGAGTTATGCGCTTGTAAAAGTCAAACCGGGTATATTAATATAGCAAGCATATTTTAGATTAATGTTTGGCGATGTCGGCGGAAGGGGGTAATTTTCTTGCCGGAGTGGCGAAAGGATCCGGTGATAGACCGCTGGGTGGCCGTGAGTACGGAAAGGGCGAAACGCCCAAGCGATTACCGGCGGCAGGTTGAACAGACAAAACAGGAACGGTGCCCGCTTTGTGAGGGGCACGAAGGAGACACGCCGCCGGAGGTTCTGGCTTTTCGAAATATAGGAAGTGAACCCAACCATCCCGGTTGGTGGGTGCGGGTGGTACCTAACAAATTTCCCGCGTGTCGTGTCGAAGAAGACAATGAGGTTCACCAGGAAGATATTTATTTCAAATGGCGGGGCGTCGGCGCGCATGAGGTGATCATCGAGACCACGGACCATGAGCCTAACTTAGTAAATCAGACGGAATGGCAGATTGCCGAGGTGATCTGGGCATGGCGGGCGCGCTCCCTTGATCTGCGTGGGGATAAGCGCCTCAAGTACATTTCAATTTTTAAGAATAAAGGTTCGGTTGCCGGAGCCTCGCTCGAGCACACACACTCGCAACTCATCGCTGTGCCGATGGTGCCGGTAGAAATTCGGGAGGAGCTCGCCGGGGTAAAAGCGTATAAAGAAGCCAGGGGGCGGTGTGTCTTTTGCGACGTCTGGCGGTATGAGGCTCAATCCGGGGAGCGCGTTGTAATGGAGGGTCAGCACTTTTTATCCTTTGTGCCTTACGCCGCGCGATTTCCTTTCGAGATGTGGCTGGTACCGAAGGAGCACCAGCACGATTTCGCTCAGATTCACGAGGCACAAGTCCACGACCTTGCCAGGGTGCTCCGGGAAAGCTTGCGCCGGCTGGCACGGACGGTCTACGACCCGCCGTACAACATGGTTTTGCATACGTGCCCGGTCAATGAGACTGTTAGCGACGATTACCACTGGCATATCGAGATCCTGCCGCGTTTGACGATTATTGCCGGGTTTGAATTAGGAACCGGTTACTACATCAATCCGACGCCCCCGGAAATGGCCGCAGCGGCAATGCGCGACGCAGGGGAGTGGTGTCCCGAAGTAATTACCGCGGTCCAGGAGGTGAGGGTTGATGTTTGACCGCCCGCTTAAAGTTCTTTTCGTGGCTTCAGAGGTTGTTCCTTTTGCAAAGGTCGGCGGACTTGCGGACGTAGCCGGATCCCTGCCCAAGGCCTTGTCTGTTGGGGCGGATGAGCAAGGTAACGATGTGCGGGTAGTGCTCCCTTACTATAAGGGAATCGAGGGTGCCCAGTATCTTCTTGATTTCCCTGTGCCCCTGGCGGGTCAGTCCAGAACGTGCGTTCTTAAAAGAAGCAAAATCGAGGCCTTCTGGAACAACCAGGTGCGCGAGGTTCCGGTCTATTTCACCGCAAACTACCACTATTTTTACCGGGACGGGATTTACGCGTTTCCTGACGACGCCGAGCGTTTTGCCTTCTTCTGTTACGCTATTTTGGAAATGCTGTCTCACCTGGGCTGGCAGCCCGACATAATTCATTGCAACGACTGGCAGACCGGTCCAATTCCGCTGCTGCTGAAGACTCAATACGCTGATAATCCTTTTTACCGGAAAGTATCCACGGTCTTTACCATCCACAACCTCCAGTATCAGGGAAACTTCCCGCGGGAAACCATGGAGCTTTTCGGGCTTGGCGATGAATATTTCAAGCCTGAGCGCGTAGAATTTTACGGCACGTTCAGCTTTATGAAAGCTGGGCTCCTGTATGCCGACGTCATTAACACAGTAAGTCGGACCTATGCGCAGGAAATTCAAACGCCTGCGTTGGGCGAGCGGATGGACGGCTTGCTGCGCATGCGTTCCCGGGACCTTTTCGGAATTGTTAACGGGATCAACTACCATGAATTTAATCCGGCGACCGACCCGCGCATCCATCGAAATTACAGCGTCAATGACATCGAAAACAAAAAGGAGAATAAGTTTGCGCTTCAGAAGGAGATGGGTCTACCGATTAAGGATATCCCGGTCATGGGTATAGTGTCTCGATTGGTGGCACAGAAAGGGTTGGATCTTGTCGACGAGATAGCAGAGGAACTGATGCATCTTGACCTCCAGTTGGTGGTACTTGGAACCGGTGACCCATATTACCACAAGATGTTTGACGCCTTGAAGAAACGCTACCCGCAGAAGATTGGGCTGCATCTCGGTTTCAACCCTGTTTTGGCGCAACGGATCTATGCGGGAGCGGATATCTTTTTGATGCCGTCACGCTTTGAACCGTGCGGGCTTGGGCAGTTGATTTCCATGCGCTACGGAACGATACCTGTTGTACGCTCAGTCGGCGGCTTGGCCGATACGGTAACAGAGTTCAACCCCACCACCGTTTCCGGCAACGGGTTTATCTTTACGGAATACAGCGGGCGGGCGCTTTATGCCGCTATAGCACGGGCGTTGAAGCTGTACCGCGATAACCCGGAGATGTGGCGGCGTCTGATAAAAAACGCGATGTCACTCGACTTCTCATGGGCCCGCTCGGGAGTGGAATACCTGCAGTTATACAGGGAAGCCATTTCACGTAATGTTGCCGCCCTTCGGACGGCCTGACCGTCTTCATAAAGAAAAAGAGGTGTAGCTCTTTTATGATGTTTTGTCTTGACTTGGGTTCCAGGAAATGGCGTTAAGGTCGATTCGGCCTTCGTCATCGATACTGGCGCGTATCTCCCGCTGGGGTTTGGTGATTTCGGCGACCTGCTTTCCGATATAGAGGAGCACGCCCGGATACGCCTTTTTAATTGTTATCTTCTTTCCCCTGGCTACCTTTACGGTGGTCTGTACCCCGATATCCGAACCGGCTTTCCCGATAAAGACATTGTCCTGGGCGTTAATTTCACCGCCACGGAAAATCCCGTCAATTTTGACCTGGCCGCCGGAGATGAGGTTTGAATTGAAAGCTCCCTGTCCGGTAATGTATATATCTCCGGTAGCCTCTATGTTACTGTTGAGAACATAGTCTGCAACAACTTTCGCGTGAGCGCTCGAAATCAGTTGCAGTATTTCGGATTGCATGGCTGAGAGGTTGTCAAGCGCCTCTTTAACGGGTTCAAGGTTGCCGCAGGTTGCAATACCGAGTTTCAAAAACATCTCTTTCAGACGCCGGACAGTATCCCGGAATTCGGGGGGGAGTTTAATCTTGAACTGCGGCGCTGATTCTACTATTTGCGAAAGATCTCTGATAATGTGGGGAATGCGCTGGAATCTTTGGTCTATCAGCAGAAGCAGTGCCGTGGCCGGAGTAAGTTTCTGGTTGCGTGTAGCGGCGTAATCCATTAGCGGCCCTACGCTCTTGACCGCCTGGACCAGAAGCTGTGCAAGCTCTGCCACCGGTCCCTTGAGTTTTTCGTAATATACCCCCTGCCCGCCGGCACGAACCGAGCTTGAGATAATGCTCCGCGCGCTTACACTTCCTTGGGCGTCGATGACAGCTTCGGCTACCTCCCCCCCGATGCTGACGTCGCCTGTTGCTTCTACCTTCATCGCTTCGTGCACATTTCCGGTAATTTTTACACAGCCGCGGAAGTTTACATTCCCGGTCGTAAGGTCTACGTCCCCCGTGATGATAAGCTGCGGGTCAACGGAGAAGATATATCGGCTGCCTGACCGGCGGAGTACGGGACGCCCGCTTATCGCGGCGGTTACAGCTTTTCCGTCGGCGCTTAAAGAGGCACCGTGGCCTGCCTCAAGCTCTATGGCTTTTGGCGGCAAAGGGTAAACCTCTTCTCCGTTTACCCGGTAACCGGGTTTGCCGGGGACACCGGGGTGCTTTGTGGCCAGCAAGGCACCGGCTTCTACCGAGGAAAAACGCCCGAGGTTCCGGTAATCAACCGTTCCGTTTGCCGAGATCAGCGGCCTCCCTTCTTCCGTAAGGTTGAAGTGGAGTTCTACCCTGTCATCGGTTGACGGTTCCGGGGTGACTCCCTCGGCGATGAGAAACCGCCCGTTAGACGGCCTTTTATACAGCAAGTCCAGGGTTTCCTCAATGATTCCGTGAGTGACACCGTTTTCGGCAAGAAGGTGCCGGAGCGCTTCTTTGTCAATGGGCATCACCCCTCCGGACACGGTGCTGGTTTTGACCACGACACTTTGTTGCGGGCCCGCGTCAAGGATGTTGTACCTAAACTGCTTAGTTAGACGGATATCAACAAAAGCCTTGAACTTGTTCGGCGCGACCATAACCGTTACCCGCCCGGGTTCTTCCCGGAGTTCAGGTTCAATAACTATTTTGTCTTCCTCTCGAACGGGGGTTGCCCCGTGCTGCTCAACACCGTTGACATAGAGACGAATACCCGGTCCGGGGGTAACGACGGCCGGTGGCGCGTCGCCGCGAGGATTCCGGACGTAGATCTTCCCATCTTTGATCCAGACGGAACCGGGTTGGTTAACTCGGTTATCTTCCAACGGTCCTTCCCCCGGATTTGAGATTTTCCCTGATGTCGAGAGGTTAGATTAAGAAGCGTTTACATTGACTTATGCAGTCGGGCTACCCTTTATTTCGGCATTTCGGGACTAAAAGTTTAGTTGCTCCCGTGGCTCGGATATTCGTAGCTCGGGTATTTACTTTACAGGAGCGGTTCTTTATACTGGTAAGAGATCTCATTTGGGTTTGAACACGGGAAGGGATTACCTTGGAATGGTTACGAGAGGAAGTAAACCAGCGAATCAGATCTCTTCAAGAAAATCTAAGAAATAAGGGGATAGATGCAGCGCTTTTAGTGCAGAGCGCCGACCTCATCTATTACACCGGCACCTGCCAGAGCGCGCATCTTTACATTCCGGCGGACGGGAAGCCTGTTTTTATGGTACGTAGGGATATTGAACGGGCTCGGGCCACCGCGGCAGTCGACTGTATTGTTCCGCTAAAAAGCTACCGCGAGCTCCCTGGGATTATTGCGGAACACGGTCTGCCGCTGCCCGGGGTTATAGGTCTGGAGTTCGACGTTTTGCCCGTCTCCCAATACATGCAGTACGAGAGGCATTTCCCCAGTGTACGCTTTACCGATGTTTCACCCCTTATCCGCCGGCAAAGGGCGGTGAAATCGGTAAACGAGATCGCGATCCTGGCTGAAAGCGGCCGGCTGTTGGACGAGATGCTTGCTGCGGTTCCCCGGGTAGTGGGTGTCGGCAAAACAGAGGTGGAAATGTCAGGGGCGCTGGAAGGGGAAGCCCGGCGCCTTGGGCACCAGGGGCTGGTCCGCTTCCGGGGAATGAACAACGATTTCTTTATGGGGCACTTTCTTACCGGGCCAAGCGGTGCCGAGCCTTCCTGCTTCGAGGGCCCGGTTTCAGGGCCCGGGCTTGACCGGACGTTCGCTTTTGGCGCAGGGCGGCGGCGGCTCGAAGCCGGCGAGCCGATTTATGTGGATTACGGCATGGCGCACCGCGGTTACATTACCGACGCTACACGTGTCTTCGTCGTCGGTCGTTTGAGCTCGCGGCTTGAGCGGGCTCACGCGGTAGCGCTGGAGATACAGGCCGCTATCTTCGAAGGCTGTAAGCCCGGGGTTTCGCCGTCCGCACTTTACAATCTTTCGGTACAAATGGCGCTGCAAGCCGGCCTCGAACAGTACTTCCAGGGGTGGCGGCAGCCGGTGCGGTTTATCGGCCACGGTGTCGGTCTGGAACTCAACGAGCTGCCGGTAATTGCCCCTGGTGTAGAAGATCCCCTTACCGAGGGCATGGTTTTTGCCATTGAACCCAAGTTCGTTTTCCCCGGTGAAGGGGCGGTGGGAATTGAGAATACGGTCGTGGTTACGGAAAACGGTGCAAGAAGGCTTACCAATTTTCCGGATGAAGTCTGTCGGATTGCTTGACCGTCTCAGGGAATCAGTCCGACACCGATAAACCCGCCGATCGCGCCGCCTGCGGCCAGGAGGAGAAACTTTTTTACGAGCATCGTGGAAGTTACCGGTCCTGGAACGACGCTTACGGCGGCAAGCCACAAAATCAGAAAAATGGCCGTTCCTGCGGCGGCACCGTGGGCAAGGCCTTTACATCCTGCATACCTCGAAGCCAGACAGCCCGCGATTATCCCACTGAGAAAAAGGATGAATGAAACCACGTAAGGAAAAGTGCTTTCGGAGATGTTAGTGAAGTAAAAAAGGCATGCGGCCAGTACGGTGCCGGCAAACGAGGCCAGGGCGCCTGCCAGCGTACCCCGTCCTACTGCAAGCAGGTCAAGCCCCTTTACCGGTTCCTTCTGTAGCTTACCTGGCATTTTTTCACCCCGCTCAACGGTTGTTGTTGTGAATTTTATGCCGGTGAGGAAGGTAGCAGAACTCTCAGGACGAATAAAGTTTCAAATTTGGCGCTTTGTTGCAACCATTTGCCGGCGTGTGGTAAAATATCGCTGGCTGAAAGAAGGCTTATTTCTAATCCTATGCCCGTGCTTCACGGTACGGGTTTATTGGTTTATCAAAGAGTTTTAAGGGGCAATCGGTAATGAAGAAGCCGCGGGGTGTCCATGATATTCTTCCCGGCGAGGTTGAACGCTGGCAGTACCTCGAAAGCCTGATTCGCGAACTCGCCAGGGTCTACGGTTTTCAAGAAATACGTACGCCGGTGTTCGAATTTACGGAACTTTTCCTGCGCGGAGTGGGGGAAGAGACCGACATTGTGGCCAAGGAGATGTACTCCTTTTCTGACCGGCGCGGCAGGAGCCTTTCGCTCCGCCCGGAGGGCACGGCACCGGTGGTGCGGGCGTTTATCGAAAACAGTATGTACACCTGGCCGCAGCCGGTGAAACTTTATTACATGGGTCCGATGTTCCGCTACGACCGCCCGCAGGCCTGGCGCTACCGGCAGTTTCACCAGTTCGGGGTTGAGGTTTTCGGATCTGCCGACCCGGCGGTTGATGTCGAAGTTATTGCCTTGCTTAAGGACTTTTACGACAGAATCGGACTTCGGAACCTCATCCTGGAGGTTAACAGCGTCGGGTGTCCGGAATGCAGGGGAGATTTGGTAGCCGCGCTTCGCAGTTATTTCAGAGGATCGGCAGACCTTTGCCGCGATTGTAAGGACCGGGTTGAGCGAAACCCCCTGCGGCTGCTCGACTGCAAAGAAGAAAGGTGCCGCGAACTGGCAAGAAAAGCTCCTGTGCCCTTACAGTTCCTCTGTCCTCGCTGTGAGGAGCACTTTCAGGCGGTGAAAAGGGAGCTTGACACTCACAACATAAGTTACACTGTTAATCCCCGCCTGGTCCGGGGCCTCGACTATTACACCGGCACCGCTTTCGAGGTATTGGTACCGGATGCCGGTGCGCAGAATGCAATCGGCGGTGGCGGCCGTTACGATAACCTCGTGGAGACCTGCGGCGGGCCGCCGACACCCGGGGTGGGCTTCGCGGTCGGCCTCGAGCGTACCATGCGGGCGCTTGAACAGCAAGGGGTAAAGTTGCCCGGTACTGCGGGGCTGGAAGTATTCGTGGTTACCGCCGGGGAAGGCGCTGCGGCGAAGCTGCCCGGGGTCTTGCGCCTGCTCCGCCGGGCCGGTGTTGCGGCTGACAGGGGCCACACCGGCCGCGGGTTAAAGGGCCAGTTGAAGCAGGCGCACCGGCGCGGCGCGAGATGGGCGGTCATATTGGGCGATGAGGAACTGAGCCGGGGGTGTGTCGCCGTGCGCGACATGGATACCGGAGCGCAGGTGGAGATTTCCGAGGCGGAACTGGTGCAATGGCTAAGGACGCGGCAAAATACGATCGGCGCCGGCCCTTGAGCGGTCTTTACATAGAAATGCAGGAGGTTTAGTTTGATGGAAGCAACGTTGTACCGGACTCACTATTGCGGCAGCCTTGGGGAGGGAGAGATCGGGAAGACCGTTGTTCTTGCCGGATGGGTACAGAGCAGGCGGGATCACGGCGGCCTTATTTTTTTGGACCTTAGGGACCGTGAAGGGGTTGTTCAGGTAGTTTTCAGTCCGGACGTAAGCGGAAAAACGTTTGAAATCGCCGAGACGATCCGGGGTGAGTATGTGCTCCAGGTGGAAGGGCAGGTAAGGAAACGCCCGGAGGGGACCGAAAACCCGAAACTGAAAACCGGTGGGATTGAGGTGTATGCCGGATCGTGCCGGGTCTTGAACCGGGCCAAGACGCCGCCCTTTTATATTGAGGACGACCTGAACGTTGATGAGGACTTGCGTCTTAGGTACCGCTACCTTGACCTCAGACGGCCGGAGATGCTGCGTGCGCTCGGGATGCGACACCGGGCGGCGAAAGCGGCACGGGAGTTCCTTGATTCTCACGGCTTCTGGGAAGTAGAGACCCCGATGTTGACCAAGAGCACGCCGGAAGGGGCACGCGATTACCTGGTGCCAAGCCGGGTGAATCCCGGGCGTTTTTATGCCCTCCCGCAGTCCCCGCAGCTTTTTAAACAGATCTTGATGGTCGCGGGTGTGGACCGTTACTTTCAGGTCGTGCGCTGCTTCCGGGACGAGGATCTGCGTGCCGACCGCCAGCCTGAGTTCACCCAGATCGATATCGAGATGTCTTTCGTAGGCGTGGACGACGTTCTTTTGCTTGGCGAGAACCTCATCGCCGAGGTCTGCCGGGAGGTTACGGGGACCGAGGTGCCCCGGCCTTTTCCCCGGTTGACTTACCGGGAAGCCATGTCAATTTACGGTACGGATAAACCGGATATTCGTTATGGTATGCATCTGGTCGAAGTCACGGATATCGTGGCCGGTTCGGGGTTTAAGGTATTTGCGCAGGCGGTGGAGGAAGGCGGTTGCGTCAAGGGGATCGCTGTTCCCGCGGCTGCCGGATTCAGCCGGCGGGAGATCGATGAACTCACCCGCTTTGCTGCTGCGTTCGGCGCGAAAGGCCTGGCCTACATCCAGGTTACGCCTGAAGGGCTGAAGTCCCCGGTCCTGAAGTTTTTCAAACCGGATGAAATCGAAGCACTTGCCGCGCGGTTCGAAGCTAAAACAGGAGACCTTTTGCTTTTTGTGGCCGATAAGAGACCGGTGGTGGAACGGAGCTTGGGAGCGCTGCGCACACGTCTGGCGGGTTCTCTTGGCTTGATCCCGCCGGGCTTTGCGTTCGTATGGATCGTCGATTTTCCCCTTCTCGAATACGACGAAGCCGAAAAACGTTACGTTGCGGTACACCACCCTTTTACTGCACCCCGGGACGAAGACATCCATCACTTGTTTACCGATCCCCTACGGGTGCGTGCCAAGGCGTATGACCTGGTACTAAACGGGGTCGAGCTCGGCGGCGGGAGCATCCGCATCCACCAGCGGGAAGTTCAGGAGCAGGTCTTTAAGGCGATAGGGATCCCGCTCGAAGAAGCGAAGGCGAAGTTCGGTTTTCTCCTGGAGGCTTTTGAATACGGTGCACCGCCGCATGGAGGGATCGCTTTCGGTTTCGACCGGCTGCTAATGCTGCTGCTCGGCCGTAATACCATCCGTGATGTCATTCCCTTCCCGAAGACCCAGAGCGCCCAAGATCTTATGACGCAGGCACCGGCTCCGGTATCGGAACGTCAACTCGCGGAACTGCATATTCGGACGGACGTGAAGGGGCAGAAGAAAGGTTAAAAATGGGCGCTATTTTATGATTGTGGTTTATAAATAAGAATTATTGTCATTAATTAACCAAAATAATAAGATATAATCAGGACCTGGAATTCAGAGGTGCTTGTTTTGCCACACAACCCGTCTTTAACGATGATGGTCCTGATGCTCTTAGGAGGCATGGGGCTCCTCCTGTACGGTATCAGCGTGATGAGCGAGGGGCTCCAGAAAATTGCCGGACAAAAGCTGCGGCAGGTCTTAGGGTCGTTAACCGACAGGCCCTTTTTGGGGCTTCTTGCCGGTGCGCTGATCACCGTTCTCTTCCAAAGCAGCACTGCAACCACGGTTGTTCTCGTAGGTCTGGCGAATGCCGCCGTGATCAAATTGCGCCAGTGCCTGCCGGTAATCCTCGGCGCGGATATTGGCACAACAGTCACCGCTCAGCTTATCGCCCTCAAGGTGACCGAGGTCTCACTGCCCATTGTGGCCGTTGGCGCTACAATCGTTTTTTTTGCCAAGAGGGACCGGTACCGGCGGATAGGTCAGGCGATCATCGGGTTCGGTTTATTATTTTTGGGGTTGAAGATAATGGCGGACGCTATGGTGCCGCTGCGCGACTCTACTTTGTTTCAGGACGCCCTTTTGCGGGTATGCAACAGTCCGCTGCTTGCAATCGTAATGGCGGCAGTTTTCACCTTTTTGGTCCACAGCAGCGCGGCGGCACTCGGTGTCATCGTGGTACTCGCAACGCAGGGGCTAATCGACGCCCTTTCCGCTTTTTACTTTATTTTGGGAGCCAATGTCGGTACCTCGTTTACCGCACTTCTGTCCAGCTTCGGTTCACAGCGCGAAGCCCAGCGGGTTGCGGCGGCGCATTTTTTTGCAAAACTTGGGGGAACCTGCATTGTTTTTCCTTTTGCAGTGCCGTTTGTACACTGGTTGACCACCGTCACGACTTCACCGAGTTTTCAGGTTGCCAACGCCCACACTCTTTTTAATGTTATCATTACCTTTGCCTTTTTCCCTTTTCGCAACATCGGGGTGGCTGTTTTGGAGCGCATTATTCCTGAGAAGAAGATGCCGGAGTTCGAGCCAAGGTACCTCAACGAAGCGCTGTTAGATACCCCTTCCATCGCCCTTGGCCTTGCTTACCGGGAGGTGGTAAGGCTTTCGGCGGAGGTACTGCGTATGTTCCGGGACGTGGACCGCGTATTGCGCTCAAACAACTTCGACCTGATAGAGCGGATTATTCATAAAGAGAACGTTGTCAACGTTCTCTTTACAAAAGCCACGAGTTATATAACCCTGCTCCTTCGGAGGCCGCTGCACCGCAATGAGTTCGAGAAGGGCATGGGCTTGGTCAAGGTTTTAAACGATCTTGAGTTGATAAGCGATATCATCAGCAAAAACATTGTGCCGTTGTTGCAAAATAAGCTCAGGGAGAAGATAATCTTTTCAAAGTCAGGGTGGGATGAGCTGGTCATAATGTACGAAGAGGTCTGCCTGATGATGCGCCTCACCCATAAAGCCCTGGTGACAGCGGACTATTGTCTTGCGGAGCAAGCGATCAAGTTGCATCCAAAGGTACTCAAGCTGGAGCGCGGACTGAAAAGCACCCATATCTACCGCCTGCAGGAGGGTATAAGAGAGACGGAACTCTCTTCGCGTCTGCACCTTGAGCTGTTAAACGCCTATCTGAGAATAAGCGAGCACCTCCGTAACATCGCCCTGACGACCGCCGGGGAATTAGTCGAAACTCGTGCCTGTCCACCCGACTCCCCGGTGGTTGCCGACGAGGAACCGGAAGAAAGTGCTGCAGGCGGGCCGGAGGTGCTCTGACTACCGCTCCAACTTTGACCGCTGTGAAGACCGCTTGGCAAACTTCGCCCGGCAAATGGGAAGGGTGAGGCGGCCAATCCGCGTACACCTGCCGATTATTATTTCTTGGTAAACTTTATCTCAGAGCCGTCCTGTACCTGCCTGAGTATTTGCGGGTCGCCGATCACCTGTCCGAAGACGTTCACCGGACTGGCCGGCCGGATCTCATTCCCTCTGCTCGCCGGTGTAAGGCCGAAGAAGATGCACAGCGCCGGTCCGTCCGGCCAGTATGCGAGGTCCCCCATGGAAACTACTTCCTTGGGGTTCTCCGGCTGGAGTTTAAGCTGAATGTAGAAGTAAATCTCATCACCCCAGGTACTGACCCGCCCGGAAATAGGAAGTGCGTCCCAGATCGCCTTTGCCGTCGCCGAATCGTTAAGTTCGGCTTCGACGGTCACCTTACCGGCGGTTATCAATACGTACCGTTTTCCCTTCACCGAATCCATGCCGGACCAACTCCTCCGAAAAATAAACGTTCAACCTTATGCTGACCGGCTTTTAGGGTCCGTTCAACGTTCGACGTTCAACGTTCGACGTTCGACGTTTATAGAAGACCGAGGACAGGCAATTAAATTTTTCATTCTTATAACCACGCCTTTCGCTGCACTCAGGCACAAAACGTTATGAAAATCTTTTTCAGAATTTATAACCATTCCTTTCGCTGCGCTCAAGGCACAAAACGTTATGAAAATTGTTGCCTGTGCGCTATCCTAATAATTGGTCGCAGAAGTAAACTACAGAGCACGGGGACCACAGTGCGTCACCCCCTTGTTTGGGAAGACCGCATTCTTTTACTTCCTGAACCATTTTTGTTCTTCGTGGTGCCGCTTGACAGCGGCATGGGGACTCCTTTAAAGAATCCGGGAAGCTAAAACATAACCGCATTTAATTTAGTATAGATTTGCCCGGGTAGCTCGTCGCGGTTTGACACCGTAACCCGAAAAAGTGTTACGTCCGGCCTCTTCTTCAGAGCATCGGTGAACGTTATGGGTTTTACGGGTACGGTGGCGACCAATGGGAAAGGGCTGGCGCACGATAATCGTTGTTTTGCCGATACCGGGTTGCCCAGTCAGGAGTATCTTGGGAGACCGCTGCCAGTTAGTCTTGGCCATTACTCAACCCCGGTTTTCCGAGTATACTCACTATAGTAATTAGTTTTTGCCGTTTGCCCTTTTTTTCCTGCCGAAAGGGAAGTTTTTCTTGCAGGGAAACCGGAACAGGACGGCGAATTTAGGCAGAGAAAGGGTGGGGAGTAGGCTTAAGTCTGTGAGGTTGTTAAAAACGCCATCTGATGCCGAAAACCTGACTTGCAAAGTCAGGTCAAGTTTTGCAGCGGTTTCCAGGCCGGCTACGCACAAGAACAGACCGAGCCGGACGGCAAGATAAACCTACAACCCATGCAATTATGTTAACTGAATAACCTCATAACCTCGGAGTGATTGGATGCGGCGTATTGTCGCGCAGGTGGTGCTTGCATGCCTCACGGCCGCTTTTCTCCTGAGTGTTGCCGGAATGATAGCGAGACCTTTAACTGCTGATGTTGCCGGGGCGGCAGCGAAAGAGGAAACCCAAAACGATCAGCGGGCAGTGGTGCTTGAGGTCGACGGGCCGATTGTACCCGTTGTGGCACATTACCTTGCGAGGGGGATAGAACGGGCCGAGGAAGAGAGAGCGGTATGTCTCATCAAACTTAACACCCCCGGAGGGTTGTATAACATTACCCAGGAGATAGTGACCCGCATCGTCAATGCCGAAACGCCGGTGGTGGTATATGTCAGCCCCGCCGGCGGCTGGGCCGCTTCAGCCGGTGCTTTCATCACCATTAGCGCGCATGCGGCGGTGATGGCTCCGGGTACGCGCATCGGCGCGGCCCACCCGGTCGCGCTTGGGGAACAGGAAGAAGGGGTGCCTGCCGAGAAGGCAGCGTCGGATGCGGCGGCGTGGATGCGCTCCCTGGCGGAGTTGAGGGGCAGGAACGTGAAGATGGCCGGGGAAATGGTTACCCGCAGCCGCTCTTTTTCTGCGGTCGAGGCCGTTAAACACAAACTGGTCGACTCGGTGGCAGCGGATGAGGATGAGCTGTGCCGGAGACTGAACGGGAAGGCGGTTACTCTTGCCACCGGTCGCACCGTTACCCTTAACCTGAGCAGTACCAAATTTGAGACGTTTTCGGCGAACCGGGTTGAACGCTTTCTCCATACCCTCTTAAACCCTGACATTGCTTACCTCCTTATGACCATCGGTATGGCGGGCTTGATGGTGGAGATTTATCACCCGGGACTTATCTTTCCGGGAGTGGTGGGAGGTATAGCCTTGCTCTTAGGGCTTTACAGCCTCGGCTCGCTGGATGCTTACTGGGGCGGATTGCTACTGATATTACTTGCTTTCGGGTGCTTCGTCGCCGAGGTCTTTGCATCGACGCACGGAATTTTGGGAGCCGGCGGGGTCGTCGCGTTTGTTCTTGGCTCGCTTCTCCTTTTCAGTACGCGGCACGGGGGCATTCAGGTAAGCATCGGGTTGGTTGCTGCAATGAGCCTGACGCTGGCCGGTCTCATGGGACTGCTGGTTACGGCGGTGGTGCGTGGGCAAAAGCGGCGGGTGCAGACGGGTTTTGAGGAACTTGTCGGCAGAGAAGCTGTGGCCCGGGCGGATTTGAAGCCCGCAGGAACGGTTTTTGTGGCCGGGGAACTCTGGCAGGCCGAAGTTGTAGAAGGACAAGCGGCTCCCGGGGATAAGTTAGAGGTAATCGGGGTGGAAGGTCTGCGCCTGAAAGTGCGCAGAAAACAATAATCTTTAAGAGGACGGTGACAGGATGCTTTTTAGCTTTACAACCTTTCTGTTTGTTTTAGCGGTATTTCTATTGGCAGCTTCGATCAGGGTGGTTCAGGAGTATGAGCGGGGTGTCATCTTCCGCCTCGGCCGGTGTGTCGGGGCACGCGGTCCGGGGCTCTTCCTCCTGATTCCGATCATAGAGCGCATGCGTAAGGTGGATTTGCGTGTGGTCACCATGGAGGTTCCGGCCCAGGAGGTCATCACCCGCGACACGGTTACCGTTAAGGTGAACGCGGTAGTGTACTTCCGGATTATTAACCCGGTGGATGCCGTGATTAAGGTGATGGACCCGGTACACGCTACTTCCCAGCTTGCCCAGACCACCCTGCGGAGCGTTTTGGGGCAGTCGGAACTTGATGAGCTTTTGGGCCAAAGGGAGGCGATCAACCAGCGCCTCCAACAGATCATCGATGAGGGAACGGAACCGTGGGGGGTAAAGGTCAGCCTTGTGGAGATCCGCGACGTTGAGCTGCCGGTGACAATGCAGCGGGCGATGGCGGCGCAGGCGGAAGCGGAGCGTGAGCGCCGCGCGAAGATCATCCACGCCGAGGGTGAACTTCAAGCCTCCGAAAAACTGTCCGAAGCGGCCCGGGTTATAGCACGGGAGCCGGTTACGGTCCAGCTCCGCTACCTCCAGACGCTGCGCGAGATTGCAACAAACAATTCCAGCACCATAGTGTTTCCGCTGCCGCTGGATCTTGTCAAGCCGCTGGTGAAAATATTCGAATCCTTTTCACCGGACGAGGGATTGGACGAGGGATTGCAGGAAAAGACCGCGAGCGAAGAGGACAACTAATCTTATCATTCTTTATTTGCAAAGCCGATTTCAAACTTGAGATACATTTTCGTTACTTTCGTTACCGAGTTCGCCTGGTGCAAAGTCACCGCTACCAAACACTCCCAGAAGATGGCGAAGCCGCAGCGCTGCGGTTTCCTTTTGTTCCACCAGGTACCCGTCCGCACGGTGCGCAGCCGTTGAGTAGGACCAGGTCGGTCAGGTATTGACAGGGTACCGACTCCGGCATTCATAATAAACCCCTCCTGACGCATATCTTTTGGTAGAGTCAGGGGGGGTTCTATGCGCCGGTTTCTTTATCCGGGAAGATGGTTTCTCCTATCAGCTGTGGCAATTTTGGTTGTTGGGTTGTTATGGTATTTTGCGTTTGGATTCAACCGCCCGCTAAAGGATGTGGACCCGCAGGAGCTTTTTCAAAAGGCGTTAACCAGTACAAAAGAAGTAAAGTCCTATTCCTATCGTATAAAGACACAGTTAACCACTGCTAAAGGAGTACGCTGCCTTAGCGATGTGCACGGGGTTCGTATCTTACCCGACCGGGTTTCTGTGAAAGGAAAGATATTTAACGCGCCCGTCGAGATCATCCACATTGAGGGAGTAACGTACGTAAAGGATCGCTTTTCAAATAGGTGGCTGACCCTTGAAGGCGAGCGTTTGGGGGAAACGGGGGTTTTCATTACCGAACTCGACCCGCTGGTGCTTCTGGATTTCGAGGAAGAGCCGCTCGTTGCATATGGAAAAAAAGAACGCGGGAGGAGCGAGGAGTTGTACTCCCTTCAGTTTAAGCCGCGGGTGAGGAACCGTTTTCTAACGGCGCAGTTCACCGACTTTGAATACCGTGTTTGGATTGAACCTAAGACTTACCATATTGTCGAGCTTCAGGTGAAGACCAATAATAAGGCCGCCCCGACTAAGCTTACGATCGACCTCAGTTTGCGTGACTTCGACCGGGCTCCAAAAATCGAGCCTCCGTTGTAATAGTTGCGGCACTGTCGTTAAAGCTCATACTCATTTTGCGCGGCCTCCCCAACTTAACTCAAGAAAACGGCGGCAGGTTAGCGGGAAAATAGAAATTGAGAGGAATAAAACGGCGTTTACAGATCTGCCGGAAGCCGTTTGACTCTGTTGCATCACAATTTTGGGACTGATTACGGTTTACGGTTTATGCCCTTGTGTGATAAGATTATACTGGTTTTAAACATCTTGGGGGGGTAACGTTGCAGGTTCAGGACCTGGTACCGGCTTTAGTCAACTGGTTGGAGCAACAGTTGTCGGAGTCCGGATGCAAAGGTTATGTAGTCGGTCTGAGCGGAGGCATTGATTCTGCAATTGTTGCGGTGCTATGCAAAAAGGCTTGTCCTAAAAGCGTTTTGGGAGTTATAATGCCGTGTTTTAGCGATAAAAGCGATGCCCAGGATGCCGAGACCGTTGCAAGGCTCTTTGATATTCCTTTTGTTACAGTTTGCTTGGACGAAACGTACCGCCTGCTTGCAGAGACTTTATCGGGCAAGCCCTTCGATGAATTAGACCACAGGGACATTTCTCTGGCCAATCTTAAACCCCGGCTGCGAATGGCAACATTGTACTTCTTTGCGAACAAGCGCCAGGCCCTGGTAGCCGGTACTGGAAACCGGAGTGAACTGGTAATTGGCTATTTTACAAAGTACGGCGACGGCGGGGTGGACGTGCTGCCGATAGGAAACCTGCTGAAGTTTCAGGTGAAGGAAGTGGCAGCCCACCTCGGCATCCCGAAGGCTATCATTGATCGGAGGCCGTCAGCGGGTCTGTGGAAAGGGCATGATGATGCGGGAGAGCTGGGCTTTACATACGAGGAACTGGATCATTTTATCCTAACGGGGGAAGCGCCGCCGGATATTCGCGAGAAAATCGAGTACCTATCCGCGAAAAACAGACACAAGCTGCGGATGCCGCCAATACCGGGATTTGGATTGTGAAAGCGGTTGTCCGGTAAATATTTTTAATTTTAATAAAATCGGCAAACTTATCCGAAAGGCGGTTATGTTTAGAGCAGGGTGACTTGAGTTGGCAGGACATTCAAAATGGGCACAAATTAAACGAAAAAAAGCTAAAGCAGACGCTCAGAAGGGTAAAATCTTTACCCGCTTGTCGCGCGAGATTATCATAGCTGCGCGTCAGGGCGGGGGTGATCCCGAAGCCAACCCGCGTTTAAAAGCAGCGATTCAGCGGGCACGGGAGGCCAACATACCTTTTGATAATATCCAGCGAGCCATACAAAAAGGAAGCGGCGGGGTCGATGGTGGAAACTACGATGAGGTTATCTACGAGGGTTACGGGCCGGGGGGAGTAGCGTTTCTCGTGAAAGTAACCACTGATAACCGGAACCGGACGGCATCTGAGGTCCGCCATATTTTCGCCAGGTACGGTGGCACCTTGGGCGAAGCGGGTTGTGTTTCCTGGATTTTTGTGCAAAAGGGCCTTATTCTGGTAGGTAAAAACAACAGTTTCAGCGAGGACGATCTGCTGCTGTTTGCCGTTGAGTACGGAGCAGAAGATTTCCGCGAGGGAGAGGACTGCTACGAGATAACAACCGCACCGGAGGATCTTGCCCGGATAAAGAGCGGTCTCGAAGAGAGAGGTTTCCCTGTCGAAGAGGCGGAGCTAACCTTTATTCCGCAAAACCTGGTTCCGGTCGCCGGCCAAGATGGATTACGGGTGTTGCGGTTGGTACAAAAACTCGAAGAATTAGAGGACGTGGAGGAGGTTTACGCAAACTTCGATATCCCGCCTGAGATAATGGAGGAGGCTACCATGGGGTAGCCTCAAACATTGAATAGGGCACTTGCCGGTGATACATAATTATTAATAACATATTATTCCACGGGAGGAAAAGGTGTGAAGCAGGTCTCGTGGGTAATCATCCCAGTCATATCGGGGCTATGTATTGCCGGTTTATACTTCATCGTAACCGAACCTTACGGACCCGTTGCTTTATGGAACAGAAAAGTCGTAAGGCCGGAAACGGTCGTCACGATGGAACGACGGTACGTTTGCGGAGAACTGGAATTGGTATCGGAAGGACCGGCGCCGTCGGCGCTGATCGGGCTTGATTCTGCGGGTCTGCAAAAAAGGTTCCCGGAGAAGGCGGGCTGGAGCCTGGCTTTCCGCCTCCCCACCACGGTACGCATAACTCGCAAAGTCGCGGATTTTTGCCCTGAGCACCGGTCATTCCGGCACATAGGTATTAAAGACGGCTACGTAGCGGTGTTTCAAGGACCGCTCGGATTTGACCACCGGCCTTTACGTTGCGAGAAGCATCTTCCCGTGGCCGCACTCACGCCGGGACTTTGTGCCAAGCTTTTACAGGCGATGAGTTATCAAGAACAGCTTCCGGCGCTTCAGGCCCAGCTGCGGCAAGAGCTGGAATTCACTGATGAAGCGGAGCTTAATGCCGCTTTAGAGAACCTGGACGAATTGCAGGAATGACCGGCTGCGTGTAGAATAAGCAAGGAAAGACCAATGGGATTTTTACCCTCCGCGAAAGTTACGATCCGCCGGTGACGATATCAGTGGTAGAAAGACCTGCTGTTAGGCATTCAGGCCGCCGAGGGGCCGGAACGACTTAGTGAGGAGTGCCACATGCGGCAAGCCGCACAACGAAGGCACAACGAAGAAGGAAAAATTTAATTGCCTGTCCTCGGTCTTTTATAAACGTCGAACTTTGAACGTTGAACGGACCCTAAAGGTTGGTCAGTATAAGGTTGAACGTTTATTTTTCGGAGGAGGAAGACCGGCTATGCTTGTAGTAGGAATTGATCCGGGGACGGCGGTGACCGGTTACGGTGTGGTTCGCGGGGGCAGAGGATCGAAACTCACGGTGGGTGACTACGGCTGCATCAGAACGCAGGCCAACTGGCCCTTGAGTCGCAGGGTCCAGGCAATTTACCGCGGGATTTTACAAGTAATAAAGCAAACGAAGCCCGATGCTGTGGCGGTCGAGGAGCTTTATTTTAACAAGAATTCGCAGTCCGCAATGGCCGTAGGTTACAGCCGCGGGATGGCTTTGTTAGCGGCAGCGGAGGCCGGTTGCCCGGTCTTTGAGTATTCGCCGGCGGTGGTAAAACGTGCGGTGACGGGACATGGCCGGGCGACCAAGGAGCAGGTCCAGTATATGGTTCAGCGACTGTTAGGATTGTCTGAACCCCCCACCCCTGACGATGTTGCTGACGCACTGGCCGTTGCGATCTGTCACGTTCACTCCACGCTGAATGACCGCTTTTAAGGTTAAAACGACTTGGCAATGATAGCTTTTTTGCATGGAAAACTGGTACAGTCTTCAGCCGGGTGTGCCGTTATTGAAGTGGGAGGTATCGGGTACCGCGTTTACATTCCTCTTTCCCTTCACCCGCATCTTCCCGAACCGGGAGTGAAATGCCGGTTATATACCCATTTGATTCAGCGGGACGAAAGAACCGAACTTTACGGTTTTCAAAGCGAAAAGGATCGGGACCTCTTTATCCAGTTGCTCGGAATAACCGGGGTAGGCCCCAAGGCAGCGCTGGCACTTCTCTCTTGCCTGTCCGCGACCGAAATCGAAAAAGCTGTGCATGAGGGCGATCTCGGAGTGTTACAAATGGTGCCAGGAGTTGGTAAGAAAACCGCGCAGCGGATTCTTCTGGAACTGAAGGACAAGCTTACTAAGGGAATAAAAGCATCGATGCCGCAGGAAGTCGAGGATGTGGTCGATGCACTTGTCAACTTGGGCTACCGTAAGGGTGAGGCTCAAAAAGCGGTGCAGCAGGCCGTGCGGGCCGGCGCGAATAATCTTGAGGCGACCTTGCGATCATCCCTCGGCCTGCTTCTGAAACGGAAGGGTGTGGAACCCAAATGAGTGAGATACGGATAGTTTCTGCCGAGTCACAGCCGGAGGATTCCGCCGTTGAAGCGGTGTTACGGCCAAGAAACCTAAAGGAATTTGTCGGACAGGAAAGGATTAGGGAGATCCTTAAAATCACCATTGAGGCTGCCGTCAACCGTCGGGAACAACTCGACCACATATTGTTTTTCGGGCCGCCGGGCCTTGGGAAGACTACTTTGGCGCGGATAATTGCCGCAGAGATAGGGGGCGGCATCCGGATCACCTCCGGCCCGGCGATCGAACGTCCCGGTGATCTGGCGGCGATTTTAACGAACCTGGCTCCCGGCGACGTTTTTTTCATTGACGAGGTGCACCGTTTGAGCCGGGCGGTGGAAGAGGTACTTTACCCAGCGATGGAAGAACAGGCGCTTGATATCGTGATCGGAAAAGGGCCTGCGGCCCGGTCGGTGCGTCTCAGCCTGCCTCCGTTTACCCTTGTAGGTGCGACTACGCGGGCCGGCCTTCTTTCTTCGCCGCTTAGGGACCGCTTTGGCTTGATTGCTAACCTTGATTATTACAATACCGGAGAGCTGGTTAAAATTTTATTGCGGTCGGCAAAGCTTTTGGGAGTGCTTCTTACCGAGGAAGGAGCTTCGGAAATTGCGAAGCGTTCGCGTGGGACGCCTCGGGTCGCCAACAGACTGCTTAAGCGTGTGCGCGATTATGCGGAGGTACGTCTCGGGGGAACCATTACGGAGGAGGCGGCCAGGGAGGCACTGGACTTCCTGGGGGTCGATGAACTCGGACTTGACGACTCCGACCGGAAACTGCTCACTACTCTGATTGAGCGGTTCAAGGGCGGGCCTGCCGGGGTTGATACCCTGGCCGCAGCCACCGGCGAAGAGGCGGTAACGCTCGAGGATGTGGTGGAGCCTTACCTTATGCAGGCCGGGCTTTTGGCCCGCACGCCGCGGGGACGGGTGGCAACCGTTTTTGCGTACCGGCACCTGGGGATAACACCCCCGGTCCAGGAGGGCTTAAAGGGAACCTTGTGGTAATTACCGTGGTTTCAGCGCAGGTTTGCTCTTAAATCACAGTTAGAAGAGTGTTGCAAAACTCTAATTTATCGAACGCGGGCTCTGTCTCTTCACAGATGCCAGGCTCTGGCAGAAAGTCTGGAGACCGCGAAAAACGAGCATGGCAAAAACAGATGTCAGATGCAGGATGTCAGAGGTCGGAGTCTTCGCAGAAATTCTAAATTTTCTGACTTCCGACTTCTGGTTTCTGACTTCTGAAATTGCCAGGCGAAGTTTTGCAGCAGTCTCCTGAGTGGATTGTAACAACAGAATGTAAACCCCGAAAAAAACAGGATTCGCATCAGGGTGAAGACTTTGAAACTTCTTCTCCACGTTTGTTGCGGCCCTTGCGCACTCTACCCCTTGAAGGTTTTGCGAGCCGAGGGGCATGAGGTTCAGGGCTACTTTTTCAACCCGAATGTCCACCCTTACGCGGAGTATGTGCGCCGGAAGGAAACGCTTGCGGCATACGCGAAGGGCGAGGGATGGCCCATAATTTTCGCAAGGGAGTACCCCATAGAGGATTACTTTCGCGCGGTGGCTTTCCGGGAGGCCAACCGGTGTCGTTTTTGTTACGTTATCCGCCTGCGGCAGACAGCACGAGTGGCCAAACACGGGGGCTTTGGAGCTTTCAGTACCACTCTGCTGGTCAGCCCCTTTCAAAAGCATGATTTAATCCGTGAGGTGGGTGAATCGTTGGCGGCGGAGTATGGGTTGACCTTTGCTTACCAAGACTTCCGGGCCGGCTTTGCGGAAGCGGTTCAGCGCTCAAAGGAACTTGGCATGTACCGGCAAAAATACTGCGGCTGCGTATACAGTGAAAAGGAAAGGTTTCTCCGGGACGACCTGAAGAACGGCAGCATTTCTGTTCACAAGAAGCGGTCCTGACGGCTGCCCCCGTGCACCAGCCGGTTTTGCGGTAGGCTAAACCGTATCGCCGGGGAGCCGGTTGCTGGTGATGAGCCTATTAGTGCGGCTACGGCTGCTGCATGCGACAGCTATTTCTGGAGTGCCACACGCGGCAAGCCGCACAACGGAGAATGAAAATGGGGCGGATAGACCTCCCAGTCGACCTCTCAAATGACCGGCGAGCCTGACGCAACAATGCGAAGCTCATCGCCGCGCCCTACGGAAGAAAAAGGCATTCTCGGAGGAGGTACAATTATGGACGTTTGGCATGGACTCGGGAAAACACTGATCCTAATAGGAGTGCTCTTTGCGGTGATAGGAGGAGTAATGCTCCTTCTCGGCAAAATTCCCTGGATCGGCCGTCTTCCCGGCGATGTATATTACCACCGCGGCAATTTTACCTTCTACTTCCCGCTGGTTACTTGCATACTCCTTAGCGTTCTTCTCACCCTGCTGCTGAACCTTTTCTTCCGGCGGTAGCAGGTCCCACCCCCCACCAAAGTTGCCAAAACACGTAATATTTATTAAGGACGGGAAGGAATACGCTTATTGCTGTCGAATTTTGTAAACCAAATCCGCCCTTGAGGGGGACGTTTTTCAATGCCGATCAGGGGAAGCATCAGGTTTTTTGTGCTGGTATGCCTTCTACTGGGACTGGCCGGTGTATTCACCATGCTGTTGCCGAAAGCTGCAGGGGCTTCGGGAAAGATAACCGTTTTGGGAAGCACCGGCATGGTTAATATTCGGCAGGGACCGGGAACGAACTTTCCGATTGTGTCTAAGGTGGCCCGAAGCAGTCAACTGGAGTATCTTGTACAGAGATCGGGGTGGTACCAAGTAAGGCTTTCCTCCGGGCAGACCGGCTGGGTAGCCGGTTGGCTGGTGAGGCAGGCGGTGCCGGGTAAGGGGCAGCCGGCAGGCAGCAATTCTGCTCCAGGCGGAGTACTGGTTGTCACCGGTAGCGTGGTGAATGTGCGCGGCGGTCCGGGTACGGGCTACGCGGTGACCGGCAGGGTGGTCAAAGGGCAGCAGTTAGAAGCCCTTGAGAAAAAGGGCGAGTGGTACAGGGTAAGGCTTTCCTCCGGGCAGACCGGCTGGGTAGCCGGTTGGCTGGTGAGGCAGGCGGTGCCGGGTAAGGGGCAGCCGGCAGGCAGCAATTCTGCTCCAGGCGGAGTACTGGTTGTCACCGGTAGCG
>JBFLYP010000006.1:0-121810 GCA_040756575.1 Bacillota bacterium | reverse complement strand
TGAGGGCAAGACCCTGGGAGACGTGATAGGGTGAGCAGGGAGCGGTAAGTGGGTGACCACCCAAGATTTGAAATTGGCTGAGATCCTGAGAAAACCGGAGGTCTAACCCAAAATATTGAGATAGGAGGTGGCACCTTGGAACGGGCGAAGGAGGCGGCCAAAGCATACGGGAAGCACCTGCTCAAGAAGGCGCTGAAGGCGGCGGCGAAGAAAACCGCGCTCCTGGCGGCGAAGGCGTTCACGGCTGCCGTGGGGTATCTGGTAGCGCTTATAGGCGTCCCGGCGGCCCTGATCGGCCTGGTGATCCTGCTGGTGGCCATGGTCATCGCCGCGTTCTACAGCGCGATGCCGGGCGGGGCGACGCTCCTGGGTGTTAACCCCGATCCGAAGGACGCGGAGGTGCGGCAGTATGCCGAAGGGACGGCGGCCGAGTGGAACGTCAGAGAAACGTGGCTGGTAGACGGCGAGGGCCGCTGGTACCCGGGCAAAGGGAAGGAGAATTTCGGCCGCCTGGTGGACAGGTTCGGCCAGGACCAGAAGCTGGCGAACCAGTGGGGTGACATCTACGCCCCGGTGCTCTACGCGGCGGCGCAGAGTTCCTGCGACGACAGGATGCGCGACGAAAGCTGGGTGCGTGACCGCCTGAGGGACGCGGCTAAGGAACTGCGCCCCTGGTTTTACTACAAGGAGTCGACCGTCACGTACTGCGGGAAAGACGGCTGCGAGTCCGAAACCGTGTACCTGCTTGTGGAGGCGTACACCATCCGCGGGCATTACCTGTTCAAGTACCGGTGGGTGACGAAGACCTACCCCGACGGCGGCTCCGTGACCTACGAGGAGCCCGCCGGGCAGGAGAAGCTGGCCGACGGCCTGGACAACTACCTGCGCCCCTACCTGGTCAAAACTTTCGACATCCCCAACGACAACCAGGCCAAGCTCGTGGCCAAGGCCGTGTTCGAGGCGGGCGCGGCCTTCTCCGCGCAGGCGGAAAACCTGGCGTGGCTGATGGACAAAACCACGCTCTGGGCGCTCGTGTCCGGCGCGTCCATACCCGCCGAGTTCCGGGGCTACCTGGAGGAGGCGGAAAAGCTTACCGGGATACCGGTGTGGTTCCTGGCCGCCGTCATCGAGAAGGAAAGCTCCTGGAACCCGAGTGCGGTAAACGACAAGACCGGCTGCTTCGGCCTGACGCAGTTAAGCCCCGACTACTGGCCGGAGTGGGCGCGGCGGTACGGCTTCGACCCGGAAGCGGACAAGTGGAACCCCAGGGCGCAGATCATCGTGGGGGCGCGGGTGCTGGCCGACTACCTGAGCCGTATAGACTGGGAAAACGTGGACCTTTCCGACCCGCCGGAAAACCTTGAGCGCGCCCTGGCGCGCTACGGCGGCTACGGGACGGACGTGGAGGCGGCGCGGGACTACATAGACGACATTCTGCGCCTGGCCGAAGCTTACAGAAGCCGCCCCGCCGTGTGGCCGGTGCCGGGCTACTACGAGATCACGTCGCATTTCGGCTGGCGCATACACCCAATCCTCGGGTACAGGAGGTTCCACGACGGGATAGACATCGCCGCGCCCACGGGCGCGGACGTGGTGAGCGTGTCGGGCGGCGTGGTGGCCTACGCGGGCGCGATGGGGGATTACGGCAACGCGGTGCTGGTGCGGGACGCGCAGTACGAGTACCTGTACGCCCACCTGTCCCGGATAGACGTGAGCGAGGGCGAGACCGTGCGGCCCGGCGCGCTGCTCGGGGGCGTCGGCAGCACGGGCCTGTCGACCGGCCCCCACCTGCACTTCGGGATAAGGCCGGTGGGGGCGAGCGAGTGGATCGACCCCGAGCCGATTTTGCGGAAGCTGGCGTAGGAGGTGTACACATGCGCTTCGCGCGGCGTATTGCCGGTATGCATATCCTGGCCGCCGCGTTCACCCTGACTGCGGCCGGATTGCTGGCCTGGCAGGCCAAAATCCTGTTTCTCCTGGCCCTGATGGCCTGCGGAGGTTGGTTCCTGTGCCGCCACGGGGGCGTGGCGCAGCGCGCGGGGGCCGCGCTCCTGCCCCTGGCCGCGGGACTCCTGCTGGCCTGGTGCGCGGCGGGGATGGTTTGCTCCGCGCAGAAGGCGGCCCTGGCCCTTAAAGACCTGCCGCCCCCGCCGGCGCCGTCCTACCGCGCCTGGATCGGGGCGGAGCCTGCGCAAAGCCCGGCGGACAAAAGCGGTCGGGTCACCGCCCTCGTGGGCGGCGCGGTCGGCCTGGCCCTGGCGGCCTTCCTGCGCCCCAGGGCGAGGCATGGCCCCGGCGTGGTGCAGGGTGAGAGGGTAGAACGGGGCGGATGGGCGGATCTCGCCAACGCCTCCCAGGTGTGCGCCGTCGGGCCGCCGAAGCCGGGCGACGGCGGCATAGTCCTGGGCAGGCTGCAGGCCCTGGACGCGCCCCCAGACCGCCACGCGCCGGTACTGCGGGTGAAGCCGGGTGCGCAGGGTATGGCCGCGCACACCTTCGTCTTCGGCGCGTCCGGCTCCGGCAAGACCTTCGGCTTCGTCCTGCCGAACATCATCTCGACGGCGCTGGAGGGCTGGTCTATTGTGGGTACCGACCCGAAAGGGGAGCTGGTGGCCGGCAAGTACAACGTCAAGGACGGCAAGAGGGTGTACACCCCAGGTGTGGCCGGGTGGCTTAAAAGCCGGGGTTACCGGGTGCTTATCCTGAACCTGAAAAACCCGTCGCAGGGCAGCCACCGCTGGAACCCGGTTCTCGAGGCGAAAGACGAGGCCGAGTTCCGGCGGGTCACGGAGGCGATGATCTACAGCAAGGGGAAGGACAACCCCTTCTTCGCCGGGGGCGAGTTGAATCTGTTCACCGCGCTCATCGGTCTTGTGCGCTACGGGATGGAGCCGCAATATCAACACCTGCGCGCGGTACTGTCCATCCTGGCCTGGCCCCAGGAGGCGATTGACGCGGCCTTCGAGGAGGCCTACCGGGGTGGTAAATTGCCGTTTTACTACTACGAGAAGTGGCAGGCGGCAAAGCCTTTGTTCAGCAATTTCATGACCGGCGTGCAGAACAAGGTGGCCGAGATCACGGAAGGCCCCCTGGCCCGGGTGCTGGCCGGGCACGACTTCGACCTGGAAAGCATCGGGAAGGAAAAGACGGCCCTGTTCGTGATCTTGCCCACGATGGGCGACCTGCGCCCGGTGCTGGCTTGCTTCTACTTCATGCTGTTCAAGCGCCTTGTGGACCTGGCGGAAAAGAACTTCGGCCGGCTGCCGGTCCCCGTCCGGTTTATTATGGACGAGTTCGCCAACATCGGGAGGGTGCCGGACTTCGAGCAGCGCATCAGCTTCGACCGCGGCTTCGGCGTCAACTACGTGTGCATCCTGCAGGCGCTCTCGCAGTTCACCGACCTGTACGGGGCGGCGGCCACGCAGACCGTGCTGGCGAACGCCGACGTGCAGGTGAGTTTGCGGGTGAACGACGCGAAGACCGCGCAGCACTTTGCCAGCATGCTCGGCGAGGCGGAAACCTGGCACATTTCGGAACGGAGAGACGTGACCGCGCCCTGGGGCAGGCTGGAGGTTCCGAAGAAGACGGAATCGCTTAAAAAAACGCCGCTCCTGTACCCGTGGCAGTTCCGGGAGCTGCCCTTCTACACAGCGGTGGCCCTGATCCCAACCTGCCGCCCGATACCGCTCAGGACATACGCCTTTTCCGACATGCGGGAGTTCGGGGAGATCCCCCAGGATGAGAAGACCGTGGCCGACTTCGCGCCCCCGGTGCCCGAGGACCTGCCCCTGCCGGAGCCGCCGGAGGTGGAGGACGGCCCGGCGCAGGAGCAGAGAAAACGCCGCCGGAAGCGCGGCGGGCCGGAGCCGGGTGACGTAGACCAGACCGTGGCAGACGAGCTCGGCATCTGAGACCCCGGTTCTTTATCCGGGGTCTCGCTTTTGGTGACGCGAAGAAAGGAGGGTGAAGCGCATGTACCAAATCACGGACGAATTCTTTGTGGGGATCGGCCCGGGCGATACCGTGGCCGTTTCGTGGGGCCAGAGGAATGTAAACCGCTACGACGGGTGGGAGTAGCGGGGTGGTGGTGCAGGTTGCGGAGCGTTTTGTCGCAGTCCGTTCCCCTGCCGGAGCAATCTTCTGCATCGGGCGGCACCACCTGGCCACGGGGGCGAGGCTTCTGAAGTTGAACAAGGGGGTGGCGATGACGTGATGGGCTTCACGCACGCCGCGGGCGGTGCGTTCCTGGGCGCGGCTGCCGGCGTCCTGGGCGGCGACCCCATAGCGGGCCTGGCCGTGGGCGCGCTGGCGGCGCTGCTGCCGGACATCGACCACCCGGGCAGCCTGGCCGGAAGGCGGGTGCCCTTGCTTCCGTATGTACTATCCGCCCTGGCTGGCCACCGCGGGATAACGCATACGGTCTGGTTTTGCTTGGGAGTGGCGTTTCTAACCGGTTTTCTGGCCGTGGGCTTCCGGGGTTGGGATCAAGCCCACCTGGCGGCCTACGCCCTGCTGGGCGCGTTGTCCCATCTGGCGCTCGACGGCCTGACGCCGAGCGGCGTATCGCCGTTCGCGCCGCTCGTCCTGCCGGGAAAACTTGCGCGGCTGAATCACGTCAGCGGGCCTGTCGCCACGGGGACGGCGCTCGTGGAGGGGCCGCTGTCCGTTCTGCTTCTGGTTCTGGCGCTGAAGCTGGGAGGAGTCTTCTGACGTTCCGTGTGTCCCGCGATTATCACAGAAGTGCCTGCGTTTCTGAAGCCACACAGGCAAAAACGTACGGAGGGAACGAACAATAATGCGACCTGAAGGTTACATTCCCGGTATCGACCCGATGGAGTTTCTTTTTCAAGCCAGGGAACGCCACCTGGTCCTGGAGGCCCAGGTGGCGGCAGTAGACTATCCGGACAACATTCCAACGTGGATTCTTATTTTCCCCGGTCTCGACGGCGTGAAAGGGTACGTCCCCGCAAGCGAGACGGGCTTACCGTCGCGGGAGCTGGTTAGGCGCTTTGTGGGTCAGACGGTGCGTGTGAAGGTCAAGGGTATTGACCGGGCGAACGGCATCGTGGCCTGCTCGCGGCAGGAGGCCGTAGCCGACGCGGCGGCTAAGCTCTTGCCCGAACTCGCGGCAAACCCGGATACGGTGCTGGACGCCGTGGTGCGGGCGGTGCTGCCCCGCGAGGACGGGGCGTCGCCCCGCCTGCTGGTGGACGTCGGCGGCGGCGTCCTGGCCGAGATCCCCTACGCCCAGGCCAGGGTGTGGCTATCCCGCCCGTTGGGCGCGCAGTATGCGCCCGGGCAAAGGGTGAAGGTCAAGATCACCCGCGTAGACCCGCAGACCGGTCTGGTGGATGCCAGCATCAGGAAGGCCCTACCCGATCCTTGGGAGACCGCGGACTTCCGGCGCGGCCAGTTCGTAAGCGGCACGGTCGCCAGGACGGACGGGGAGCGCGTCTTTGTCGAGCCGGATATGGCCCCCGGTATCCTGGGCATAGCGCCGCCGCCAATCGAGGGCGAGGTGCGGCGCGGCGACCGCGTTACGTGCGTGGTGGCGAGTTTCGACCGCGAAAAAAGAAGGCTGCGCCTCCGGCTCAGGGGCAGGCTGGCCTGAGCCCGGGCCTTCTTCTTTCCGGAGGTGGTTTGGGTATGCTGGGTTTTATCACCTCCCCCAGGGCCGCCCGCGCCCTCGACTTCCTGCGGCGCGTTGGCCCCGCGCCCTTCCCGGCGCTGGCTGTGGCCCTGGGGTGCACGCCCGGCCAGCTGGCGAAGGCCCTGCGGCACCTGCGAGGCGGTGGCTACGCGGCCCCGGTGCGGTTGAACGGTACGGAGTACTGGGCGACGGACGGAACGGGGTTTAACCTCGACACCCAGGAAACTCTGGCCTGGTTCGCGGCCAGGCTGGAGGAGGCCGGCGGCAGGTACGAGGCCGGGATGGCCCGTTTTCCCAGGGGACAGACGTACCGGGTGGTGGCCAGGGGAGAACGGGCGGAGGTGGGGGAGTTCGTCTGCTTCGTGGCCGAGCTCAGGGAAAAACCCCTGCGGGAATGTCTACGGAAAAGGTGAGGAAAAAATTTTTGCGGAGGGGCTTGACAGCCGCCGGCAGGCATGGTATATTCAAGCTGGTTGCAGGGCTGAGTGCCCTTATCTCCCGCCCGGAGAGGGCGGCAAGGCGGTCGAAAGACCGCAGGTTTTCCCCGGCGCAGAGCCGGGCAAGGCGGCGAAAAGCCGCGTCGTTTCCCCCGCGCGTGCGGGGCAAGGCCTCCCGGATTTTCCGGGGTCGGACGGCAGTTTAATGTTGCGAGTAAAAACCCGTGCTTTTTGGTGCGGGTTTTTGCTTTTTATTGCCCGGCCGCCATCGCAATGCGGCAACCAGACGGACCGCCCGGCGACACCGCTGGAAGAGTGCGGGGCACCGCCGGGCCACGCGAGGCAGGCGACCGGCCCTCCCGCGTCACCGCTGAAAGATCGCGGGGCACCGCGGGCGACAGTACGGCCCGGGTTCAGGCCGGGCGTAATCACCCTGGTGAAGGCACCGGCGTGAGGCAATCAAGGCTTCTGACGAAGACCGCTTTTCCTTCCGCCGGCGCCTCTTTTTAGAGACTTGGGCCGCCCGGAGCCGGCCCGCAAAACTCTCAATCACGGGAGGTGATTGGGAAAGCGGGCCGCCGGGGGCCCGCTTTCCCCTGCGAGATGGCAGAAATCCGTGAGATTCTTACCGAAGTTTGCGCCCGTTTAGGCCAACTACCCGACGCCGCGGCCAACCTGCTTGACCGCCGCAAGGCCGCCGGGGACGCCCTGCACCGCGCGCTCGACGCCGTGAAGGAGATCGAGGCCAGGGTGGCGGGACAGGTAGCCCAGGAAACCGACGGCAACGGCGGGCGGAAGTACCCGAACGAGCAGGCCCGCCAGGCCGAGATCGCCCGGCGCCTGGCTGCCAACCGTGAATACCAGGCCGCAAAGGCCGAGGTCGAGCGGCTGCGGGCCGAGGTCAACGCGCTCGACGTTGAGATCGAGCGCGTAGGCCGGCGCCACCGGAGCGACGCCAACCTGGTTTACCTGGTGGCATCGCTGTTCCAGGCGGGCCGGGCCGACCTGGCCGAAGCCGCGCTCGTGGCCTACGGGCAGGCGAAGCCGGAGCCGCAGGAAGCGCCCCTGCCGCCGGAACTCACAGCCGGCGATCCGGGGGGCGAGCCCGCGCTCCCGCACGACGGGCCGCAGGTGGGGCTGATCACCTGCCGCCTGAAGGTGCTCGAGGTGCGGGAGAACGACCGCGGCACCGTCCGCGCCTGGTGCAAAACCGGCTTCAACGGCCACACGGCGGTGTTCGCCAAGGGCCAAGTCGCCGAGGTCCTGCGCGGCGCGGCGGGGAGAATCGTTGAAGTCGAAGGGAAGAGGCTCGACAAGGGTATTTACGCCGTGAAGGTGCGGGCGGTTTCTTGACCGCCCGCCTTCTTGCGGCATGGAGTAGCATAAGGGCCGAACCCGGCCCGAGCCCACACTCACGTAAAGGGAGGTGCAGGGGCGGGCCGGGAGAGGCCCGTCCCGATAGCCCATGCTGGCGAGGCAGGAAAGGCTTTTCGGCGCGCCCGAGGCCAAATCCCGGGCCAGGTCCTTCTCCTGGGTCAGCGTAAAGCTGGTCAGGGAGGGCCGCGCCGGGTACGCGACGCCGGTCACCGGCCCCGCGGCCGCCTGCGAGGCCGTGAGGCCGCTGTTGGAGGACCGGGACCGGGAGGCCGTGGTGGTCCTGCTCCTGGACGCGAAGCACAGGGTCAACGCGGCCCACGTCGTCGCGGTGGGCACGCTGAACAGTTGCACGGTCCACCCCCGGGAGGTCTTCAAGGCCGCGGTGCTGGCGAACGCCGCCGGGATAATCGCGGCGCACAACCACCCGAGCGGGGACCCGACACCGAGCCGGGAGGACCGGGATCTGGCCCTGAAGCTCAAGTACGCCGGAGACATACTGGGAATCCGACTGCTGGATTTCCTGGTTATTGGCGACGGGCGGTACGTGAGTTTCAGGCAGGAAGGACTGCTGTAGCGGGCCGTGCCGGCCCAAACCATTCCACGAAGGGAGGGAACGGGGCGGGCCGGACGGAGGCCCGCCCCGTTTTCATGAACGCCGAGAGAGCGAGAGAAGCGTTGCACCGCTTGCTTGGTATGTTCGAGTCCGGCGACCTGCCGGAAGCCATCGCCCGCACCCTGATCCGGCCAAAGGACGGCGCCGCCAGGCCATGCGACAGGTGGAGCCTGGGCAACCGCCTCCTGATGCTTGCCGCCGGGACGGAGGACGCACGGGGTTACCGGCAATGGCAGGAGGTCGGCCGGCAGGTGAAAAAGCGCGCGAGAGCCATCTACATCTTCGCGCCGGTGACGAAGAAGAAAACCGTAAAGGTTATCGACGAGGAGACTGGCGAGGAGCGCGAAGAAGAGCGTACCGTAGTCGTCGGCTTCCGGCACGTCCCCGTGTTCCGCTACGAGGACACGGGCGGGAAACCCCTGCCGGAGCCGGACTACGCGCCGCCGGAGCCGCCGCCCCTGCAGGACGTGGCCAGGGCGTTCGGCGTGCAGGAGATCAGGTACGAGCCCGCCAGGCGGGAAGGGTGCTACGGCTTCTACGCCTGGTCCGGCGGGAAGCGGATCGTCCTGCACAGCCACGACGTGCTGACCTGGTTCCACGAGCTGGGGCACGCGGTGCACCACACCTTCCGCCCGCTGCGCGGCGGTCAGGTACCCGAGCAGGAGATTGTGGCCGAGGTGTTCGCGGCCACGATGTGCGTCCTGTTCGGCATGCCGGGCCACCTGCGGGACGCCTGGGATTACGTGAAGACCTATTCATCCCAGGACCCGCAGCAGGCGCTGAAGGCCGTCTTCCGCGTCCTGGCGGACGTGGAGGAGTGCCTGAAGCGGGTTTGGGAGGTCCAGGAGCGGCAGGAAGGAGGTGCGGCGGCGTGAGAAGAAAAGGCGTGACAAGAAAAGAATATGACAACGGCATCTGGCGGTACGTCCCCGCGGGCAAAGACGTGTGGGGCAGGCCGGTCTACGCCGCCTTCTTCCTGGGCAAGTTCGCCGGGTACCGCTACCGGCGCACCAGGAAGGACCTCGCCCGCCTGCGCAGGCTGTACGGCCACGACGTGCCCGCCGCCAGGTGGGAGGAGTGCCCGGAGTGGTGCATTCAGAAAGCGTGAGATGGGCCGGGAGAAACCCCGGCCCTTTCGTATTGACAAGAGCAAGACGCAGTGGTAAGATGGAGGCAGGTGGAGCCGTTGAGGAAAAAGATAACCCGTTTTAAATGGGATGCCTGGAACCTGAACCACATCGCCAGGCACGGCGTGAGACCGGAAGAAGTCGAAGAAGTATTCTTCGGCGAACCGGTTTTACGAAAAGGACGTGGTGGCACCCGTATAGCTTTAGGTAGGACGGATGCCGGGCGGCTGCTGACGGTGATATACGCCGACAGGCCGGGCGGTGCGGTATACGTGGTGACGGCGCGAGATATGGATCACAAGGAAAGGCGGCTGTACCGCCGCGAGAGGAGGGGCTGAGCGGTGAAAGAAGAGAAGGCGATACCGGAATTTAAGAGCGAGCAGGAGATGGCCGAATTTTGGGACACCCACAGCGTGGCCGACTACTGGGACCAGCTTGAGCCCGACGAAATCGAACTCGCGCCCGAGTTGGCCGCGAAGATAGCGGAGCGGTCCAAGACCAAGCGGGTCACCCTGCGGCTACGGGTCTCGCAGATAGAGGCAGCGAAGCGGATAGCGAAGGAGAAGGACATACCCTACCAGACCCTCCTGCGCTCCTGGATCGCGGAGGCGATCAGGAGGGAGCAGGAGAAGAGGGCGTAGGCGGAAAGGAAGCAAGGAGAGTTTGGTCGGGAAGAAAAATCCCGGCCTTTCTGTTTCTTAGAAAACCTTTCGGCGAGGAGGGAGCGCGGTGTGGGACAAGCAGTGCCCGAACTGCGGCCGGTGGCAGGGGCATGAAGACTTGTGTCCAACCTGCCGCCGGATGGCGGAGATGGACCCCGGCGAGTTGGTGGGACGCCGCGTCCGGCGCAACGCGGCATGGGGACCGACCCGCGAGACTTACGAGGTCACCGAGGCGCGTCGGAACCGCCGTCGGCCAGCCGAGATAATGGTCCGGTTGGAGGGCTACAAGGGCTGGTTCCGGCTGAGAGACCTGTACCTTTGCGGTTAAGAAAGAGTAGAGCCGGGAGAAATCCCGGCCCTTTCTGTTTTCAGGAAGCAAAACCCGCCCGGGAAGCGGGCGGGGCGAAAGGAGGTGTAAAGTATGCCTGGCACGAGTCTAACACGCCCGCCCGAGAACTTCAAGCCCGACCCCAAGAAGGGCATCGCCTGGTGCCCTTACTGCGGCGGGCCGCGGGCGTTCGTGTGGGACGGCTACACCCGCTACGCCAGGTGCCCGGGGTGCGGGATCAGCACCGACGACTTCCACACCAGGACGCACAACGGTTTCTGGAATTCCGATGCCAAGGAGAAATTCGACCGCGCGGTGAAGGACTCGGGCCGTTTCTGGCCGCGGGAAGTACGGGAAGAAGAACAGGAGCCTTTGCGCCTCCCGACCTGGCGGCCGCCCGAAAACGAGATGGCCTGGGTGGAGGTCTCCTGCCCGAGCTGCGGGCGGCATATCAGGGACGCCTACCCGCCCACAAGGGACCTATGCCGCGTGCCTCGAACCCAGGGAGTACCGGCCCGGGCGGCTTTCCGTCCGGGAGGCACTGGCCGAGGCGGAAAGGCACGCGGGCGAGGCCCTGGCGCGGCTGGTGGAGAGGGCGGCGGGACGGCCTGGAGGGGAAGGTGGGTTAATTCGCAAAACATCGAATTTGTGAAAGAAAACCGCTCCCCTGGCCGCAAAACACCGGCTGGAAGGGGGCACTAAGGCCGGTTTTTCAGTTCGCAAAAGCAGGAAGGGGGTTTTGGAAAAGTGGTACCGGCAAAAAACCGGCACTCCGGCGGCGACCGGGGCGGCGATTCAGCATGCTCAATCCGGCCCGCCGGAGAAGGCGAATTTTTACCGGCAGATGCCGTGTTCGCCGGCTTTGAAACCTACCTGCGGGGGCGGGGCCTCTCGCCCGGGAGCGTGGAAGTGTACCTGGGCGCGGCCCGGCGGTTCGCCCGCTGGTGGGAGGAGACGACGGGCGAAGCATTCGACCCGGCGGCGGTGACGGTCATCGACGTGGCCGACTACCGGAGGCACCTCCTGAACCGGGGGAGGAAGGCCGCCACGGTGAACGCGAACGTGGAGGCCCTGCGCGCCTTCTTCGGCTGGCTCAAGGAGTCCGGCGCGGTCCAGGGCGACCCGACCGAAGGCGTGAAGAAAGTGCCGCAGGAGCGCACCCCGCCAAGGTGGCTGACCAGGCGGGAGGTGGGGGCCCTGGCGCGGGCCGCCCAGAGGCACGGCACGGCGAGGGACAGGGCGCTCCTGGCCCTGCTCCTGCACGCGGGCCTGCGGGTGTCGGAGGCGGTGAACCTGAAGGTGCAGGACGTGGTGATCCGGGAGCGTTCGGGGAACGTGGCCGTCCGGCAGGGGAAGGGCGGCAAGAGCAGGGAGGTGCCGCTGAACGCCACGGCCAGGAGAGTGCTGGCCGAATACCTTGAGGGCGTTTCCGGCGGGTGGCTGTTCCCCGGCAGGGACGGCGGCCCGATGACCCCCAGGGCGGCCCAGAAGCGGCTGCGGGAGCTGGGCAGGCTGGCGGGCGTAGATGTGACCCCGCACAGGCTCCGGCACACCTTCTGCAAGATGCTGGTGGACACGGGGGAGAGCTTGGACCGGGTAGCGCTTCTGGCCGGGCACGCCTCGCTCGACACCACGGCGGTTTACACGAAGCCGGGTAGGGCCGACCTGGAAAGGGCCGTGGAGAGGCTGACGTGGGAGTAGACGAGGCATAGGCGGCAACGGAAGAAACTGATGCAACATAGGCGGCGTTGAAGTTGCGACACCGGGCGCGGGTTCAATCCCGCGCTTTTTCGTTTTCTTATAGGAGGTGATTCGCGCCGTGCAGTTCTACACCGTGCCAGAGGTGGCGAAAATCCTGCGCGTCAAGAAGGGTTACGTCTACGAGCTGGTGGCCCAAGGCAAGCTCAAGGCCCTGCGCCTGTCGAAGAACCGCATCCGCGTGCCGGAAGAAGCCCTGCGGGAGTTCGTGGAAAAGGCCATGCGCGACAGCGCGTAGGCAGGAAAACAGGGGCGGGAGGGTGAAGATAAACCAAACACCCGACCGCCCCTCACCGTTTTATAGGAGAGGAGGCGGTGATCCTTGGCACACGTGAGGAGGCGCGGCCCGAACACCTACGAGATCCGGGTGTACCTGGGGCGGGATGCCGAGGGCAAGAAGAAGTACCTGATCGAGACGTTCCACGGCACCAAAGGGCAGGCCCAGAGGCGGGCTGCCGAACTGGAGGTCCTGCACCGGCCCCGGGTGAGCGGGCCGCAGAAGGCGGCCGTCACCCTGGGCGAGTACCTCGAAAAGCGGTGGCTGCCGAAGGCGAAGACCGCGGCGACCGAGAGGACAGGCGAGACCTACGAGTGGCACGTCCGGCGGCTCCTTCCCGCCGTCGGCCACCTCCCGCTGTACGGCCTGACCGCGGGAGACCTGCAGGACGCCCTGGAAGGCCTGCAGGGGTCGCCGGTGACCCGGCGCAAGATCATCGGCACGCTGAAAACCGCCCTCCGGCAGGCCGTGGCGTGGGGCCTCATCCCGTCCGACCCGACGGAGGGGCTGATCCTGCCGCGGGCGCCGCGCAGGAGGCACAGGGTGCTGACGGTGGCCCAGCTCAAGGCCCTGCTCGACGCGGCGCGGGGGCTCAAGCACTACCCGGTGCTCCGGCTCCTGGCCGTCACCGGGATGCGCCTGGGCGAGGCCCTGGGGCTGAAGTGGGAGGACGTGGACCTGGAAAAGGGCACGGTAACTGTGAGGCGCGGCATAGACACCAGGAAGCGGCGCTTTAAACCCGAAGGAGACGAAACGAAAACACCCGCCGCCGAGCGCACCATCAAGCTCGACCCGGAGACGGTGGCCCTGCTGGCGGACCTGAAGAAGCAGCGGGCAAAGCAGAAGGTGTCGCCCCTTCACCTGGACAGGTCTCTCGTCTTCGGGAACGGCGTCCGGCCCCTGGGAGAGGACGCCGTGCGCCGGACGCTGCGGCGGGCGCTCAAGAAGGCGGGCCTCCCGCGCATCCGCGTTCATGACCTTCGACACACGGCGGCCTCGATCCTGCTGGACGCGGGTGTGCCCATGACCGCCGTGGCCGACCTGCTGGGGCACTCTACGCCGGCCACCACAGTAGCCCTGTACGCGCACCCCATACGCCGGGGGCAGGCCCTGGCCGAGCTGCTGGATTCGCAACCGGATTCACAGGAAGGCTGAAAGCCGGGAAATTCGAGGGTTTTCGCGGGGGCCGGATTGTTCGATTCCTGCCGGGCGCACCATAAGAGCAAGCGCAAACCCGCGAAAATCAAGGCTTCGCGGGTTTTTTAACTCGGGGAAAGGACCCGGTAGGGTTCCGTAAGGAACCCTTAATTTTTCTGCGTTTCCGGAACTATGCACACCAAGAGGCACACCAAGAGGCACACCAAAAAAACACGCTTTGTTTCTAGGGTTCCAGGGTGTTCTGAAACTCAGATGAGGAGGAGAAAATTATGCGGCCCGTTTCAAAGATGGAGCAGATAGAGATGATGCTGCGGGAGCACCCGGCTTCGGTGGAGACGCTGGCAAAGGAGCTTTACGGCAGGTACGACGAAGCCTACCACAAGCGGGTGCAGCACCTGATCCATCAAATGCGGATGCGCTGGGATATGGAGATAGTTTATAACACGAAAAAGAAGGTCTATTTTTTAGCCGGGTAGGACCTCCGGCAAAAAATTTTTTTAAAAAGCGGTTCAGGATATTGACAATCTTGTCGAAAAAGTTACGATGAAAGCAGCGCGGTGACGCGTTGCCGCGCTGCTTCAAAAAAATGTTCTAATTCGATTAGCGGACGCTGGTGCGTCCGACCAAAGGTTCGATTAGCCGGCGCTGTTGCGCCGGACCAAAGGTTTAATTTAGCCGCTCTCGCGGGCGGGGTACAAAAGTCCGTGGCGAAGCCTTGCCTTTTTACTCCTTAAATTTTTCCAAAAAACTTAAAAGTTAGTCGAAAGACAGAGCACTTGTGTTTCTGAGTGCTCTTTTTATTTTTTGTCGTCGGCGGGCGCAGGCGCGGCTCGAAACAGTATACTGCGCTAATGCGTGCGGACCTGCCGCGTCTTGCGGCCCGCGCGGACGCCGGAACCGGCGATAACAAAAGATATGGGGGGATTTTATGCAGTTTTCGAAATCTAAACTCAAGAAATTGCGCAAAAAGCGCGCGAAACGGGAAAAATTTGCGGAAAATACGAAGCATTTGCAAGCGCACCAGCTGGCGGTGAAGTTAAGAGAACGCACGACAAGGTTTTCACTGTGAAGAGCAAGGCGGCAGATAAACGACTAGCTCTTTAGAGAGCGTTTCTCCTGCAACTCCAGGCGGTCGTCGAGTTTTTTAATGTCTTTCCAAACCGCGTCAAGCTGCTTGATGATGTCTTTCTGGCCTTTCTCCAGGCGCTTTTGGCCTTTTTCGAGGCGGATTTGGGCTTCCTGGAGATTGTTCACAGAAGACCGGAGTTCTTGCTGGCCTTGCTCAAGAGTTTGTTGGCCTTTTTGTAGAGCGCCTACGTCAGAACGTAGAGCTTCTTGGCCGTGGCTCAACTCGGTTAATTTCTCAAGAATCTGCTGCAAGATTTTCTCCACGATCAAGTCTCCCTCTCCAATGTTGGGTTGATTTTACCACACCGAAGATAGTTTGGGAAGGGTGTCTATGGAGCGCCCGCACCGTTGCTTCGGGATCGCGCAACCGTGCGGGCCTAAAGAGAGCGCGCCGTCAGCCTGACGGCAGACCGCGCGCGAGAGAAGAAACAGCCCCGCGGCCAAGACGATTATACGCGCCGTGCCTGCGCGCAAGCGTTCGCGGTTGCTCCCTCCGTACCGTTCCAATCCTCCGCAACCGCCGGCTGAGCCGCGCTTGCGCTCCGGCCTTGCGGCGCTGTGCTGCGGCTAATAAGCCGCGGGGCTGTTGCGGCAAGGAAAGGGGGGTCGAAGCTCAAAAGGTCGCAGAACAGCCCGGGCGGTAAGAAAAAATTTGGGAGGAATGAGCGATGGCGGTAGCGAAAGATGCATTGTTCAAGCTTTATTTTGAGAAGTGTAGGCCGAAGTATGTTGAGAACAACCCGCGCTGGCAGGAGCTGCTTGAGACGCTTGACTTCTCGCAACAAAAACTTTTACAAGAAGAAGTCAAAGCGGCTCTTGTGGCGGGGTTCTGCTTCGGCGTAGAGGCTGCGCTTGATTTAAAAAACGAAAGGGTGATTGCTGATGCGTAAACTGATAACGCTGCTGGTAATGCTGACAACGCTTGCGGCGGCGGGGCTTGTCCCCGCTTTCGCTTTTCCATCTCACCAGGCGAAGTTCGTCATCGGCAGGGCTTCCTACGAGGCCGACGGCGTGTCTAAGCAGATGGACGCCGCGCCGTTCATCGCGAACAACCGGACCTACGTCCCGGTGCGCTACCTGGCGCTTGCCCTGGGCGTGGCGGAGAAGGACATCCTGTGGGACGGCAAAACCCGGACGGTGACGCTGAAGCTGGACAACGTGACGCTCAAGCTGACCATCGGGAGCAAGACCCTTTACGTCAACGGCCAGGCGGAGCGGATGGACGTCGCCCCGGTGATCAAGAAAGGGCGCACCTACCTCCCCGCCAGGTGGGTGGCGGAGGCGTTCGGCTACGAGGTGGCCTGGGACGCGGGGACGAAGACCGTGCTGGTGTACCCTCCGGGCCAGGTCGTGAAGCCGGAGCCGCAGCCTGTCGGCTACAAGATCGACTGGGACGCGGCCTGGAACGGCACCCTGCAGCCGCCCGCGAATGCAATTGCTCCCCCGGATGGGTGGGGCTTCCCGGCCAAGGCCGTGAGGATGGAGTTTAAGGTGGGGAGCCGGTACGCGAAGGTGACCCGGGCGGACGGGAGCGCGTACACGCTCGATTTGGGAGTGCCGTGCGTGGTGGCAGGTAACCCGGTAGGAGTTGAATTTTTAAAGAAGCAGTATCCCAGCATTTACAACAGTACAAACTCTATTCCGCTACTGGGTGCGGATTACGGTGCTCTCTACGTCCCCTTCATCCCGGTGGCCGAGGCTTTCGGCGTGCCCAGGGAGAACATCGTCTGGGACGGGCAGCACTTGGCGGTGTTTGGCTACTACGGCGACGCGAGGAACTACCGGGTGCTGACGCCGGGGACGAAGGAATCCGTGTGCCGGGTGGTCGGCAACAACCCGGAGGTCGCTTCCGGGAGCCTGGATTTCCCGCTCTTCGTGAAGGACGGGGTGCTGATGGTTGGGATCAACAGCGTGAGCGATGTTTCCGGGATGCTGTTCAGTGTAGCTGGCGGTTCTGTGCCAGGGTTGATTAACGCTTACGATGATATTTACTTTGGCGGTTGGGAGTATGAGAGCGGCACAGCGGGAGCCAGTTGCGAGCCGCGAGCGTAAGTGTCTCTTGTTTCAAGTACTCGTTTGCTGGTATACTAAAAACGAGTAATTCGGGAAAATCGAGAAAGAGGTTGGTGCGGTGAAGCACGAGTTTAGCATCCGGCTAATCCCGGAGGATGACGGGCGGTGGACTGCCGAAGTTCCGGCCCTGCCCGGGTGCGTCACCTGGGGAGAAACAAAGGAACAGGCTCTGGAGCGGATAAAGGAAGCGGTCGAACTCTACCTGGAGGTACTTGCGGAAGAAGGCAAGCCGATACCGGAAGACCGGAGCGACTACGCGCGGATAGAGGTGGCTTTGTGAGTCACCTTCCCCAGATTACCGGCGCAGAGTTAATCCGGGCGCTGGAGCGGATGGGCTTCTACGTGCACCGGAAGAAAGGCAGCCACCATTTTCTTTACTATTCGGGAGACCGGAACCGCTTTGCGGTGGTGGCCGTTCATAAGGGCGAAACTGTTCCACCTGGGACATTGCGGACGATACTGCGGACGGCCAAGGTTTCCGTGGAAGAATTAAAACGGCACCTCTGAAACAAAACCAACGTGGGGACTTTAGAGCACCAGATAATTCTGGTGCTCTGCTTTTTGTAGAAGGCTTTTTAAAAGGAGGTAGTCTATCATGCGAAAAGCATTCCAGGTTCTATTTCTGGCGATGGTGTTCAGTTTATGTCTATCGTTCCCTTCTTGGGCTGCTCTAAAATGGGAAGATCCCGATGTGCATCCCACTCCTTCCTGCTACGCCGGGCGCGAGTACACGCGGCAGCACTGGGTAGACTTCTTTGTCGACGAGTACGGGACGTCAGCGTACTCGGTCAACCGCGCCCATGCGCGGCCCCTGTTCTCGGGCTACTGCTCCGTCTTCGACCTGCCGCCAAGCTACAGCCGGGGCTACACCGCTGTAGGCGACAACGACGGCGTGGCCTGGGACGCGGCGATGATCCTGGACGCCCTGGGAGTGCCGGACGTGGACGGCTGGTGGATCGTCAGCCCGGCCTTCTGGCGGGAGAAGTACGGGAGCGCCCCCCAGATCTTCGGCGGCTCGGAGCTCCTGAGCGTGCCGGTGACCACGGTGAAGAACAGCAGCGGGCTAACTCCTGGGTTTGATACCATCGCCGACCCCAAGTGCTTCAAGAACGGCCCTGCGGGCGGTTTCGAGGCGGGAGGTTACCAGGTTTGGTACTACAATGGGAAGGAGTACGAACAGGGCTGGCACTGGTACTCGAGGGAATCCAAGTCTCCGGTAAGCATAACCCGGAAGTACGCTTCAAAGATGTGGAAGGCGGACGTGACGACCCGCGCCGAGATCTCCTTCAATTACATCTACGGCCTGTCGGCTGCGGGCGTGCAGCCGCAGGGTTCTCCCTCCGGCGGGAAGCAGACCTGGCAGGCCACATTCTACAACACCACGCCGTTTGTCGCGAAGGACGTCTCCCTGCGGGCCTACGTGGTCCAGGACGGCAAGTACACCCTGGCCGCGCAGACCTCGACCGACATCGGGCCCCTGCCGCTGGGCAACGGCATCGGCGGGGTCCAGACGCCCACCGCGTCCTGGAGCGACGGGCAGGGCGTGAGCCGCTCGTCTCTCACCAACACCATCACCTGGACGTTTCAGACCTTTGTCCCTTCCGGCCAGTACAGGATCCTGGTGTCGGCGAACGTGGACTTCTCCGGCGGCAGCGGCAGGGTCGCGCCGCTGACAACGGAGGTCGCCTACGGCCACCAGGGACTGAGCGGTATCAGCGGCCTGACCGGGACTAAGTACGAGACCGCTGCAGGATACCCCGCGCCCAACCCGCTGGGGCTGAGCCAGGCTTACGGCGACAACTGCGCCCTCAGCGGGGAGCAGAGTTATACCCCGAATCCTCCTCCCGGTGAGGCTGCGCCGAACGACCTCGCCGTGACCGACATCAAGGTGCTGGACGAGGACAAGAACCCCGCTGGGACGACCCTCCAGGAAGGCAAGACCTACTACGTCCGCGCCACCTTCCAAAGCGGTTTCGACGCGGGCGGCTTCGCCACGATCAGGCTGTACCGCTATGACGCGAGCCAGAAGCGGATGTACGACTGCGGCAGCGAGTACGCCTACTTCAGCCCGAAGGGGACTGTCACCAAAGACTTCGGCGGCTTCGGCTGGGGCGCGGGGAGCTACACCCTGATTGCCACGGTCGATTACTACAACAACGGCAACGACCCGTCAACTGGCTGGAAAGCGGAGAAGTTCGACGGGAAGTACGAGGAGTCCACCTACGACAACAACCGGAAGGACCTGGGCACAGGGTTGAGCGAGGCTCCGCCGGAGCTGCCGCAGCCGCGGTACTGGAGCTATAACCTGTACTACCCGCCGGTGGTGACCAAGACGGTGCCGGTGTACAAGACGGTCTACACCTACGAGTGGCGGGACAGGTGGATCGGACCGATTTCCGTGATCTTCGAGGAAGTGAACGGCAAGGTCAAAGTGCGGCTGGCGCCGAACGGTCCGCCGTCGCCGCCGGGGGATTAAGCGGGGTGATAACTTGAAAAAGTTAGTGCTTGCAATAATCTTGGGGGCCGTTATCGCGGCGGCCCCGCTGCTTCTCTTTCAAGAGAAGAAGAGCGATGTTTATGTTGTGGGCCGCAGGGCTTTCTTTGTGATGAACGTCTTAACTTACGCGCCACCGGGAGCGAATTTAAAAGAGATTAAAGTACCGTTTTGTGTTGAAGCGAACGTTACTTTCGCTGATTCTTCAGGGCGGTTCGCGGCTGCGGGGCACGACTGCAAATGCCCCCCGTTGGGTTACGGCTTTCTGAGTCTGCCACAAGGAAAGAAAAAAGCCGGCCGCGCGGAGTTTGATCTGAGTTACCGCCAGGCGGCGCTGTTTGTAAATCACGAAGCAAGCAACGGGCTCTTCGGATGGCTTCAAAAGCCAGCGCAGGGATTTCCTGCCGCTGCGGGGGAGCCAAAAGAGGGATCTGGCGCGGTCTTTATCAGCGAGAAAGTCGGCGCTAAACCCCGGATCGTTCCGGCCGTGCTGGTATACATGGCCTTTCCTGGTGAAGCGGGAAGCGAAGGTTGGTATGTTGTCACCCAAGATCCAGTGCTCCTGCCGGGAGCTTCGGGCAGCCCGGTTGCACAGGCGCGACACGGCAGGCTTTTCTTCGTCGGCGCGGTGCGAGAAACGATTGGCAGCAGTTTGGGGTTGCCCGGGAATATGGCGGAGATCACACCAGCGGAGAAACTTCTGAAGGAGGTGAGCGGACTTTGAGAAACGGGGTTTTAAACGTCTTGACGGTGCTCATTCTGTGCGTCTGCTGCTTCGCGTCCGGTTGGCTCTGCCGGGAGAGATCGCAGGCTTGGTTCGAGCGCCGCGAAGCGGTGAAGCTTGCGGCGCAAGCGGAGCGGGAAGCGGAGAAGATGTTTCTTCGTGGGACTGTGGTCAGTGTTTCACCCGGCAGTATCCGACTGCAGACGGACGCCGGGACGAAAGACCTGCAGACATTTCACTACACGGCGATTGTGGTTGGGAACCGGGTCCAGAACCAGCCGGGGGACGCTGACTTAACGAAAGTTTTCTGGATCGGGGACAAAGTGAGCGTATTGATAGATAAACAAAATTGTTTGCTTTGGATCAGAAAGAAAGAGTAGGTTAGCCAGATGGTGCCATTTATGGTAAAGAAAAACAGGACATTTTTGCCGAATTTCTTTGAAGTAATTGGCAATGTCTGGCAGATAGTCTCCTAAATGCTGGTAATGAAATTAACAGAGATTGCCAGCACTTTGGCGGTTCCTGAAAGATAATCTTCCAGAAGATGGAGAAAGACCCGTTCAAAAACCCCTTTTGCAAAAGAATGAACGGGTCTTTTGTATGCCCGCCCGCCGGCTGTTTTTTCTCAAAGTGGCGCTCACTCCGCCGCCGCTCTCCGGACTTCACTCCGTTCCGTCCTCCGGTCCGGAGGCTCGCTCCCCCTACATACACTTCGTGTATGTTGTCTGCTTCGCAGCCACCGGGGTAGCGAGCCTCCGGACACGCGGCGGCTTCGTTCGCTTACTTTATCTTTCGGCGGCGGGCGGGCATTTTCCTGCTGAGATGCAAGGGTTTTACCGCAAACTTTTTGAGATTGGCTCTGGGGTCTTTGAGACTGCCGGAGTTGGAGTTCCGGGTCCTGGGACTGCCGGGGTCAAGCTCTGGAGTCAGAAAGAGGGTTAGCGCTTCGATGAAAGATTGCGGTAAAAAGACAAAGCTAACGGCAACCGCAGCGCTCCAACGGCTGAAACTGGCGCGGAGCTATCTTCAAGCTTGTTTAGAGACGATTGCGGCAATCGAGGAGCTTAACCCCGCCCGGGCGCAGGAACTGCGGCGGGAGCTAAAACACCGACTGCTCCAAATACTGAAAATAATATGATAACGGGGTGATAACACGTGATAACAGAACGGGACAAGCAGATTTTGCGGCTTATCAACCGCTTTGGCTACCTTACGGCGGCGCAGGTGATGAGGCTGATGGGAATGAGCAAGCGAATGACTTATTTGCGCTTGCAGAAGATGGTGCAGGAGAAGTATTTAAACTACCGCAGGGTGCTATTCGGTCAGGCGGGGATCTACCGCTGTTCTCTGCGCGGGTTGGAGGAAATTGAAGCCGAGCTGGGGCGGTTCCCGATCAGGCTGCAAACGTTGCCGCACAACTTAGCGGTGGCGGACATTGCGGCGGCGTTGCTGGAACGCTATTCCGGTGCTGCCTGGACCACAGAGCGGGAGCTACGCCGGGAGGCCGGGCAAAAGTTCGGGGTTGGATTGAACATCCACGTCCCAGATGGGATCTTAGTCTTGAATAGCGGCGAAAAGATCGCGGTAGAAGTGGAATTGACGGCGAAAACGAAGGCGACGTTAGGTAAAGTGCTGCGGGACTATCTGCGCAAGAGCGAATATTACGAAGTATGGTTTATCTGTCGTACCGCAAGGCAGGCGGAACGGTACAAGAAGCTAACCAGGGGCTACGACTTCGTGAAGGTCTTTTGCTCAGAAGATGTTTTAGCGGCAGAAGGCTCCAGGACCGCGCAGGAGGCGCTTTAAAAACCGGGTAGGTAAAAAGTTTTATTACCGACCGCGCAGAAGGGGCTTGTAGCGAATCCTGGCGCGTGGTTTTCAATTAAACAATCGCTCTAGAAAGGGGATGCTTTTATGAACCTGAACCGGTTTGGGTTTAGTAGCGTCGAAGAGTTTTTATTTTCTTTCGCTGTCGCGCTGTTCGGGACGCTGACGCTCCCGGCTACCGGCTTAGGCTGCGCCGTTTACTTCGCGGTGAAGCGGCGAAAGGCGGCAGTGGCGGCAATCCTGGCGGGAGCCGGTATGCTGGCGCTGGTCAAGTTTAGCTGCATCGGCCCGGCGGCGCTAATTTATGCTATCGCGGAGGTTTCTTATCGCTTGCTCTTCGGCGAGTGGGCCCCGGGAGGCGTAAGTTTACAAGAAATTTTGGTTTCAGCGGCAGGCTGGGGGCTGTTCGGCGGCGGCTTGGCGGCGGTGACCGCCGACCGAAAGGCGGTGACGGACGATGAAAACTGAACCCGCGGCGTGGCAGGGATACCTGATTGCGTTTTTGATCGCGGTGATACTGCTGCCGGTGACGTTAGCGGCGCTTGCGGCTTACAAACTCCTGGAGCTTATTCCGTCCGAACGCCGGCGGCTGGCGGCCTTGGCAGTAACGGCGGCGGGAGCGCTGCTGCTAGTCTGTCTTCACTTCAGCCTGGCGGGGCCGGGGTTTACGGCGACACAGTTTTGTCGCTTCGCGGCGCGGTCCTGGGAACAGGCGAAACAGGAGATGCTGCGAAAACCGGTAAAGCCGGAGCCGAGAGCTTTCGATTGGGGATATGCCGGGCTTGTCACCGGCTCCTCCTTGGGCTGGGGGCTGACGGCGGTGGGGCTATTCAGCCTGGCGAAGCGCAGGAAAAAGAAAAGCTCAAAAACTATTTTCGGAAGGTCTGCCCCGACCGAAAGAGAGAAGAAAGCGCTCAGGCGCGTATCACAGATGCTGCACCCGACTGACGGCTTCTTGTTAGGAGTGGAAGCGGAAAGCCTGTGGCCGGTGGTCATAGCTGACAAGAAGATGAACATGCACATGCTCATCTTAGGCGGACCGGGGAGCGGTAAGACGACGACTTTAAAAAACCCGCTGGAGTTCGCGGTGGAACGCGAATTCGCAACCATCCTCCTGGATGGCAAAGGTGATTTTGAGTTCGCGCAGTGGATCAAGCGAAAAACAGAAGAAACGGGAAGGGCCTGCAGGGTTTTTGGTTTTACGAAAGGTTCGTGTCACTACGATCCACTGGCGAATGGGGGACCGACGGAATTGAAAGACAAGCTGCTGCACCTGGAAGATTGGGGGACCGAAGCGAAGCATTGGGAGGCAATGGCAGGAAGATACCTGCAGATAATGCTGCACATCTTGCAGAAAGCGAGCCTTAAACCCGATCTATTGACGGTTTTCAAGTATTTTCACCCGACGAAGCTTGAGGCGTTGGTCCGGGGGATGGACGCGGATCCAGAGATTAAAGACTATTTCTTCGACGTGCTGGCGGGGTTTACCAAAGATCTAAGAGCATTAGCGCTGTGGCTCTCAAATAATCAGTGTGAGTATGTCTGCATGGAGTCCACCGGCAAGTACTGGATTCCCGTCTACAACATCCTGGAGCCTTCCTGCCGGATCACCCTGGCACATCCGAAGTATGTCAAGGCGATCCGCAGCAAGAAGACCGACAAAAAGGATTCCATCTGGATTGCGGACCTTCACAAACATGGGCTGGTCCCGGGTAGCTTCATTCCCCCAGCAGACATCCGCGAAATCCGCGACTTGCTGCGCTACCGTTCCAAACTGGTTTCCTTTGTGTCCAGCGAACCAGCACCAGCGTCGGCCGCCCGGTCTGCGCAATCACATTTGCCATCGTGAACGTTTTTCCGGAACCCGTCACCCCGAGAAGGGTTTGCATCCGGTACCCTTTCTTGAGCCCTGCGACGAGCTTCTCAATCGCCTGCGGCTGGTCCCCCGCCGGTGCAAAGGGCGAAACCAATTTAAAAGATGACACCTTACCACTCTCGCCCGGAATTTTCTCAAACCATTATACCACAAAAAAATAAACCCCTTTCGGGGCACCCACCAAAGCAAGGTGAACATTTGCCTACTTAGATTCCTCTTCTCGGCTAACTCACAAGAATGGTCTAACGGCGCTGCTCTTGCTGCCTAACCCTTTCAAGTAAAACTGCGTCTCCTTATTAATATCCTTTTCCGCATTAATATCCTTCTTCCGCCGGCTCTTCTGTATACCGTACGGTAAAGTCATAACTCGCTGCGTCGCAGTCCTGCCAATTTCGGCGGTCCTGGTAGAAATAGATCATGTCCCCTTCGGCCACGTCAATATCTAACGAAAGGGTACCGGTATTATAGCCTTCCAAATGGTACACCCAGACCGGTCCCGCTATAGTTTCACTGTTTTTCCGGACGCTGAAGTTAATGCCGTCATCGTTCCAGCCGCCCTGATAATTGCCGTTCATTGTCATTGTTCCGGTGATGCTCACCGTACCGGCCCTCGGCGCCTGCCACCCGGCAGCGGTATTAGAACCTTCCCCGGTTTGGATGAAGTCCGGAGCGATTTGCAGATACCGGCTGCTGTCTGTGTTCCAGGTATCCACGCCGTCTGTCCACCAGGGTTCAACATAGTCGTCATAATGGAGCAGGTAATACCCCCCGGCTTCTCCGTAGTAATACCAGTTGTTCTGGCCCTGAGTTCCGGAGAAATCGTCTGGCAGGTTATATATTTCGTCCTCGGTTGTGAAACTGAATGTATACTCCGTTTCAAGCTCGTTCCCGGCCGCGTCCTCTACCGCCCCGGCGGGGATCACTGCGGTATACTCGGTACCATAATCAAGGCTGGCAGACGGCGTAATGGTCAGGGTGTCACCGTTTACGGCATAGACTGCGTCAACGACGGTTTCGTCCGCTCTCAAAGCAACGTTACCGATATTTGGACCCTCGTGTACCGCCTCACTAAAGGTTACGGTTACAGCGGTGGAGACGGCTACTCCCGTTGCACCGCTTTCCGGGCTGGTGGCCGTCACGGCCGGGGGCTCTGTATCCGGCTCGTCCTCGGTTGTGAAACTGAATGTATACTCCGTTTCAAGCTCGTTCCCGGCCGCGTCCTGCACCGCGCCGGCGGGGATCACCACGGTATACTCGGTACCATAATCAAGGCCGGCAGACGGCGTAATGGTCAGGGTATTGCCGCTTACGCTGTAAGCCGCAGCAACTGCCGTTTCGCCCGCTCTCAGCGCGATGTCGTTAAAATAGGCTCCTTCCCGTACGCTTTCGTTGAAATTAACGGTAATCAGACTGTTTACAGATACACCGGTCTCTTGATCTGCCGGATTGCTGGAAACCGCCGCCGGCGGTTCTTTATCGGCGTATTCTGAACCTCCGCCCGAACCTCCGCCGCTGCTACTGGTTTCCTCAGGCTTCGTTTCTTCCGGAATGCTTTGCATTTTCAGTAACGTATTCAGGTTTTCCTTGGCCTCTTTCAGGGTCAGCAAAGGTTTTTCCAGCCTGCAAACCAGCTTGATGAATTCATTCTTTTCTGCTTCGGGCGACACTATGAATTTATAAACGGCAGTCGTGCAGCCGGGCGGAGTAACTGTGGCGGAATATTTGCCGGCAGGCAGGGCGACGGCAAAACTTCCTTCATCTCCGGTCAGCGCCACCCATTCCCGGCCTTCGGAGTCTTTGAATAACACCTTTAGCGAACCGGTTATTCCGCCTCCTTCGATGACGACCTGCCCATAAACAGTCGGTCCAATGACCTTTGCAGGCACCTGAACCCGCGCGGTTTCCGATTCCGCCTGCCGCCCGAAACCGTCAACCGCGGCGGCTTTTAATTCGTATTCTCCGGGAAGAAGAACAGCATTACCCCAATCGGCACGGTAAATCCCGGCCCCTTCGTTCACCGCTCCAAGTTCCTGCCAGCTCTCCGACCCCGTCGGACGGAAAAGGAACTTGCACTCGACAGGCCCCGCATCAGAGACATAGGCCGCAAACCTGAAGCCCTGCTGGACAACATCGGTTTTTTCCGGTTCAGTAATCCTAATCACCGGCGGGGCGGCATCCTGAATTATTGGCGGGACACCGGTAATACCGTCAGAGTCCTCCATGCCCACGGCAAAATTATTGGTTTGGTCTTTCAACAACTCCGCATCAAACTCAAATAAACCGTTTGGTAAGGCATTCACTGTGGAAACCTGCGACATCTGACCGCCGGCGCTTCGCCTATAAAGGATAACCTTGTGGTCCGGCAGGGCGGTCCCTTTTATCAAGTACCGTAATTGGTCGGTTACGACGCTTTGCATTGGTCGGCTTACAGCAGGCCGGACCGGTTTTTCATTTAAGTAAACTATATTCACCCTGGCCGGAGTACTCGTATACCCGGCGGCATCCGTAGCGGTAATCAAAAACGTGTTGCCGCCTTCTTTCAGGCTTACGAGTGCTTCGAATTGCTGCCTCCCGCCGGTAAGCTGACAGACGGCCGCGGGTTCTCCTTTTGGTTTGCCTTTACCATCAGGATTATTGAAAACCTTAATCAGATTATTGGGATCCGCCTTGCCTGTGATGAGGAAGTGCGGAACATAAACCGTTATTTCCTGTACATCCAACAGAGGCTGTGCCGGCGGCACTACAGGGCATTCCTGGGCAAACACCTCCGGTAGCCTAGCCGGTTGGCTGGTATTGCCGGCGACATCGGCGGCATCGGCGGTAAAAACATTGATGCTTTTTGGCTCTATTGGTATGGAAATATCGAAAGCGGACTCGCCTTCGACCAACTGCTGGCTTCCCACCAGGCTCCCGTTTTTGTTGAAGATCCTGACCGTCGAACCGGCTTCGGCCTTTCCGGTTACCCGAATGACCCGCTGGTTCGTTACCCAGGCTGAGCCGGAGGTTTCGGCTTTCGTTTCCCCGTTCTTGCTTGTCTTTGGCAATTCAATATTTACTGCATCATTTTCTCCACCGGCGCCTTTCTCGGCGGTCGCTTTACTTGCCCCGATATATGTCCGGAAAACCGGCGGCTTGGGCGGGGTGCGGTCCGGTAGCAGGATAATATCGTGGCCACAGTAGGCAATGGATGTCAGGTCGACTGCCGCGCTGTACGGTTCGCAGCCGGGGACCGCCGCCGCAACCGTATAGTTTCCGGGAGCAAGACGGCATACCTTGAAGGACCCGTCCGGCCCTGCGTTTACAGCCGTATCGCCGAGATGGAATCTTGCGCCGGGCACCGGCACGACAGTACCCGATAAATCCTGTTTTTTCACCGTACCGACAAGGATCCGGCCGTTGGGCTGCAGGTAATAGTTTACGAAAGCGGCATAGTCGGAAGCCGGGTGCGGGGTCTCCTGCTGCCATTTCACGGTCACATCGTACGGGTACTCAACCGTCTGGCCGTCATATTTGCCGGCATAAAATTTGACTTTATAAGTGCCTGCCGGAATGATCAGATCGCAGCGCCCGGCCCAATCCGTAGTACCGGTGTAAGTCCGCCCGGTAATCTGGTCACACCATTGAACATCGACCTCCGGAATATAGCCGTAGCCGCTCCACAGGTGTGCGCTTACCCTGCCGGCTTTTGTAAACCGAAAACTGCAGTACGCGGTAACGCCAGGATCATTTGAAATCTGTACATCCTGCCAGGAGCTGCCTGGTACCGTATACCAGTTTGCACTGCCGTCGGCCGATACCCTGTAATTCCCCGGCAGCGGGTTAAAGACAACCTGCCCCGCAGCATCAGTAACCCCGGTCAGGTTTTGGCCCTGCCCGCTGACCGTTACCGTTACCCCGGCCAGCGGTTGGTCGGTGGCGTTGTCAAGGCACTTGACCGTCAGCGGGTACGGCGCGGTGGTTACGGTAAGCACGGCGTCGTCCGTCCCGGGGATTCCGGTGTTTACACGCTTGAGCCACAGGGAATAAGTGGTGTTCGGGGTAATGGGCACGCCGGGCAGCAGTTCACCGCTGAAAGTGTATGATGTTGTGCCGGCATTGCTTATGATTACTTCCGCCCCGCCGGAAATTGTCCCGTGAAGCTGTTTCAGGCTGTCCCCCTCAGCCGGGCCGTAGACCGCCCGGATGACGATATATGAGAACTTATCCCCCGGAGTCCAATGTACGGTAAAAGAATTACGCCCGATGTTATCGACCCAGGCGTCAAGGGTGTTATTCACCGCCGGCGTGCGGTAACCCGCGCAGGCATAGTCATGCACTATGGTACTCCCTACCGCACGGTCCCTTCCCATCTCCACCACATACAGGCTGTCGGGCTGGAGTCCGGAGAAAGTAATACTTGTGATGTTTGCCTTGTAATCCGGATCAACGCCCCTTTCGTACTTGAAATACGGTGTGGGGTTGGTTGCGTAATTCTGCCCGGGAGGGTAAAACGAAAGGCGAAAATCGGTCATTGTTCCCGGAGCCTCGGTTGCAGGGGTCCAATTGACGGTGAATTCCGTCATGCGCCCGTTGGTAACCCACGCCGAGAGCTGGCTGGTATCGACCTGTGTTTCTTTAATCATTTCCGAAGGCCATTCGGGGAACGGGTGCCAATTGCCCTGGTTGTCCCCGGCCTGGACGCGGAAACGGTAATGCATACCATCGGTGCCGGAAAAATACACAGACTTGGCTGTGGTGGGGCTGGCCTCGGAAATTCCCGGTATATACTGCCACGAACTCCATACCGACCCGTTGGCTGATGAACTGTACTGCACCCGGTATTTGGTTGCCGTCGCGGTCCCGCCCCAACCGACATTAAACCCGGTGGTTTTTTGGACCGGGGCCAGCGGCTCAATCCAGGACCCCAGGAGCTGAGCGCCGCTGTTCACCGTAAAACTGCAGCTTCCCCGGTTGTTGTTCTCGTTTTGTTCGGTAATGTACCCGCCTGGGTCCAGTTCCGCGCTTAAACTGTAACTGCCGACAACAGGGGGCGCGTTAAATGTATAGGTGAAGGTAGCCACCTGACCCGGCGCCAATTGCTTCGGCGAACCGGCGAGGTCGTTAAAACTCCATTCCAGCAGGAAAGGCTCGCCGTAAATCCAGCCGGGTCCGTTGCCGTCCACCCTTCCCAATACGGCCATGGGAGCATAAAAAGGCTCAATGTTGGTGGAAGCGCTACCCAGGTTCTTAATCTTGAGGGTAATGGTCATCGGTTGCCCGGCGGTGATTGGTGAAGGCGTAGCCTTAAATTCGTAAACGGCAAGGTCGACCGCGCCGATGTCATAGGATATGGTCTTGGGCTGTGATATGTTGCCGTCCCGGTCTTTAGCCAGCAGGTAGTATGTCCTGGAACCGGGCTGCGCCTCATAAATGGTTGCCGTATGGGAAAACTCGACCGGGCCTAAGGCGTTGGCCAAATCTGCATCATTCCACCCGGGTGTCAATTGACCGGTCATCTGGTCATATGACCCAGGAGTGGAACTGTAACGAACCGCGGCCGGTTCGTCGGTCACCGCCCGCAGGGTGACCCAGGAAGGCCCGAAGGTTCCGCCGCTCGGGTAAACAGACTCGATGACCGGTGCATGGGTATCATACGCACTAAACGAGACGGTAAGCTCATTGTTGTCCAGGTTGCGTTCATTGCGGAAGCCTACCGCCGGGTACGGGACCACCTCGACCTTTGCGGTATGCTGTCCTGATCCGAAGAATCCGCCCGCGCCCATTTGGGTGGTAACGAGATCAAAAACGGCTGTCTGGTTAGGCCCGAGAGCCGGGTGTTCGGCTGTCCCGGTAACATACTGGCCGCAAACCTGCCGGCCGTCCAAATATCCCACCACGCTGTAATCTTTTGCCGGTTCAAAGCCCGCGTTTTTGACTTCGATCCGGTAAGCTGCGTAAAACTGGTTTTGCCCCGCCCAGGGCTGCTGGACAGTAACCTGCAGTGATTCGGCTTTGAGGTCCGGGCACCGGTTATCAAGGGCCGGAGGGTAAACCAGGATTTTCATAACGGCCGTGTCGTTTTGCGGTTTATAGTCAGGTTTTGCTGACTGCGAGTCCGGGTAGCTGATTACCGCCTTAAGCTCGTGTTCCTGGGGCTGGTCCGGCGGCAGCGAGGGATCCCAAGCCGGGGTAAAGCAAAAGGCGATGGTCTCCCCCTCTCTGAACCCAATGGGAACCAGATCACTGGGGCTTTTGCCCCACTTCTGGCCCACGATCTCCGCAGTTTCGGAGAATATGGGCATGGCCGCCCGGTAGACAGCATCCCCGCCGATGAGCTGCCATCTATCATCCGGATTCTTTCTGTACCACAACTGAACGGAGGGCGCCCTTTTTTGAATGGTTGAGTTGTTGGCTACCCTTACCTGGACGACGGTTTCCTGCCCGGCCGTGACCGCTGCGGTGCTGTGGTTGCCGCTGGGGTAGACCCCCCCCAGCCAGGAAGCTGAACCGTCAGTCCATGTTGCCGCCGCTTTCACGGACGCAACGTCTTCCGGCGGTGTGACGTGTATGCCTGCCAGCTCCAAGTCGGGCTTGGTCACGGCGTCCATGTATTCCGGCGGCAGGTGCTTGTAGGTACCGCTCCCCTCGTCCCAGAACATTGTCGCGTTGCGGAAGGCCCGGTAAGGCGGCGTGATGTTCTCCAGTAGTCCCAGCCCTACAGCGTCCCGGCTGGCCTCTATCTCCCCCCGATCCGAAATGTAACCGGCAAATGCCCAGTCTACTGGTTTGTTCCAGACCCACCCCCCTCCCATCACCATGTAGGAGAGGAAATAATCATGGGACCCGTCGGCGTTGGCTTCGTCTCCCAGATGCTGCTGGACTTGTTCTAAGGCGAAATCCGCGACATCCTGGGCTAGTTCGGCGGCTTCTTCGGCGCCCGGGGCGTCGGTTCCGATCAGCCCGGCAACCATCGACATAATGTCATAAACCTTGAAAGTCGCATCTATTTGGTCGATCACCCCCGGCCTGCTTGCCCAGGGCCCCCAGTGGACCCGGCTGCCGCTGCCTGTCATCGCATAGGTGATCGGCAGGCACCCGTCCTGTAAATCCTCCTGGGTCGGGTAAACCTCCAGGACCTTTTTGGGAAAGGGCCAGTCAAAGTAGCGAACATAGGAACCTTTATCATCTATCGGCACAAAATTATCGGACAACCAATCAGGGCAAGGCGGCAGCTCCAAGATGACGCTGTGCGGTTCTCTGTTGTCGCACAACTCTTCTTCAATATAAACACTTTTCGCAACGGGAAGGTGAAAGGGAGCCCGCGCGGTAAAATAATGTTTCCCGGGAGGGATCCCGTCAATAACCGCCTGGCCTGTTTCGTCTGTCAGCACCTTGCCCCTGCCGTAATCGACTACCGCATAAGGGAGCGGCCACCTTTCAGCGACGCCGCCTTGTGTTGTCCGCAACCCCTGAACGATCACTTTCACATTCTTGGTATTCCAAACCAGTGTAAAATCGCGGGTAAAAGAAGAATTAACGGCGGTCTGCTCCTTAATGATCCGGTGCCCGGCAGAAATGATCACCAGCTCGTAAACGCCGGCGGAAGGAAAGCTCAAGCTGTACCTGCCGTTTGCGTCGCTTCTGGTTTCCTGGAACAGGGACGGGTCCGTTATTCCCGTGTAATACACAATCGCGTCCCGCACCGGTTCATAGTTAAACTGGTGGCGGGAAAAGTCATAGGTTGTACGGTGGGTCAGCGTGCCCTGCCCGGAAAAGGATGCTGTGGCGGCACCGGACTGCTCTGCGGCCGCAAGCAGGACAAAAAGTCCTGCTGCCAGCCCCAGCAAAACCAACCCCATTCTTCTTACTTTACCACCCAAAAAAAGCTGAACGCCGCAATCATGTTGCGCACAATGCATCCTTTGCCACATCCTTTTTGAATGGGATAAGAAGGCTCGATTCGTCTTTGGTTGTATGTCTCAAACGATCACTACCTACTTCAATACCTACTACTTCAAAACCGTACCCGTCGAGGCGTCCAAATACACGCGTTTGCCGTTGCCGGCCTGGTCCCGGCCATAGATATCCCACCAGACCTTGCAGGAGGAGGGCACTTCCCGCGGGGTTGTAACGAATGATGCGCCTTGCAGGTACATCTTCATCGAGGTGACCTCCTTGATCCCCGCTTCCGCGGCGATTTCTGCCACTCTGTCGCTGTCGATCCGCCAATCACTGCTCCAGTCGGCAACGTCATACGGCAGGCTCCCGCCGCCGCCCTCCGGGTAGCGGGAAGGTTGACCGTTCCGGAAGGAGTAGACCCAAATCTCCTTTTTTGCCGGCGAAGAGAACCACACCCTCCAGGTCGAACACTTACCGTCCGTTATGGCCGCCTCGTCCTGATCCGCCTTACCTTCGAGCTTGTAAGGCCGGGCGTCATCCGCCCATTGACGGGCGCTTGCGGCAAGCTGCGTGCAGGCCTCCTTCGCCGTCAAAAAGGCGGCCGTTGCAGGTTCCGGCGCACCCTGTTCAGCCGGCTTAGCCTGTTCCTGCGGGGCAGGCGCACTGCCGGAAGTATCCGCCCTTTTGCTACCGCCGCAGCCGGCCAGGAGCAGGCAGAGCATAATCAGCACCGGTAAAAACGCCAAAACCCTTTTAATTGCCAGCACCTTCCTTCCGTTAAACTCAAGGTTTTCTGCCTATTACCGTAGACTTTGCCCTTCCCAGAAGAAAATTTAGGGTGCACATCTTTTAAGTTACCAGGCAATCGTCAAAAAAACGTCAAAAATACAAAGTTTTTTGCAATCCAGCGCTAAAAAATTACTGCCTTAAATGGGAAGTTTGCCATTTGACGTTTTTTTGACGATCGGGCGCTATGCTTATTTTAATAAAATACTCAATCAAAGGAGGTTTTTTCACCATGAAACAGGTCAAAATTCTATCCCTGCTGCTTATTTTGCTGATCATGGGCACAATTGTTGCCGGTTGCAGGGAAAGCGCGTCAACCCGCGCGAAGGAAGAGGCAGTCCGCGCGACAAAAGAGTTCAAAGAGATAACAAAAATTGTCGGCGATGATACACGTGAAAAAAGGGTTTCGTTAAAAGACGCCGTAAATCTGGTTTTGGCCGAAGCAAGAAAGTGGCGGGCGGACGCGGAGGTCGTTGAAATCAGGAGTGAATTTGGTATCTTCGGAGACGGAAAAGGGACCACCTGGCTCATTTCCGTCATCTCCCGCAGTGCCCCCACGGCCAGCGGCTACGGCAAAAATTATTGCGTCGGACGAAGATACGTGGTTGAAGACGGAAAAGCTAAATTGAATTCCGACGGCGAGATGTACAAAGTCTCTTCCCAGCCTTTTCCCAAGGACTTCCTCGATTCGACCGAGGCGCTTAAAATAGCCCAGGCCAACGGCGCACCGAAGGATGATAAGTATGCCCTGTATCTGGGAAGAGAACTTGACACGGCAAAATACGGTAAAGTAGTGATGAACTTCCATACGCTCGTGAATGAAAATGGTAAGCTCGTGAAAAAAGGAGTAATTCTGGATCCGGTGAGCAAGGAGGTTATAGAAGTTTTAAAGTAGGATAAGGGGTCGGGTCTGGCATATCCCGCGGCGCTGTCATCTATTTTTTGCCGGGAGCCGGGCATTGCCGGCTCCCGGTATTACCACAATCACTTAGTGTATTTGGCATCCCGTTTTATAAACAATTACTAGTTACTTATAGTAAGCCACTGGGGGTGTTAGGGTGAAAAAATATTTAAAATTCCTGCTTCTTATAGCTGCCTTAATTATTACTCCGCCTGTCTACGGGTACGAGCAGCCATTCCCCGGTACAATCGGGCTAGCAGCAGGAAACAGTCACAGCCTGGCTGTTAAAAGCGATGGAACAGTCTGGGCATGGGGAAACAATAGCAGGGGCCAGCTGGGAATAGGGTCCTGGGATTACGAAGATATTCATTCCGTACCCGTTCAGGTTAAGAATCTTACGGGAATTATCGCCGTTGCCGCCGGTGAAAGCCATAGCCTGGCTTTAAAAGAAGACGGCACAGTCTGGGCCTGGGGCAGTAATTCTTCAGGCCAGTTGGGTGACGGAACGGTGCTGGACTCCCCGCCATACTGCAGGTGCAACCCTGTTCAGGTTGCGGGACTTCGCAATATAATAGCCATCAGCGCCGGAGGAAACCACAATTTGGCCCTGGACCGGGATGGCACAGTCTGGGCCTGGGGATTAAACGTCAATGGACAACTGGGCGACGGGACGGATGGCCCCGGAAACATTAAATCCATCCCGCAAAAAGTCCCTAACCTCGTTGATGTCGTACAGATTTCCGCCGGTACGGACCACAGCATGGCTCTTAAAAAAGACGGCTCTGTCTGGACCTGGGGAAGCAACAGCCGGGGCCAAATCGGAGATGGGTCGGGCGGTCTATCCCGTCACAGGTCATCTCCCTACCAGGTCAAAGGGCTTCCTGAGGTCAGGGAAATCGCCGCCGGCGGAGCTGTCAGCACCATCCTCGACCGGGACGGAAAGGTGTGGTCCTGGGGATTAGTCAATACAGAATCGACAAACAAAATCTACTTCGAGGTAAAACCTCTGCAGGTACCCCTCTTAGATGATGTCTTATCAATTACCCACGGTCCCAGGACCGCCCTGAAAAGAGACGGCACCGTCTGGAACTGGGGCCTAAACGATTGGGGGCAACTGGGCGACGGGACAATTAACGAAGTGCGCGCAGGTGTTCGGGGCGGCGGCAAATGGCCCCCCGTGCGGGTGAAAGGACTTGCCGGCGTTAAGCTCCTCTCAGCCGGCAACACCCACACCCTGGTCCTGAAGGAGGACGGTTCTGTCTGGGCCTGGGGGAATAACTGGAACTGCCAGCTGGGACTGGGGTACAAATCCGCTCGCGAACCAATTTGCCGGCAGGTTATAGGCCTCTATGCACCCGCTGCCTCGGGATCCACATCGGAAATCACTGTAATGATTAACGGCCGGGCCCGGGCATTTGACGAGTTCCCCTACATCATCAACGGTACTACCATGGTACCGCTGAGGGGAATTTTTGAAGCCCTCGGCGCAGACGTCCGCTGGGACGGGGCTACCGGGACTGTGACAGCCACCAGGGGAGATACAACTGTTGTCCTGAAAACCGGTTCATATTCTGCCATAAAAAACAATATGCAGCTAAAGCTTTCCCAGCCTGTGCAGCAAAAAAACGGGCGCACCATGGTGCCTTTGCGTTTTATCAGTGAAGCCCTTGGAGCGGATGTTCAATGGGACGGGGAATTAAAAACCGTATCGATATCGATAAGTGATCGGTAAATCCCGTTTTCCATGAAGCGGGAAACCGGCTTTCGGATCGACCAAAAAAGAACCAGGCCTTTAATCTGGCCTGGTTCTTTTTGACACCCATAAAAGGGCCTGTTTCTTTGTAGAGATTGCCCGGCGACCAAAAGCGCCTTTTAGTCGCTTAACCGGGGGTGATTTCCTGGGCTATTGAAAAGGCGAATGAGGCGTTTGGCCGGATCCCAGCTGATCATCTTGCAGCGCCACTCCGTAGGCCCCAACATGGCCGGGCCGTCCAGGAAGATATAAGCCCTGATGACAGCATCCGACCACTGAATATCGCCTGTAGCATACGTCTCTCCTTTCCACATCCACGCCGCGTCTTCGGTATTGAAGCCGCCGCCGCTCCACATGACCGCACCGCTCTCGCGGCTGATGATCTCCAGTTTGTCCAGGTGGGCAATGGTGCGGCCCACGTTTCCGCTCATTTCCAGATTGCCCAGATCGATGGCGTCACAGCCTTCTTCAACGAGGAACGACAGTGTTTCCTTGGCCGAATCGCTCAGGGTTGGGCGCAGCGATTGGGCCGCCTCGCCTACCACCTCGCCCAACACCTCGCCGATAGGTAATCCAGTCTCGACACTATAGTCAGCTGCCGGACCGCCGAACAACTCCACGCCGACCTCTTTGATCATCGCGCCTTCGTTCCGGTATTTCATCCTGATCCCGTAAAGCCCCAATTCGGCATCGACGTTCCATTCTTGTGTAAAGAAGGTCCCGGGTACACTGGCTGCGACGGCCCAGGCCACCCCCTTCCTCCCCGCTTTTTTCCAGCCCGATGGCGGAGGCGGGGGAGGAGGCGGGGTCAGCTTCAAATCGACCCTGTATTCAATCCCCGGCCAGAAGCACTCCGGCTCAGAGACAGCGGAAGCGTTGCCCCTTGTCGCCTTCAGCTTCATCCAGAAGAGATTGCCGTTATCCACCTGGAAGGAGTAGAAGCCGTTGGAGTCGGTGGTCGTCGAAGCCACCAGGTCATTCGAAAGATCTTTGTAGAGCTTCACTACCTGGTTGGGAAGAGGGATGTTGTCTTGATTCCGCACGTAGCCTGAGATATTTGTTATCCTGGTGACGGCCATCGTCGCGGTGACGCTGCGCTCCTGGCCCGCCGCAACTACACCGGTGACCGTGACCGGCGCGTAACCACGCCTGGTTATCTTAAAGGTGTATTGCCCGCTGGGCAAAGTGAACACCGCCGGGTTCTCCGGTGTGGAGACCTTCTGCATTCCCCTGCCGACCACCTCGACTGCCGCTCCGGAAATGATGGTGCCGGTGCTCTGGCTTCTCGCCGTGACCGCAATGCTTCCCTTATTTGAGAACTCTAAGTAGAGATAATGCTGCCGGCCCATCAGGGTGCCGGAGTACGTGTTGCGCCCGTTAAACCCGGTATAACCGGGCTTACTGCCGGTAATAGTAAACTCGCTACCGATGGGGATGTCCGTAAAGGTAGTCTGATGGTCAGCGAAGTCGTTGTCACTGTCAGTGCTTTCGCTGATGGTGAAGGAGGTTAAGTTGCTGCGGACGGACAAGGTGACGGACGTCCCGTCAAGAGGCACTTCAGAGACGCCTTCGTGATCCACGTGATAGCAGTAGACTTTGATCGAACCCCTTTTCTCGATGTCAAGACGGATTTCCCTCTCGATATACCCCGGGTCGGTCGGCATTCCGTCTCCCCATGTGGGATTCACGAAGATTGTGTATGCCACCGTGTTTTCATTATGGGCTAAAGACCCCGGGGGAACGGTGACGACAAACTGTATGGTTGCCGTCTTCTTGGCCGGCACGGTGACCGACCCGGTGCGAATGACTGCGTTCTTGTGCCGCAGTTCCACCGGAAGGTCTTTAGCATCTAAATTCGAGGTGTTTTTCAGGACCATTCTGAGGATGATGTCATCGCCCAGCGCGGGCTTGTTCCCGTACCCGGGGGTATTCCAATAGCCGTCGGCGTAGCACCGTTCCACCACCAGCACGGGTACGGCCATGGAAAATAGCTTCTCGTGCGTGTTGTTCCCGGCCGAGGTTTCCTGCACCCCCGGGGGAGGCGCGACTTTAGCGTGGAGTAGGATGGGATTGAGCCTGGGAAGGACGTAGTTTGTGAAAGTAATCGCCTTGGTCGCACCTTTGTTCAGAGCGGGCAAGTCTTGCATCGTGAATAGTTCCGCGGAGGAGAAGTCAGCCGTCCGAGCGCCTGCAGCCAGTCCTACCTTTCCTCCCGCCGGACAGGCGGCTGCACCTACGTTTTTCACATTGACTGTTACCCTCACGGTTCCCCCCGGTGTACTGCTGGACGGGTACATGGTTATCCCGGTCACAGTCAGGTCCGGCAGGACGATAATAGGCCGGTAACCAAGGCTGTTGTTGTCGGGATTGGCTTCCTTTAATCCTGGAGGCGACTCGACCCGGGCGGTGAGGGTGATATCGTTTGTTGAGGGCAAGGTAAAATTCTGGAAGGTCACTGTTTTGGAAGAGGAAACACCGATTTCCGGCAGTGAAGCCTGGGCCGTACTGCTTCCTGCGGTAAGGTATGCTTTGCCTCCCGCCGGACATTTACCCTTACCCTGGTTTTTCACGGTCACCGAGATTTTTACCTTGCTGCCGGGGGCTGCTTTGTCCGGGTACATGCTGATTCTGGTAATGGTCAGATCAGGACTCACCAGCACCGGTTTGTATGAAATGGTGTTGTTGTCTGTCACCTGTTCCGTGGTGCCGGCCGGGCAGCTTATCCTTATTGTGACAGGATCATCAGCCGGCAGAACAATATTCTTGACACTTACCGTCCTGGTTGAATTCTTGCTGATGGCAGGCAAGACGGCTGTCGATCGCTGCGTTCCGGCTCTGAGATCCAAGACGCCGCCCGAGGGGCAATTCGCTTGCCCTGCATTCTTTACCGTAACATTGAATGTTACGCTTGACCCCGCCGTGGCGGAAGACGGCGTCATAGTGACGCTTACCGGTGTGAGATCGGGGTAGACGAAAACAGGGGTATAACTCCGCATGTTGTTTTCGCTTGTTGTTTCCTGGACATTGTCCGGGGGTTTGACTTCGGCCTGTATAACGAAATCTGCTTCACTGGTGGGTTGGATTTTAAATTTGTTAAACGTCAGCGTCTTTGAAGAGTTCATATTTATAGCGCCAAGGGTTTGCGAGGCCGAAACCGCTCCGGCTCTGATCCTGACCTTTGCTCCTGCCGGGCATGCGGCCTGTCCCTGGTTTTTGACGGTTATTTTGACGGTAACCTCGCTGCCGGGTACTATCTGAGCCGGTGTGGTGGATATGTTCGTAATAACCAGATCCGGAGCAGCTTCGGGCGCTGCCGAAAGGGTTAGAGGAAAAAGAACCAATGTCAACAGCAGAAGAAACGGCCCTAACACTACACGAAAACGGCCCATTTAAATTCCTCCTATACAGTAATTATAGTTGGCATCCTGATTTAACATCTGATTGCCGGCGTTCGCGCCGGGAGCGGGAGCTTTTTTCTCTCCGCTGCAACCGCCAAGCGCTGCGGCGATCAGAAAACATAACAGGATTTTCCCGTAAAAAAAGCCGGTGCTTTCTCATAATCCTTATCTCCTTTATTTATAGACTTCTCCCGTTGCGGCATTGATATAAAGCGCTTTCCCTTCACTGTTTTCAAAGGTCCAGAACAACTGGCATGACGATTTGACCGGAGCAGGCAATCTAACTGTACCGCTGGTATTCTGCACCCGTATGTTTACAAACCTTGCTTCTTTAAGACCATTGGCCTGGGCGATTTCGAAGGCCTGGGGGCTGTCAACCTTCCAGATCCCATCCCATTTAATCGGCTGAAGGGTCAGATTCTCAAACATTGCCTTGCCGGCCATACCCGTTTTGCCGTTAATATAGGTAATGGCCCGCAATTCTTTTTTGGACGGAGAATAATAACCGGCCCGCCAGCAAGACCATTTGCTTTCTCTCATTCTCGGTTTCCCCAGGGAATCATCATCCAAATTTAGTGAGGTTATTACGGCGTCCGGCGCCCAGTTTTTGGCGGCATATTCATCCAAAATTCTTTTGGCTTCCATCGCGGTACAGGTTCCGGCCTGAACCGGAGGTGTTGAGCTGGGTTCAGCCGGTTTTTGTTGAGCCGTGTCCCGCTTATCCGAAGTTGCAGCCGCACCCCCGGGCAAAGAGGAAGGACCGGACGGGGACTTGCCGCAACCCGCTGCTCCGGCCAGCATAATACCAATCATAAAAAATATCAGTAAAACCAAGGATAAGTTTCTTTTATCCATCATCTTTCCTCCTTAATTTTTCTGGTGCTTGCAACCTCAAGGCTGCTTCCCGGGTCCCACCGGAAGTGAGGGAAGCTGTTTCATCATCTGATTGATGTCGGTCACTTCCACGCCTGTAGGCAGTTTGAAAGTATCGGGCGGCAGGGGCCCTACCCGCAGATTTTTATATTCCATTACTGTTTTTCCGCCGGCAGCGGAAGTGACTTCTACCCGCACTGGCAGGCCGTAGTCCTCGCGCACCCACAGGCACACCTCTTCCTTGTCGCCCGCCCCCTTTCCCGGGTGAAAAATATAGGGAGCGCACCTTTTAATTTACCAGGTGATCGTCAAAAAAACGTCAAAAATGAGCAGGTCACTCAGGGGCAGGGACTTTTATCTCCCGGTGAAGGTGCGGACCATCCACAGCAGGATCGCCGCGGTTCCGGCAACAGTCACGGCGATGACGGCCGCCAGCGCCCGGCCGCTCCGCCAGCGGGAATGCATTACGAGAATCCCCAAAAAGAGCATCAGCCCCAGGAAAAAGAACAGCACCAGGCCGAAAAACGCGTATGCCGCCAGGTGGAAAAACCAGTAGGCAAGCAATCCGATCACGGCCGGCGCCACCAGGCCCGTAGGGAGCCGGTCTTTTTTGTCCTCTTCCTGCGCAGCCGGAGCGCCCCGCCCGGCAAAGGCCGGCGTGCCGCAGGTAAAAAGGGGAACAGGCTGCACTGCGTAGGCCGCAGCACCAAACGGACCTTCCGGGGCGGCGGCCGCAAGGCCGGACGAAACAGGGGCGGCGGCCGCGCAGACGGTCAGCAGGATAACCAGGGCGAGCCATCTCATCATCCGCTCCTTCCCTCTGAGCGCTGGCATGTGGTCTCAGCCAGGCGGTACTTCCCGGCGTCGATCACCTGGGTTTTGGCCAGCATGTCGCCGATCCGCCAGCCCTTGCCGTGGACGGCGGCCACCACCGGTTCGACGAACCCGGCAAACCAGCCGGCGACGGGAATCCAGGTCAGGATGAAGACCAAAATCACGCTAACGACGTTGCGCACAAAGGACAGCCCCAGGGTGCAGGGCCGGTTATCAGCCAGCCGGACGACCATCAGGCCGCAGATCCTCTTTCCCCAGCTCCGGCCGCCGCCGAACCCGTCTCTAAAGAACGTGTAGAAAAGCGCCCACAGAAGGCTGACCACCGTTCCCAGGAGCAACAAAACCGCCGTGGCCGAGCCGAACGCGGAAGAAGATAGATCACGGTAGCCGACGGAGCCGGCTTTAAGGGCCGCGAGAAAGCCAGCAAGTCCGAAAAACAACAGGATGAGAAAAGGAAAGGCAGCAAAGAAACCGTCCAGCAGGTAAGCCAGGATGCGCCGCCCCAGCCCGGCTTTCGGGTAGTCGAAGGCGGCCGGCACTGCGCAAGACACCCCTTGAGGCGGCGGGGGTGCCGGTGGAACGGGGTAAGCGACCGTGGGGGCGGCTGCTGGAGCGGCCGTTGCAACGTAACCCGCCGCCTGGGCCGGAGGTGTTCCGGCGGCCGGCGTAACAGCGTCCGGAACGGGTGCGGCGGCCGCCGCAGCTGCCGGGGCCGGAGGTGTTCCGGCGATTTGAGCGGCTCCGGCGGCCTGAACAGATCCGGGAGGGGAAGTGCCCCCCGGGGCATAATCAGGAACGTCTGCCGGGGCAGGTCCGGTCCCGCCTATAGAATCCGCCACGGGCAGGGCGGTGCCGCATTGTATACAGAACCGGGCGCCAGGGGAAGCCTCCTTACCGCATTGGGGACAGAACATAGTTGAAAAACCTCCTTAAAAGATTAGTTTTTTCAAAATTAAATTCTCGCAGGCTGCACCCGCCCGCTCTCCAGGTCCAGCATCCACAGTTGCTGCGGGCCTTTCGCCGCAGCAGCGGAAAAGAAGTAGAAATATCGGTCGTCCGCCAGCCAGCAGCCGCGGGTCAGGTTGCTTCCTTTCTCCGGCACTATTTCGCTTAAGGCGTAGAGCTGCCGGCTGGTCTTGACATCGTAGATAACGATGTCAGTTTTCCCGGACGGCAGTTGCCCTTCTACCGCCAGGAGGCGGCCCCCCGGCGCCCAGACCAGTTCGTTGACCACCGGGCTGTCGTACCGGGCCAGGACCTGCAAGTCCTGTCCTCCGCCGGCAACGCCGACCGTGGAACCGAAAAGACCCAGCGTGACAAAGGCCGCCCGGCCGCCGGAAAAAAGGGCGATACACTTGAATTCCCCGGCGCTGGTGATTTTTTGCTGCGGGTCATCTCCCTGGGGGGCAAAGGGAACGGGGATTTGAGCTGTGGTTGCGGCGACACTTTCCTTCCCCACCGCGTCCTTGACGCAAAGGGTGGTCCCTCTCTGGACGGCATAGGCCCGGCTGGGGCTGCCGGGCTCCCAGCCATCCACGGCGAACCCTTCGCCCCGGTGAATAATGGACAGCTTCTCCCGGTAGAACACGCTCTCCGCCTTCTCCGCCGGCCCGGACAGCCAGACGCTCACCGTGGCCGTCCACGAATTCTGACCCTCGACGATGTCCTCCAGCCGGTAACCGGTCATGCGTTGCCTTACCGGTGTCCCTCCCAGAGTCGGGTCGGAGCCGTTGATGAAGGCCTGCTTGCCCCGCTCGGTCAGCATGGCGTAGGCCTGCTGTCCGAAGGGTTCCAGCAGCCGGCAGCGCATGAATTGGTGAACAAAAGGCCGGGGGTCGGGACCCTTTGTTTTCCCCGTCCCGATCCCGGGCTCCGCCGTCCGGGACGATCCCGGCGGAGCCGGCACCTGTTCCCTGGCCTGCTCCTGTCCCTGTTCCTGAGGCCCGCCTGCCTGCCGGGCCGGGAGACCGCCCCCGCCGCAGCCGGCCGCCCCGAACAAACCCAGTAAAGCCAACAGGACGAAAAGCTTGATCAAAAACCGGCTCATCCAATCCTCTCCTTTAAAACCAGATAAATTGCCAACCCGCAGCAACGCCCCATAAACGGGCGGACACGGATGTTATTTAAGCTGAGTTTTACAAAAACGTACCGCTACCTCCCGCCCGCGTACCGCTCGGCCAGTTCGCCCACCACGGGCAGTTTGTAGCGCTCGCCCTGATAGGCCTTGACCATCAGGAGTACCCAGAGGACGATGGACGCCAGCCAGAGCAGGTTGCCCAGCATGTGAAAGAGGAACCAGAGCCGCCAGAGGCCGATCGGGAGCAGGATGGAAATAACGATGTAGACCGCGCTAACACCCCCGAAGGTAAGAATGGACTGCATGGCGTGAAAACGGACAAAGGGATCTTTTTCAACGAGGTAAAAGATGATCCCCGTAAGCCAGCCGAGGACGTAGCACAAAAGTCCCGCCACGTTCCTCTGCAGGCCCGTCTGGGTGCCGACCGCCGGGGTTTCCCACCCGGCACCCGCGGCCTGCCTGGGACCGGTAGCGCCGGCTGTGCCTGATGCCGGTGTGTCAGCAGTAGCGGAGCCAGTTCCCGCGGGAGGGCCCTGGGCAGATATGCCTTCAGCGACGGAGCTGTCCCCTCCGGAAGGGACGGCGGGAGCGGTCACCGCCGCCGCCTCCAAAGGCTCTCCGCACTGGCCGCAGAAGCGGGCACCAGCCGCGGTTTCTTTGCCGCACTGTGGGCAAAACATTGTTTACACCACCTTGCAAACTTTCTTTTTACCGTTTAAGCTGAAACGGGAATTTAAATGAAACATCATTTTTGAAGTTAACAGGCGATCGTCAAAAAAACGTCAAAAATAAAAATTTTTTTGATTAATAAAAGGGCTTGCCGGCGAAAAATTTCGGTTCTCAAATTGCCTTAAGAAAGCAAAAAACAGGCTCCGCTGGTTGTTTCACGGGGCCTGTTCGTTTTATGTATGTTTTTAGACGCTGATTATTTCAAATCCCCCTCATGTCATCCTCCACCTGCCGGGCGTCGTAGCGGCTGCCGATCTGAAGGAAGAGGCGCCTGCTCTGCGCCAGGTGGGGTTTGGCCGCCGCGGCGTCGCCCCGCGCGAGAGCGAGCAAACCGTCAATCCGGGCGAGCCAGGCCTGGGTCCACCGGTCAACCGGGTCGGCCAGTTGTCCGGCCCGCCGCCGGCAGACCGCCGCCGCGGCGGATCGCCCCTGTTTTAGCAGAGCCACCGCCCGGTGGCAGTAAAAAAACGCCTCGAAAGCACCCCATTCGCGAACCCGGGCCAGGCGCACCCCCGCCCCGGCCCACCGGGCCGCTTCCCGGAACAGGCCGGCTGCCAGCATTTCTTCCGCTACGGAGCGGATGGTGCAGGCGATCATGGGTCCGGGGAGCCTGAACAGGCGCGCCCGCAGCCAGCCCTCCACACCGGGCAAAAGGGGCCAGCGCTCTTCGCCCGCGGCAAACAACTGGTTTAAATAGACGAAGGGTTCCGGGTTGTATTTACCCATTTCCGGCTTCAAGAACCCGTCTATTTCCCAGGGCCTGTCCTGGTAGTGGAGCACGACGATCATCATAGAGCGGGTCATACATTCCCCCACCTTGATCATCAGCGAGGGGAAAGCAGTCGCCTGGCAGAGCGCCAGCGCCTCCCGCAGGAAACGCTCCGCTTCCGCCAGGTCGCCGATTATGTAGGAGAGGATCCCCCGCTGGAAAATGATCCAGAGCATTTCCCAAGGAACGGTCATGTACGGCACACACTCAACGGCCCGGTCAAATGCCGCCAGCGCTTCGGCCAGGCAGTACTTCTCCCGCAGGGACATAGCGAGTAGGGCCGCCAGGCGGGCTTCGGCCTCCCGGTCGCCCAGGGCGCTGACCAGGGTCAGGCCTTCCTGCGCCAAGTCAACCGCCCGGCTGTTCAGGCCCACCACCCAGCAGGCCTGCGCCCCCAGCTGCAGGGCCCGCCCCAGATCCGCGGGCGGTCCGTTGGCCCGGTAATATTCCAGGGCCTGTTCGATGTAGCGCAGCCCTTTCTCGCGCAGCGAACTGTCCATTTTCGGGGTGAGAGGAATGGAAAGCCAGATCAGCGCTTCCCCCAGCATCATCCGGGCCCTGGCCGCCAGGCCGCCGAACCGGTCGTAGAGGGTGAGGGCCTTTTCCATGGATTTGATGCCCTCCCCCGTTTCCCCCAGCAGGGCCAGGGCTTCGCCGGAAACCAGCAGCAGCCGGGCGTTGCGCAAAGGATCTTCGGAAAAATTTTTTACAGTAAAGAAAGAATCCGGAGACTGCCCGGCAGGCTGGGAACGAAGGCCGCGCCGCCTGCGCCCGGGAACGTTTTTCCGCGGGCACGCTGCTGCGCCCTTATCGGCCGTTGGGGCCAGTTCCTGCAGGAGGCGCACGGTGGCGTCGCCGGGGGAAATCCCCAGCTCATTTTCCATCATCTGCCGGCACTGCTCGTACTGCTCCACCACCCGGGCGGGCTGCCCCAACGCGGCGTAGAGACGCATCAGCGCCTGGTGGGCGGCTTCGTCGAGGGGATCGACGGCCAGCCACCGGGAGGCATAGGAAACGGCAGCTTCGTACAAACCCAGCGCAGCCAGCCGGTCAACCAGCGTCCGCAGTACTGCGATGTGCAGGTCGGCGAGGCGGCGGCGCTCAGGAACGCACCAGTCCGCGTCCAGGTCCTCTAAGAAGTCGCCCCGGTAGAGAGAGGCAGCCGCCATAAGGGGCTCCACTTCCCGTACGTTTTTGTGCAGCCCCGCCCAGACCTTTTTCTCGAACTCCCGTACGTCCACCTGGCACCCCGGCCCGTCCGGCACCCGCACCGTATCCCGCCGTATTTGCAAGAACCCTTCCGGTACGCCGCCGGCGTCGAAAGCACGCCGCGAAAGATAAAGCGCCTGGCGCAGATTCGCTGCCGCCCGCTCTTCGTCGAGATCGCCCCAGAGCATCTCCCGCAGCAACTGCCGTCTAACACAGCGGCCCTGCTGCCAAAAAAGGTAGGCAGCCAGGAGACGCACTTTTGCGGTGGGCAGAACGACCTCTCCCGCCGAGCTGAAAATGGTAAGACGCCCCAAAAGATGAACTCTGATCATCGCCGAGGCCTCACTCCGCCAGGTTGTTCATTGGAGGATTTATTCGCCAAAAACTCCTATTATTCCTTCATTTTTGGGGGGAAGGCGGGCGGGCAACGGCCGTTAATCCAAAAATTAAAACCAGGCTCTTCGAGGCCTTGAAGAGAAAAACAAAAAACCAAGTGCTACAACCTGTGCATTTACGGTCAACGAAAGTGAGACTTAACAGTATGAGAAAAATGAAAAGATCGAAGGTCTTGCCGCCAGGTTAGCGACATTGGCGGAGAGCGAGATAGCGCACCTGTTTAAACGCGAAGGCGACTGCATAGACCTGACAAAAACGATCCTGAACCGGGAAGTGGCAGTGTTCAGCCTCGATAGCCTCAGTTACCCGGACTTCGCGCGGCTGCTCGGGAAACTGATCGTTACGGACTTAAAAGGGGCCCTGGCGCGGGCCTGGCGTCTCAAACAACAGCCGGTCTACGCGGTCTTCGACGAATTCAACGTCTTTGCATCAGACAAGATCGTTGACGCCATCGGAAAGGGTAGAGGCTTTGGGCTGCGCGCGATCATTGCCACGCAGAGCTTGAGCGACATAGAGGCTGCGCTGGGAGAAGCGGGCAAGGCGGTGGTCAACCAGATAATCGACAACTGTAAGTTATTTGTGATCCACCAAGCAAATGCCCCGGAGACAGCGCAGGTACTAGCAGACTTACCCGGCACGGTGCCGGCTGCGGAGATAACCCGCCAGGTCAAGCATTTCGCCGGACTCAGTATCCCGACGGGGACGGGGACGGTGAAGGAGGTTGATCGGTACCCGTTCCACCCGAACACGATAAAGTGGCTGCGGCCCGGGCAATATTGCGGGGTTGCAGAGGTTATTTTGTTCGACAAACTGGAGCTGAGCGCGCAAAAAGTGCTGGTGAGGATGCCCACCGGATGACAAAGGCGCGGCGGAGCGATAAGAGCGGCTTTCTATTAAAAAATCCTGGAGGGAAAGGCGTCCCCAGGACGCCTTTCCTCGCTATTAAGGTTGCCAAGTTGGCAATCTTAATCAAAGGGTTTTCGGGGTAATCTTTCAAGATGCTCATCCCTTTATTTTATAGGTGATCATCTTGATGAGCACCTTGAAAAAACTTAGGGAGGTGAAGGCGATATGCGCAGCATCGCCAGTTTACTAACGACGCTCGCGCAAATAGGGGTGAAGTTCGTCCCCGTTCGCTCAAAAGGCAGGGTTGACATCCGGCTGCAGACGCCGTGGCGGGGAGAGCCGCCGCCGGAGGTCGAACCGCTGGTGAAGGACCTGGCCGAGCGGCGCGAGAAGGCCGTCAAATACCTGGTGGAGGCGAAGCTTATCGGCGAAGCGGTTTCCCTGCACGGGGAGCGGCTGCGGATTTACCGAACCAGGCCGATCTGCGAGTTGACCTGCACCTGCTGGCAGTCCATTTTGCGGTGCAACCGCGATCCCGAAAACGGGGAATTCGGCTGGACGAAGCGCTGCCGGGAGAAGGTCCAGGCCAGGCAGCCGGAAGGAGCGAAGCGGGGTAAGAAGGGCGCGGCTGAGCGGTAAGAGTTGGTCTTGTCGGAAGTCCTGAGGGGAGAATCGGCGCCTGGCCGATTCTCCTTTCAGGAAAAAAAGAAAGCTTTCGAGGGTGATAACAGTTCGCATAAGCCTAAAACTATGGAGCGGGATCAAAGTCTCATTTTGAGACTTTGTAAACGCGCGCCAGGATCGCGCAGAAGGCGCTTAAATTTTCAGGGTAATAAACCATTAAGGAGGCAGATAAAGATGCTTTGCAGGGCAATTCTGAAGGTCAAGGAAAGGACGGGCAGGATCAGCAGGTTCACCAGGGCCGAAACGGAGCGGGTGCTGGAGTTGAAGGAGAAGTTCCGGCCCGGCGGGAAGATCACGACGGAGGACATCCTGGAGCTTGAGGAGCTTCTTCAGGTTTTCTCGGTTCTCGCCAACAGCCTCGGCAACATCGTCAAGTGTCTTAGAAACTGGTTAATTTTTACCCAGTTTTTCAGGAGGCAAAATCAAACGGCAAGCTTTGCCGTTTGAAATCGGAGGGACAAACGGCTGCAGATCAAGGAACCACCTGCGGCGGAGCGATAACCTATCGTAAGAAGAAGGCCCCGGAAAGGGGCCTTCGTCCTCCAGGAAAAAAAGAAAGGCTTCCGGTCTAGCATGGCCTGGTCGGTAGTAAGCCAGGGAGTAAAGTGTAAACCGACTGACAAGCCTAGCAGGTGGGTCTCTGAAAGCAGTCCTTGATTTACAAAAGGCTTAATCCTATTAGTGTAGGTAAGCCTGGTACGGAGCGCGGGATTGAACCCGCGCTTTTTCTTTTTCGGGAGGTGATATGCGCCGTGCAGTTTTACACCGTGTCGGAAGTGGCTAAGATGCTGCGCGTCAAGAAGGGTTACGTCTACGAGCTGGTGGCTCAGGGGCGGCTCCATGCGCTGAAGCTGTCTGAGCGCAGGCTTCGTATTTCCAGGGAGGCATTAGAGGAGTTTATCCGGCAGGAAACGGCCCGGTGCGTGGCGAAGTAATGCCACCGCCGGGTCCTTTCCTCTTTTGGAGGTGGTTTTTAATTGGCGGAAGTTAGGAGGAAAGGACCAAACCGCTACTTGATCCTGGTGTATGTGGGGCGCGGCCCGGACGGGAAGCGCCAGTACCACCGGGAGGGGTTCCGGGGCACACTCTCGCAGGCGAAGCTCCGCGCTGCCGAACTGGAGGTAGAACTAAAGCTCCGCACCGGACCTTCGCGGGTCGCGATGAAGTTAGGGGAGTACCTGGACTTATGGCTGGAACAGAATAAGCCGCCCGCGGTATCGGAGAGGACCTGGCAGACTTATGAATGGCACGTGCGGCGGCTCAAGCCGCACGTCGGGCGCTTACCGCTCTATGGCCTGACGGCAGGCGTCCTCCAGGAGGCGCTGGCGGGGCTGTTTGAGGAACTGCCCTGCTCGGCGCGGAAGATCGTCGGGACCTTGAAGACCGCGCTGCGGCAGGCCGTCGCGTGGGGCTACCTACCGTCGGACCCTACGGTGGGCCTGCGGACGCCTAAAGCGCCCCGGCGGGCCAGACCCGTCTTAAGTCCCGAGGAGGCGGGGCGCTTGCTGGAGATCTTGAAGGGCTACCGGCAGGGTTTGGCGGTGCGGATGCTGCTCCTAACCGGGATGCGGCTCGGGGAGCTTTTAGGGCTGAGGTGGTCGGACATCGACCTTGAAAAAGGGACGGTCACCATCCGGCACAGCGCGGACAGCAGGAACCGGAAGTTCAAGAAGGACGGAGAGGGACCAAAGACCCCGGCGTCCAGGCGCACCTTGACCCTGGATTCGGAGACCCTGCGGATGTTGGAGGAGCATCGGAAGGCGGCGGCGAAAGAGAAAGTGTCACCCTTGCGGCGGGACAACGCTCCGGTCTTCGGCCCCGGCCACCGGCCTTTGGGCGAGGACCTCGTGCGGCGCACCCTTGTCCGGGCGCTCAAGAAGGCCGGCCTGCCCCGGATGCGCGTGCACGACCTGCGCCACACGGCGGGGTCGATCCTGCTGGACGCCGGGGTTTCGCTGGCGGCAGTGTCCGCTTTCCTGGGGCACTCCAGCCCGGCCACCACGGCGGCCATCTACGCCCACGCGGTGCGGCGGGGAAGAAACGTGGCCGAGGTGCTGGAGGCACACCAAGAGGCACACCAAAAGCGGGAAACAAAGGACTGAAGCGGGTTTGCGGCAGGGTCCGATTTCTTCGATTCCTGCCGGGCACACCAGAAGGGAAACCTGAAACCCGCTTACCGCAATGGTTTGCGGGTTTTTAAATTTATGGAGGGAGGCAACCGGTAGTCCTCTAAATCCCCTTTGTTTCCGGGCATTTCCCGTCCTGGATGAGCTAAAAGATGGGAAGGAGCGGTTGCGATTAGGTCAGCTTCTGAGCTGGGTTCGGGTTTTCACGGACGGCGTTGACGAACGCGCTTGTGAGAGGTCTTACGGTGCCGGCGAATAAGCGGAGTAGTTGCCGTCGGCTTTTTTAATTGCCACCAGGAAGCGGTACCCGGTCAATCTCACCGCGCCCTTTTCACTGCGGACTTTGCGTCTATTTTACCACAGAAGAGAAGAGGTGTTCTTAAAGCCTTATCGAACCAGGTGATAGGGTGTGGGATCACAGGAAATCCGCGATTTCCTCCTGAGGGTGTCTTTTGCTCCCGACAATCGAACAAAGCCACCTCCCTCTATCTCAGCAGTAATATCCCACAGATTTATCAGATGAAGAGTGCGCAACGAAGTGGAGGTGATGTTGTAAGGTCCCCGCTTATCTTCACAGCCCAAAGGTGCAAGTGAAGCTTTATGGCTGCTTCAGCCCTGATAGTAGATGATGAGGCATCGATATGCGAGTCGCTGAAATTTAATCTTGAAAAAGAGGGTTTTCAGTGGTTACCGCAGGTATGCGCGTGAAAAGCGTCCGGACCTGATCGTTCTTGACCTGATGCTGCCCGGTTTGGACGGTTGGGACGTCTGTAAAAGGCTCAAGGCCGACCCGCACAGTGCGCAAATTCCAGTGGTAATGCTGAAATTCCGGAGGACGTTTATTAGATTTAACACAGCTTTAACCGTTGGGTAACGTTCTCTTAACAAAGGACGGATATAGTTATGGTAACGGAGGAAATATGACATCAGGAAGGGGGAGTTTTCAGGGTCAAATACCGATCTGTTAGTTCACGCCGGTTATAATTCAACGCATTATTAAAAGGGGGGAACTCTGTTGCATGTGCATAAAAGAACATGGCTTGGTGTAGCTTTGGCGATTATTATGATTACCCTGATGGCAGCAGCCGGGTGCGGTAAACAGCAGAAAACCGGCGAAACACCGCAAACAGAGGGGGAAAAGCTTTCCGGTACGATTACGGTAGTCGGCTCCACGGCGATGCAGCCGCTTATCGAGGAAGCGGCAAATAAGTTTATGGAGAAGAATCCGGATGTCCAGATTACGGTGCAGGGCGGCGGTAGCGGCACCGGGTTGAGCCAGGTGAGCCAAGGCGCATGTGACATCGGTAACTCCGATATCTTCGCCGAGGAGAAGGAGGGTATTGACGCGGCGCAACTCGTCGACCACAAGGTTATCATACAGGCTTTCGCCGTAGTGGCCAACCCGGGCGTAGGGGTGGACAGCCTTACGAAGCAGCAGATCCAGGATATTTTTACGGGCAAGATAACCAATTGGAAGGAAGTCGGCGGCAAGGACCAAAAAATCTTTTTGGTCAATCGGGCGAAGGGCTCCGGAACCAGGGCAACTTTTAAGAAGTACGTCATGGACGGAACGGAAGAGACCAAGGGCGACGCCGAGCAGGATTCCTCCGGTACCGTCCACAGGATTGTCAGCGAAACGGCGGGAGCCATCAGCTACCTTGGTATCGCATACCTCGATAACAAGGTAAAGATGATCAAAATCGACGGCGCGGCGCCGACCGAAGAGGATATCGCCAGCGGCAAGTACCCGTTCCGGTCCTACGGTCACATGTACACGAAGGGCAAGCCGAAGCCCGTGGTAAAGGCGTTTATCGATTACGTGCTCAGTGACGAGATCCAACAGGGTATCGTCAAAGAGATGAAATACTTCCCGGTTACATGAACGCAGAGCGAGCGCCAGCCCTAAAGTGGCGTACAGTGTAAAGCAGGGCGCGGGAGGAAATGCCTACAACTCCTCCCTTTTTTTAATCGCGGAAGATTTACTCTAAGGCTTGATTCCTGACTACTACGCCGGGCGGCGGACAAATCCGCCGCTCTGCTTGTGTGTGCGCCCGCCATGGGCGAAGGCTTTCGGGTGAAAGTCCCGAGCGGCGAAGGTAGCAGTAGTCATTAGCCTAAGGCAAGGGTGTCCGTCGCGAGGCAAAATCTGAAGGAAGCCGGCGGCAGACCTCCGGCCCGAGGACCACGAACCCCAGGTGAGGCTACCGGCAGCGGGATGAGCTTGCACAACAAAGCGAAGTCCTTGCCACCGAAGAAGGATAAGCGTATCCTCAAACTCATCCGGCGCTATCTTGAAGCCGGAGTAATGATCAACGGATCTCAAAGGGACGGGGAAGCCTCGACAAGCGCTGCAACCGGTACTTCTAAGAGCTTCCGCTTTTCGTCGAGTGTCTTTACCGTCGCCCTGTTCCCCTCTGGGTCCAAGCTTTCGATCCAAACCGGGGTGCCGTTAAAAAGGACATTAATGGTCTTGTCGGAGTTGATTATCTGTTGAGCCCGCTCCGGATTCAATTGGCCAACCTCCTTATTCCCAATGTTACAAATAGCTTTTCCCGATACACTGGCGAAAATAATATTGACCAGTACTTCAGGGCGGCACAATGTCGGTACACGATCCGGTTCACCGGTTTTACCCGAATCGGGTTTAAAACGGTTTGAAGATAAACTTCCGGGCAGGAAAAACGGCGCCGGGCATTTAAACAATAGAAGACCGCCTGTCAATGAGGATAAAGGCGAGGGGTTTAATGATAGACCGGTATGCACCGAAAAGTCCGACTTCCGGTGAGTCCTGTAACCCCGGATAGCTCGAACAGCGCAGGCAAAGTGAGTCCATGAGCGGCCTCATTAAACGGCTTCCTGTAAGCTTGAAAACCAGGGGGTTCCGTCGCTGCATGAATAAAGCAGGTACTGTGGTATTCCTTACCGACTTCGGTTTGGGTGTGTATGCGGGAGTAATGAAGGGCGTCGTGCTCTCCCTCTGCCCGGAAGCCCGCGTCGTGGATCTGACGCATAATGTGACGCCGCAAAATATTCGCGAGGGAGCATGGCTTCTGTTAACGAATTACGAATACTTCCCCAACGGAAGTGTTTTTGTCGCCGTTGTGGACCCGGGTGTGGGGACGGAACGGAAGGCCCTGGCCGTGGAGACACGGAACTATTATTTTGTCGGGCCGGATAACGGTTTGCTTTACCCGGCGGTTAAAAAGGCGGGGGTGGTTAACATTGTTGAGCTCGAAGTGCCACCGGCTGCAAGTCCCACCTTCCACGGCCGGGATGTCTTTGCGCCTGCCGCAGCGAGATTGGCGGCGGGAACTCCTCTTTCCCTGCTTGGACGCCCCGGATCACCCTCCGTAGCTCTCGATTTTCACCTGACCGGGAGAGAGGGCGAGGTGATCACGATCGACCGTTTCGGCAATGTGGTTACAAACCTGCCGCCGCTCGGCGGACGCCAGAGCTATCGTGTTAACATCGCCAGAAGAACAGAGGCTTACTTCAATTCAGAGGTCCCTTTCTTCAGGACTTACGGCGAAGCTCCCGCGGATACGTTGTGCTTGGTAACAGGTTCGGCCGGTACCTTAGAACTTTCCGTAAAAAACAAATCAGCGGCTGCCCTTTTGAGGGCACAGGTGGGGGATGTGGTGTCCGCAACTTAAATAATTTAGTAACTTAAACTTTCACAGTTGTGAGTTAAGGAGAACAAAACCTTGGGGGCAGAAGTCTCTGTTGGTACTTCCGGATACAGCTACGATGACTGGCGCGGTTCCTTCTATCCTCTGCGGCTTACCAAAGAGAAGATGCTTACCTTTCTACGCACAGGAGTTCACGTTTGTCGAGGTTAACTCCACTTATTATTATCCCTCCCCGGCGGGTCCTCGCCCGGCTTGCTGAAAGAAGACACCTGTCGGTTTTGTTTTTTATTCCGCTGTGCCCGCGCACAAACCCGTAGTTAAACGGGTAAAAAGATAGGTCTAATAAAACGCGGCTCGGCCGTTTTAGTTGCGGTAACAGCCTATCATTAACTTTTGGGGTTTATTCTGGTATCAATCACAATATACCCAGACCTGCAAGGCTACAGTATGGCTTGTTTTTAACGATTGGATTATTAAATAGGTCTAAAGTCCCGTTGAAAAAAAAAGACTTTAGTCTTTCCGAAATAATACTTTAGCCCGGTGGCAAATTAAGTGCCAAGTGCTGTCGAATTTAGTATAATTAAATAGAACAAACTCGAATACATGAAGGGAGGTTTTGGAAATGAGGAAACTGATAGCGGTATTTTGTGTGATTCTCCTGACCCTGGGCTTGCCCGGTGTTGCATTAGCCGTTACGGATACCACTACGGTCACCGGCGACGTAGCCGAGTCGATCTCGCTCGACGCGCCGGACTCAATCAGCCTTGGTTCCCTTACAGTAAACGGAAGCACAACCAGTGCCAACCAGATCATTACGGTTTACGCAAACAACCCGGACAAAACGGTGTCCCTGACGGTAAGGGACGATAAGCAGGCGAGCAACATTGGGAAAATGGTTTCAGGTAGCAACGTTCTGACCGACCCGCTCAACGTAAAAGGCGGCGACCAGGCTGTTTACGTCAGCCTGCCTACCTCCGCCGGCAGCAGTATCACCCTGGAGAGTGCGGGCGCGATTGCGTCCGGCCAGTTCCAGGTTACGGATTTCAGCGTGCGGCAGTACGTATACTGGTCAGACAAGAACGCCAGCGGATATACCATAACCCTTTACTTTGAAGCCACCTATAATGTGTAGGCCGGTGGCTTCGAGTTTCAAGCACGATGAAACCCAGCGGTTAAATAATATTAGGCGCCGGGCCCTGCCCGAACAAAAATACCGGTATCCTTCTATTGGCCGTGCACGCGAGGAGCAACACCGCTGCGCCGTTCCGGCACTGCCGCTGCTTGAAGAAAAAAACTGGTATAATTGGTAGGTAGCGAATTGTAATGATTCGGAGATCCCCTTAGATGAGCCGAAGCCTGCAGATCACGACTTTTTTGGGGTAGTTGGCTCAGGGATGCCTGGAAATGGGGAACAATTTGTCGCGGTTGTAGTCTAATATATAAAATTATGTAAACCTGCGGTTTTACCACAAGTAGAAATGGTCACTACGGAGGTGCTGAGTTACCGGGCCGTATCAAGGTCGGAGTGAGTTGTGCATTTGGTACAACTACCTTTCGTTGTTCTTGAAACACCTGTTCGCTGCGGGGTCTATGTTTTTTTTGTCTTAAGCGCTGTTCGGGTGTAAGGTTTTTCCAGGTACGGTACCAAGTGTTATTGCAGGGGGCAGGAAAATGCTGAACAGACTTTCTTTGGTCGTCCGGCTCGTTGCATGTCTTGTATTTGTTCTTGTGGCCGGCCTTCCGGAAAGAGCCCACGCAGGCTTAAACATAAGCGGCGCGATTGTCGACATGGAGGTCGAGCCGGGTGAGACTTACAGGCACGTTTTGCAGGTGGGCCTTGGGGAAGACGATTCGGCTGCAGACATTCGGGTGGAAGTAGGGGGGTTAGGGCAGCAGCTTGACGGGGTCACGCGGGCCCTGCCGCCGGATTTGGACACAAGCCCGTATACGGCCCGCAGTTTCATAACACTGGATAAAAACTCCTTCCGCCTCGAGCCCGGGACGAGCAAGGAGGTCACCGCCTTTATCAACGTGCCCGGCAACGTCGGCGCGGGCGGGAGATACGCCGTGATCCGGATCTATACCGTTCCTTCCGGCGGGGGTCAGTTAATGGTTTCTCACGGCATTGCCGTGCCGGTGAAACTGACCGTTAAAGATAGCAGCCTTATACGAGCCGGGGAGATAACCGGTCTGAGCACCGGCGGGATAACTCCCGGCAAGCCGCTTGAGGTTTCTGCCGTTTTTAAGAATACTGGGAACTACCATTACAAGATAAAAGGAGAGGTGACGGTCTATAACGCCCTTCACGAGAAGCAGGCTTTTGCCGCAATACCGCTTTCCGCTGCCAATGTCATACCGACCATGTCCCGGCAACTGTCGGCGAGCTTGACTTTCACCGGAGGGCTCTCCCCGGGCGTTTATACGGTTCAGTGTAAAGTGATCGCTGAAGACGGGACCGTGCTCGCGGAAGCCGCAAAAAGCTTTAATGTGTACCCCCGGGTGAGCTTCGCGGATATTAAGGAACACTGGGCGAGAGACGATATCGAAATCATGGCCGGCTTGGGTATTGTAAAGGGTATGGATAGTAGCCATGTCGATCCGGACGGACCCGTAACGCGTGCCCAGTTTACGGCGTTCCTTAACCGGAGCCTCGGCATTGAGGAAACAACATCGGCCCGGGAGCATTTTGTAGATGTACCGGCCGGAAGGTGGTACCACAGCGCGGTGGAGACCGCTTATGCCAACGACCTGGCGTTTGGCTACCCTGATAACAGGTTCAGACCGAACGACTATATAACCAGAGAGGAACTTGCGGCGATGATTGTACGGGGTTTTGGTAAAGGCGGTAAGCAGGTGGTCGTGGCCAATCCGGACGGGCTGCTGGCGCAGTTCAAAGACCAGGCAAAGATCGGCGCTTGGGCGCGGTGGGAAGCCGCGGCGGCCGTTCAGGAAGGCATAATCAAAGGACGGGACGGCGGGAGGTTTGCGCCGCGCGAGAACGCAACCCGCGCGGAAGCCATATGCATGCTGAAACGGATGCTTGTCAGCCTGGGGAGACTTAACGCTTAACTTTTCTGATTCAAAAGGTGACGCGTAGCGGGCCTGGGAGGATGCAGTTAAAGCGCTTGGCACTGAAAAGCCGCAGAGGTGCTGCATGGCCGTGTTAAAAGGGACAAAAAGCAAGTTGTTTCTCACCGGGCGCCGGGCGCTGCGGCCGGGTGTTATATTAGCTTTAACGGTTTTCATTTGCCTTTTGGTGACCGGGTCCCGGGGAGTGGCGGCAGCCGCCGGGTGGCGTATAGGAACAGTTGATGACGGCGGCCTCTTGGGAGACGTGGGGCAGTATACCTCGATTGCGGTCGATTCGTCCAACTATGCGCACATCAGTTACTATGATGTCACTAACGCCGACTTGAAGTACGCGTATCAGGATGTCGGGGGCTGGTACGTCGAAACCGTGGACAGCACCGGCAATGTAGGGCAGTACACCTCGCTGCGGCTGGATGCTTCAAACCGCCCGCACATCAGCTACTACGATGTTACCAACGGGGATTTGAAGTATGCTTATAAAGACGGCGGCGGCTGGCATACCGAGACGGTGGACAGTACCAGCGACATGGGGAAATGGTCATCCCTGGCCCTTGATAATTCCGGCAACCCGCACATCAGCTATTATTGTCACGACCCCGGCGGCCTTTTGGGGCTCGGGGCCCATGACGAATTGAGGTACGCCCACAAGAGCGGCGGTTCCTGGACAATAGAGACCGTTCACAGTGCGGGCACCGTCGGTTCTTACACTTCGATAGCACTGGACGTGTTGGGCAACCCGCGCATCAGCTATTACTACTGGAACCCCGGCATTCTGGGGATTCTTCTTGCCCGTGACGAGCTCGAATACTCATACAAGGACGGCAGCTGGACGACCGAATACGCGGAAACGACTGCGGGGTATTACACTTCGATCGCCCTAGAGTCCGGATCCGGATATCCGCATATCAGTTCTTATGGTTCCGGTTTGTATCACACCTATAAAGACGGGAGCGGCTGGCACACAGAAACGGTCGACACCACCGGTGATGTGGGACGGTACACTTCGATCGTGTTAGACGGTTCCAATTACCCGCACATCAGTTACTACGACGCTGCCAACGGCAACCTCAAGTACGCTTACAAGGACGGCAGCGGCTGGCACATTACAACCGTGGATAGCTGGGGGGATGTCGGTTCTTATTCCGCGATAGCCATGGACGGTTCCGGCAGCCCCCGCATCAGCTACTACGACGCCACAAACGGTGACCTGAAGTACGCCTGGTGGGACAGTGTCGCGCCGACGGTCAGCAGCACGGATCCCTCCGACGGCGCTACTTACGTTCCTAACAGTCAGAACATCACCGTCACTTTCAGCGAGAATGTGCAGGCAGGTGACAACTACAACCTGATCGATTTGAAGCACGAGGACGGCACCAGTATTCCGTTTACCAAGAGCATTGCCGGCGCGGTGCTTACCATTGACCCGCAGAGCGATTTAAGCGACGGTGTAACCTACACGGTTTACGTTCCGGCAGGCTCCGTAAAAGACCTTGCGAACAATTCCCTGACGAGCGATTACAGCTTCAGCTTCACCACGCCGCCCGTCATCACCATCACCGCGCCCTCAGATATAAGCGGTTGGACGCTCGATCCTTTGCTGAGTCAGCCCCAAACGCAGGACGGCATTCTCTCCGTTGCGGTGGCTCCCGACTCGACTCAATGGGAGGTCACCGCTTCCGACGAGGATACCGTAAATACCAACGGGAGGATGACGGCCTGGAACGGATCATACGATACAGGCAAGAAGCTGCAAAACGCCATGAAGGTAGCCGCTGCGTACGAGGTGACTTTGCCGGCGGGCGGTAAAATTTACGGCAGTAGCGGGGATAAGTCCTTTCCGGTAACCTTCAGGCAAACGGTCGGGTGGAACGACCATCCGCTTCCGGCCGGCTATTCCTACCGCATAGTGGTGACCTTTACCGCCTCGATAACAGCATAGCGGGGCGGAAAAGACTGTGAAGCGGGCATATTCCGCTATTTGCCCAGTTTTTTACGAATACCTTTCGTTGAGCCCGGGCTTCTTAACGGCATGATTCATCGTTGTGGCGGCACAAGCGGTTGCGTGCGGGAGGCGGTGAACGCTGACGGTACGCTGCGCCTTGATGCTGGGCCGCAACCCGTGAGTATTTGCAGACGGGGCCGACCGACCAAAAAGGGGGCTCAACAGGCGCTTCCGCCGGCGCTACCTCGGAGGAGGTGCGGGCCGCTTTACCACCCGCTGCACGATTCCGATGATCCTGTCTTCCGGCCCGAGCGGTATATCGGGGTATTCGCGATCGGGGTTGTTGGCGCGCAAGATGTAACGCCCGCCTTCCTTCAGCAGGTGCTTGACGGTGACTTCCCGGCCTTCCAGCAAGGCAACCACCGTATCCCCGGGGCTGCCCGAGTCGGCCCGTTTCACCCATACGATGTCGCCGGGTGCGATCCCGGCGCCCACCATACTGTCCCCGTCAACGGTAAGGGCATAATCTACGCTCACGTCGTGGGGGACACCGGTGTAGCCGAGCGCCTCTTCGAACGCAAGGCGCGGCTGCCCGGCCCTGATGCTGCCTATCACGGGTACCCTTTTCAGGTCGTAGAGCGGCACCGCGCGGGGAGGGAGCCGGTGCGGCTGGTCCTGTTTTTTCCTGTGCGTGATCAGGTTCCGCAGGAAAGCAATTTCACGACGGGCTGCGAGAAGCGCCGGTCCCGCCCCGGAGTCCCCGGCTTCGGCCTTCCGGGAAGCCTCCCTGGCCGCTTTTCTATACCGGTCCTCTGCCGCTGCGAGGCGCCTTTCCAGTTCTTTTGCGGGCGGGACGGCCAGGGTCACGAGTTCGTTGAGGTCGGTGTCAAATACCTCAGCCAGCACGAAAAGGTCGTCAATATCCGGCATTCTTTTGGCCTGTTCCCACGATTGTATCGTAGAGGGCGCTTTCCCGATTTTAGCAGAGAGTTCCCGGTATGACATGCCGCTGGACAGCCGCTTGGCCGCTAAGAGCCGCCCCAGGGCTATGCTGCCGGTATTCTTTCTTTCTGCCGCCAAGATTGGACCGCTCCTTTGGTTTAAGTGACGCGTTCCCGCCGCGGAACTTGTGAGCCGCTGCCGTTATCTCCCGGCTCGCAGTGCCTGTTTCCTCTTAATGAACGGGTTGACGCAGTGTTCACCAATGGTGTACAATGATCAATGCCGGTCGAGTTGTATAACAATACTGTTATCTAAAACTTTTTATAAAAAAACTTTTTGCAAAAATTATATTTGATTTTACCGGCGGTGTAAATCTTTCCGGAGGTCGGCTTAAGTGCAAACGGGGTTAAGCCCGGAGCAGTCTTTATCAGTCCGTGCGTCGCTGGGCGGGATTGTTGAGCGGCAGGCGCTGGTGAGCGCCTGCCGGGAACTGGCCGCTTCACTTGTGCGTGAGCTGGAGGACGGAGGCCTTGTCTACCGGGAAATCTTTGTTGCGGCCGAGACGGAGGAGGGCACCGTGAGCGTTGCCGGTCGCTTTGCCCGGCGCCAGGCACCGGCGAACCTCCACCTCCACCTGGAACGGCTGGTTTCGCGGCTGTGCGTTCCGGCCCCGGTGGAGGAGATCACGGTTGCTGCGGCGGGACTGGCGCGTGCCGCGGCGGAGCAGTTGACCCTTTTTGACGGGACCGATCCCCTGCGGGAGTCCAGGCTCCAAAGGGTATGTGAGGAAGTGAGCCGGAAGTACGCCCTGGTTCGGGCAGCCGCGGTCGAGGTTGACCGGCGGGAGCGGATGCTTTCTTTTTACGACCCGTTCCGGACCAGGCTTGGTGCCAGGTAATGCTCATTTTCGGAGGTTGGAAGCTTTGAAGTCCCCGGCGGGAGAGCTTAAGGTCGTTGCGGAGAACGGCGTTCCCCGCTCTTTTAAGTGGCGCGGCAGGCGTTATGCCGTCCGGGCTGTGCTGGAAAGGTGGAAGGACACCGGCCGGTGGTGGAAAGGCGAGGCGCCGAAGCTCTTCTTCCGGGTCGAGACTGCCGGAGGCGGCCTCTGGGAGATTTACCTGGATACGGATCAGGATAGGTGGTTTCTTTATAGAATCTACGATTAGTAAAATCTGCGGACAACCGAGGGTTGAATGATGGGCGGAAAAGCATTCGTTCACCTTCACGTGCACTCCCCCTTCTCTTTCCTTGACGGCGCCAGCGCCGTCACCGACCTGGTGGCGGCAACTGCGGCAATGGAGATGCCGGCCCTGGCCCTCACCGATCACAACAACGTGAGCGCCGCGGTCCGGTTCGCCCGCGCGGCAAGAGACGCCGGCATCAAGCCGATCCAGGGAGCAGAGATCACCCTGGCCGGCGGCTACCACCTTACGCTGCTGGCCCGGGACGCGAAGGGGTATGCCAATCTCTGCCGGTTGCTTACGCGCGCCCATCTCGGCAGCCCCTACGGCAAGCCCTGCTGCGCGTGGGACGACCTGGAGGAACACCGTGACGGCCTGGTCGTGTTGTCGGGCTGCCGGCGGGGAGAGATCCCCTCCCTTATCCTCAGGCGCAGGTACGCGGAGGCGGGCCGGGCGGCCCGCCGCTGTTTGGGTTTGTGGGGTAAGGGATTTTGCCTGGAACTGCAGGATACGCTGCTGCCGGGCAACCGTTTTTTGAACAGCCGGCTGCTCGAATTAGGGCGGACGCTGGGCATCCCGGTTGTGGCGACCAACAACGTGCATTACGCGCGTCCCGAAGACTTTCCGGTCCACGACCTCCTCACCTGCGTCCGGCTGCATATTCCCCTTGAGGAGGTCCACCCCGAGCGGCCACTCAACGGCGAGAACCACCTGAAAAGCCCGGAGGCGATGTATGCCCTCTTTTCATGGTGCCCGGAGGCGCTGCGAAAGACCATAGAGATAGCCGAAATCTGCGAACCGGTGCTTACGGACGAGAAGCGCTACCCGGAGTTTCCCGTGCCGAATGGAGGGTCTCCAGACGCCTTCCTGCGGGAACTCGTCTATAAAGGCGCAACGGAACGTTACGGCCGCCTCACCCCTGAGGTGCGGGAGAGGCTCGATAAGGAACTGGGGGTGATCACCCGCCTCGGCTACGCGGACTATTTTCTTGTCGTCTGGGACATAGTCAACTACGCCCGGTCGAAAGGCATCCGCTGCTCCGGACGCGGCTCGGCCGGCGCCAGCGCGGTCGCGTATTGCCTTTACCTTACGGAGGTCGACCCCGTCGCCCGCCGCTTGGCTTTCGAGCGTTTCCTGAGCCTCGAGCGGGCGGAGAAACCTGATATCGATATCGACTTCGATTCCCGCTACCGGGACGAGGTGTCGCGGTACGTTTACCGGAAGTACGGCGAGGAAAGGGTGGCCGCCGTGGCGACCTACTCCACCTACCAGGTCCGGTCCGCCGTGCGGGACCTCGGCAAGGTGCTGGGATATGGGAGGGAAGAGATAGACGCGCTGGCCAAGAGTATGCCCTTTATCCGGGCGGACCGGATCGTCGAAGCCCTGGAGCTTTTCCCCGAGCTGCGGCGAGGCCCTTGGCGGAGGAAGCGGTACAAGCGCCTTTTCGAATTCTGCGCCCGCGTGGCCGGCTTCCCCCGGTTCCTCGGCACCCACTTGGGAGGACTGATCGTGAGCGGCGGCCCCGTCACCGACGTTACGCCGCTGCAGCTTGCCGCTAAAGGGGTACGGATCGCGCAGTTCGACCGGGACGACGTAGAGGACCTGAACCTGGTGAAGCTCGACCTGTTGTCACTCAAGACCCTGAGCGTTTTGGAAGATGCCGCTGCAGAGATTTCTGCCTTTAGTCCCGGCTTCAGCTACGAAAAACTGCCCCTCAACGACCCGGCGACTTACCGGCTCCTCAACCGGGGCCGGACCGTAGGGGTCTTCCAGCTCGAAAGCCCCGCGCAGCGGGCGCTGCAAACGAGACTCAATGCCGAGAACATCGAAGATATCGTGGCCAGCGTGGCCCTGATCCGGCCGGGCCCGATCAGGGGAAATATGGTGGATCCCTTCGTGGCACGCCGGCAGGGGCGGGAGCCGGTTACCTACCTCCACCCGAAATTAGTCCCCATCTTAGAGAAGACTTACGGAGTGGTTCTTTTTCAGGAACAGGTGATCGCGATAGCCGCGGAACTGGCCGGTTTTACACCGGGCGAGGCCGACAGGCTGCGCCGGCTCATGACCCACGCCCGCTCGCACCGGGAGATGCGGTCTCTCGGCGAAGAGTTTATCCGCCGGGCGGTAGATAGGGGCGTGGATGAAAAAACGGCCGGGGAGATCTTCGCCTGCCTGGAGGGATACGCCAGTTACGGCTTTTGTGAGGCGCACGCTGCGGCTTTCGCTACCACGTCTTACTGGACGGCTTACCTCTCCACGCATCATCCGGTTTACTTCTTTGCTGCTCTCCTCAACCACCAGCCCATGGGGTTTTACTCACCGGCCACGCTGGCTAACGAGGCACGTTCCAGGGGGATAAGGTTCCTGCTGCCGGAAATCAACACGAGCGGGGAGAGGTTCGCCGTGGAGGACGGGGCGATCCGCATCCCCCTGATCCGGGTAAAAGGAATGAGCCGGCCTGCGCTGGCCGCGATTATCCAGGCGCGTTCCCGGGAGCCGTTTTTCTCGCTTGCAGACTTTTACTCCCGCACCCGGGTGGGAAAGGACGTGCTGAAAAACCTGATCCTCTGCGGCGCGTTTAACACCCTGCACTCCAACAGGCGGGAGCTGTTGGCATGGCTGCCGGAGGTCCTCGTACTCCCGTCCCGTCAGAAAGCGCTGGATTTCGGCCCGCCCGCCGGGTTGCCGGACTTTTCACCCGTGGAAAAGTACGCGCTGGAATACCACATCCTTGGGATGGACGTCAACCGGCATTATATGAGTTTCCGGCGGGATGAACTGCGCAAGGAGGGGTACCTTGCCGCCGGGCAGTTGCGCGGCCTCCGCGGTGGAACGTGGGTGAAGGTGGCCGGCCTTCCCGTGAGGCCGCACCGTCCCCCCACCAAAAGCGGCAGGATCGTCGTGTTTTTATCCCTCGAGGACGAGACCGGGCTGATCGACATTACCGTTTTCGAAGACATTTACCAGAGGTACGGCCACCTGCTTTTTGGCCCTGCACCCGGGCCCTTGAAGGTTGGGGGAATTTTGGAGCGCAGAGGACAAGGGATAAGCATCACTGCGAAGCGAATCGAACCCCTCAACCCATAAGAACGGGCAAGCGGTTTTGCACTTTATTAAGGTAAGGGTTTGCGCAGAAATTTGCTTTCACAGGTCGGGACCTTTTTAATTGTAAACCTGTATAAACCTGTGAACTTTTTGTGAACAGGCTTGATTACCATATGAGAAGGTTTATAATTACTAATTAAAGGGGGGGTTGATATATAATGATACGGCGGTGGATCGCACCGGTAGTGATATTGGCGTTCATTGCGGGGATATGCTTCGCGGGCGGTTGCCTTCTTGTCCAGGACGTGACCCAGGGAGGAAACCATATCATAAACGAAAACACCGTGGCACGGGCTCAGCTCCCGGGTGTCGAGCCCGGTACCATTGCGGCTATTGTTGAAAATGCAGGAGCGGCGGTGGTCAAGGTTGATACGCTGACACCGGTCCGCAATCCTCACTTCGACCCGTTTTTCAACGACCCGTTTTTCCGCCAGTTTTTCGGCCGGATAACGCCGCAGGAGCAGCAGTATGAACCCGGGCTCGGGTCGGGATTTCTGATTTCCGACGATGGCTACATCCTCACTAACGAGCACGTTATCGGCTCTGCTGCCGAGATCAAGGTGACCGTCAGCGGTTTTAAAGAACCGTTTAACGCCCGTGTGGTCGGCTCGGATTACGATCTGGACCTGGCTGTGCTAAAGATTGACGCTCCTAAGAAACTGCCCTTCCTGAAACTCGGCGATGCCGAAAGGGCGCGGGTCGGTGACTGGGTGATCGCCATCGGCAACCCGTACGGCCTCGATCATACCGTTACGGTCGGGGTCATCAGCGCCAAAGGGCGGCCGATAGACATTGAGGACCGGCATTACAAGAATCTTCTCCAGACAGATGCATCTATTAACCCCGGGAACAGCGGCGGTCCGCTTTTAAGCCTGCAGGGCGAGGTTATCGGCATTAACACAGCGGTAAACGCACAGGCGCAGGGTATCGGTTTTGCCATCCCTTCCAGTACGGTAAAATCCGTGCTTGACGAATTGATCAGGAAGGGCAAGGTTATCCGCCCCTGGCTGGGTGTCCAGGTGCAGCAGGTCGACAGCAACTGGGCGGATTACCTCAGGCTTCCAAAAGCCGAGGGAGCGCTGGTTCTCGGCGTTGTTCCCGGCAGCCCGGCCGACCGTGCCGGCATCGGCCGGGGAGATGTGGTGCTGGAGATTGCAGGCCGGAAAATAAAGTCCCCGGATGATCTGGTGGCGGCGATTAAGGCGCAACGGATAGGCTCACAAATCGAGGTGCTTCTGTGGCGGGAAGGAAAACTGGTCCGGGTCCGGGTGGTTATCAACGAAAAGCCCGCCAGGCTCTGAGAACCAAGAGCAAACTGCAGTGCTCCTGACCGGCGCGGGTCTTTAACCCGCGCTTTTTTAATGTAAGCTTAAGTCCTTGAAGGAAAAGAGCTGCAGGAAGCGAACTTAAAAACGAGAAAATTTACCGGGGGTGCGCGAAGATGAGATTCTATATTTTGCTGGGTCTCCTTTTATCGCTCTTGGTCGCCGTTTTTGCCGTTCAGAACGCTACAAGCGTTGACATCCGGTTCCTGGCTTGGGAGTTCAAAAGCATTTCGCTCGCGGTCGTGGTGCTCGGGTCGGCCGCGGGCGGAGCCTTTGCGGTTTTTATCCTGAGCATCGGGCGCGAGGTCCGGCACGCCTGGCGGGTGCGCGAGTTGTCAAACCAGAACATCAGGCTTTCCCAGCGTTTATCCCGGGCGGAAGTGCAGCGCGTGAGGACCAATTCTGTTGCAGGAAAAAAGGATAGCGCATCTTCCTGAGAAAGCGGCTTTTAGTACTTTAGCTCCCCGGGAGCGGGATATGGTTTATGTTGCCGTTGACATAGAAACCACCGGCCTTGATCCGGCACGTGACGAGATCATCGAGGTCGGGCTGTGCCGGATTGAAAACGGCATGGTGACTGACAGCTTTTCCTCGCTTGTACGGCCGTCAGGTCCCGTTCCGCTTAAAGTAAAGCGTTTAACCGGAATTGACGACTATCTGCTTCAAAAAGCTCCTCTTTGGCGCGAAATAGCCGCCGAGGTGGCTTCTTTTATCGGCAGCGCTGCATTAATCGGGCATAATGTCACCTTTGATGCGGTTTTTCTTTCCCGCTACCTTAACCGTCCCTTTACCGGACCTCTCCTCGACACTTGGGAGCTGGCGCGTTTTCTGCTTCCGGGTCTGCAAGGTTACAGTCTGGAGCGGGTTGCTTCATTAGCCGGCGTTTCCTGTCCGGTGCAGCACCGGGCTCTTCCCGATGCGCAGGCGACTGCCGAGTTGTTTATTGCTCTTTTGAAGCGGCTTGATGAACTGCCTTATCAGGTTCTTGCGACTGCCGCCTCGCTTTTGGAGAAGGGAGGATCGGCTTGGGCGCCGTTTTTCAAAGAAGCGCTGAAGGACGGCGCGGTTTCGGAGCGGATTCCTGCTCCGTATGCCTTCCTCAAGGCCTCTGAAGAGGAAGATGTATGCCGGGCGGTGATTCCTGGAGAGCTTGAAACGGAGGATTTTTTTGGCCCTGCGGGGAGATTGGCCGCTGTACTCCCGTGTTACGAGTACCGGCAGCAGCAGGAGGAGATGGCGGCGGCGGTAACCCGGGCCTTCGCAACCCGGTCCTGCCTGCTGGTTGAGGCGGGTACGGGCACGGGGAAGTCGCTGGCTTATCTGATTCCTTTGGTATTAGCGGCACTCACGGACGGAGAGCGGGCCCTCGTTTCGACCCATACAGTCAACCTTCAGGAACAGCTTCTGCTTAAAGACATACCGGTAATAAAGGCGGCGCTCGGTACGGAATTTAAGGCGGTTCTGGTCAAGGGCCGCCAGCACTACCTGTGTCTCCGGCGGTGGGAGCGGGCACTGGAGCAGGGTAACTTCGATGCTGCTGCGGTTTCCGTTTATGTCCGCGTGCTTGTCTGGCTTACCGAAACACTTACCGGGGATTTCAATGAATTGGCTCTTCTTGAAGCGGAAAAAGAAGTGCTGTCCCAAATAGCTGCAACGGCCGAAGGCTGCTTCGGAAAACGCTGCCCGTGGTCGGGTCGCTGTTTTGTGAACAAGGCGCGCCGGCAAGCGGAAAAAGCTACGGTACTGATTACCAACCACGCGCTGCTGCTGACCGATACATTAGCAGGCGGGACGGTATTGCCGGACTACGGGCCGCTTGTCATCGACGAGGCCCACCACTTGGAGGATGTAGCAACAAAATGCCTGACCTGCACCGTGGCGAGGCGTGACATCGAAAACTGGCTTTTACGCCTCGGTTCACTACTGTGGCGGTCGGGCAACACGCTCTCGGTCCTCCGGGCCGGAGAGGATTTGACCCGGGGAGTCAAAGCTGCTGCCGATACGGTGAAAAGTACGGCGAGGGAGTTCTTCTCGATACTGGAAGCCGTGTTGCGCGGCGGTGAACCTGCAGGGCATGGAGGAGGCATAGCCGCACGGCCGCTTAAAAAGGGCGGTTATAGCCTCATTGCCGATACCGCTGCCGGGATCTGGTACACCGCGCTGGCCAGGGAGTTTGACCTTTTGTTGCGCACCTGCCGGGATTTGGTGCGGACGGCGGAGTCGTGGGAAGAGGGCTGGGTCGATGAACTGGGCCTTTTGCTCCAGGAGGGACAGGAACTGCTCAACACCTTGACCGGCATCGTGGAAGACGATAACCCGAACAGGGTGGAATGGATTGAGGGTGAGTCTTCCGCCGGTTCCGTGCACGCTACGCTGAAAGCTGCCCCGATTTGCGTATCTGAGCAAATTCATAACGCCCTTTTCACCCGTACCCGGGGAGTGGTGCTGACCTCAGCCACCCTGAGCATCGAGGGGTGTTTTGATCACTTTATTAACCGCGTGGGTTTGGACCGGTTACCGCCAGAAAACCTGGGTATGAAAATAATCGATTCGCCGTTTGCTTACCAGGAAAAGGCTGCTCTCTGCGTTGTAAACGATATACCGCTCATTCAGGAGGTGCCTGCTGAAAGATACCTATCGACGGTCGCGGGTGCCCTGGCCTCCCTGATAACCGCCGCCGGGGAACGAACGCTGGTCCTGTTTACCGCTAACAGGATTCTCCGGGAGGTGGCGGTCCGGTTGAAGCCCCGGCTGGAGAAGGAGGCGATTTCTCTTTTCGCCCAGGGGATTGACGGAGGGCGCACACGGCTGATCGAAGAGTTCCGGCATACGCCGCGTGCGGTCTTATGCGGTACGGCAAGCTTCTGGGAAGGAATCGATATCCCCGGCGGTCTTCTGCGGATGATCGTGATCGTGAAACTTCCGTTTCCCCCTTACGAAGCCCCGGTGCTGGCGGCACGGCGAGCGTTGTTGGCCGATAAGGGATTTGATGACTTTTACGCACTGAGCCTGCCGTATGCGGTTCTTCGCTTTAAACAGGGTTTTGGGCGCCTGATCCGTTCGTACAACGACGACGGGGTGGTAGTTGTTCTTGACCGCAGGCTGGTGGAAAGAAGTTATGGGCCCTCTTTCATCCGTTCCCTCCCGCCGCTTCCGGTAGGGGTTATGCCGCTCACCGAGGCCTGTATGTGGCTGTACGAGCGTTTTCAAACCCCAGGAAAACTTCGTAAGCGTATAGACTGAGGAACAGGTTGCGTAAGAAAACGATTGTCTGGCGCCGGTTTTGTGCGTATTTCTCGGCAGACGCCGGGCAATTGCCTGCGGCTTAAAATGGTGCCCCTGCTGTTATCATTTTTCCAGGTTGGAGAATAGAATTTATAGAAGCCGATTGGGTACATAAAGGGGGCGAGGCCGTGCGGGTCATTTTCATAAGGTTACCGGGTTTTGTGCGTACAATCCTGAAACGTTTTTGCCGGTAAGTGACTCTGTTGGAATTTGGCTTATACCGATAGTTTTGTTTTACAGGTTATCCAGAGATTTTTATACGCTGTTCAAGGGTTTTATTCAGCCGGAAGGGAGGATTTTTTGCGCTTTTGGCGAATAACTACTTGACAGCACAGTTAGGCTTCATGATTTGATTAAGATAATGCTTTCATCTTGAAGCTCTTCGAGGGCTTTATATTTTGAAGGGGTATTTGAATGCTTCTCGGAAAAAGCAAGGTTGACCCCGGTTTCCTTGAATCAATGGCCCGTGCAAGCGGCCAGAAGACGCTTGCTCACTGCTACCAGTGCGGGAAGTGCACTGCAGGGTGTCCTGTAGCGTTCGCCATGGATTACAAACCGAACCAAATTGTCCGGTTGCTCCAGCTTGGTTACAAGGACAAGGTTTTGGGTTCACGCGCGATCTGGGTCTGCTCGGGGTGTTTTACATGTACCACCAGGTGTCCCTGCAATATAGATATTGCCCAGGTAATGGACAACCTCAGGATCGTTGCGCGGCAGGAAGGTAAAACCGAGCAGAGCAGGAGAGCGGTTCTTTTTAATGAGTTGTTTCTTCAGTCAGTGCGGCGCAACGGCCGCGTTTTTGAAACGGGTGTAGCGGCAGCGTTTAACCTAAGCTTAAGGAAACCCTTGTACGATGCAGAATTGGGAAGATTCCTGTTGAAACGGGGGAAACTGCGTCTTATGCCCGTAAGGATAAGAAAGACACAGGAAATAGCGCGGCTTTTCGCCAAACGGTAACTATTCATCCTGCTACCCGCCACTTACGGAACGCGGCGAGAAACAAGCAGTGCGAGGAAGGCGTAGCCGGCCGGGCCGGAGCGTACATAGAGGTACGTGAGGACCCGGACGGCGAGCATGACGAAGCAATGCGCCGTTTATCGCCGCGCCCAACGGGAAGCCTGAATAGTAACGCCAAACGGAAGAAGGACTGAGATGAGAGTCGGATATTATCCCGGATGCTCGCTGGAAAACACCGCGAAGGAATACGACCTTGCCGCCAGGCTGGTCGCGAGGCATTTGGGGATCCAGTTGGTCGATATCCCGGACTGGAACTGCTGTGGGGCAACTGCGGCGCACAGCACCGATCACTTTTTGGCGGTAGCCCTTCCCGCGCGGAACCTGATGATTGCGGAAGAGATGGGTCTCGACATCACCGTCCCTTGTGCAGCCTGCTACCAGCGCCTGCGGATAGCTCACCGGGAACTGAGCGGTAATCAGCCTGTTGCCGAAGAGGTTACCGGTGCTCTCGGCCGGCGTTACAAGGGCACGGTACGGATATATTCATTGCTTGAGACCGTCGCCGGTATAGGGTTCGAGGCTCTGACGGCCCAGGTGGTCAATCCGCTGAAGGGCTTGCGGGTGGCGTGTTACTACGGGTGTCTGCTGGTGCGGCCGCCGGGTATCGGGTGTGATGACCCGGAGAGTCCGCAATTGATGGACAGGCTGGTGGAGACCACGAAGGCAGAGGCGGTGGAGTGGGGTTACCGCAACGAATGCTGCGGCGCCTCGCTGATTTTCGGCGCCCGGGAAGTAGCGCTCAAACTTGTGCAAAAGATTCTGCGTAATGCTGTCGATGCAGGAGCCAACGTAATTGTGTGCGCCTGCCCGCTTTGCCAAAGTAATCTCGACCTCCGTCAGGGCCAGGTGAACAGGGCGTTCGGAACCAGCTTTGCGGTGCCTGTCTTGTACTTTCCCCAGCTTTTAGGCATAGCGATGGGGCTTACCCCGCGCGACCTGGGCCTTGAGACCCACTTTGTCGACCCACAAAAGGCTTTGAGGATGGTCGGCGGTTAGAGACAGGCTTAACGCCCGCACCGACGGGGGTATGAAACGATCGCGCTGCCTCTTGTTCACCGGCCCGGCACGCAGGAGGGGTAAGGGCGCATAATCGGTAAAGCCGGCCTGATATTGACTGATGGGTTCATTCGTACGACGGATTGTCAAGGTGCGGCGGCACGGGTTATTGCTCATTTATAAACGGGAAAGAAGGGGAAGGGGAATTCTATGCCGAGGATCGGCGTTTTTGTATGCTGGTGTGGATCAAACATCGGCGGTGTCCTTGACTGCCCGGCGATAGCGCAAGAAGCAGCTTCTTTTCCCGGAGTAGTTTTCAGTACTGATTACAAATACGTCTGTTCAGACCCGGGTCAGAAGATGATTGCGGATGCCGTAATAGAGCACAGGCTCGACCGGATTGTGGTGGCTTCCTGCTCGCCGCGTCTGCACGAGGAGACGTTCCGGCAGACGCTGAAACGTGCCGGGCTGAACCCGTATTTCCTCGAAATGGCCAACCTGCGCGAACATTGCTCCTGGGTGCATCCGCACGCTCAGGAGGCGGCCCAGCGGAAGGCGATCGACCTTGTGCGGCGGGCTGCAGCTAAAGCTGCGCTGCTCGAACCGCTTTTCCCGAACCGGATACCGGTGAACAAGAGGTGCCTCGTAATCGGCGGGGGAATTGCGGGGATCCAGGCTGCCCTTGATGTCGCCGACGCAGGACTCGAGGTGGTGCTTGTCGAGCGGGAGCCTACGATCGGCGGCAACATGGCAAAACTCGATAAAACCTTCCCCACTCTCGACTGTTCGGCCTGTATCAGTACGCCGAAGATGGTTGCGGTTGCCAAACACCCGAAGATTAAGCTTTACACCTATGCCGAGGTGGAAGAAGTCAGCGGTTACATAGGAAACTTTAAGGCGCGCATCCGGCAGAAAGCCAGGTTCGTCGACCATACCAAATGCACCGGTTGCGGCACCTGCTGGACGAGGTGCCCGTCAAGCGTGCCGGACGAATTCAACGAGGGTCTAGGCGAACGAGCGGCCATTTACATCCCGTTCCCGCAGGCGGTACCGAATAAGCCAGTAATAGATGCCGCTCACTGCCGGCAGTTCACGAAGGGAAAATGCGGCGCCTGTGCAAAGTTATGCCCGGTCGGGGCCATCGACTACGAGCAGAAAGACGAGGTTTTTGAGATCGAGGTCGGGGCTGTTGTGGTTGCGACCGGTTATGGGCTTTTCCCGTGGGAAAAGGTTTACGGGGAGTATGGTTACGGCCGGTACCCCGATGTGATCACGGGGATGGGTTTCGAAAGGCTGGTGAACGCAGCCGGGCCTACCGGCGGCAAAATCCAGCGGCCTTCCGACGGGAAAGAACCCCAGACGGTGGTCTTCATCCAGTGCGTGGGTTCACGGGACGAGGCCAAGGGAAAGGATTACTGCTCCCGGGTCTGCTGTATGTATACGGCTAAGCACGCCCACCAGGTGCTGGAAAAGATACCTGATGCTAAAGTATATGTTTTCTATATCGACATACGCACGTTCGGCAAGGGTTACGAGGAGTTTTACCGGCGCGTGCAGGATGAGGGTGCGGTTTATATCCGGGGACGTGTCTCGAAGGTCTTCCAGGAAGGGTCGAAGCTCGTTGTTAAGGGCGCGGATACCCTCCTGGGCGAGCAGGTAGAGATAGCGGCCGACATGGTGGTACTCGCTACGGGTGTTGTTGCGGCAAAGGGGTCCCACGATCTTGCCCGGATGATCGGCATCCCGGTGGACAAGGACGGCTTTTTCCAGGAAGCACACCCGAAGCTGCGCCCGGTGGAAACGCATACCGGCGGGGTTTTCTTAGCGGGTACCTGCCAGGCGCCCAAGGATATTCCTGATACCGTTGCCCAGGCCAGCGGTGCAGCAGCTAAGGTCTGCGCCCTCCTTTTTAAAGACGACCTGGAGACGAACCCGATGGTTTCCCGCGTCAATAACGCGCTCTGTGCGGGGTGTCTCGCGTGCCAGGGGGTCTGCCCGTACCGGGCGATCCAGCCGGTGACTATCACAGAGCGCCTGCCCGGCCAGCCGCCGCGGGAGCGTGTGGTTGCCCAGGTAAACGAGGGATTATGCCAAGGTTGCGGCGCCTGCACGGTGGCCTGCCGGGCCGGGGCTATAGATCTTAAAGGATTCACTAACGAGCAGCTCCTTGCGGAGGTTGACGCCCTTTGTCTGTAAGCAAAAGCGAGGTTATGGAAGCGAAAGAAAAAGTCTGGCAGCCTAAAATCGTGGCCTTTCTCTGCAACTGGTGCAGTTACGCGGGTGCGGACCTGGCTGGGGTGAGCAGGCTGAAGTACCCTCCCAACGTCCGGATAATCCGGGTGCCCTGCTCCAGCCGTATCAACCCGCAGTTTATCCTGCGGGCCTTGCAGCGCGGGGCGGACGGGGTCCTGGTGGCCGGGTGCCACCCGGGCGACTGCCACTACGTGAGCGGGAACTACTTCACCCGGCGGCGGCTTCTGCTGTTCAAGCGGCTGCTTGAGTACGTCGGGTACGAACCGGAGAGGCTCAAGGTGCGCTGGGTTTCGGCGGCCGAGGGCGCACGCTTTGCCGATACAATAAAAGAAATGGTCGATGAGTTGGCATACCTTGGTCCCAACATTCGAATGAGGGAGATAAAGTGAAGGAGATAACTGAAATCCTCCGGCGAGAAGCGGCCCGGTTGCTCAAGGAGGGAATCGAGTTTTTCATCGGTTATGCCGCCGGCAGTATCCCGGTTTCAGCGCGGCCCTTTTTTGCCGCCCGGCCGGAAGAGGTGGATGATCTCGTTTTCAATACGTTTTGCGTGCATAACCTGGTCAAGTACCTTATCCGGTATCCGAACAAGAGGGTTGCAGTGGTGGTCAAGGGGTGCGACAACGGCGCTGTGAGCAGGCTGGTTCAGGAGCGGCACCTTGACCGCACAAAAATAACCGTGGTAGGCGTCCCGTGCGGCGGGATGATAGACAGGAACCGGGTCCTTGCGGAACTTCCCCCCGCCGCCCGGATCGAGGCGGTTGAAGACCGGCAAAATGCCTTGGTTATAAGGACCGGACAGGGCGAGCACGTTTTTGAGAAGAAACTGTACGTGATGGCAAAGTGCCAAGTCTGTGCAAAAAATAATCCGGCCAGCGTTGATATAATGCTCGGCAAAGAGGCGCCCCCCGTAGCCGACCCTGAACGGGACCCGTTTAAAGAGGTCAAAGAAATCGAAGCGCTCGAGGCTGCAGGGAAAGCGGCCTACTGGGAAAGACTTATCCGCCGTTGCCTGCGGTGCTATGCGTGCCGTCAGGTCTGTCCCGCTTGCAGCTGCACGGAATGTTCCTTTGAGCAGGCGGTGCCGGGGTGGCAGCAGGGCGCTATGTGGTTAACCAAGGCCAAGACCCTGCCGGACAACTTCCACTACCATCTTATCAGGGCTTTTCACGTTGCGGGGCGTTGCGCCGGCTGCGCCGAGTGCGAGCGGGTGTGTCCGGTTGGGATACCGCTTATGCTCTTGAATAACAAACTTACTAAGGATATTAAGGAGTTGTTCGGCGAGGCACCGGCTGACGCGTGCGGAGTTCTGTGCACATACTCACCCGCGGACCCGGATGAATTCGCATAAAGCGCCTGACGGAGTTCACTGAACATATACACGGTCAGGAGTCTGAGAAATGGAATCTAAGCTGCTGAAGAAGGATAAACTCCCGTCTTTTCTTGAGCGTTTGATGGAGAGCTCCCTACTCGTGGCCCCGGTGAGGGAGGATGGTCTTCTGATTTACCGGCCGGTGAGCTCGGTTTCGGAGATAGAACTGAACCCCGGGAGGAGTGTTTTACCGCCCAAAGACTGGTTTTTCCAACAGACAGAGGCCATTTGCCGGTACAATACGGCGGGGGGGCAGCTTCTGCTCGAGGAGCTTGTGACCGAGAAAAATGCGGTTCTCTATGGGCTCCACCCTTGCGACATTCGGAGCCTCGCGGTGCTTGACGCCGTTTTTCTTGCGGAGCCGGCCGACCGGTATTATGCCGCCAGGCGGAAGAATACGGCTCTTATTGGGATGAGCTGCACTGCCGGCCGTCCGGAGTGCTTCTGCACCGCCTTCGGAATCTCGCCGGTCGGCGGTGAAGGGGCCGACATCCACCTTACGGATATCGGCGCGGCGTACCTCGTAGAGGTTTTGACCCCTAAGGGGAAGGAATTAGCCGCCAAGTACCAGGAGTTCTCGGAGGAAAAAGTGGCGGGGCTGGAGGAAGTAAAAAAGGCGAGGAAGGAGGCAATCGCCGCGCAGTGCTCCGTGGGGGTGGATCAAGGCGTCCTTCCGGCCAAGATGGCAGGGGTTTTCGACCACCCCTATTGGGAGGAGCTGAGCAGGCGCTGCCTTGGCTGCGGGATATGCACTTACGTATGCCCCACCTGCCATTGCTTTGATATAACGGACGTTAACTCCGGTAGCGAGGGGGAGCGGCTGAGGTGCTGGGACTCATGCCTTTTCCGGGATTACACCCTCCACACAAGCGGGCATAACCCCCGGCATGAGCTGTACCAGCGGCTCCGGAACAGGTTCTTCCACAAGATCAAGTATAACTATGACCGTTACGGAATTGAAGGGTGTGTCGGGTGCGGCAGGTGTGTGGCACTGTGCCCGGTCAACATAGACATCCGTGAAGTTATTGCAACCGTCAGGGGGCTGAGCGAATGAAGACACAAAACCCGCTCCTGCCTAAGATAGCCACCGTTATTGATATAATCCGCGAGACCGGTGACGTTAAGACCTTCAGGGTGATCCTGGACGATCCGGACGAGATGGCTGCGTGGAAACACGAACCGGGGCAGACGGCGATGGTGTCGGTATTCGGTGTCGGCGAAGCGATGTTCTGTCTTGCCTCCACCCCTACCTGCCGGGACTGGCTGGAGTTCAGCATCCGCCGGGCCGGTAAGGTCACGAGCGCGCTCCACCAGCTTGAGCCCGGGGCGAAGATCGGGGTGCGTGGTCCTTATGGCAACCATTTCCCGTATAGGGAGATGCGCGGAAAGGACCTCCTTGTTATAGGAGGCGGGATCGGACTTGCGCCTTTGCGGCCGCTCGTCAATTTTATCCTGGCGCCGGAAAACCGGAAAGATTACGGGAAGATCGAGGTGATATACGGCGCCCGCTCTTACGGAGACCTCTGTTATAAGGAGGAGGTCTTTCGCACCTGGCCCGAGGCTGAGGGCGTCACGGTGTGGACGACGATTGATGCGCCGGAGGAAGGCTGGGACGGGCACGTGGGTTTTGTGCCTGCGTACGTGGAAGAGGTCAGCCCCTCCCCCGAAAACAAGTTCGTGGCAATCTGCGGCCCGCCGATCATGATCAAGTTCACGGTAAAGGGGCTGTCCAAGTTAGGCTTCAAGGAAGAACAGGTTTACACCACGCTTGAGATGCGGATGAAGTGCGGCATCGGCAAGTGCGGGCGCTGCAACGTCGGCGCGAGGTTCGTCTGCCGGGACGGCCCGGTTTTCAGCCTGTCCGAACTACAGGAGCTTCCCCAAGAGTATTAAATTCAGAGGTCGGAAGTCGGAAGCCCGAAATCAGAAGCCGGAAGTCTCAAATAAGAACTCCCGTCAGGATACTCCAGCGGGAGTTTTTGATCGCAAATAAGCGGCCCATAAAAGCCACAACCCAAATTGAGTAGAGAGCGAGAATCCGTTACTTCCTGAAAAGCATCCGGGCCGTTTTGGACGAGGACTCAAACCTTTGCTGCAGGATTTCCGGCAGATGTTCCAGCCCCGTGGGTTGGTATTCTTCGATCCTGCCGGCGTCACTGAGGCGGCTGAGCTCCGGATCAAGCGGCAGGCTCGCTAACAGTTCCACGCCGGTATCCCGGGCAACCGCTTCACCCTGGGGCTCGCCGAAGGCGAAGATTCTTTCGCCGCACTCCGGGCAGGTGATCCAGGTCATGTTTTCGATCAGTCCCAGGATCGGTACCTTCATCATTTCGGTCATTTTGATGGCCTTCCGCACCACCATCACCGCCAGATCCTGGGGCGAGGAGACGATAATCACACCCTCGAGGGGCAGTGATTGCATTACTGTCAACGGGACGTCTCCGGTCCCCGGGGGGAGGTCGACGATGAGGTAATCAAGCTTGCCCCACGCAACATCCGACCAGAACTGCTTGATTACATTGGCGAGAATCGGGCCGCGCCAGATGACCGGATCGTCCTCGCGCTCGAGAAAAAGATTGGTCGACATCACAAAAATGCCTAAGAGACTTGTCTTAGGAATATAAACCCCAAACTCGGCACCGTCCACCCGCTCCTTTAGGCCGAACAGCTTTGGAATGCTTGGTCCGGTGATGTCCGCGTCAAGTATCCCGATGCGATTTCCCCGGCGTGCGAGGGTGGCAGCTAAAAGGGCCGTTACTGATGACTTGCCGACACCGCCCTTGCCGCTCATGACCGCAATGACGTTTTTTACCCGGGAAAGCTTGTGGGGCGGTGCTATTATCTTTTCCGCCGAATCGCAGGTTCCTTTTTCCCCGCAGGTGTTACAGCTTTTCCCTGCTTTTTCGCATTCTTCGACAGTAGGCACTTTAATCACCCCGGCTGAATAATTTTAGGCATATGCCCAAAATAATATATAGCACAGCTAATAGCGTAAGTCCAGATAAATTATTTGTCAATCAAATGAATAGAACACCAATCCGGTAGGAATCTTCGGGTAAAAATAAGTAGACTTTTGCGGCATTCTTTCCCCGGCTTCCGCGATCGATATTAGTTCCTTCACGTCCGGCGGTCTGAGAAAAAAAGCCAGGTCCCAGGCCCCGCTGTCAACCAGGTCGTATGCTTCCGCCGGGTCATGTGTAAAAGAGATTCTTTTTGCTGCGCTACATTCATTGGCGCCGATTTTTAAGTATTTTTCCAGAATCAAGCCGTGAAGCACGCCGACCGCTAACCGCTTTCGCTCGGAAGATCCGGCGTCCTTGAGGAGACCGGCCGGATCAAGGCCCTTTTTCAAGGTCAGGCGGTAACACCGGTTATTCCCGGCATACAACCCAAAGGAATAACGCCCGTCCAATGACGCTAACCGTTCCTTCTGTTCCGCCGCAACAACAAAGTAGTCCTTTATTGCGGCGAGAAAAGCGGATAGCGTAAAACCGGCGGGTGCTTTGACGAGACGGTGGGTGGAAAGTATCACCAGCCCAGGATCGTAAGCGTTAACGAGAAAGGAGAGGATATAGTCATAAGGTGCTTGTCCTATCGGTTTCTCCGCCATTCTTCGCTCCGCGGCGTACTGCAGGCTGGTCTCAAACCGGTGGTGTCCGTCGGCGATGAACACCCGCCTGCCGGCCAATCGGTCGGTGACCCGCGCTATGGTAAGCTCGTCCGTAACCGCCCAAAGGCGATGGGTATGTTTTTCAGCGCAGGTGAAAGCGTAGAGCGGTTCTTCCTTGGAAGCGGAAGCAAGAAGGTCGATAACGGCTCTCTCAGGTTCTGTGTACAGTCCCCACACCGGTGAGAAATTAGCCCGGCATGCCCTGAGAAGCTGCAGGCGATCTGCCTTTGCCGCTGGAGTCGTTTCTTCATGCGGGAGTACCTGTTTGCCGTAGGTTTCGAGCTTTAGGCCGCAAAAGAAGCCGCGGCGGGTGAGATATCTGCCGGCAAAGGTGAATGATTGTTCGTAAAAGTAAAGCGCGGGCCGGGTTTCTTTGACTAAAACACCCTCCCGGCGCCATTTTTGGAAAAATTTCGCGGCGCGGGTATAGGGGTTATTTGCAGCGTCGTCACCGGGAAGCGGAAGGCCGCACTCAAGCCGGACAATGTTGTAAGGATGACGGGCGTATAACTGCTTCTGCTTTGTTTCGTCGATTACATCATACGGGGGTGCAATCACCGCGGCCATGTCACTGATGTGGTCGCTGTAACGCCAGCCCTTGATTGGTGTGATAATCGGCACTAAAACCATAACCTCCTGCTGCAGCCCGGAATTCCTCTTTTGGTGTTCCCAACCGTCTGTCACTCTTTACCCGCCGCCCGGGAGCCTTTTTATCCCTTCAGGGCTGCTCGATCACTTGTTATCCTTATTCTGTAAACTTCTTTGTCCAGCGTTCGCTGTCACGCTGCCTGTACTTTGCCATCGTGTCCAGGAACGCTTCCTCCAGGTTTATTCCAAGCGAATTTGCATAACAAACGAGAATGAACAGTATGTCGCCTATTTCAAGGGCGATATCCTTTGACGGCTCTTCCGGCTTTTTAGGTTTCTCGCCGTAGAAGTGGTTGATCTCCCGGGCGAGTTCGCCGACCTCCTCGATAAGACGGGCCAGGAGTGTCAGGGGATGCCAGTATCCCTCTTCAAACTGGCTTATCCAGGCATCAACCGTCTCCTGCATTTCGCGGGATATTCATAAAAGATAAGGCTCCCGTTTAAGAACATCAGCAAAATTCTAACACAAATAACGAACCGCGGAAAGAAGCCCGTTTGGATTCTGGAGGAATCTTGCAAGCTCGGCCGCTGTTGAAAAAAAGTTTTAAGTGAAAACATTAAAAATGTGTCATAATTTATTCGATTGTATCTATTAAGGAACTCAACTTTGCGATTGTGGTTCAGCAACCGTGCTGTTCGTTGTCCCCCGGAGTATCGGGAAGTGTGGGGTATGAGGTGAGACATCGGCGTATGGATGCTTTGAGCGAACCTCTCACTTCCAAAATGAGCGGCACAGCGCAGGAACGCTTTCCTGGGGACAACGCCAGCGGCTTTTTAGAACTTATGCCTGAGCTGCAAGGTGAGTGTGAAAGTTAAATAAAGAATAAAACTGAACCCTAAGCCCACTGACGCGGCGGTTTCAAAACGACTTGGGTGTTGAAAAATGACCGGCGTTAACTTGGCTTCCTTAACCGCTGAACTCGTTTCCACAGAGGATCCTGCCCGGATCGGCAATTTGGTCGTGGAGGCAGTCAACGGTATTACCAAAGCGACAGGCGTGGAATTGTACATGGTCAACCGGAGCGAAGGGGTACTCGTTTGTTTGACGGCCGACAATGACAGGGCAAAACGCCTTCCCCTCGGCGGAGCAACGCTTGCCGGATTGGCGCTGCAGAAGCGGTGCCCTGTGTTAGCGGCAGATGAATTGGCAATACCATTGTTCGTTGCCCAACGGGAAGTAGGGGTTCTATTGGTTAGGACAAATGAAAGCCTGCATGCAGTGGAACAAGAGCTGAACAACATGAAGGCCGTCTTTGCCCTTGCGCTGGCCAACCTTGCGGGGCGGGAGGAGATGTTGGACCAGCGGCGGTTCCTTATTACCACCCTTAACCGGATCATCGCCTTAAGCCTTGAAAACCGGGAGTTCTGTGACGATTTATACCAATTGGTCAAGGGGCCGATAGATTTTGATTGGATGAAGGTGCTGGTCAAGAACCACAAGAAAATAGATGTACTCGCGTTTATCCGGGACGGGGAAGCGGTTGCTTCCGAAGAATCGTTTCACGCCAGCGATCTTGTGCTGCAGAGCAAGCTGGACCTCGGCCGGCCCGACGTGGTAGAGGATCTTCAGGCAGTTCCCGAACTGACGGCCGATCCCGCTTTGGCAGCGGCCAATCTACACTGCCTCCTTTTAGTGCCCTTGCTTACCAGCCGCGGGGTGATCGGCGGCCTGTGTTTTTACAGCCGTAAAAAAGGCAGGTACAGCGACAAGGATTTTCCGCTTGCTCAGCAATTGGCCGGCCAATTAGCGACTACAATCGAAAACACACTTCTAATCCGCGAAATGACGCGGAAAAACCGTGAAATCGAAGAAAGCCACCGCCGGCTGGCTACCCTAAATGCCGTTGCCGAGACCCTCACCCGCTCCCTTGAACTCGAAATGGTGCTGCAGGAAGTCCTGGCAAAAGTGGTTGAGGTAGCCGATTGGGACGCGGGCGCCGTTCTGCTCCAAAAAGAAAACGAAGAAGGGTTTTTCCTTTCCGCTTACCTTGGGATTCCTGATGAGTATGCAGCTTACCTAAAGGCGGAACAGGACGATACTTCTAAGACGCCCCCGTGCATTACCTTCACCGGCGATCTGTTGGTTTTTGGAGCGGCGGACGTGCCCGAGATTTTAAACCCGCCGCTCTTCGCTTCCAGCGGTTTTTCCTTTGGCGCTGTTGTGCCGTTGAGGCACAAAACGAAGATCGAAGGCGTTTTGATCCTGTTCCGGAAGCAGGAACGTCAGATGTGTCCCGTGGAACGGGAGGTTTTGGAGGCTGTGGGGAACCAGATCGGCGTGGTGGTAGAAAACGTTCGCCTGTACCAAAAGGTGAAAACGATGGCAGAACGAGACGCACTTACCGGTCTTTACAACCGCCACAAGTTCTTTGCATTCCTGGACTTGGAGCTCAAGCGCTGCCGCAGGTATAATAGCAAATGCGCGGTTCTGCTTTTTGACGCAGACAATTTTAAGGATTACAATGACACCTTCGGCCACCTGGCTGGAGACGAATGCCTGCGGAAGATGGGGTCGATTATCCAACAGGCCGTGCGTGAGAGCGATGTCGCTGCCCGATACGGGGGTGAAGAGTTTGTGGTGCTGGTGGTGGAGGCTGACGCCCGGGGTGGGATCGCGGTAGCGGAGCGGCTGAGGCGCCTGTTGGAAGCCGCAGGGGAGAACCAGCTCCTTCCGACAGTAAGCATCGGGGTCGCGGTTTACCCTGATGACGCCCAAACCGTTCACGAGCTGCTCCTCACCGCGGACAACGCGCTTTATACCGCCAAACGCCTTGGAGGGAACCGGACTGTATGGCGGGGCCTGGTACAAAACATTGTACCAACAAGCGGTTAAATCTCCGCCGCCCTCAGAATATCAAGGACAAGCTCCTCCCTGCCAATCGCCATGATGTGTACGCCGTCGCACAACTTTTCTTTTTTAATGGTGGCGATCATCCGCCCGGCGATTTCGATACCCTTCTGGAGGGCCTGGCCTTTGCCTGCACTCGCTAATTCGTCAATCAGGTTTTGGGGAACAAAAATACCGGGTATGTTTGCGTTCATATACTTAGCCATTCCGGCAGATGTCAGCAGTATGATCCCGGCTAATATCTTTACCGGGAACTGCCGTGCGTACTGCATGAAGTTTGCGAAGTTGTCAAGGTCGTAAATCCCCTGTGTTTGGAAGAATTCCGCTCCTGCCTCCACCTTCTTCTCGAATTTGATAAGTTGCGGCTCAATCGGTTTGGCCTCCGGGCAGACCACCGCCCCTGCACAAAACTTCACCGCTCCGTCAAGCTTGTTGCCTGCTAAATCCTCCCCTGCTTCAAGCTGCCGCACCGCCCGGAGCAGTTGCACCGAGTCGAGGTCGAAGACCCCTTTGGCTCCCTTGTGGTCACCGACTGTCACCGCGTCTCCGGTTAAACAGAGTACGTTATTAATCCCCCTGGTATGCGCCAGCAAGAGATCGGCCTGCAAGGCAAGCCGGTTGCGGTCCCTGCAGGTCATCTGCAGTATCGGTTCTCCCCCGCGCTCTTTTACGGAAAGGCAGCCGCCAAGGGACGGGAAGCGCATTACGGAGCTCTGGTGGTCGGTCACGTTCAACGCGTCCACCCTGTATTTAAGCAGGTCGATGTGGTGAAGCATCTTTTCGATATTGGTGCCCTTTGGGGGGCCGATTTCACAGGTCACTACAAACTTCCCGGAGTTTAAGACCTGTCTGAACCTTGGTTCCATCATTCTTGATTCCCCTTATCTAAAACCAGTTTCACGCTTTTCGGCCGCGGTACCGCTTGGTAGTTCTTCGGCGGCTGGTACTTGCGCATTAAATCAAGCCGTCCCTGTAATTTCAGGCGCTGGTATATCAGTGTCCAGGCGCAGTCTTTTTCCTTGTCGACTTCGCACTTGCCCTCGTTCGTACCCCCGCAGGGACCGTTTAGAAGGCCCTTGTTGCAAGCGGTCAGGGGGCAAATGCCGGCCGTTTCACCAAGCACACACTGCCCGCACTGGGCGCATACCTCTTTAAAGAACCCTGTCTTTTCTTCAACCCCGATGAACAGGCTGTCCAGTGCGGGAATCACAGGCTTGTTACTGTATGAGGTGACCCGGTGGACACCGAGGGCGCAGGCCATGACCAGTATGCAACCGGCTTTCCGGATCGCACGCTCGTTTTCTTTGAGTGTAAACTCGGTCATCCCGTCACAGGCAATCGGTATAACCGTCCAACCCGTAACTGTCTTTTCCAATCTCTCGAGGCGGTCCTTCATCTCGAGAACCTCGTCTTTGCCCCCGGTCCTGGTCATGGTGGCGCAGGTGCCGCAGCCGATGATGTAAACCTGTGCAAAGGTTCTCAAACTTTGTTGTATTTCCTCGAAAGGTTTCTGTCGGGTAATCGATTTCATTTGGACTCCCCCTCGGTCCGAGTGTGGTCTTTACACAGCGCGGTAACCTCCTAAGTGCGACTGGCGGTTTTCCGTCGCAGCAGCCGGCACTGGTTCGCCGGGCAGGTCTTCTTTTTGATGTGTGCTTCGTATTCAGACCTGAAGTAACGCAGGGTGGACAGTACTGGGTTGGGACATGTCTGCCCCAGGCCGCAGAGCGAGCATTCTTTAACAGTCCTGGCTATGGTCAATAGCGTGTCAAGGTCGCTTTCCTGCCCTCTTCCCTGGGTGATTCGCGTCAAAATTTCCAGCATCTGTTTAGTTCCGAGCCGACAGGGCGCACACTTGCCGCAGGATTCGGCCTGGGTAAAACTGAGAAAATACCGTGCCACCTCCACCATACAGGTATCTTGGTCCATTACCACCATGCCGCCGGAACCCATGATAGAACCAACCATTGTCAGAGTTTCATAATCCACAGGCGTATCGGGGATCTTTGCCGGAATGCATCCTCCGGAAGGGCCGCCCGTTTGCACTGCTTTCAGACGCTTCCCCCTTGGAATGCCGCCTCCGATGTCAAAAATAATGGTGGATAAGGAGGTGCCCATCGGCACTTCTACCAGCCCACTGTTGGAAATCTTTCCGCTGAGAGCCAGCACCGTGGTTCCTCTGCTCTTCTCACTGCCGATACTGGCATACCAATCGGCGCCCCGGTCTATGATGATCGGTACCGAAGCCAGGGTCTTGACGTTGTTAATGGTGGTCGGCCTTCCTTCAAGCCCCGATTGGGCGGGATATGGGGGCCTCGGACGGGGCATGCCGCGGCGGCTTTCAATGGAGGCGATGAGCGCGGTTTCCTCCCCGCAAACAAATGCTCCGGCCCCTTCTTTCATGTGCACCTCAAAGTCGAACCCCGAACCTAAGATATTCTTGCCCAGGAAACCCTTGGCCCTGGCCTGTTCCACAGCGATGCGGATGCGTTTTACTGCCAGGGGGTACTCCGCGCGGACGTAAATGTACCCGTCGTTCGCACCGATGGCATAGCCGGCGATTATCAGTCCCTCGATGGCTGCATGGGGGTCTGCTTCCAGCACGGAACGGTCCATAAAGGCGCCGGGGTCGCCTTCATCCGCGTTGCAAATAACGTATTTTCTGTCGGCAACGGCGTTACGGCCGAACTCCCATTTCCGCCCGGTGGGAAACCCGGCGCCGCCGCGCCCGCGCAGCCCGGCTTTCTTGACCTCTTCGATCACCTGTTCGGGCGTCATTTCCCGCAGGACCTTCTCCAGAGCGCGGTAGCCGCCGTTTGCGATATAGTGGTCTATCTTTTCCGGGTTGATGCGGCCGCAGTTGCGCAGGATTATGCGCTGCTGCTTCTTATAAAAATTTATCTCATGGTACCGGGGCACAGCCCTGCCTGTTGCCGGATCGCGGTAAAACAGCCTTTCTACAGGATTTCCGTCCCTCAGGTGGGAAGCGGCGATCTCCGGTACGTCATCCAAAGTTACGTGGGTGTAAAAAATACTTTCAGGCTCAACCACCACGAGGCCGCCCTGTTCGCAGAAGCCGTGGCAGCCGGTAAAATCCACTTCAACATCCGTCAGCCCCAGCCTTTCAACCTCCGCCTTGAGCGCTTCGTAGACGGTCCCGGAGCCGGTAGAAAGGCAGCCCGTACCCTGGCAGACGAAAACAGTACGCTTGTTTTGCACCTATGATTCACCCTTCTTAAGTAACTGTTCCATCTTTTCCGCGTCCATTTGGCCGTGAACCCGGTCGCTCACGACCACATTAGGGGCAAGCGCGCAAACACCGATACAGGCGACGGTTTCTAAGGTGTACTCCATGTCCGGAGTGGTCTCCCCCTCTTTGATCTTCAAGCGCTCTTCTAAAAGATCGAGCAGCGCTTCCGAGCCGCGTACGTGGCAGGCCGTTCCCCGGCAGACCCTGATCACCTGCCTGCCCCGTGGCTTCGTGTAGAACTGGGCATAAAAGGAGATCACTCCCTGTATCTGGCTTGGGAACAGCCTGAGCCCTTTCGCTACTACCGGAATAGCGGCGGGCGGAATATACCCGAACTCGTTTTGAATCTTCTGAATCACAGGAATCAGGGCCCACTTTTGCCCCTTGCACTCTTCGACGATCGCCTTGATCCGCCCAATGTCTATTTCGCTATTCACGGAATTACCCATTGGAACCGACCCTTTCCACTTTTACCTTGACCGCTTTGGATAAAGGAACCTTTCTTTCCTGGTCTAAGGTAATATCAAATAGTTTACTGACGGGGTTAACACAAATCGAAAACGGCATATAGAGCATTCCTTCAGGAACGGTGTCGGTTACTTTAACCGTTACGGAAACCTCACCGGCTGGTGAGAGTATTCTGACCTTGTCGCCGTCAGAAACGCCGATGCGCCAGGCATCAGCCTCATTAACAGCGACGAAGGCCCCGGAAGAGAACCTGCTCAGCCGCGTTGCCCGTGAGGTTCTTGTGCCGCCGCCGGAGTGATAAAGATTGCTTCCGGTGAGCAAAACAAAAGGATACTCTTCGTCCGGCTTTATCGGGGGCGCGCCGTTTCGTGCCGGCAAGAGGCCGAATGTTCCCTCAGGCTGCTTCCGGTACATGGGCGGCGTCCTTGTAAAAGCACCCTGGACCTCGCTTTGGTACTCCGGCTCCTCTAACAGTCCGTATCCTATCCCGCGGTACATCGGGATCAGTTTTTCGATCTCTTCCCTGACTTCCTGGGGCGAGGAGTACGGCATGGGGCAGCCCATTTTAACGGAAAGGCGGGTGATGATTTCACAGTCCGGCAAACTGTTGCCGAGGGGTTTCAGGGCCTTTCTCAGCCAGTTGATCCGCCCGTCGAAGCTGGTAAACGTTCCTTCTTTTTCCGCAAAACTCACCGCCGGCAGCACCACATTCGCTAATTTTGCCGTATCGGTGAGGAAGATGTCCTGTACCACAAGGAACTCAAGCGATGAGAGGGCATCCTGCACGAAGTCCGCCCGCGGGAAAGTAGCAACGGGATTTTCGCCTACAATGTACATGCCCTTGATCTCGCCCGACTTAGCCGCTGTAAGCATTTCGAAAACGGTAAGACCGGGCTTATCCGGTATATCTCCCCAATAATCCTTGAATTTTCTTCTGGAGGCGCGGTCTGCGACCGGGTGGTACCCCGGGAGGAAATCGGGCAGGACCCCCATGTCACAGGCCCCCTGAGCGTTGTTCTCCCTCTGCAGGGCGTAAACGCCGCTTTGGCCGCCGAGCTTTCCAGTCAGCAGCGCCAGGTTAAACAACGCCTCGATCGTCCCGGTACCGTTCACCTGTTGGGCAACCCCGCTGCCAAAAACGATCGCCGCCCGCTCCGCGTTTGCATAAATGCGTGCGGCGTGCTTGATGTCTTCGAAAGTAACACCCGTAGTCTCTTCTATCTGGGCGGGGGTTAAGCCGCCGATGCTTTCGGCAAACGCCTTGAAGTCCGCTGTTTCCCTGTCTATCGAGTCTTCGTTAACCAGGTTTTCGTCGATGACCGCCTTACATAAACCGTTGACCAGAGTTAAGTCGGAAGCAATTTTCGGCCTTAGCCAGAGGCTGGCAAACAGCGCAAGACGGGATTCCCGCGGGTCAACCAGGATCAGCTTTGCATCACGGCACCTGACCGCACGCTTTATTGCGTAGCCGACCAGCGGTGCCGACTTGGTAGGATCGGCCCCGATCACCAGGATCACTTCGGCCTCCTCCAGTACGGCAATAGAGTTGGTGGTGCCGAAAATGCCGCCGGTTCGCCCGGGACCGGTTAAACCGGCGGCGCCGTGGAGACGGCCGCTGTTATCGATGTTGTTTGTACCGAGCACGCCCCTTGTGAAGTACTGGAGCAAGTAATTCTCTTCGTTTGTGCACTTCGATGAGCCGAAAACCGCGAGGGCGTCGCTGCCGTATTCTTCTTTTATGCGTTTAAACTCGCCCGCGACGACTTCCAGCGCTTCCTCCCAGGAAGCCGCCTTGAAGTCACCGTCGACTTTGACCAAAGGGGTAACGAGCCTGTCGGGGCTGTGAATAAAATCGAAGCCGAAACTCCCCTTGACGCAAAGAGTGCCACGGCTCACCGAATCCTGCTTGTTCGGGGTTGCTCGAACTACACGCCCGTCGTGAATTTCCAAGCGCAGGCCGCAGCCACAGCCGCAGAACGGGCAGGTCGAGCGCACCACGGTTCCGGTTGTTCCAATATGTGCCCGTTCCGCCTCCATGAGAGCACCCGTGGGGCATACCGAAACGCAGGTGCCGCAAAAGGTGCATTCAGATTCTTCCAGAGCGGTGTCACCGAATGTTGCCGGTTTTGCGATAAAGCCGCGCCGGAAGTAGTCGATGGCTCCTTCAACGACCAGTTCCTGGCACACCCGGATGCACTTGGCGCAGAGGATGCATTTACTCAAGTCCCTTTTGATAAAGGGATTGGCGTCTTTTAAGGTTGCCGGCTGCGGTATCTTTTGCAGTCTTACAAGTCCAATGCCTAATTCCGCGGCGATCTGGCGCAACTGACACCGGTTGCCCTTATCGCACACCAGGCACGAATCCGGGTGGCTTGCCAGCATCAGCTCGACGATGGTCCTGCGGCGTTCCAAAACGCGGGGCGAGTGGGTGTTAATGACCATCCCCGGAACGATAAACGTGCCGCAAGCGGTAACCATCGCACCTGTGCGCTCGTCTTCCACAAAACATACGCGGCAGGTGCTTATCGAGGGGCAGTCGCCGACCGATGTCAAATGGGGTTCATGGCATAGCGTCGGTATGCGTACGCCTTCTTTTCGCGCCAGCTCCAGAATAGTCATTCCGGGCTCCCCGGTTACTTCCCGCCCGTTCAGGGTAACGGTTATCGGCTGCAATTCCGGATTCTCCTTTGATGTTAAATTGAAGCCTTGAGAATGATGGTAACAAACTCACTTTTAAACAAGCAGCAACCTAAACCCCTGTTTGATTCACTACGAAAAGGTTGATGGCACGGGTGGATGGTTTAAGTGTAAATTAACTGATCCTGGGCAAAATGTATCATCGCTTCATAGAATAGGGCAATAATTTTCGGGTGAGTGGATTATAGGAGGGCGGGAGTGTCCTTAATAAAGGTTTGAACGGTTAAAAAAGGATTAAGAATACCTTGCCTGCGGGAAAATAAGTAGAAGACCTGTTCCGGCGGGCTATAAATCCATGGAATTAGGAGGAAGTGTTTTGCGCATCAAAGACATTTTCGCCTCAAGAAGGCCGGTTCTCTCTTTTGAGATTTTCCCCCCTAAGGGCGATGATAGGGCAGATATTGTCTCCAAACTTACGGCAGAGCTTAAGGTTTTTAACCCGGCGTTCATCAGCGTGACATACGGGGCCGGCGGTACCACCAGGGACTCATCTGTCGAAATTTCGTCAATCGTAAGCGGGTTCGGGTTCGAGGTGTTATCACATCTAACCTGCGTGGGTCATACGGTCAGTGAGATTGACGACATTTTAGACCGCCTCCGTGCCGCGGGAGTTGAGAATATTCTTGCTCTGCGCGGCGACCCGCCGAAAGGGGTGAAAAACTTCGATTATTCGAAGGGCTCCTTCAGATATGCCGTAGACCTAATCAGGCACATTCGCAACAAGGGCTTCTTCGGTATCGGAGCCGCAGCCTATCCTGAAGGACACATGGCCGCCCCGCGTATCGATACGGACTGGGTACATCTGAAGGAAAAGGTTGATGCCGGTGCGGAGTTCTTGATTACACAGCTCTTCTTTGATAACCGGGTTTTTTATCATTTCGTGGAAAGTGTTCGCGGACTGGGTATTTTCTGCCCAATTTCCGCCGGTATCCTTCCCGTTTTACATGCGGATACGGTCAAGCGCATTGTCAGTCTGTGCGGTGCTTCAATTCCAGCCGCTCTTTCCATTATGCTGGATAAGTACGCCCATGATCCGGAAGGTTTAGAAAAGGCCGGCATCGAGTATGCCGCTGCCCAGGTGGAGGACCTCATCGAGAACGGCGTTGACGGGGTTCATTTATACACGCTTAACCGGTCGGAATGGGTAGGCAAAGTCTTAAGGGACGTGGGTATAGGCCTGCCGGGAGGCGTACCGGAGACCTATGAAATGTGGCCGACTGAACCCGGCAAGTGGCTGCCCCACGTGGCAGGGGAGCAGCTTAACCGGGATGCGTTGTAAGCCAAGCCCCCTGCAAAAGCCTCCTTACTGTCAGAATAACCCATGTAATACCGGCTTGACATGCATGTCCGGAAACCTGTACAATACAATAAACCTGGGAGAAAATAGAACGTACCGCCGCAAGGCAACTTGAGATAAATGCTTTGTCCAAATAAACAGTGGTGTTTCCCTTAGGAGACGCATGGTTGAAAGACGGTGCGTGTCTTTTTCTGCCGAGGTTTTCCTCGGTTTTTTTGTTTCACATATAGGTGAATGGGGGTGTAGTTTTGCCGGATGCGCTATGGATTATAGTAATCGTCGCAGTTGTGGCAGCTTTTGCCGGTGGCTATACAGCCCGGCGGTACATTGCCGAGTCTAAGGTAGCAGCCGCGGAGGAGCAGGCCCAGAGGATTATTGAAGAGGCTGTCAAAGAAGCGGAGGGCAAAAGACGCGAGGCGGTACTTGAGGCAAAGGAGGAAGTGCTTAAGTTAAGAAACGAGGCCGAGCGCGAAAACCGGGAGCGGCGACAGGAGTTACAACGGCTGGAAAAACGTTTGGTTCAAAAGACGGAGGCGATGGAAGCAAAGCTTGACGCGATTCAGAAACGGGAGGAAAGACTTACCCAGAAGGAAGCAGAATTGGCGGATCTCAGGACCGAATTAGAGAAAATTCAAACGGCGCGGCTGGTAGAGTTGGAAAAGATCTCGGGGCTTACCCCGGAGGAAGCGAGGCAGATCCTGCTTTCGGAAGTAGAAAAGGAGATTCAGCAAGAAGCGGCAATGATTATCCGCGACATAGAGGCCCGCGCTAAGGAGGAGGGAGACCGCCGGGCGAAAGAGATCATCGCGCTTGCCATTCAGCGGTCAGCGGTCGATCAGGTGGGCGAAACCACCGTTTCGGTCATCCCCCTGCCCAACGACGAGATGAAAGGCCGGATCATCGGGAGAGAGGGCCGGAACATCCGGGCTTTCGAGAACCTGACAGGTGTAGACCTGATCATTGATGATACGCCGGAAGCCGTTATCCTGTCGAGTTTTGACCCCGTCCGGCGGGAGGTTGCCCGCCTGGCACTGGAACGCCTGGTTTCCGACGGTCGGATCCACCCGGCGCGTATTGAGGAGATGGTTGAAAAGGCCCAGAAGGATGTTGACCGCCAGATTTGGGAGGCCGGTGAGCAGGCTGCTTTTGAAGCAGGCATTCCGGGGTTGCACGAAGAGCTGATCAAGCTCCTCGGCAGGTTGCAGTTCCGGACCAGCTACGGGCAAAACGTTTTACGGCACTCTTTAGAGGTGACGTATCTCGCGGGCTTTATGGCAGCGGAACTCGGGGCAAATGTCGCCCTCGCCAAGCGCGCCGGTTTGCTGCACGACATCGGTAAGGCCATAGACAGGGAAATGGAGGGCCCGCATGTCGCAATCGGTCTGGAACTGGCCCGCAAGTACGGCGAAGACCCGGAAGTGCTCCATGCCATAGCCGCGCATCACGGCGATGAGGAGCCGCACACTGTAGAAGCGATGGTGGTTCAGGCCGCAGATGCAATTTCCGCTGCGCGGCCGGGTGCCCGCCGGGAAACGCTGGAAGCATACATAAAACGATTAGCGAAGCTTGAAGAGATCGCTAACTCATTCCAGGGCGTGGAAAAGGCATACGCGGTACAGGCCGGGCGCGAGATTCGTATCGCGGTTAAACCCGAGCGTGTGGACGACCTTCTGATGGTCCGCCTTGCACGGGACGTTGCCAAAAAGATCGAAAGCGAATTAGAATACCCAGGCCAGGTGAAGGTGGTTGTTATCCGCGAGACCAGAGCGGTGGAATATGCCAAATAGGCTGTGGGGTTGACTGCAATGCGCATTTTAATGATTGGTGACGTTGTCGGGCGTCCCGGGCGTCGGGCGGTGAAAGACAACCTTGCGCATATCCGGGATTCATTTGGGATAAGTTTTGTACTGGCGAATGCTGAAAACGTGGCAGGAGGGGTCGGCGTCACCCGTGAAACAGCGGGTGAACTTTTTAGTTACGGGGTGGATGCCCTCACCAGCGGGAATCATGTTTGGGATAAGAAGGAGAGTTTTGATTTTATCGCTGAGGAAACCCGGTTGATTCGTCCCGCGAATTACCCGCCCGGCGTTCCGGGTATAGGATATAACGTCTTTCAGGTCGGAGGTTGTAAGATTGGTGTGGTGAACCTGTGCGGGCGGGTATTCATGCCCGAACTCGACTGTCCTTTCCGCAAGGCCGAGGAAATCTTGTCTGTCCTTCAAGAGGTGACGCCGATAATCCTTGTGGACTTCCACGCAGAGGCTACTTCAGAAAAAGCGGCCTTCGGGTGGTTCTTAGACGGCAGGGCGACTGCAATTTTCGGCACGCACACCCATGTGCAAACGGCAGATGAGCGTATTTTGCCCGGAGGCACGGCCTACATCACAGACGTGGGGATGACCGGACCCCGGGACGGGGTGATCGGGTTCAAAAGCGGTCCCATCGTGGCTAAGTACCTTACCCAGCTCCCGAAGCGTTTTGAGGTGGCCGCCGGACCCTACCAGTTTGACGCCTGCGTAGTTACCGTGGACCCGGCAACCGGGAAAGCCCTGGATATCCAACGGATAAAGAACGTTGAGGCATAGGCGCGGACAGGAGTCTTGGTATGCAGTAATTACCGGCTGTTTCTCGGAGAGGAGCAAAGGGAGAATGAAGTAATGCGATTCTTTCAGACCGAGGCGGTGGTGCTGAAGTCAAGCGAGTTCAGAGAGGCGGACCGCGTGTTGACGCTTTTTTCACTCGAGTTCGGTAAAACCCGGGCGGTATGCTATGGCAGCGCGCGGCTCACCAGCAGGAAGCGAGGCGCTGTGCAGCCTTTCTGCAGGTCGCGTTTTTTTATGACCAGCGGGAAGGAATTAAGCCGTGTCGACCAGGTTGAGCTTTTAGAGCGTTTTTTGGGGATAGAGGATGATGTGCGGCGGTTCGGTCTTGCCCATTATTTTGCCGAGCTGGTGGGCGGTTTTACCGCAGACGAGGTACCAAACAGGCCGCTTTACAACCTGCTGGTTGAGGCGTTGCGACTTGTGAGAAAAGGGGATCCGGATCTCTTAGCCCGGGCTTTTGAGGTTCGCCTGTTAGCGCTAACCGGCTTAAAACAGGAATTGGAACGCTGCGTTTCCTGCCGGGGGGCGGTCCTGCCGGGGAACGGACTCTGGTTCAGCCCCGGGGCCGGGGGGGTGGTGTGTTCGGTATGCCGGCGGGAGCATAACGACGCCGCGGGACTTGTACCCGGGACGCTTTACACCCTCCGCCGTCTCGGCGAGGGGAGTTTGGGGCGTATTTTCACCCTGAAAACTGAGCCGATTGTACAGCAGGAGCTCAACAGAATCATTCCGGAGACGGTATCCTTTCACCTCGGGTACCGGCCTCGGGCGCTGTCCTTTCTCGAACGCCTCGTGCCGGAGTAACTTACGAAGCAGGGCTCAAAAGGGACGTCCATGCCGCTAACGCGTTTACAACCTGCGCCATTTTTCTTAGAATCCTGCGCCCCAGGCTGTAAATGCCCGACTTTGAGCCAAAGGGTTTCGCCAAACCCCTTAGCCTCAGGTGCCCGTATCTATAGCCTTAAAAATGCTTGACTTTTCGCGGTTTCTCTGTTAATTTTTTTGCGGGATGAGACTTTTGCCTGCTTGCCGCTATTAACGCCCGCCGCTGTGGTACCCCGGAAGAGTGGGGGCTTTTGTCTTTTAAGGGGACCGCTGTAGAACCCGGCACTCAAACAAAATGGCTTGCAGCTACCAGGTCAAGTGGAAGTTTACGGGACAATTCAATATTTGAGACCAACAAGTTGATGCTCCAAGTTGATGTCGGGCTAAGACGTTCGTGCCGTGAACAGATGACTTACTTTTTTCGACAAGCCATGGTTTGCAACGCATTTTCAAGGGGGCAAGCCGATTGAATTTTCAGGAACTGATCTTCACCCTTCACCGCTTTTGGGCGGATCAGGGGTGTATAATCCAGCAGCCTTATGATATTGAAAAGGGGGCGGGCACGATGAATCCTGCCACCTTTTTCAGGGTGCTGGGGCCGGAGCCATGGCGGGTCGCTTACGTCGAGCCTTCGCGCCGGCCCACCGACGGCCGCTACGGCGAAAACCCGAACCGCATGCAGCACTATTACCAATACCAGGTCATCTTGAAACCTTCGCCCGACAACGTGATCGAGGTTTACCTCGACAGCCTCCGGTCTTTGGGTATCGACCCGCTGCAGCACGACATCCGCTTTGTTGAGGACAACTGGGAATCGCCGACCCTCGGCGCCTGGGGGCTAGGCTGGGAAGTCTGGCTGGACGGGATGGAGATCACGCAGTTCACCTATTTTCAACAGTGCGGCGGATATGACCTGCGGCCTGTCTCGGCGGAGATTACTTACGGTCTCGAGCGAATTGCGATGTTCCTCCAGGGAGTGGAAAGTGTCTTTGACATCGAGTGGGCTGACGGAATAAGTTACGGCGAGATCCACCACCGGGGCGAAGTGGAGCATTCAAGCTATAACTTTGATGTTGCGGATACCGCTTTCCTTTTCACCCTTTTTGACGGCTATGAAAGGGAAGCCGACCGCGTACTCAAGGCCGAACTGGTGCTGCCGGCCTACGACTACGTGCTCAAGTGTTCGCATACCTTTAACCTCCTGGACGCGCGGGGTGCGATAAGCGTCACCGAGCGTACCGGGTATATTATGCGGATCCGGAATCTGGCCCGGGCCTGCGCGCGGCGGTATATTGCCCAGAGAGAAGCACTGGGCTATCCGCTGATGAAGAGGGGGTAACTATGCAGGACTTTTTGCTGGAGATCGGTACCGAAGAGATCCCGGCACGTTTCATGCCGGGTGCGCTTGCCCAGTTAGCGGAAAAGGCGGCGGGACTGCTGACGGAAGCTCGGCTGGGCCACGGTGCCGTTAAAACCTTTGGCACACCGCGGCGCCTGGTGCTTTTCGTGGAAAAGGTGGCGGAAAAGCAGGAAGGACGCGTGGAAGAAGTAAAGGGGCCCCCGTACCGGAGTGCTTTTGACGAGTGGGGCCGGCCGACAAAAGCAGCGACCGGGTTCGCTAAGAGCCACGGAGTCGAGGTGTCGGACCTGATTGTGCGGGAAGCGGGAAAAACCGAGTATGTGTTTGCGGTTAAAAAGGAGCCGGGCCGCCCGGCGGCCGAGGTTCTCGCAGAACTCTGCCCCCGGTTGATTGCTGGACTTGCTTTTCCCAGGCCGATGCGCTGGGGCGACGGTGAGATGCGCTTTGTCCGGCCGATTCGCTGGCTGGTGGCCCTCTATGGCAACCAGGTGGTAGAGTTTGCATTCAACGGCTTACGATCCGGGCGCGAGTCCTCCGGCCACCGCTTTCTTTCACCGGGCGCGGTACCGGTCAAGAACCCGGCCGACTACTTTTCCCAGATGGCCGCGCGGTTTGTTATGATCGATCCCGCTGAGAGACGGCGCGTGATACAGGAGGAAATTGAGGCTTTAGCCGCCGCTGCGGGCGGTTTTGCGCCGCGGGACGAAGAGCTCTTGGAAGAGGTGACCAACTTGGTGGAATACCCGACCGCCTTCTGCGGAGTTTTTCCGGAAAAGTACCTCGACCTGCCCCGGCCGGTGCTCATCACTGTGATGCGGGAGCACCAGCGGTACTTCCCCGTTTGCGGGGAAAACGGGCGTCTGCTCCCGCGCTTCATCGCCGTACATAACAGTGCCCGCGAGCACACGGTGACGATCCGCCGGGGGAACGAGCAGGTCATCCGAGCCCGGCTGGCGGATGCGGCGTTTTTCTACCGTGAAGATACCGCCATGCCCTTGGCCGAACGTGTGGAAGGCCTTAAAAAGGTGGTTTACCAGGAGGCTTTGGGAACGCTTTATGAGAAAACGGAACGCCTCGGCGCCCTTGCTGCATATCTCGGCAAAGCGTTCGGTGTGAGCCGAGACCACGCAGCGGCTGTTTCCCGGGCGGCATACCTGTCGAAGGCCGACCTTCTCACTAATATGGTGTACGAGTTCCCGGAGCTTCAAGGGGTCATGGGAAGGGAATACGCGCTGAAGGACGGTGAGCCGGAAGCGGTAGCGGAGGCTCTATATGAGCAGTACCTCCCCCGGTTTGACGGCGATGCCCTCCCGGAAACGGTACCGGGGCGCCTGTTAAGCATTGCAGACAAGATCGATAACCTGGTGGGTTGCTTCGGCACCGGGCTTATTCCGACGGGCTCCCAGGATCCCTACGCACTGCGGCGGCAGGCTCTTGGTATTTGCTCCATTATTTTAGCAGGGGAAATGCACTTTTCCCTGAGCGAGTTAATCCTGAGTGCTTACCGGGAGTACCGCAACCGGTTGAAACGAGATGCGGGGACGGTTTTAGACGAACTGACCGAGTTTTTCAAACAGCGGCTGCGGGGCGTATTTGAAGAACGCGGAATCTCAAATCATGTAACGGAGGCGGTTCTCGCGGCGGGAATAGACGATGTCGATGCCGCCTGGCGGAGGGCGGAGGCCTTACAGGCTTTTCAGGGAGAGGCTTCATTTGCCGACCTTTACACCGCGTATACCAGGGCTGCGAACCTTTCACGGACGGCTCCGGGAAAGGAGCCGGAACCCGCCCACTTTGTAGATTCAGCGGAAGAGCGGCTGTACGAGGCAGTCCTCGATTTGCGGGAAAAGATTGCCCCGGACTTGGCGAAGCACGCCTACCGGAACATTTTAGAAAAGCTGGGCGCGTTGCGGGAACCGGTGGATAGATTTTTCGACGCGGTGTTAGTAATGGACGAGAATCGCACGCTACGGGAAAACAGGCTGGCCCTCCTGCGGTCGGTGGTGGACCTGGTCCGACTGGTGGCCGACCTGTCAAGAATTCCGGTTACATGACAGAAGTTTCTGCTTTTCTGTCCGCATAAGACTTCGGGAATGGAGGTTCCCCCGGTTGAAGCTGTACCTGCAGGCACTTGCTTAAACATTGCTTTACCCACTGGTTGGCCTTTTGTAAAATTCTTTTTCATTTCCGGTGCAGGAAAAATACAGTGTAACATAGTAGAATAATTTAGTAACGCTTTTGTGGTGCCGAGGAAAAATTAGTATGACATACTTAATACAGGTGCGCGAATATTTTTAAACCGGTTTGGCCTGTTTGCGTTCCGGGTTGCCTGCGGAGAAGGAGTGGGTGTTATTGGAGCTGACCCAGCGGCAGGAAACCATTTTGGGAATTGTAAAGAACGAGGGCCCGATTACCAGCGAGCAGATTGCTGAGCGTCTAAAGTTAACCAGGGCAACCCTCCGTCCGGACCTGGCCATTCTTACCATGGCAGGCCTTTTGGAAGCAAGACCGCGCGTCGGATACTATTACAGCGGAAAGTCACCTAACGAAGTTGTAGCGGCGCGGGTTCGCCGCTACAAGGTTGGTGAGGTGCAGTCACGGCCGATAGTGGTAAACGACCAGGTTTCGGTTCACGACGCCATCGTGACCATGTTTCTCGAGGATGTTGGAACGCTCTTCGTGGTCCGGGAGGGAGGGCTACTTGAGGGCGTTGTTTCCCGGAAGGACCTGTTGAAGATAGCCTTCGGGGGCCAGGACATGCGAGACCTGCCGGTCAGTGTGATTATGACCCGGTTACCCAAAATCATCACTACTTCTCCGGAGGAACCTGCCTGGGAAGCTGCACGTAAGCTTGTGGATCACGAAGTCGACGCCCTGCCGGTGGTGGAGCCCGCCGACGGCGGCCAGAAGGGCGATCTGCTCGTGGTCGGTCGCTTCAGTAAGACAACGGTAACCCGGCTTTTTGTAGAAATATGTGAAAGGCGGTAGGGGGCTTTGGCGGTTCTGCAACAAGGCGCGCACCCGGTGATTTACATAGTTTCCGACTCCATCGGAGAGACGGCGGAGCTTGTGGGAAAGGCGGCAGCCAGCCAGTTCGACTCCGGCAGCGCAGATATCAGGAGGGTCCCTTATGTTAGCCACCCTGAAGAGATCCCGGAGATTGTGGCGCAAGCCGCCCAGGAATCGGGAGTAATAATCTTTACGCTGGTAATGCCCAACCTTCGAAAAATTCTTTTGTCTGAAGCGGCCAAGTACGGCCTGCCCGCGGTGGACATTTTGGGGCCGGTACTGGACGCGCTGCGGTGGGTGACCGGCCGTGAACCCCGGTTTGAGCCTGGACTCATGCGGAAGGTTGACGAAGAATATTTTCGCCGGGTGGAGGCCATCGAATTTGCCGTCAAGTACGATGACGGGAGGGACCCGCGGGGGATCACCGAAGCGGACGTCGTTGTCTTGGGTGTTTCCCGCACGGGCAAGACGCCGCTCTGTATGTACCTGGCACAGTACAAGCGGATCAAGGCGGCGAACCTCCCGCTCGTTCCGGAGGTGCCGGTACCGCCGGAGCTGTTTTCCCTTTCATCGAACCGGGTTGTAGGGTTGACGATCCAGCCCGATTACCTGGTCTGGATCAGGCGGGAGCGATTGAAAACCCTCGGGTTGCCGGCCGAGGCGGAATACGCACATGAGGGACGGGTTCTGAAGGAATTAGCTTACGCGGAGGAGGTGATGCATAGGATCGGTTGCACGGTTATCGATGTGACCGGTAAAGCGGTGGAAGAGACGGCCAGCAGGGTTTTGGAAATCTATTACCGGGGCCTGCGCCACCGCTGATCGAGCACCAAAACAGGCCGGAACCGGCTCCTGCGCTTCCGGTAAAATAACTTCCGGTAGAAAACGATGTGTTCGAATGCCGGAGTTTGAGTCTTAAAACGGGGGAGTGAAGGCAGTGGCTTTCAGGTTCGTAAAGTGGTTCAACGAACTTGGTAGGGAAGATGTGGCGCTTGTCGGCGGTAAAGGAGCTAACCTCGGTGAAATGACCAGGGCCGGAATCCTTGTACCGCCCGGTTTTTGCGTAACCGCAGAGGCGTACAAGCACTTTATAGAGAAAACCGGTTTGGCGTCAAGGATTAAAGAAATCATTGGCGGCACCGATGTAAACGACCTTGAACAGTTAATGACCAATACGTCTAATATCCGTGAGCTGATCCGGGGTACTCCCGTACCACCGGAGATTGCGGATGAGATAACCGCTGCTTACATGGAATTAGGTGGGGACGGCGACCCGCCGCGGGTGGCGGTACGGAGTTCGGCGACGGCGGAAGACCTACCGGAAGCCTCTTTCGCGGGACAGCAGGACACCTACCTGAACGTGGTCGGGGTTGAGGATGTGATCGAGCACGTCCGCCGGTGCTGGGCTTCTTTATGGACGGCGCGTGCTACTTCTTACCGCCAGGCCCAGGGTTTTGACCACTCGGCCGTTTATCTGAGTGCTGTGGTTCAGAAGATGGTTCAGTCTGAGCGCTCCGGTGTTGCTTTTACTGTAGACCCGGTCACAGGAAACAGGCGGGAGATGATGATGAACGCGAGTTGGGGGCTGGGCGAGGCGATTGTGGCCGGAAAGGTGACCCCCGATGAGTATACTGTGGACAAGGTCTCCCGCCGTGTGGTAAACAAGGTGATAGCGGCCAAAAGAGTAATGATCTGCGCGGATCCTGAGTCTCCCGGCGGCACGATCGAAGTAGAGGTGGCGAAGCATCTTGGACCCGAATACGTGGAGCGGCAGTGTCTTGCCGATGAGGAGATACTGAGCCTTTCCGAGCAACTGATCAGGGTCGAGAACCACTACAACTTCCCGCAGGATATCGAATGGGGTTACGAAAACGGGACCTTTTTCATATTACAGTCACGGCCCATTACAACCTTGAGTAAAGAACTTGCTGTCGGGGCAAGGGAGGTTGACAAGGTGAGCGAGGCCAAGGTGCTCGTGCGAGGAATGGCCGCTTCTCCCGGTACGGCCACCGGGAGGGTAGTAATGGTCAAGAGTTTCGGGGACATTACTCGGGTAAACGATGGAGCGGTACTGGTAACGGTGATGACCAACCCGGACATGGTCCCGGCGATGAAGCGGGCGGCCGCCATCGTAACGGACGAAGGGGGACGAACCTGCCATGCGGCCATCGTTTCGCGGGAACTCGGGGTTCCCTGTATCGTCGGCGCCAAGAACGCAACCGCGGTGCTTGCGGAAGGAATGGAAGTGACGGTGGATGCCTCCCGGGGCGTGGTCTACGCGGGCCGCGTTGCGCTGGGCGATACGGTCGAACCGGCGGCCCCGGCCCGAGGGGCGGTTCCGCAGGGGGTGCTCTGGCGGGAAATCGCGCCGGTCACTGCCACCAAGATATACATGAACTTAGGTGAACCGGAGGGAATTGCCCGTTACAAGGACCTGCCCTTCGACGGGATAGGGCTCATGCGCACCGAGTTCATCTTCACCGGCCACATCGGCGCACACCCGATGTACCTTTTGCGCTCAGGCCAGGAAGCGATCTTTATCGAGCGGCTTGCGGAGGGCATCGCGACGGTGGCCCAGGCGATCCACCCCCGGCCGGTAGTGGTACGCTTCAGTGACTTCCGGACCAACGAGTTCCGCGGTTTAAAAGGGGGGGAAGAGGTTGAACCGGTAGAAAACAACCCGATGATCGGCTGGCGCGGCGTGTCCCGCTACATTTCACCGGAATATGAGGCAGGTTTCCGTCTCGAATGCAAGGCCATGCGCAAGGTCCGGGAAGAATACCAGTTGACTAACGTATGGGCGATGCTTCCGTTCGTACGCACCACCTGGGAGGTAAAACAGGTGCTCAAGATAATGGCCGAAGAGGGGCTGTCTTCGAACCTGGACTTTAAGGTGTGGGTCATGGCGGAGGTTCCGTCGGTGGTCTTGATGGCTGATGAATTCAGCCCGCTGGTCGACGGTTTCAGTATCGGCTCAAATGATCTCACGCAGCTTATTTTAGGCGCGGACCGGGATTCCGGCGTTTTGGACAAGATGGGATATTTTGACGAGCGCAACCCGGCGGTGACGCGGGCGATAGCCCACCTCATCGAGGTGGCGCACCAGTACGGCAAGACGGTTTCCATTTGCGGGCAGGGGCCGTCGGTTTATCCGGAGTTTACCGAGTTCCTTGTCCGCAACGGGATAGACAGCGTGAGTGTCAACCCCGACACCGTAGCCAATACCCGCAGATTGGTGGCGAGCGTCGAGCAGAAGGTCATCCTCGAAGCGCTGCGCCAAGGCCGGCACTCAACTTAAAAACGGCAGTATTAAGGAAGAAACGTCCGTGGAAAAACTGCGCCTTTTCTGGGCGGTAACCCTTCCGGCCGCAATTTGCGAAGAGTTGGCGGGGATCCAGGCGCTTTTCCGCCCGCTGCAACTCGACGTAAAATGGGTAGAAACGGAAAACTTTCATGTGACAGTGCGGTTTCTCGGCTCTGCCGAAGCGTCCGTGGTTGAGCCGCTTGCGGCTGCGGTAAGGAAACGCGTTGCCGAGACGCGGTGCTTCAACCTCGCTTTAGGCGGCGTCGGCGTTTTTCCTTCGGTAAAGAGGCCGCGGGTGCTCTGGGTCGGTCTGAGGGGCCACGAGCCGTTTGCGGTTCTCCACCGGCAGGTGGAAGAAGCCTGTGTCTCACTGGGTTTTCCCCGTGAAGACAAAGCGTTTTCCCCTCACGTCACCATTGGACGTTTTCGCTCCGCGACAAATTCCGCGGCTCTGGAAAGAAAAATCGCCGAGGTCGAAACCCGGCATGCAGGTGAGTTTACGGTGACAGGACTGGACCTGATAGCCAGCCGGTTGACCCCGAGCGGGCCGGTGTATACAACGCTGAGGCGGATCACCTTCTCCGGCGGTTCCGGTGAAGAATGATAGGGTGCCGGCGTATAATTTAGGGGTTAAAAACTTTTTTCGGGAGGCAAAGTTTTTACCAGGTAGCCCGGAGGCCGCGAAAAACGACCCCGCACTCAACTGAAGGAAACAGCAGCGGTTACCAAAAAGGTGTAAAGTTTTGAAGAAAAAATTCTACGGCAAAAGGCCAGACGGGCGGTTTCTCAGAGTTGAGTACTAAGTCTTGCAACGGTCTCTCGCAACAAAACAAGGATTCTACACCCCCCGTCCCGAATTCTACTCAGCAACAAGTCAGTTGCAGGGCAAAGCTTGGAACCCCGGACTTTAAACATTGTGCGTCAAGGATAAGGAGCGGGAGAATGCTGATTGTCGGTCTGAACGGCAGCCCCAGGCCAGACGGCGGTACTGCACAACTGTTGTCTGCCGCACTTGACGAGGCAGCTTCGATGGGGGCGTCCGCCGTTCTCCTTCAGGTCATAGAGGGTCTGCAAGGGTTGAAGATACCTTATTGCATCCACTGCTCGTCTCCTTGCCGCGGCGTGTGCTATCAGGGTACCGTGCTTGAGGAGATGCTTGAGCTGCTGGGCCGCTCTGACGGCCTGATTATCGGCAGCCCGGTGTATTTCGGGACGGTATCTGCTCCGCTTAAGGCTTTTTGGGATAAAACCCGGAGGCTGCGAAAGCAAAAGGCGCTGGTTAACGTGGTGGGGGGCGGGGTGGTTAGCGGCGGGTCACGTTTTGGCGGGCAGGAACTGACGCTGCAAGTTCTTGCAGCAATGATGCTCTCTCACGGGATGACGGTCGTGGGTGACGGTCACACTGACGGTGACCCCGGACACCTGGGTGCGTGCATCCAGTACCGGGGCGACGGGGAGGGCCTGGTGCAGGCGAAGATGTTGGCGAAGAGGGTCGTTGAAGTAGCCCGTGCGACACAGGTCCTGCGAAAACGCTGAGCAGGCTTATTGCGGAGCGGTAACCCGGGTTGCTGTTACAACCCGGGTTTTCCTTCCGAAAAGATACCCGTCTCAACGGGTCGGGTTACTGTGTATAAGATGATTAAGAGAGGTGGAGGTTTTTGCGGTTGCGCGAGCATACCGAGGAACTTGAAGACCTGATGCTTTCGCCCTATGCCTGCAGGAGCAAAAATACAAGGGGGCGTAAAGACGAAGAAGAGCCTTGCAGTATCCGTACGGCTTTCCAGCGCGACCGGGACCGGATTATTCACAGCAAAAGCTTCCGGCGGCTCAAGCATAAGACCCAGGTCTTCATTATTCCGGAGGGCGACCACTACCGGACACGCCTGACACACACCCTCGAGGTTGCCCAGATCGCGAGGACCATCGCCCGGGCACTCAGGCTGAACGAAGACTTAACAGAAGCAATCGGCCTGGGCCATGATCTGGGGCACACCCCGTTCGGGCATACAGGAGAGGAGGCTTTGGCTGCGGTTTATCCCGGCTTCAAGCACAACGAGCAGAGCCTCAGGGTAGTTGATCTGCTCGAAGGAGGCGGGGGCCTTAACCTCACATTTGAAGTCCGGGACGGCATTGTGAACCATACCGGACCTGTGCAGCCGGTGACCCTGGAGGGACAGGTTGTAAGGGTGGCGGACAGGATCGCCTACATCAACCACGACATCGACGACGCGCTCCGGGGAGGAATACTGACCCAGGCGGACCTCCCGCGCGACTGCCTGGATATATTAGGTGACCACCACCGTGATCGGATCAACACTATGGTTATGGACCTGATCAGGACAAGCTGGGACCAACCGGAGATACGGATGGGGCCTGATGTTAAGTACGCAATGGATAAGCTACGCACTTTTCTGTTTGAACGGGTATACCTGGGTTCGGAGGCCAAGCGGGAAGAGGCAAAAGCAAGGCACGTTGTGCAGTACCTTTTTCAGTATTTCGTAGCCAACCCCGATGCGCTTCCCATCGAATACCGGCAAAAGGTGTCTGAGTTCGGGCTCAACCGCGTGGTATGCGACTACATCGCGGGAATGACCGACCGTTACGCCGTGACACAGTTCGAGCGCCTTTTCATTCCCCGGGGGTTCCCGGTCTTTTAAAAATTGTCACTTTAGGGGAGGAAAATCTGACCGGGCAACGAATATATATTCAGGGTATGCCGCTTCGCCCCGTACCCGGTGGTGGTAAAAATTGCGCGGCATTGTTCCTGGGGAATTTATTGAAGAGGTGTTGAACCGGACGGATATTGTGGCATTAATTAGCGAGCATGTCCGTCTGGTAAAAAAGGGTCAGCGCTACGTTGGGCTGTGTCCTTTTCATCAAGAGAAGTCCCCTTCGTTTACAGTCTCACCGGAGAAGCAGTTTTTCTACTGTTTCGGCTGTGGTGCCGGGGGGGACGCGTTAAAGTTCTTAATGTTGCGGGAGAACCTGACCTTTCCGGAGGCGCTTGAGCGGCTGGCGGACCGGACGGGGTTCGAACTCCCGGTAGCGAGTCGGGACGCTTCTGTTGAACGGCGGCAGCGGGAGCGGGAGCAGGCATGGCGGATAAACCAAATTGCGGCCGAGTTTTTTGCGCGGCAGCTCTTTGAAAAAACCGGCGAGCCGGCGCGGCTGTACCTTGAAAAAAGAGGAATACCCTTAACGGTTGCCTCGAAATTTGGGTTGGGCTTCGCATCTCAATCGCGTGACGGGTTGCTTCGTTTCCTGCGGGAGAAAGGAATAAGCAGAGAAGAGGCCTTGGGGTTTGGATTGGCGGTGCGGCTCGAAAGCGGAGAGGTTGTAGACAGGTTTCGCGGGCGCCTGGTCTTCCCGATCAGTGATGCCCGCGGCAAGGTAACGGGTTTTGGCGGGCGAGCACTCGAGGATTCAATAACGCCTAAATATCTTAACTCCCCTGAAACCCCTTTTTTTACCAAAAGAGAGTTGCTCTTCGCTCTTTTTCAGGCCCGGCAGGCTATACGCGAGGCCGGGTTTGCGGTGGTCGTCGAAGGTTACCTTGACGCCATCACCGCACACCAGTTCGGATTCTGTAACGTGGTAGCCAGCCTGGGCACGAGTCTCACCCGCGAGCAGGCCAGGGTGCTGTTGCGACACACTTCGACGGTGCTCATTGCGTATGATAGTGATGCGGCGGGTACCGCGGCTACCCTGCGCGGCCTTGACATCCTGCAGGAGGCCGGATTTCAGGTGCGGGTGGTCAACCTTCCTCAGGGCAAGGACCCTGATGAATTTATCCGCGCTGCGGGTAGCGAAGCATGGGAAAATGTCGTAGCAACGGCTGTGCCCCTCATAGAATATAAAACGACCCATCTTGCGAGCAAGGGTATCGATACCGCCGCAAAAAAAATCGCGGTGCTCCAGGCAGTCTTGCCAAACCTTGCAGTTTTACCGAATATACCCGAACGTGAAGAAGGCATCCGAACGGTGGCACGGGTGACAGGGTTAAGTTGGGAGGCTGTACGGAGCGAACTGGACCGGTTTTTAGAAAATGGGCAAAAAACCTGGCTAAAGACCAGCAAAAGTGCTAAAAATAAACATAAATTTAAGAATACGTCCGATGCACGCGAAAAGGCTGAGGCCGGCATTCTCAGGATTCTCCTGGAAAAACCGGGCCTTCTTGAGAAGGTTGAGGCGTTTGGAGGGAGCGAGCTTTTTTCGAAAGAGCAATACCGCCGCATCTACCTAACCCTGCCGGAAGCAGGTACAGTTGAGGGTTTAAGGCTGCCGGTGCTGTTCAGCCGGCTCGCGGAGGATGACCAAAGTACAGTAGCCGCCCTGCTGTGTGACCCGATGCCGGAGGATGCTGAAGCACTTCTGGTCGACTTTGTCACCCTGATACGCAGGAGAGAGCGGCGAAAGAAGCGCCGGGACCTTTTGCTTGAATTGGGTGCGGCAGAAAAGGCAGGGGACGTTGAGCTTACACAGCGGCTTTTGTACGAAATCTCGGCGCTGATGAAGGACGGAAAGGAGGGATGTTAGGGTGGAAGAGACACAGTACAGTGAAATTGAAGGCTTGATTGAAAAGGGAAAGAAGAACGGCGTACTTACGTACAGCGAGATCATGGACAGCCTTCAAGGGACCGAATTGACACCCGACCAGATCGATGACATCTACGAACAGTTATCCGTAATGGGAATAGACGTGGTGCCTGAAGTCCAGGACGAAGAGCCCCCAGAGGTTTCGGCCGAGCCTGAGCACGGTTATGCAGACGTTGACATTTCGATCCCTGAAGGTGTCGAGATAGACGACCCCGTCAGAATGTACCTCAAAGAGATCGGCCGCATCCCGCTTCTGTCGCCGGAGGAAGAGGTAGAGCTTGCCAAGAGAATGGAAACCGGGGATGAGGCTGCGAAGCGCCGGCTTGTGGAGGCGAACCTGAGACTTGTGGTGAGCATTGCCAAGCGTTATGTCGGTCGCGGCATGCTTTTCCTTGATCTTATTCAGGAAGGCAACTTAGGTCTTATCAAGGCGGTAGAAAAATTCGACTACCGCAAGGGGTACAAGTTCAGCACTTATGCCACGTGGTGGATTCGTCAGGCTATCACCCGGGCGATCGCGGACCAGGCACGGACCATCCGCATCCCGGTGCATATGGTGGAAACCATCAACAAACTCATCCGGGTATCGAGGCACCTCCTTCAGGAACTCGGCCGTGAGCCTACGCCGGAGGAGATCGCCAGAGAGATGGACATTTCGGAGGAAAAGGTCCGCGAGATCATGAAAATCGCGCAGGAGCCGGTCAGCCTGGAAACGCCCATCGGGGAAGAGGAAGACTCGCACTTAGGTGACTTTATCGAGGACCAGGAAGCCCAGGCCCCGGCGGAGGAGGCCTCCTTTACGCTGTTGCGCGAGCAGTTGAATGAGGTTCTCCATACCCTTACAGAAAGAGAACAACGGGTGTTGCGGCTCCGCTTCGGTCTCGACGACGGGCGCGCCCGCACCCTGGAGGAAGTCGGTCAAAAGTTCGGCGTTACAAGGGAGCGGATCCGGCAAATCGAAGCCAAAACCTTGCGCAAGCTCCGACACCCGAGCCGATCAAAGAAGCTGAAGGATTACCTTGAGTGAACGGTCCGGCGTCTTATTGACGACCGGATCATTTTTTATTATAATTTTTACGGGCCCATAGCTCAGCGGTCAGAGCTGCCGGCTCATAACCGGTCGGTCCCAGGTTCGAATCCTGGTGGGCCCACCAAAACAGACGTCAGAGGTCGGAGGTCGGAAAGAGGGGTAGGAATTCGCTGCGCGAATTCCTACAATCTGTAGTCTGACGAGTGACGTCAGAGGGCAGACGACTAAATTAATACGACAACTAAATCATTGCGTAGAAAATCACTTGAGGTAATCTTCTATGGTCTGACGACCGACAACTGAAACGGGCGATTAGCTCAGGGGGAGAGCACTTGCCTTACAAGCAAGGGGTCGCAAGTTCAAATCTTGCATCGCCCACCAGTAATACCAAGGGTTTCAGGGTTTGGGGAGTTACAGGAAAAAGTGGTTTTACCCTTACCGAAAATATCAAGGGTTTCAGGGTTCGGCTATTTCGTCCGAACCTTTTTTAAGGCCAACTATACTACAGTTTAAAATTTCATCCATAATTTCTTCGCGGCTCTTCTCATCAGCGGATCCAAAATACTACTGCGGCGGATCACATGCTCCGCACGGCCCGTACCCGCTTTTCTTTGCCTCCTCTATGCTCATTGGAATCGAGTTTTCTGCCAGGTAGCGGCAGCCGGCCCGGTGGTACTTGTGCCCGTAAAGAGTGATATAAACCGTATTCGTAGCACCCGCCTCCGAAGGGCTGTTAAAATGAGCCTCCTTGCCACCGCAGCCGCCAAGTGCGATGAATAAGGCGATTAGTACTAAAGTGATCAGACGCGCTTTCACTTGATTCACCTCCTCCGAAAAATAAACGTTCGACCTTATACTGACAGACCTTTAGGGTCCGTTCAACGTTTATAAAAGACCGGGGACGGGCAATTAAATTTTTCATTCTTCATTGTGCAGCTTGCCGCATGTGGCAATCTTAGACTTAGCATAGTGTGGCGGTAATTGATTGTAAGTTTCTTAGGCCGCCCTGGTAGCAGTGTGCCGCGATAGCCGCCATCGCCGGAGACGATTTTTCAATTGTTTTTACGGATTTGATCGAATATGACTTAGGCCCAGGATACTTGACTTAAGCCGTTCTCGCATTAGCGGTAACCGGCCACCGACAGCCCAAATTAGACGCGACATATGATTTTCAGCATATTAAGCTTGTTTTTGTATAATCAGGGCAATAATACGAGATGTGGGATTAGTTGCCTAATCTTACCCCGCGCGGCGGGTAGAAAGGAGGCTGTATCGGTGGCACTTATCATCCAGTGGATTCATCAACACCCGGCAGCAACAGCGGTCATGGCTTTTTTGATTAATTTTTGCATTGGGTTCATGCTCGTCCTTTTCAGTGCGCCGAAAAAAGAAAAGGTTTCTTGACCGTCTTCCCTTGCGGTCCGGGCATAACCTTCTCAAGTCACACGCCGGGAGGGGATTAGTTCCGCTTCACCGTTAGGTTTTTAAACGGAATAAATCCGGCATGTGAAGGACATCTCGGCTTGAGAGGTTGTAGTTTGGCACCTTGGAAAAGCCGCCAGGGGCTGTCCCCCAAAAATGGCAGCCCCTTTTCTTTTTGCCCGGTATGTCTGAGCCGAGCCGGTGGGTTGAAAGGAACTCTGCTGTCACCTAACCAGTGGGAAATGTTGGGGAGAGGCATACCTGACGAGATTTATGGAACGATTTTGTGGTGCGGTTATATGGCAATTCCCGGAATGAAATCAGATCATACGTGGTAACATCTTCCACCGTAGCTGAGTAATATGTACATAAGCCAAGATAAATTCCCGAGCGAGGTGTAGACGATGAAGTATCAAAAACAACTGGAACAAATAATAAAGGGCTTAAACCTAGACCTGTCCTGGGAATATGCTGCAATGATCCAGTACATCCAACACGCCAGTATGCTTACGGGGCCTGAATACACGAGGGTTATCGATGAGTTGCTCGCTCACGCCCAGCAGGAACACGAACATGCCGTGATCTTGAGTGACCTGATTCAGTATCTCGGCGGTATTCCGACTGTAGAGACGGCTGAAAGGCTTACATCGCTTGACAATAAAGAAATGCTGCGCCAAGACCTTAAGGCCGAGTATGATGCCATCCGCCGCTATTTGCAGCGTATAGAACAGCTCGAAATGCTGCATCTTTATGACTCGGCCCAGAAAATACGTAACATCGCGGCAGTGGAGCAGGAGCACGCCATTGACTTGGAAAAAGCGCTGGGCATCCAAAAAACGCACCCGGGTTTTATGCCGGAACACCTTGAATTGTAAACTGATTTTTTAGATATCCGGGCATGTAAAGGACGGACTGTAAACGGCTTGGGAGGGTGCAAGTTTAGTAGCCTTGGCAAACTGCAGGGTCGAGGATTACTGTCCTCGACCCCTTCTCTTAATCCGCTGTTACTTAACGCTGATAGACTGAAACGGCTCAGGCCGTCCAATTACATCCTCGGCCTCTTATGTTAATCTGCTGTTACCTACCCCTGTTTAGAAGGATCCTTAACCCGGAGCGTCCCGGTACAAAGCGCCTGGAGCAGAACGTTCTCGGGCAACCGTCTTCCCCTGGGATAACAGTTCTATTGCAGTACCTGACAGATTTTCTTAGCATTACAACGAAAATGCGGACTTTTGGTCGGGGCTTTTGTCTTGAACAAGGAATTTGTTTTCTCCCGCCGAATCTTTCGTCGAAGGTCAACGGTGTGGGTTTCGAAAATTGTCCGGTAACGGAAGATACTTTCGCCGGGTTGGAATTGGTTTAATAATCAACAAACCGCTTGAAAAAGAACATAAGATCTATTAAAGTTAAGGCCTCCGTTATGCCGGCACCAGAATTTTTTTTCGCCCATTTCCGGAGCGAGGGGAGGAAAATCTTCTTTGCAGCGGTGGGACGAAAACCACGAAATACGTAAAATAGACGGTCGGTTTTTGGAGACAAAGACTGTGAAACGTGTTTTAATCGCCGGGATAGCAGTACTGACTCTGATTGCCGTGGTTTCGGCAGGTTTACATTTTTTTTGCGCCATCCCAGGCTGCCTTGAATTTTTACCGAACGTCGGCAAGAGACGACCCGCTGCCATCTCCCTGTTTTTACCGCGATAAGGCAGTGGTGCTTGTCTTTCATAACATCAGCGACGTTTACCACGGACGGGGGACGATATCCCCCGAAGCCTTTGCTTCAGATATTGAGGCACTGCTGGCGAATGGCTTTCATATCATTCCTGTGAACAGACTCCTCGCCTTCCTAAAGGGAAAAACTGAACTGCCGCCGAACGCGGTGGTTATTACTTTTGACGACGGTTATGCCGGTGTTTACCGGTACGCCTATCCGGTCCTCCAAAAGCACCGGGTACCCGCAACGGTTTTTCTAATCGCCGGGTATATAGGCAAGAAGGCCGATTTTCTCAACTGGCGCCAGGTACGGGAGATGGCGGACTCCGGTCTTTTTACCTTCGGGGGTCATACCTATGAGGCTCATTACGTAGTTCCAACAGGCCTCAAAACCGCTGCGCCGGCCACCGTGGCGCGAATTTACAACCCTCGTACCGGACAGAAGGAGACCGCACCGGCATACCGGGCCCGGATGCTCGCCGATAGCATCCGCGCTCAGGAAACGTTTTCCCGGGAATTGGGCTTTACCACCCTGTATTTCGCTTATCCTTACGGCGCCTTTACCCCAGAGCTGGACCAGGTACTCCGGGTTGCAGGCTACCGCTACTTCTTCACCATCGTGAGCGGGTCTAACCACCCAGGGCAGGATCCGGCACACCTTTACCGGATTAACGCCGGTATGCCATGGATTACACCGGAGGAACTGGTCGCCACGATTCGTTATGTGGCTTCACACAGCAACTTCCCCCGCCGGATACCGTCCGGATGGCTTCCCCGGTGGGCTGAAGACCCTGCCCTTTACTCTCCGGCTATCCGGGTACCGCCGTATACTAAGAACGGCGAGTTCCTCGAGTAACTTGTGTAGTCGGTGACTTTTAAGTTTCGCGGACTTGTTGTTTCAACACCATCTTCCATCTTTTTAAGCCCCCGTCCGTTCCGGAAAAAGGCTTCACGAGCGGCTTTCAGAACTTGCGAGTCTTGTTAAAAGTGGTAAAATATATAAACGGGTTGTCCCACTATACATATTAGGGAGGTCAGAAAATGAGAATTGCTATGCTTCATTGGGCGTTTCCACCCACCATTGGGGGTGTGGAGTCACACCTCGCGATGCTTTGTCCCGCTTTAGTCAGGAAGGGGCATAGTGTCCATCTTCTGACCGGGGCAGTTGATGGGAAACCTGATAGGTATTCGTGGGAAGGGGTGTATATCAGACGTACTCCGCTCATGGATTTGAATTGTCTCACCCCGGACCTGATCCGGAAGTACCGGGACAAGATCCGCGAGGAGCTGGCCGAATTCATTGACGAAGCTAAGCCGGACATTATCCACGCCCATAACATGCATTATTTCAGTCCTCAACACACCGCCGAACTTTTAAATGCCAAGGCTCGGCACCAAATACCCCTGGTTCTCACTGCGCATAACGTGTGGGCAGACCAGACGTGGGAGAAACTCTGTCTGCTGAGCAAGGGGTGGGACGGGGTCATCGCAATCAGCCGGTACATTAAAAAAGAGCTTGTAGCAAACGGCTATTCCGTCGGAAAAATCACGGTGATTCACCACGGCATTGACACCCGTCGTTTTGCCGGTTCCGGGGTTGATGACGAACTGGTCCGTCAGCTCAGGGCAGCGGCAGGCGGCCGGAAGGTGATCTTTCACCCTGCCCGCATGAGTTTAGCGAAGGGATCGGACACCGTGGTCCTGGCTTTCAGCCGGTTGAAACAATCATACCCCGGGGCGTTTTTGCTCCTTGCAGGGACTGAAAAAACGGTAGACTGGGGTTCCTGCCAGCAGGGTGAAATTCACCGAATCAAGAGCATGATTAGCGAGGAGGGGCTGGAAGACTCGGTGCTTATTCGCTTTTTCCCGTGGGACGAAATACCTTCGGCCTATAAAGCAAGCGATGTGGTAATCTACCCCTCCTCATTTGACGAGCCGTTCGGACTGGTCCTCCTCGAGGCAATGGCATCGGGTAAACCGCTCGTAGTAACTCAGGTAGGCGGAATGCCGGAAATAGTGACGGACGGAAAAACCGGTTTCATCATTCCGCCCCGCTCACCGGACGCCCTGGCGGAAAGCATCGTGAGGATCCTCAGCGCCCCGCAGTGCGCCGAAGAGATGGGTCGAAACGCTGCTTTTGAGGTGCAGCGAAGATTCGGCTTGAACAGGATGGTCGACGATACCATTAATTTTTACGAAAGGGTACGCCGCTCGACAAGACGGGATCTGGAAAGGAGACGCGCTTCTTGAGTACTGGCGGTTTAAAGCTGAGAATTGCTCCCGAGCGTGTTGAGGAGCAGACCGAAGTAATCAAGAACGACGAGCTTTTCCTGGTAACCTTGCGTGACGGTTCAATTCCTGGGGGGTATCCCGGAGGTTTAGGATTGTACTTCCGGGATACCCGGTTTTTAAGTTGCTTTGAATTTCTTGTGGAGAACCAGCGGCCGATTTTATTATCCTCCGGAGTGCGTTACAGCCATTTTTACCAGGGTGACCTCACGAACCCTGAAGTTATTACCACTTCTGGCCAGTTCCTGCCCATCCAGACCGTGCATTTCCGCTTTTTAAGGCTAATAGAAGGAGCACTCTACCAGCGCTTCCGCGTGGTGAATTACAACCTTTCACCGGTGAAAATGAACCTTACCTTTAAATTGGGGGCGGATTTCCGTGACTTGTTTGAGATAAGAGGTGCTAAAAGGGCACGCCGGGGGGATGACCTTCCCTGTGAGTTTGACTTAAGTGGAGCCGCTTTCCTGTATAAGGGTTTGGACGGTCTTTTACGCAAGACCTGTATCTTGTGGCACCCGTTTCCTGAAAGCGTTCTTCAGGAGGCTGACGGGTTACTGGTCAACTATTCACTGGAGATCCCGGCGAAAGGAAAAAGATATATTTATTGGAAAATTACGGTTTCGGTCGATCACACTCCTGAGGTTTTTGCGTGTGAAAAAGTTGAAGAATTTAAAGAGCAGTTTATTCAGGCGGCCTCACGGCAGAAGAAGGAATATGCGCGCTGGTACCAGAGCTGCACCTGTTTTGCAACCGACCGCCCGCGCTTCAACCAGATGTTGAACCAGGCGCTTTCCGACCTCCGGATGCTCTACACCGTGTACCCCGAAGGCACGGTGATGGAAGCGGGGGTCCCCTGGTATGCCACCGTTTTCGGGCGGGATGCCCTCATCACGGCCTGGCAGACACTTTTAGTGAACCCTGACATCTGCCGGGAAACGCTGCGTTTCCTGGCGCTTTATCAAGGAGATAAGGTAGATCCGGCACGCGAAGAAGAACCGGGCAAAATAATTCACGAAATACGGCGTGGCGAAATGGCCAACTGCAAGGAGATCCTGCATACACCATATTACGGCTCTGTTGACGCCACCCTGTGGTTCATCATCGTCCTCGGTGACTTCGTTGAGTGGACCAGGGATATGGCCTTCCTTAAAGAGATGCGCACACCGCTTTTGAGGGCTCTCCAGTGGTGCACGGATTTCGGCGATAAGGACGGCGACGGCTATATCGAGTATGCCGGCCGGGTGGAAGGGGGACTCCTGAACCAGGGGTGGAAAGACTCCTGGGACGGGGTGCCGGATCCCGATGGAAACCCGGTCGAACCGCCGGTGGCGCTGGTAGAGGTTCAAGCCTACCTTTACGCAGCCTACCGCCGGGCAGCCAAAATGCTGCGCCACTTGGGGGAAAAGGAATCGGCGAAGAGGTATGAAGAGAGAGCCCGGGTGCTGTGTGCTAATTTCCGTAGGGACTTCTGGGTGGAGGAAGGTTCTTACCTGGGCCTTGCACTGGATGCCCGGAAGCGCCTCATATCGACCATGGCGTCCAATATGGGGCATGCTCTGTTTACCGGCATTCTTGCGCCGCGTGCCGCAAAAGAGGTGGCCTCCAAGCTCTTCATGCCCGAAATGTTTTCACGCTGGGGTATCCGGACTTTAAGCCGGAAGGAGCGGGCTTACAACCCGATCAGCTACCACAACGGTTCGGTTTGGCCGCACGACAACAGCATCATCGCCGTTGGCCTCCGTAAATACAACCTGCTTCAGGAACTCGAAAAATTGGTTTCCGCTGTGTTCGAGGCAGCCCTCCAGTTTCCTTACTACAGGCTTCCCGAAGTCTTTTGCGGCTTTGACCGGCGCCCTTTTTCTGCTCCGGTCAGGTACCCTGTGGCATGCGAACCCCAGGCCTGGGCTGCCGGAAGTGTGTTTCTTTTTCTACAGGCGTGCCTGGGTATTAGAACCACATCCGAAGGAGTAATTATTGAGAATCCCGTTCTTCCGGCCGGCCTGAAAGAATTGCACCTGAGGAGGTTACGTGTCCATGGCGGTAAAATCGGGATCGACTTTGAAAAAAGAAAGGACCGGTTCGTCTGTGTTCCCCATGAAAAGGAAGGCGAAGTCCGGATTATTATTGAAGGTTAAAGTTAGATAAAATCTTCATGCACAATTTTGTGGTTTTCAGACACAAAATTGTGCTTTTTATGCATACTTTTAGGCTTTATATACCTGATCGATAGACAAACATTTGGTTTCCCGGTATAACAATCATTGAAGCTGAAACATGGTCTTCTATGCAGTAGCCGGCCGAAGGTTGGTACGGGTTGGTTGTGAGGTGGGTAATTATGAACGAACTCGCGCGGACGGAATTTCATGCACGTATCGAATCCGAGCGCCGCTTTGCCACAAACACAATCAAAGGGGTTGACATTATCGAACGGCCGGATTTAACCCGGTTAACGTTGGCCGCCAACGGGTGGGGAAGAGCGGGTATGTACAGCGCACACCTGGGTCATTTTAAAGAAGCCCGGGACTCTTTTCTTTTATCGGTGCTTTATCGTTTGCAACGGTTCACGAAGGCGGGCCACGAGACTGTTTACCCGTTTGAACTGGTTCAGACAATGGAGATGGCTCTCTTATCAGGCGACCGCGAGATTGCACTTAGAGCGGCCGAAAAATCAGTACTCGTGCAGTTTCGACTCGAATCCAGGTTAAATAAAGCGTACTTTGACGCCCTCCGGATGCTGGTCTTGGGGAAAGCCGAAGCAGCACGTGCCGCTGCTGACGAGCTGAAAGCGATTCCAGCACATGAGGCCGTACGGGTAAAGTCCTACCCCGGTTTGGGTGAAACGGTGCATGCGATCCTCGCCGGTGACAATGCGGCTTTTAGACATGCACTGGAGATCATCCTGGAGAGACATCTGCGCTACACGCGGGGCTCTCTGCGCGGGACGCCTGAAGCGCTTTTCTCAAGGCCGGCTACCTGTTTGGCGATTCTCGGGCACAGGATGGGCCTCAAGGTGATGGTAAATGAACGGTTTCACTCCGTTCGAATCCTGTTTAACACGGTCTCCCTGAAAGAGTGGCATGGATACCCGGTATACCGAAAAACCTTCGAAACCGTCGCAGATCTGCTTCCGATGCCGCTTATCGAATAGTGAGAGCGGGACCGCCCCCAGCACATTAGGAAGGCAGACCTTCCGGGATGATCTTCGGGGGCGGTTTCCCGCAAAGGTTTTGCAAACCGCTGACTTCACATACAGGCCTGCCGCATTCTATTCAAAAGAACCGTTCCCTAATAGTGCATTGGTATAAACCATGCCTTGGCCGTTTGAAACTCGCCGTTCTTCAAGTCCTTGGTTTCGATCGTTTCCACCATCTCTGCGCCGATAGCCATCAGCTTCAGCGTTGCGTGGCACAGCTCGGCTGGACCGCACTGGTTTTTTTCAAGCACTTCGAGCAGTTGTGGCACGATTGTCCTTTCGAAGGCCTCATTGTATTCCCGCCATGCAGTTTCCCGGTCTCCTTCCGGGACGTTTTGGGTTACACCGAGATAAGCCTGAACACTGCCCTGAATTATCAAAAAAAGCTGGTGGATAAATTGCCGCGTAAGTTCCTTTATTAGTGGCATTTTCTACACCCCCTTGTCGTGGAGTTGCACCTCCCGGCCCTCCCAGAAATTTCTTGCGTTTCTACATTATCTATTGTAGTCATCGACTTATTGTGCCTATTCTTGACCATTTTTTTATGGTGTTAGCGGTTCGGCTCTATTTTTGGTCCCGGTAAAGGGAAAAAGTTCACAAGCGCCATTGTAAACCGGTTTATTCCTGTGACTGGAAACATCGGTTACAGATGGTCAAGTGGTGCGTTGTCGGGGTCCAATCGATTGTATGTAGTCCGGGCAGGCAAGAACATGGTTGTGCGCCAGGCCCGTTACCGGGTACAATAGATTGTACGCGGTCTTGGTAAGGCTGTGTCCGCCGACACAGCCGGGCGCGCAGTTAAGAAGAATTTTTCTGGGTTTGGAGGCATCGCATTGCTTTCACCGCGTCTCAAGGCGGTGGCGGACCTGGTGCAGCCCGCGGAATGCATAGCGGATATCGGCACGGACCACGCCCTTTTACCGGTTTACCTGGTGGAGCACGGGGTTGTCTCCCGTGTGATCGCGGTGGAAAAAGCGGCGGGACCCACCGCGGCGGCACGGCGGGCGGTGGCCGCCGCAGGGCTGGAAGACCGGATCGAGGTACGGGTCGGGGTGGGTTTGTCCCCGCTGGCGAAGGGTGAGGCAGAAGCGATTGTGATCGCGGGGATGGGCGGCGAGACTATTGCGGACATCCTCGCGGCCGGGGCGGCGGTGGCGCAGGCTGCCAGGCTGGTCGTCGCGCAGCCGATGAACAGGGTGGCGTTTTTACGGCGGTGGCTGACGGAGAACGGGTGGCGGATAACCGCCGAGGTACTGGTACCCGAGGGGAGGCGGCTCTACCAGGCGGTGGCGGCAGCACCGGGCGCGAGCCGGAAGTTGAACTGGATGGAGGAAGAGCTGGGGCCGTACCTTTTAGCCTCCGGCCACCCTCTCCTGAAGGAGCTTGCGGCGAGGACCCTCAGGTATTACGAGGAGAAGCTGGCCGGGCTTTCTCGCGCCTCCCGGCGGGTTCAGCCGGCAGCCGGTGATTTCGCGGAGCTGGCGCGGCGCTGTGAGCAGTTGCGAGCGTACTTGGAAAGGGATGAGTGATGATGGGGGCCAGAAACGAAACCTTTCCGGCACGGCAGTCGCTGAGTTGTGGAGAAGTGCTTACAGTGCTATACTACTATTATCAGGTGAGTAAACCGGGTGGTCGCGGGTGCAGGCGTGAGCAGCCGCACCTGAGGAAAGTCCGAGCTCCGCAGGGCAGGGTGCTGGGTAACACCCAGCGGGGGCGACCCCAGGGAAAGTGCCACAGAAATGTAGACCGCCATTTCGAGAGGTGGGAGGTGAGAGGTTAGAGGTGGGAAACAGAAGAAAAAATTCGGCTTTGCCGAATTTCCACCGTTGAAATCTCACTTCCAACTTCCCACATCTCACCTCTCAAGTGGTAAGGGTGCAACGGTGCGGTAAGAGCGCACCAGCGGCCGGGCGACCGACCGGCTAGGTAAACCCCACCCGGAGCAAGACCGCATAGGGGGACGATGAGGTGGCCCGCCTCGTCCCCGGGTAGGTCGCTTGAGGCGCCCGGGCAACCGGTGTCCCAGAGAAATGATCACCCAAGACAGAACTCGGCTTACAGGTTTACTCACCCGCGCCAAATCGCGCTCAAGAGTGCGGTTTGGCCTTTGTTTTTGCCCCTCGGAAAAGGGTTACGGCGGAGTTTGCACCTCAAGGAATGTCAGGAGTTACCTCGCTATTCTTTGCCGGTAAGTATTTACCGCCGATGGCGATTTTCCTGCCTCGGTCCCGGGAAAATTCTCCGGTGTCCTCCCGGCCCGGGGGCGGCGGGCTTCCCGCGGGATTCCCGTCGGGTCGGCACTGGTGCCGCCTGTTCCGGTCATGCAGCCACCCCGCGCGGAGAAAGAAACGCTGCTTTAGGTTTGACCGCCCGGTTTTCCTCGGAAGTGGACCAGCCAAGACCTTCCGCATAGCCTACCCCAGCCGTATTTTTTGCAGCCTTCCGAACCTGACGGTCCAAAACGGTGTCGGTAAGTTTTCGGTCGGTGAACATAGCGCACCGGTTTAACGGAAGCCGGTTTAAGCTTTACTCGGTTTCCGGGCTGTGACCTTCTTTTCCGGTTTCGGTTTCGGTCAGGCACCAGCACCAGAGGGACGGGCGGAAAAGGTCGTGGGAAAGACAAATGTTCAGTAACACTCCCGGCGGGATGGGAACGTCGATCGACCGCCCGGCTTTCCGGGATGGGATATGGGCGGGGGGAAGAAGTGTATACCGGGAATGGATCGGCGGCTTTTCGCCTTCGGAGTACGGAAGGCTTCTAAAACCACGCCGGGTCATCATCGGTGCTTCCTCTAATTCAGTTTCTGACGCGGAAAGTCTGCAGGGAATAGGAGTCCGGGACAGCTCTGCACCTTGCAGTACAAGGTAAAGGAGCAATTGAGCGAAGATGTCTCCTTGGGGATGCCAGTGAAATATATGCCTGGCGTCTCCCGTGGTGCGGAAGACGATGCGGTGATCTTCCTTATCAAACCGGCTGTAGGGCGGCGGCTCGGTTTTCCAGTTCCGGGGAAGGCGGCGGCGGAAGTTCTCCGGAGCATAGAACCGAAACGCGGCACAGTCCAATACTTCGCTTACGACCGGATCATGCGGGGTCACGAAATGGACTTCGTTTTCAGAAGGGATTTCGTCGTCGCGAAAGTAGATTGTTCGCAAAGCTTCAAGCAGGTAGCCGCGGGGCGATCGGTCTGGAGGTGATGACACAAGTAAGTCCTCAAAAAAAGGCCGAGCGGAAAAGAAGAGGTAATCTGCTTTTACCGACAGGACGGGAGCGCGGTAAGGAAGAGAAAGTGAGGCACTAAGCGATGCGATATAATCGGATACCCGCTCTGCGAGTAAAAAGTCTGCAGGATCGACGACGGCGGCGAAGTCGAACAGTTTCGATAAAAAACTGTGAGAAATGCGCAACGACTTGGCCGCCGTGCGAAGACTTATATTCGCCCGGCGGCATAAGGCGGCTGAATAAGGAAATATGGGTATAATGGCCGACCACTCCTCCCTCTGTTTTCTTAACCGATTCTAACATGGAAACTAAATTATGTCCATAACCATTTCTCCCGTCTATTATCTGATTCCACTGCGGATATTCCCCTCCTGAATAGGACCTCAGCGCCTTGGTCGGCGCCGGCTAGAATTCAACGGCGATATTTGTCATGTCCCCTTTGCTCTTCTGTGTTGCCCGAAAACTCTAATATCTTTGTCTTTCTGTGGATATTTTTAAACGCACCTATTTCCTTGCTGAATTCAGCTCTTAAAAATAAAAAATTCTTGTCTGCGGGTGATGGAAGAGAAATAGTTTTCAGACCTATTGCAAGAATTTCTCGCATTTAGTATAATTAAAAATATAATGGAATTAATTTTGATTCCATTATAAAAATCAGACGATGGTGATCTGGTGTGGAGTTCTAGGACGCAGTCAAGCACTATTTCGAAGTCACCACCAAGCTTGCCGGGATAGCGACCGGAACGGTCCAAGCTTATCAGAGCGATTTTCGGGACTTTCTGCGCTTTGTGGGTGCGAGGGGCAAAAATCACGTTGAGGAGATCACCACTACGGACGTAAACGCATACTTGATCAGTTTGCGTAACCGAAACCTCAAGATGGCAACCCTCCACCGGCGTAAGAATGCGCTGAGTTCGCTCTTGAATTTCTGCGTGCAACAAGACTGGATGGATAACAACCCCGTCAATCGGGTGAAGTTGCAGCCGAAACCGCGGACGGTAAGAAATATCGTGCTGGGCGACGAGGAAGTGCGCGGGTTTCTCAAAAGCCAGATCGCATACCGGACTGTCGACGCTCCGACGGTCTACGCGCTGAAAGCTCTGCTCGTCTTTACGGGCATGCGCTCCTCGGAAATCGTCAACGCGGACTGGGAGCATGTCGACCTCCAAATGGGCTTGCTTACGGTTTTCGATTCTAAGAATTCAGCGCGGAAAGGTCTGCCTGAGAACAAAGACCGCAACGTGCCGTTGTGTGATTATGTTTTGTCATCTTTGAGCGCTCTCCCCTACAGAGAGGGGCCGGTGCTCCAGAGCAGGCGGGGCCGGCGCCTTGGTACCGACGCACTTGAAGAGATCGTCTCCAGGTTGTCCCGGGCCGCCGGTCTTAAGCAAGACGGCAGGGCTTTGACGCCGCATTGTTTCAGGCACAACCTGGCTTCGCAGTTGGTTGCCCGGGGGTATTCCGAGGCCGATGTGGCCGCACTCCTGGGGCACAAGCCCGGCACGGTGACGCAAGGGTACATTCACTCGACATTGGAAAGGCTCCAAGAAGCCCTTCAAAAGTATAATGATGCAATCACCCTGGGTCATAGTGAAACCGGCATACAGGAACCCGAAACCCCAAAAGGCCCGGCCTTCGTTGGCTCGGTAGACGACGTGTTGAAAGAAGCACACCGTTGGTGGTTGCTACTTAACGATGATACGCCCGCGCCGGAGCCGTTCCTGCTTGGTTTTGTGGCCGGGCGCCGTTCGGTTAAGGCGTTATAAAACTAGTTAAACGGTTTTCGAGAATGGAAAACAGGATATGGCTGGAACCGGGTGTGTCGAAGGGCTGGAAAAGGCACGCGGAGAATAGGTTGGCTGTTTTCCGGCAGCGAGGTATACCTTAGACGAAGCCCCGAGAGATATATACCGGGAACTTCGTCCCGGCGTAGCGGCCGGCGCCCTGCTCGGATATACGCTAAACCCGCAAAAACTTTGAGGGTTTTCGTCGGTGGGTTTCCCCCGCTCGGGGAGAGTCTTCGCGGTACCGGCGTACGTACGGGAGATGAGTTATTCCAGGATCTGCGAGCGGTGGGTGGGTCTCATCAGCAGCATGTTGAAAAAACTGACCCCGGCTGGACTTGCCGTACCGCGATTCGATAGCGCGTTCGATGGAGAGGGGGTGGAAAGAGATGGGTAAGATAGGTGGTCGGAAACTTGGCATCACCGAAGTAACCATTTATGGACTGCCGGGTGCCTATTCTCCCCTTGCCGACTTCGGCGGTGGCGAGGTCCCTACTCCCGGTGCGATACTCCGGAAGTGGGGGGGCGTATAGCATAAGTTTTTACGGGTTCGAACCTGACAATCCTTATGAGGAGTATGTCGGCAGGTTCTTGGGGTCCCAAAGCCCGTGTGCCGAAGAAGCGGTCGAAGAGATTGAAGAGCTGTATCCCCGTTTGTCTGTGGAAGTGTACTCTTGGTGAGAGCGGTTAGTAATGCCCCCTGTGTGCCCCCCAGGGTGCAGCGGCGGGAGTTGCCGAACCGGGCTCTGAAAATGAGAATAGCGGTGTACGGAAAAATGTAAGCCTTGGTGCCGGGTGGAAACGAAAGCATGAAAGGAGAACTTTTGGATAAACGCAGGCGTGCCAGTCGGCGGGCCAACGTAGCCCGGCCGACCCGGGAAAGCCGGTGGCGTATTTCCGGCGTAAGGGTGAGTTCCCCATGGGTGGCTGACAGTTTTGCGGTAGGTAGCAGCACCGCAGACAAATCTTGTGCGCCGCGCCTTTTTGTTTTAAATACGCCGGAGAGGATACTGCAGATGGATAGTTTTCTTCTTTGATTTTAATGGAAAGGGGAATTCCGCATGATGGAATTCCTGCAGGTAAAGTCGATGGCTGGCTGCCACGAGCAGCCGGTTCGGGGGCCCTGCAAGGGGTTTCCGCCTTACCACTGCTTTGACCGGGGCACAGGATGTTCCGGTTTCGGATAAATGAATGAGATGGCCCTGAACTGCGCAGGGCCGGCGGCGAAAAAGGACTACGTTTCCCTTAAGGAAACGGCGGCATGAAAAGAAGAAATCGGCGGCGACAGGCACCGCCCGGCAGGGTGCCTGGGCGAAGAGCGACTACTGCTGGCAAACGGCCGGGGAGCGCAGCCTCATCCTCCCCGGCTCTCACGGCGGCTCCGGCAGGCGAAAATCCGTCGGGCGTCCCGGAGGACGTGGCAGCGGCCGGCCGCCGACCGCGCGGGCGGAGTCGGCCCGGCAAGTTTGAACTTGTAATGCGGCGACGTGCTCAGCGGTTCAAGAGTTTACAACCAGAAACACGCGGAGTAAGCGGATTGGAAAGCGCCGCTCCCATGCGATAGAAGCGTCCGGTTCAGGAGAAAAACGGGAGAAACGGCTCTCTTGAACCAATGGCCAACTATTCCCAAAAGAAGGAGGTGACAAGGGTGTCTTACGAATCACTCATGCAGCAGTTGGATAAGCTTCACCGGCATACCCGCCAAGGCAGCATCCAAACGCGGCGCAGGTATTACGACGGGATGCGCAGGTTTTTGCTTTTCCTTGCGGACGAGTTCAAGCTGCAGAATATAAAAAATATTTCGGACAAACATACGGTCGCTTATGTTGCGTATCTCAAGCAAAGGAGATGCGGGCCTAACTACATCCGGACGGAATTGGCCGCCGTCCGTTTTTACTACGACCAAATAGAGGGCCGCTACCGGTTGACACGGATCAATGAGGCCTTGGGGGTGCATCCTCGGCCCAAAAGCCGCGATCGTTCGTGGAGTGAGGAAGAAGTCGCGGCGGTCGTTGAAGCTGCACTTAGCGCGGGCAAGACGTGGATGGTTGATGTTATCGTTTTGGCTTGCGAACTGGGTCTCCGCATACACGAAGTGATCCGTCTCTGGAGGGCTGATGCTGAGCGCGCTCTGCGCGAGGGTGAGTTAAAGGTGGAAGGTAAGGGAGGCTTAGTGCGTTCCGTGCCGTTGACGCCGGCGGCAGCCGAAGCGCTGGGGCGGGCTAAAGAAAGGGTGCCGCGGGGAGCGAGGCTTTTTGTCCCGTCAGACAAGAAAGCCCATCAGGCGATCAAGGAGGTTCAAGACTTCATCCGCCGGCACCGCAAACCCCGGCCGGTACAGTTGACCTTCCACGGCCTGCGCTATACCGACGCCCAGGAACACTACCGCGAATGCCTCGCCGCCGGCAAGACCAGGGAAGAAGCGGAGAAAGAGACCGCCCGGCGGTTAGGGCACAGGCGGCCGCGGGTAACAAGGACTTATGTGGGGCCCTTCGCATAGGAGTAAGTTTTGAGGTTTTTATTATTGAAATTTAAGACCGGTAGGAGTACAATAAGCTTGGAGATAATATAAACATTAATGTATTCGTTAAAGGAAGGGTGGACATGGAAAGGATCACGGGTATTAACGACATCCGGCCGAAACTGAGTTTTTATCTTAATTCGGTAGCCCAGGGCGAACCGCCGGTTGTAATTACCGTCAACAGCGAGCCGAAAGCGGTTCTTATCGGCTGTGACGAATACCGCGCTCTTCGCCGGGCGGAAGAGGATAATAAACGGATGGCGCTGAAGCTGGCCCTCGCAAACCTCCGCGCACGTTCGGCGACTGCAGGGGTCACTGAGGAGGATGTAAAAAGGGAAATAGATACGTTCCGGGCGGGGAAATGATGATTGTCGTGCTGGATACCAACGTTGTGATTTCAGGTATTCTCATACCCGGGAGCCCGCCCGGAAAGATAGTCGATTTGTGGGCCGACGGTGCCATTACAGTTGCCGTAAGTCCGGCGCTTTTCGAAGAGTATCTTGGGGTGTTGCTTCGTCCAAAGTTTCAAGGCGTTGGTTCCATCGAGGAAAGGCAGAAACTGTTGGAATCCTTTCTTTCGCTTGCAAATACGGTCACCGTACTACCGGAGTCCTTACTTGACGTGATTACTGAAGATCCTCCGGACAACCGTGTTTTGGAATGCGCTGCCGCAAGCAGTGCGGGGTGCATTGTCTCAGGAGACCGCCACCTGCTCGCTCTTGAGAGATTGGCTGCAACCCTCATTCTTAAACCGGCGGTTTTTTTAGAGAAATATTTTGGTTCTCGGAGATGACCTATGCAGTAGCGGCTCTTTGTGCTGACTATTTCCTCAATTCTTCTTTTTTAAGAAAACGGGGCTGGACGCTTTCCATTTCGGCTAAATAATTGGCTGTATGCTGTATATATAGTTGTTAGCGCCGTTTACCGATAACCGGGCTTTGATTGGTCTACAACTCCGGGAACATGAAGTGATGCGGGACCAACCCGTTCAATCCACTAGAACACAGGGTGGTGCTTTTTCGTGTACTTGTCTCTAGGAGAGTGTTGCAAAACTCCCCGTAAACAGCCAAAAATCTAAAGAAAGCTGCAGGAACTATGCAATGGCGTGGCGAAATAGATTACTGACTTCAATAACCATTTAAGGGGATATTTAGATATG
>JBFLYP010000005.1:0-124353 GCA_040756575.1 Bacillota bacterium | reverse complement strand
CACCGCATGTCACTTGGGTCAAGAATATGGGCCACCACTTCCACCCCTTTCCGGGAACACCTGCAATTACTGCTTGGGTCCCCACGAAAAGAGTCTACCATAGTTTCAAATTCCAAGTAACTTATATCACCATGCTGCCCCTCTCGTAGCGCGCCGTACAGAACTGGAACAGGAGCGGCGCTCCAGGACCAAGATTGATATAGCCCAACTCATCCGCGATAACGAGATCGACCTTCTGCCAGCCCTTCAGGTACCTGGGCAAGCGATATTCCTGCTCCGCCTGCAATAGCTCCTGGGCCAGATCCACCACCGGGATGAAGCGCACGCGGTAGCCGGCAGCAATAGCGGCCATCCCTAAGCCAATCGCCACGTGCGTCTTTCCCGTGCCGGAATTGCCGAGGAGAATGACGTTTTCTTTCTTCTTGATGAACTCGCCTTTGGCCAGGTGCAGCACTTTGGCCTTCGGCAACTCGGGCAGCAGCGTGAAGTCGAAGGCGTCCAGGGTCTTGGGGGCTGGAAACCGCGCCTGGGCCAGCCGGGCACGGATCCGGCTCTCGCGCCTTGAGGCCAGCTCCTGGGCCAGGCAGGCAGCCAGGAAATCGACCGGCGTCCGTCCCTGGGATAGAGCCTCCCGTGCGATATCCCGGTAGGCACGCTTGAGCCCCGGGAGCCTTAGTTCCTTGCAGTAAAGATCCACCAGGGCCTCGCTGGCATTATTCACACCGGCTCACCTCCCGGGCCAAGGCATCGTAGCGTGTGAGGTCGGGCGGCGCGATGGCATAGGCCGATAGCGTTTCGTTGACCGGCAGCCGGGGCGGTCTGTTCTGGCTGGCGTTGAGGAGCAGCTGGCGCACCACACTGGCCGTTGGTGTTCCCAGGGCAAGAGCCTGCTCCAGGGCCGCCGTCAGAGCGGCGTGCGGGTACTCCCGGTGCAGCAGGAGGATCTCGGCCAACTCCCGGTACCCGTCAACTCGCCCGCGGCAGAGGACTTCCCTGGCCCTGTCCCAGGCGCCGCCGAGCTGCCGCACCGCCAGCGCGTTCTTCGCCGCTCTTGGTTTCTGCGCCAGCACCGGGAGGTAGTGTTCGAGTTCCAGGACCGTTTGCCCGCGGGCGTAGCACCGCTGGTGCACAGCGATTACTTCTTCTCCTACCATAACCTGGACCCGGTCCCAGGTGGCAGAAACTATTACGGTTTGTCCCACCCAGCGGCAGGGCACGGAGTAGCGGTTGCGGTCGAAGGTTACCAAGCCGGTCCTGGAGACCACGGCCATCCGGGTGATGGCGCAGGTAAGCGGGTGGTCCGGCAAGGGGCGCAGGGCGGCTTGCTCTTCGGGCCATCCCGGCCGGCGCGCCCGGTCTCTGTTGCACCAATCCAGAAGGTGGGCGTTGAGTTCTTCCCAGGAGGCAAAGTCCTGCACCGGGACCAGGGCGTTGCGCCGTACGTACCCGACCAGGTTTTCCGCCGCACCTTTCTCGTGCGCTCGCGCCGGGTTGCAGAAGTGGCTCTCGAAGAGGTAGTGCGCCCGTAAGTGAGCAAAGTACTCGTGTTCCTGGCGGTGGGGCCCGGCCAGGATCTTGACCACGGCCGTCTTGGGGTTGTCGTAGATACACTGGGCAGGCACGCCGCCCAGCCACTCAAAAGCCAGCCGGTGCCCGGCCAGGAAGGCCTCTAGTTTCTCGGTGGGAAAGGCCTGGGCGAAACACACGCCGCTCGCCCTGAGCCGCAGGCAGAACAGGTGCACTACCGTGGGTACCCCATCTATCTCTACCACTGCCTGTCCCCAGTCCACCTGGGCCTGTTCGCCCCAGTCGGCCGTGAGCGGAACATATGCCTCCGGAATCCTGGCTTTGAGTAGCCGGACAAAACGCCGGACGGTTGATTCTGCACCTGTGAAGCCGTATTCTTCCACCAGGCGGTCGTAGATACGCTTGGCCGTGTGGCGCTGTTTAGGCGGTGCCGCGGCATCGGCTTCAAGCCACGCCAGGATGATGGCGCGGTAGGGGTCCATCACCGGAAAGGGCCGCGGCCTGGTCCGTCTGTACCGTGGCATCTCAGCGCTGGCCAGGGCCTTGCGCACCGACTGGCGGGAAATGCCGAGATTGCGCGCAATCTTGCGGATAGACCACCCTTCTACGTAATGCTTCTTTCTGATATACTCGATATCGACCATCTTGAGCAACTCCTTTTCCTCCCGTAAGCCGAGTGTGTCAACTTAAAGCTTACAGGATGGGGTTCTCAGGGTGGTCAACTTTTTCGTTAGCGTCAGGGGCTAAACCGGTCAACTTTTATGTTAGCGAAAACACATAGCCCCACTTTGGCTTCCTTAAAGATTATTGGTGCTTGTTGGAGACTTTTTAGAAGGACTACGGGGGCAATGGTGCGGAAAACCTTTGCTTTTTGAAATTTACCGTGGACTTCGTAGCGCAACTGCTTGATGGATAAGTACCGGTTTATTTCTCGGGAATAAAGAAAGAAGACATCATGGTGCTGGAAAACAGCGTATTGTGACTGGCGGTACTGTTCGTTAAGGGTAAAATTTAGTTCTTTCAGTTTGTTGGGGCACATTGCCTGAAAATCAAGCTGGTTGACGGTGTGGCGGATCTCCCGGCGTTCTCGAACCAGGGCGTAAACCTCGTAGAGCAAAAGCCCCGCTAAAAGCACTTTCGTGGTGCTTACCCGAGGATTTAAAAGGAAGTCCACCACCAGCCCGGTGGCAAAGACTGCAGCGCTTAAAAGCCACCACAACCAGGCTATACTTACATAACGGAGATTTAGGTCTATCCGGCTGCGAAGACGATAATACCATTCCCACAAGGTATGCAACTTTAGCTCAACCTGCCGTTCAGAGAGTTGCGGTGATTGCCTCAAAAACTATACTTTCACCATGAAATCGCTGCGGTCGAGCGCTAAGTTCGGGTTGTAGAAGGGATCGCCGCGTTCCAAGAAATCGCGCCACTTCGCGCAGAAGTAGCGGATGTTGCGTTCCGGCTGGTGCTGGCCGCGGGAGGCCGATTCGTGGTGGTAGAGCACCGCGTGGGGCGTCCAGACGATGTAGTAGCCTCGCTGGATGATCTTAAGGCAAAGGTCCACGTCGTTGTAGGCCACGTCCAATTCCTCGTCGAAGCCGCCCACTTCCTCAAAGACGGCGCGCCGCATCATTAAAGAAGCGGCGGTGACCGCCGCGCAGTTGCGGGTTACTGTAGCCAGCCCCATATAGCCCGGATCTGAGGCCGGCAGGCCATAAAAGGCGTGTCCGGCTACTCCGCCGAGCCCCACAATAACGCCGCCGTGCTGGATTTTGCCGTTCGGGAAAAGGAGCTTAACGCCCACGGCGCCGACCTCTTTCCGCTGGGCGTGGCCGAGCATTTCCTCCAGCCAGTCGGGGGTTAATACCTCTGTGTCGTTGTTTAGGAAAAGCAGGAACTCCCCCGCGGCCTGGCTCACGGCGAAGTTGTTGAGGCGCGCGTAATTAAAGGGCTGATCGAAGGATACCACCCGGCAGTTGCTGTAATTCGCTACCCCCTGCAAGTACCGGGTGGTTGCTGCTTCTTCGCTTCCGTTGTCCACCACGATAATCTCGTAGTTGGGGTAGGTGGTTTTTTGGCGGATGGACTCTACGCACCGGCGCAGCAGCTCAACCTTATCCTTCGTGGGGATGATGATGCTGACCAGCGGTTGACCCTCAACTTGGTATTGAACCCGGTAGCGTCCCGGTACCAGCATGGTCACTCTCCCGCTAACTCCCCTTCTTTCCAGGGCTTCCGCAAGGGCCTCGACCGCTGCCCGGTAGGCGTAGCCCTTGGCGTTAATGCTGCCGGCTGCCGAGCCGGGGATTTTCCGCCAGTGGTAGAGGATTTTGGGGATGTGGGCGATCTTCGGGGTTTTTTCTGTTACACGGAGGATCAGGTCGTAGTCCTGGGAGCCCTCGAATCCCTGGCGAAAGCCTGCCGTCTTGCTCAAGAGGCTCCGTCGGAAAACGCTGAAGTGCGTGATGTAGTTCATACTCATAAGTAGGTCCGGCGAGAACTCGGGCTTGAAGAAGGGCTCACTCCGGCGCCCGTCCGGTTCTAATTTGTCTTCGTCCGAATAAATGAAATCCAGGTCGGGATTCTGGTTGAGAAGCCTGGCCACCTCTAACAGCGCCCAGGGCGCAAGCTCGTCGTCGTGATCAAGCAGGCCCACAAACTCGCCCGTAGCCAAGGCGAGCGCGGCGTTGGAGGCGCCACTTATACCCTGGTTTTCGGTCAGGTAAGTCACCTTAATGCGGCTGTCTCGTTGTTGGTATTCATCGAGAACTTTTCGGATGTGCGGCCTGGTGGAGCCGTCGTCGGCAATGCACAGCTCCCAATGCGGGTAAATTTGCCGGCGGACGGATTCGATGGCTGCCCGGAGCCATACCTCGTCCGTATTGCAAACCGGCATCACGATGCTTATCAGCGGCTTGTAGGGTAAGGATTCAGCTTCACTTTGGAGCCGGGGAAAGTCTTGGGGTTTAGGCTCGTTCTTCTCGATCCATATCTGATAGAGACGGTTATAATCCGCCGGAGCGGCGGCGTTTTTCAAGCCGTATCTTCTTAGATAGCGCCAGGCCCGGCGGAGCATATTGAATGGCCCCTCATCGAGAGTAATATGGGCCGCTTTCACCAATAGGGTGTAGAGGTGGTATCGCCGGGTGCCTTCGGGCAAGAAACGCTCCCGCCACCGGCGGTAACGGGCGAGGAGCTTAAAGGGCAGGGAAGACTGGATGGCCTGGAGCTGCAGGAGGGCATCCTGCAGTTCGCGGTCTCTCTGGTCAAGTAATTCTTTTAACTCGCGGTATTTGGACTTTGCGGGCCGGGGGGGTTCTCCTGCTGCTGAAGCTATCTTACGGCTGTCTACGGCACTTACTCCTCTGTTGGCTTTTTGAGCTTTTACGATAAACTGATAAGTTTCTGCTTCGGGGTTGGTGGCATAAAGATAGTCGATTACCTGTTCGGGATATCTTCCGATATCTACTTCGAACTCCGTTGCGTCGGGACCAAGAATTACACGATCCCAAACAGAGACGGTATAACCGCTTTCTTCGAAAAGTCCCTGAATAGTCTCACCGGTGAAAAAGCGGAGATGGGTATCATCGAGAAGTCCAAGCGGACGGTATCTAAATTTACCTTCCAGTAACTCAAGAATAAGCCCGGCGTGGGCAACGTTAGGAATGGAGGCCAGGATATAGCCATCGGTTTTTAAAAAGGGATGTAACTTCCGCAGGGTGCCCCACGGGTCTTTAAGATGTTCGAGCACGTCGGCCAAGAGAATCACGTCAAATTCTTCTGGTTTTAAAAGTTCTCCCAGGTTTAAAGCCTCGATATCTCCTACTATCATTTCATCGCAATAAACTTTAGCCTTTTCCGCTGCACTGGGGTTTATCTCCACGCAGGTAACGCGGCAGCCGAACTCTTCTTTTAAAACTTTCGTCATATAGCCAGTGGCGCACCCGATTTCTAAGACTTTTTTGCCGGTGCCCACCATTTTAAGGATTTTTGTTTGGGAGCTGTTCTCGTTATTTAAATCAATCTCAATGTCGTATTTAATTTCCGCCATCGTCCACCTCGGCAGGATTATATCTAACTTATCGTCTTGAGTAGCTCTGATATCTTTCGGCTCCAGGTGAGGCTTGTTATAACATTCTGTCGCCTTCTGCGTAATTCATCATTATCCTCAGAAAATGCCTGATTTACTGCTCTCCCAAATTCCTCCGGGGTCTCCGCCAGATAAAGCGTCTTTTCCGGCCATTCGGCGGCGAGACGCCTGAGTTCCGGCGTAGCTGTGGCTACCACCGGCAGGCCGAAGACCAGGTACTCGTTGAGTTTAGCCGGGTGCATCGCGCCGGCGTAGGGGTCCGGCCGGTACGGAATAAGGCCGACGTCTGCCGCACGCAGGAAGCCGGCCAGTTCTTCGTAGCGTTTTCGAGGCGGAAACCAGTGGACGTTCGGTAACTTTGGCAAAGATACTTCATCCATTGCTACCGGGCCGATGAGAATTATTGAAGCCTTCGGCAAACCCAGTGCCATTGCCTCGACCGCTTCCACCCAGAGCTTGCGGTTTATCCCGCCGAGATAAAGCAATCGCGGCCGGGGGAGTCGGGCTACTTCAGGAGGCACCTCTGCCCCGGCGTACAAAAGCTCCGTATTGAAACCGTCCCGGAAAAGCACCGGGTTGCGCGTCTCTGCCCGGTACTGTTCCAAAAGGGTGGCCGAGGCGAAAAGCGTCACGTCCGCTCTCTGCAGGAACCGCCGCTCGTACGGCGCCAGCCGCGGCTCGACCAGCTTCGGGTCACTCACCACGTCGTAGACCACTTTGCCCCAGGGTAGGGCATCAGCCAAGCGCAGCACCACCGGCGTGGCGAGGTAGCTGCACAGAACCGTTTCCGCCGGTTCGAGGCGGTGCCGCTTGAAGAAATCGGTGACGGCCCTCCGTAGCACCCCGAAGTTATACGCTACCGCCGTCCCGCTGTACGGGAAGGGCAGGGCCAGCGGAGACAGCACCTCCAGGTTTTCGGGAAGCGGCACCCCTGCACTTCTGCCGGCGCCGGATGCGGCGGTGCGCAGCCTTTGGAGGATGCGGCCCGCGTCGCCGAGCCGCGGCGCCCGCACGCCGGTGTTTTCAATGAACAAAACCTTAACCCCTGCCGCGGCGAAACCGGCGGCCAGGTGGTGTACCCTCTGCTTCAAAAAGTGCCAGTCCACGGCGGCCACGATCACCGCGCCGCGCATCCCATTCATTATAGGCGCATTGCCCCCTTGTTTTCAACAAAATTCGCCGCGCAGGCGGCTTTTTCCTGCCCGGGGGGAGTGATTCTTGTTCCTTTGCCGGGGTTGTCCCTTGGTCCCTTTGGCGCTCAAAGCGGCGGCGGCCAAGAACTCGCCCGGGACTTTACCGGATGATTCGCAAAGAAGTACGGAGCGCCCAGGCGCTGGACTGCCAGGCCATCTGGTCGGGGGACCTGAACCCCGGTCAGATTTACGGCGAGACGCGGGTAGTGACTCTTTTCGGGGCGGCGGGGCAGGCGGGGACCTTTTGCGCCGGGCGCGGGAGCTGCGCGTGGCGGGGAAGTGCAGGAGCGGGGGTAAAGGGCTGTTTGGCTCTGCCGGCTGGTGTCAGCTGCTGGCGAGTTCCCGCAGGAAAGCCGTGAAGGATAGGCAATCACTGTCCCACAAATCTTTTAGCCGCAAGGCTTTTCTGACCACTAACTCTATTTTTTCCGGTTCTAAGTCTGTGTCGTAGCCGTGGCGGAAAAAGTGGCGGAAGGCCCGCAGCTCGTTTAGACAGCGGAAAGTTCCGTCGCTGATTAAGGCTGGCCGTAGCCCTTCAATGGCGAGCCGCATCCTTTCTAAGAGGCTTTTATGCCAGCGCAGGCTGTCAACGGTATTCTCAAAAACCTCGGCTACTTCGTGGAAGATCTTTTCGTAGCCTGTATAAAGCTGGTTCAGGTAAAAAGCGGTCTCTACCAGGTAGCTGTAATCGTTGGTCGCCTGGTACCGCTGCCAACTTTGGTCGAGTTTTTCGTATAAGCGGGCCTGTCGCCGGTTTGTGCTTTCTATCTCACTGAGCAGCAGGAGGATTCTTTCTTTCATAAAGCACAACCCCTTTGCGTTGCACTCTTTCCCGAAAAGGCAACTTGGCTATTTCCCGCAAATCAATCTCTTGCTCCAGCCGTTTATCGAGTTCCCCCCAGAGTCTGAAAAAGTCCTCGGGAGAAAGGTCGCCTTCCACCGCCAGGTCGAGGTCTGAATCGGGGCGCCAGCGGCCGGTCAAGATAGAGCCGTAAAGATAGACCCTTTCCACCGGGAAGAGGGGCGCTACCGCCTCCAGAGCCTCTTTTAGCTGCGCGACCACCCGTTGGCGCGCCAGCTCTTTGGCCCGCCGTCGCTTTTCTTCCCTGGTTAAAAGGAACTGGCGCACCTGGGCTACTTCTACCGGGATGCTCGTTTTAAGGTTCACGGAGTTTCACCTCCTGGCGAGGGGTCTTAAAGAGCGCCGCGCTGGCTTTTGCTCCATTTTACCACTTTGTTCGTAAGGGAGCAACGGCAGGCGGCTGCAAAAGCCCGGTTCGAGGATTCAGCAGCGGAACAGGATTTCGTTTTGGGACGCGATGATCATCCGGGTCGCCCAGGCGCTGGACTGCCAGGTCATCTGGTCGGAGGACCTGAACCCCGGTCAGGCTTACGGCGGGGTGCGGGTGGTGAATCCTTTTGTGTCGGCGGGTCAGGCGGTTGGTTTTTTGCGTCGGGCGCAGACGTGAGGCTGGTTTTACAGTTCTTGGTTGGTGATTTCTGCCGCTATAATGGCTAACACCTCTTCGGCAGTGACCGGTTTGCAAGGTATTACGTTGGTTTCCTCGTCGTAATGAACATGAGGAGGGCTGGTCGGAACCTCGGGGTGGTGGGCAGTGTTATCCCATCTTTTACGCAACCGGCCGTCAGGGTTCTGCCAAAATTCTTTTGGAAAAGTTGGCCCAAGGTTATACCAACAAGGAACTTATGGCAGAATATCCCTTTTTAAAAGAGGAGGATATCAGGGCGGCTCTGCATTATGCAGCTGCCGCGATCGCTCACGAAGAGGTATCCCTCTTGGACAGCGCTTCTTCTTGAGGGTGCCCCGCAGGCCTTTTGTGCTGCCGGGCGAAGGGCCCGGCAGCGGGTACAATCGGGCCTTATGTATATCCTAACACGCAACCCAACCCCTGCTGCTTCCTTCGGGTTGTCTCGCGGGGATGGAGGATTATAGGTCTGAGATAGCAAGGGGTGCAGGCGGTGAATCCTTGCGGGGCGGCGGGGCAGGCGGGGACCTTTTGCGCCGTGCGGGGGCTTTTACTCCTGCAGGAGATTGTCCCTGATGGCGCGGGCGAAGAGGCGCAGGTACTCGATATTCTTTTGCAGGATGGTGTAAAGAATCTCGGGCTCGATGCGGGCATAATCGTGAACGATAACGTTGCGGAACTGCGCCATTTTTTAAAATCGGCTAATTTGGCGGGCGGGAGGTAACCCGCTTCGGTCAGTACAGCCAAAACGTCTTTGTAATCCGCCGGCTTGCGGAGGTTCAGGTCCGCGATCACGTGGTTGCCGGTGTCGAGGCAGGCTTCGACGGCAAGGTGCAGGGTGCGCTCGACGGAGCGGCGCAGAAGTTTGTTTTCCCTCAATTCAGTCAGGGATATGGTTTTTTGTTCCTTGAGGTCGGTAATGTATTCGCTTAGGAGACGCAGTTTTTCCGCTAACAGTTCTTTGTCCACCATCCCGTTAACCCAGCCTTTCGAGGGCTCTTTCTCGGCGGTACCGGAGGTAGGGGAGCATGTCGAGATAGAGCCGGCGCGAGGCCACCTCACAGGCTTTGCGCCGCTGCGGCTCCTTATCTATGACTAATTTGCCGTATTTGCGAATCTGGTGCTGGAGAAAGGGCGGCGCCGCCTCCAGGTCGATTACTTCGACCGGACGCTTCAGGAGTTCTTCGAGGGAGACGGCAAGCTCCAGTCGGCGCTCGAACCGGGCGGTCTTGGTGGCCGCGCCGGCAGAAAAAAGCACCGCGATGTCGATATCGCTGGCCGGACGCAAGCGGTTTTGCGCTGCCGAACCGAAGATGTAAGCGGCGGCGACGTCCGGCTGCGCGAGCAGGTGTTCTTGGATTGTCGCAATGATCTTTTCCGCTTCCATTTTTAAGAATTAACCTTGCCTCCTCCCGAATTTGGAATAAATCTCAAGCTGCTTCCCATTTACCTTCATGATAGCGTTTAGCAGGGAATTTGTAAACCGCAAGGAAGGATCAATCATTCCCCAATCATTTTCTTAATCCGGGCAGAAAACAGAGCGAAAAATCTTTCAACGTCCCGAAGCTCTTCTTTAACCACACTTTCCTCAAATTCAGTCATCGGCGCGTAATCCCCCTGGTGGCGGGCATGGAAGAGTTCATCGTAGAGCCTGCCGTAAGATTTGTCAACTTCGCCTGTTCGCACAAAGTCCCTGTGGAAGGCGGCGCGCACCGCTGAATGCTTGCCTAACTTTTCTCCTTTTGCGGTCAGGGCTGCCGTAGCAAGGTAAAAGATTGAATAGTACAGGCGGTTGACTGTGAAAGCCAACCTGCCGGCTGCGAATTCGCTCTTAGCCGACTCCAGGCTTTCGGCGGCCTTTTTCAGCCAGAGATCGATTAACTCTTTTTGCTTCTGGCTGTTATTCAAACGGGAACACCGTCCCGCTCGACCTCTGCATATAAGGGCGTCAGGGCAAGGAGGCCTTCGTTCCAGGCAGGCGCGTCCACTGTCACGATGCTCAAATTGGTGCCGTACTTATAATTAGTTTCAAAAATAATGCCGTAAATAACGTTCCGGTCCCGGTGGGTTACCGGTTTTTGGGTAATCGCCAGCAGGTCAAGGTCGGATCCTTCTTTTTGCTCGCCCCGCGCCGCCGAGCCAAAAATGATGAGTTTTTGTAAGGGAAATCGTTTTTGGATTTCTTTTTTGGCTTCCAGTACGGCCTTTTTTTGTATTTCGTTCAGGCTAAGGGTTTTAAATCTCTTGGACTCGCCAAGGACGCGCTCAATTTCGGGGTGATCGGCCCAGACACCCTTCGTCTTTTTGAGAAGTACATTCGTTGATCCTGAATTTTGCTTCTTTGCTTCGTAAAGCGGCCTGGCTTCAGCCAGGAAATGTGCCAGGTCGCCGGCTTGGACCCGGGCTACCCTTTCACCCAATTTGTATATGGGGAGCCGCCCCTGTTTTGCCCACTTATAAATAGTAGCCCGTGCCACACCCAGACGGTCGGCTGCTTCCTTGACGGTCAACCATTCTTTTGCCATGCCGTCACCCCCGGAATGTTTGTTACTATTGTATAACAATGTTATTTACGTCGTCAATGAATGGTAGCGTAAGGTTCTTTTGTTTTAAGGTGATGGTCAGTACTATAATCCGGTTCAGCTGGTTGCCCCGCTTATAAAATCGGCGTAGGCCCTTGCGGTTTCCCTGGCCGGCCCGTGCAGGCGCACTTCACCTTCGTCGAGCCAGACCGCCGAGTGGCAGAGTTCTTCCACCTGCTTGGGTATGTGGGTGACAAATATAATAGTCTTACCCTGCTTTTGCAGGTCGCGGATGCGGCCAAGGCATTTTTCCTGGTAAGCCATGTCCCCTACGGCGAGCACCTCGTCGATCAGCAGGATATCCGGGTCGACGTGTACCGCGACGGCGAAACCTAACCGCATGTACATCCCCGATGAATAAGTGCGGACCGGGTTGTTGATGAAGTCCCCAAGTTCGGCAAAAGCGATGATGTCGCTGAGGCGCTCCTTTATTTCTTTGCGGGTGAGGCCCAGGATGGAGGCGTTGAGGAAGATGTTCTCCTTACCGGTGAAATCGGGGTGAAAACCGGCGCCCAGCTCTAACAGCGTGGAAACGCGGCCGTTCACCTTCACTCTGCCATACGTGGGGTAAAGGATGCGGCTGATGATTTTCAGGAGGGTGCTCTTGCCGGAACCGTTGCGGCCGATCAGCCCCACGGTGGTACCTCCGGGGACGGTAAGGTTGATGTTTTTGAGCGCCCAGAACTCGTCGGCGCGGTTACGCTGCCAAAATATAAGGCGCTCTTTAAGGCTGTAAGCACGGTCGTAGTATACGCGAAACTTTTTCCAGAGACCGGTTATCTCTACGGCGGACACTGATTTCCTCCTAAGATTCTAACAGTTCTAACTAAGGTATTTGGCGTGGGTTAAAGGAATAAAGGGAACTACCTTTATAGAATTTCCGCTTTACCCGATTCACAAATGATCCGGTCCTTCGTTGTAGACCGGCTCCGTAAAATTTGGCGCTTGCTGCAATAATCTGATCATGAATTTCGGAGATTCTTTCAATCCGCATTGTTTCTTCGAAGATTTCCGGTCCGAAGCTAATGATTTCAAACTCTGGTTCCTCCTGGATCAAGCGATACATAGCAGCAAAGAAGGATGGCTTCCTTAAATATTCGCTAAGGTTTCATCGAGAGTGTGACCTTGGCTGTAACACCCCGTAAATATGGGGTAAGTGGCTATAAACATTCCGGTTTCATCTTGTTCTACAATTACCGGAAAAGATGCCTGGCTGAAGATATTTTATCATATTCCCGGGGCCGGCAGAATTTCTTGATTTGAGCCGGGGGCGGGTTTATATCTCCTCTGCGACCGCCCGCTGCAGGCGTTCGAAAATTACGAAACTGATAAGGAGCAGCGCGAGCAGCACCGGTGCCAGTTGTGCCAGGGAATTCCAGTCCGGCCAGCGACCGTAAAAGAAGATCGCCCTGTAGGAGTCCACCAGAACGGCGGCCGGGTTCAGCAGGTAGGCAGACCTGAAGCGTTCCGGGACGAGATCCGCCGGGTAAAGTACCGGGGTCAGGAAGAACCAGACCGTGATCAGGATGTTTGTGATATGTTCAAGATCCCGGAAGTATACGGTGGCGACGGCGATAAGCAATCCCACGGAAACAACCAGAAGGGTCTGCAGGACGACTATAGCCGGGAAGGCTAAGAGTGCCGGCGTGAGCTTGATGTGAAAAAAGAGAAGTGCCGGGACCAGCACAAAAAGCCCCAGGGCGTAGTTCGTCAGGTTGGCGAAGACTATGGAAAGCGGCAACACTGCCCGGGGGAAATATATTTTTTTGATTAGTCCATGGTTTTGGACAAGACTTGCCGCGCTCTGGACCGTGGATTGGGCAAGGTAGTTCCAGGGGAGCAGTGCTACAAACAAGAACATTGCGTAGTTTTCGACTTGAATCCGCATTACGAAGGAGAAAACTACGCTGTAAACAATAAGCATCAGCAGCGGGTTGGCGAAGGTCCAAAAAAATCCGAGTACCGACCCCTTATACCGGGCGCGGAGTTCTTTGGAGACTAAATTGCGGAGCATTTCCCGGTAAAGGTATATCTCTTTAATCTGCTGCCACACGATATATATCACCTGTTATCAATATGAGACGGAAATTTCGCCGCCGCCCTGAGTTTTTCCTGCCGGGAGGGGCCTGGTATTTTGTTTGCACGCAGGAAAACTGTGGCGCGGCAGTACGGGCGCTATTCTCATATACGAACGAACCGGGTTTTGGGCACACGAGCCGTTGGCGGCGGCACTCCGCGAAGGGCTGATTGCCGGCTGCCGCGGCCCGGCGGCTGCTGCAGTAACGGTACGGCCCTCAGAACGTTTGCTTTTGCAGTTGCGCTCAGGCGGGCAGCGGAGTGGTTTTCGATACGATAGACGGTTGTAACAGATAATTAATTCACCGGGGTGCTGCGGCTTCTTAGTCACGCGGAAAAAGATCCCTGATGATGGAGGAGGTTTGGAGGCCGCCGGTATTTTTTTATATAGTATTCCATGAAGGACTTCCATGTCGATTAGTTGGCGCACTAAACGCCTAAACCTTAAAGATGCTTTCGAGGGAAACGGTGAACCCTTCGAGCAGACGGGAGGAAACTGCGCCCTGGCCTGCCACATCCTGATCGAGGGCAAACTTTCCATCTGTTAAAACAAAAACTTGCACGGATTTTTCTTCCGGGTCAACGATCCAGTATTCTTTAACGCCTGACTTTTCATAGACCTTATACTTTTTGCGCAGATCGTAATAGGCCGTGGCCGGGGAAAGGATCTCCACCACCAGGTCCGGGGCGCCGTTAACGCGTGCCGGCTCGATGATCTCCATTCTTTCCCGGGCAATGAAGATGATATCCGGCTGGTAGGTTTCCGTTTCCTCTAAGTAAACATCTACCGGCGCAAAGAGCACAATCCCGCGCTCTTCGCTGGAGACAAAGTTTACCATCTGGACTCCGAGTCTCATAGCAATAATCTGGTGATAAGTACCCGGTGCGGGCGTCAAGACGAACTCCCCCCCTATCAACTGGTAAGGCGCCCCTTCGGGGAGCTTGCGGTAATCTTCGTAGGTGCAGGTTTTCTCTATGGTCGAGGCGGTTTCTTGAAGCGACAGGCTCATACTCTTCACCTCCTTACGGGAATTATGTTCCTTGTTCGAATTACTTTAAGTATCGCTTTATTTCCCCCAAAAGCCTTCGTGAGAACCCAAGCCGATAACATAAACCGTCTGTTTTTCCCGGTCGATAAAATACGCTATTCGGTAGCTCACGCCCTGATGGGAGAAACCGTGTGCCCAGACTCCCTGTAAGTCTCCAACCTTGCTTCGGCGGAAGGGTTCTTCGCATATCTCTGTAAGGCATTCCCGAAACTTCTGCACTAACTGGCGGTCTTTAACCTTGCGCAACTGTTTTTCTGCCCGTGGTAGGAGAATTGCTTTATACATTTTCTCCACCGAGCAGTTCGTCAAAAACCAACCCCGCCGGCTTACCTTTTCCTGCTTCTGCTTCCTCCCGGGCTTCTTCAATCATCCGACCGAACGCCTGGACGGTTTTCTTTTTTCTTGCCTCGAACTCTGCTATCAGGGCTTCTCCTGCGTAGCCTTCGGCGATTAACGACCGTAAAATATCCGTAGAGAAATCCCAGAAAGAATCTTCCAGCACCGGTTCAATGACCAAACGATTTCCCTCCAAGTAACACTTTGCCTTATCGCCCAGCCGCAGTTTTTCGAAGTATATCTTGGGAATAGTGAACTGCCGTTTGCTTGTTACTCGAACAATCCTCGATGCCGGTTCGGACACCGCTATTCACCTCTGTCCTTGTTTCCTTGTTCCTTACTTTTCATTATATGGTTACCGAGGGGGATGTCAAGGCAATCTTTTTGGTGCCGGCTTTTCCCGCCACCAGGTCAGGAGGTCGGCAAGGGTCTCTTCTTTACTTTTACAGTATCCAGCCTCCGTCGAGACACAATACCTGGCCGTTGATAAAAGAGGCAGCTGGTGAAGCCAAGAAAACGCAGGTGCCGGCGACATCCTCCGGTTTCCCCAAGCGGCCGGAGGGGATCTTTTCTGCCAATTGAGCTAATTCTTCCGGGGTCAGCCCCTCGCGGAGCATATCGGTTTCTACCGGTCCCGGAGCGACTGCGTTTACGGTGATTCCGGCGCTGCCCACTTCACGGGCCAGGGACTTGGTGAACGCGATCAGGCCGCCCTTGGCGGCGGCGTAGGCGGCTTCGTAAGCGGCGCCGGTGAGGCCGAATACGGAGGCGACGTTGATTATGCGGCCCCAGCGGCGGCCGATCATGGTTTTAAGCGCCCGGCGGCAGCAATAGAATGCGCCCGAAAGGTTGACGGCGATAAGCCTTTCCCACTCGCCGTCCGCCGTTTCGACCACGAGCCGGCGGAGGCCCACACCGGCGTTATTGACCAGGATTTCCACGGGGCCGAGGGCCTGTTCGACTGCGGCGAACAGTTTTGCGACGGCCTCCGGCGAAGCGATGTCGGCCCAAAAGGTTCCGGCGTTCACACCCTGCTTTCTGCAGGCGTCTGCCACGGCTTCAGCTTCCTGCGCCGAGTTCCGGTAGTTTACGGCGACGCTTGCGCCGTGCCGCGCGAGTTCGCGGGCGACGGCCGCGCCGATGCCCCGGGAGGAGCCGGTGACCAGCGCCACCTTTCCGGTTAGCGGTTTTTCGGAAACCAAGTCAACTCCCTCGCTCAAGCATCTTTTAAAACAAAAGCATACCATGATTTTAATAGGATGCAAGTTTTAGGGTATTTCAGGTATTAATAGCGGAGCAAAATTTTTGTTCCCATATTAGCAAGAGGAGTTAACCAGTGCAGATATATTGGTGGATGGGAACCGTGATCAGCGTTTTAAGGGAACCACTGGCGGAATAGCAGGTCTTGACAAAGTTGCAGTTTTACGCTAATATTTAAGTAATTAAATAATCGCTGAGTTCTCAATGGAGAAGCGGGGGACCCGTTTTTAGGGGTGAATCGCAGCACACGGTGCTCGCGCCACGGAGACCGGGTGCTGGGTAGGGTTAGCTTTCGACCCGAACCCGTCAGCTAACCTCGTAAGCGTGGAAAGATGTCCTTACCGGAAAGTAAGGTAAGTATTGAATTCTTCGCGCTCCGGAGAGAACTCCGGAGCGTTCGCTTTGTCAGGAGCGCCGCATGCGGCGAGCCGCATAACGAAGGATGAAAATGGGGCGAATAGACCCACCTCTCAAATGACCGGCGAGCCTGACGAAGCAGGGTGAAGCTCATCGCCACGCCCATCGAAAGAAGTACTATTTTCAGGGGAGGGGTATATCGGTGACCATGCCTGGTTTTTACAATGCTGATACACTGACGCCTGAGGAAAAACACCTGGCGGCGCTTAAGAGGGCAGCAGAGCTGAAGAACCGGATTGCCGATTACCTCGCCGTCCGCGACTCGATACCTTCCGGTTTCGGTTGGGCAGACAGGATTGCGCGCTGCAAGGAAAGAGTAATGAATGTGTTAGGTGCATCCGCTTCCGATTGGGACGACTGGCACTGGCAGATGCGCAACCGGATAAGCAGCGTCGAGCTGCTGGCACAAATAGCGGAAGTAATGCCGGCGGATCTTGAGGGTGTAAACAGGGTAGCCGAACGCTACCGCTGGGCGGTCTCGCCTTACTACGCTGCGCTTGTGGCCGCGGGGGGTCCCGGCAGCGCGGTCTGGCGCCAGGCTGTGCCGTCGCCGGAAGAATTGCTGGATTGCGGCGGCAGTCTTGACCCGATGGCGGAGGAGATGACTTCACCCGCCCCGGGGATCACCCGGCGCTACCCCGACCGTCTGATCATCAATGTAACCAACATCTGCGCGATGTACTGCCGCCACTGCCAGCGCCGCCGCAACATCGGTGAGGTTGACCGCCATAAACCGCAGCCGGTATTGGAAGCCGCCTTAGACTACATCCGGGCGAATTCAGAGATCAGGGACGTCCTGGTCACCGGGGGGGATGCCTTACTCTTATCCGATAAACAGCTCGACTGGATACTTGGGGAGCTGCACAGGATCCCCCATGTGGAGGTTAAACGTCTTGGCACCCGGACCCCGGTAACGCTGCCGCAACGAATAACCGACGAGTTATGCACTGTGCTGTCCAAGTACCCGCCGATTTACATCAATACGCAGTTCAACCACCCTCTGGAGGTCACCGGGGAGGCGGCGCGTGCCTGCGACCGCTTGATCCGTGCAGGAGTGGTTCTCGGGAACCAGGCCGTGCTCTTGCGGAACGTAAACAACGACCCCTTCGTAATGCGTAAGCTGAACCAGGAACTGCTGAAGATCCGGGTACGGCCGTACTACCTTTTTCACGCGAAGGATGTCCGGGGCACCGGCCACTTCATAACCACAGTAGAGGAGGGGCTGCGGATTATGGACCAACTGCGCGGCTATACCTCCGGCCTGGCGGTACCGACGTACATTATCAATGCTCCGGGCGGGTACGGGAAGACCCCGGTTACGCCTGCGTATGTTCTCGACAAGAGGCCCGGCAAGTTAACGCTGCGCACCTGGGAGAGACGGATTATCACGTACCCGGTCAGGGCCGGAGGCAGGGAGGATAAGCAGTAATACCCCGCTCGACGATGAACCCCTGAAAACCCCGCAGCGTGAAGGTTCGGTGTAAATGACGCGGTCTTATCTGCGTTTTTTTCTTTGAAGGATTCTCATGACACCTGCGACGTCACCAGCCGAAAATGACCTGCCTGTGCGTGTCCGCACGCCGACAGGAAACGGGCTTGTTACGGTTGCACCGTGTCCATGTACCTTGGCTTTTTAACCTCGAACTTCGAACTGACCTTAAACCAAGTCCGCTTGGCGAACTTAGAACTGTTTTCAGATGGCTACGGGCCTGTTCGTTTCCCCTTACTTTCATGCACCGTTTTGCAGTCGGGTGGAAGGGAAGAACTCCCTGAAATAATTAACATAAATTCCATAGTCTATTTACATATTAACTCTAAAAGGGATACAATTAATAACAAATTCTGTCTGATGAAAGGATGATCTAAAGTTGCGCTGCCCGCTTTGCGATGTGCAGATGAAAGAGGTAGAAAGGCGCGGGGTTAAGATTGATGTATGCCCCGAGTGCAAAGGTATCTGGCTCGACAGGGGGGAACTCGACCGCTTGATGTCGCTTGAGCCCTCCGGGTATGAACACGAGTACGGGGACAGGAGGCCGGAGTACAAGGATCCGTATTATTCCCATGGTAAACCCCATAAGAAGAAACATAAATCTCTGCTGGGTGAAATTTTTGATATTTTTGACTGATTGAAAGCAGGAAACCTTACCGGGTTGGGTCGAATAGAATTAATATAACCACATCCGGGAGGTGAGGCAGTTGATTCCTGTTAAAGTTAAGGAAATTGCTTTCGACGTGGCGATGAACCCCGTACTTCTGCTTTCCGATGAAGCGGAACACCGGATGCTCCCTATTTGGATCGGGCCGTTTGAAGCGCATTCGATCGCTTTGGCGCTGGAAGGCACGAACCTCGGGCGGCCGCTCACTCACGACTTGCTTAAAGCGATCTGCGAGCAGGCCGGTGCCAGGGTGGCAAGCGTTATAATCAATGACGTCCGCGATGGTACTTATTACGCGGAACTCCATTTAAAGATTAATAATGAGGAAGTTGTCATCGATTCCAGGCCAAGTGACGCTGTTGCGCTGGCACTCAGGACCGTAACCCCGATATATATCAGTGAAAAGGTGGCGGGTTTCGCGCTGGCGCCGGAGGAGCTTTACAGTCAGGACTCGCCGGAAGAAACTCGAATCCAAAGGATATGGGGAGACAAGAAGCTGCACTAAAGGCGGATTTTCCGACCCCGCCTTTTGAAAAGCGCCTGCCTGCTTCCCTGAGGCACGGCGTTTTTATTTTTTTACAGGAGTTTGCAAAAGAGCCGGCTTTCGGGACAGCGGCACAACTCTTCTCAGCGTGCCAGCGCCAGGAGAATTACGACCAAGCCGAGGAGCCCGCGGTACCAGACGAAGAGGTTGAAGTTCTTGGTGATTACAAAGCGCAGCAGAAAAGCGATCGCCGCAAACCCCGTGATTGCTGAAACGGCTACACCGGCCCAGAAGGCGAGCGTCAGGTCGCCGGCGCTGATATCCTTAAGGCTGAATACCCCGGCCCCTAAGATAATCGGTGTGGAGAGCAGGAACGAGAACCGGGTTGCCGCCTCACGGTCGAGCCCGAGGAACCGGGCCGCCGAGATGGTCGCCCCGGAGCGCGAGACGCCGGGGATGATTGCGAATGCCTGAGAAATCCCGATCAGAATCGCTTCGCGCCACCCGACCTGCCAGATGCCGCGTTTCCGCTGACCCAAGTGGTCGGCCGTGTACAATACTATACCCATCAGAATGAGCATTACTCCCACGAGCAGCGGTGCCCGGAAGACGGTCTCTGCATACTGCTCGAGGGCTAAACCGGCTAAAGCACCTGGAATGGTGGCTGCCATCAGGTACCAAAAGAGCCGGCCTTCGCGATTTTTTACTCCCTTCAGGCCGTTTTGCGCCAGGTTAAGCCAGTCGCGCCAGAAGTAAGCCACCACCGCCGCGAGGGTGCCCAGGTGGAGTGCCACGTCAAAAGCCAGGCCTGGATCACGCCAGCCGAAGAGCCAGGGGGTGAGCACCAGGTGTGCCGAGCTTGATATCGGCAGAAATTCGCCTAAACCCTGGACGATCCCCAAGACTATCGCCTCTGTCAAACCCACAAGCAAGCCTCCTTGCTCTTAACTGTAATCGCTTCCTCCGAGTATAAACCAAGAACTCCGGCTGAAGCTGCTGCTGCGGCGCCTTTCCGGCGGCCCTTTTAACCGGTAATAAAAAGCCCTCCCGGTATTAAACTCTTTCACATTTATCCGGCAGGGGTTAAGGTCATACCTAAAATCTAAATCCGCGGAGCATTTCTGTCAACCGTTTTACGCGAGCGCGTTTACCGCTTGGCCCTTTTTTGTTCAGCCCGCTCTAAAAACCGGTCCTCATCTACTAAAAAACGTTCGTGGCGGCCCCTCCCTACGGTTCCTGCCGCATCATACGCTTCGACGGCGAAGACGAGGCGACGTCCGTCGATTTCGACCAGTTCCGCTTTCGCAAAGACTTCCATCCCTACGGGCGTTGCTGCGGTGTGCTCGATTTCCACCTTCGTCCCGACAGACGTTTGCCCTGCGCGCAGTGAACCGTTCAGCGCGGCCACCGCTGCGGCTTCCATCAGCGCGAGGAGCCGCGGCGTGGAGAGCACCCGGACCGTACCGCTGCCCTGCATCAGCGCCGTATCCTCTTTCCGCACCACCATATGTGCCTTACCCTGCAGTCCTTTCGTGATGGACATCTCTTTGCTTCATCCTCCTCCGAGAATGCGTTCTTCTTCTGTGGGGCGCGGCGATGAGGCTTTTTTAATCCGCCGTTTACAAAAGCCCCCGGTATTGCAGGTATCCCCGCAGATCTTTGAGCGTGTAAATGCCGCGTCCGGCCAGGACCGGGACAAGGCGCCAGAAGAGCCGGGCGTGAATCACCGCATCCCCGCGTGCGGAATGCCGGCCGTCGACCGGCACACCGTAAAATGCGGCCGCGTCGTCAAGGAGGCAGTGCTGCCAGGTGGGGTTAAGCGCCCGGACAACAGCTAAGACGTCAATCGCCGCCGACCGGTTGATTTTAACCCCGGCGGCAAAGCGCAGGACTAAATTAAGGAATGAAAGATCAAAGTCGACGTTGAAACCGACGGGGATGCCTTTGGTCAAAAACGCGATGAATGCGGGAAGAACTTCTTCCACTGCAGGGGCTTCTGCTACATCTGAGTCATTAATCCCGGTGAGTTCTGTGATGAACCGGGACAGCGGGCGCCCGGGGTTGACAAACTGCTCGTAGCTTGCGGAAATCCTCCCTGCTTCAAGCATTGCAGCGCCGAGCGAGATAATCCGGTCCCCCGCAAAAGGATATAGGCCGGTGGTTTCAAGGTCAAAAGCCGTGTAAACCTGATCGGCGAGCAGAACGTCTGCGTCCCGGCGCCTGTTCAGCTCCCGAACGAGCACCGGCAGAAATCCGCTTTCTCTTATGCCGCTTAGTTTAACGGTAAAACCACGAAACATACGGATCAGATGCTGCGGCATTCGTCTCACCCCGGGTGGTAGCAGGTTTGGTCCGGTTGTTCAGTTTACGCGGAAACTCACTCCCGTCAGGTACTGCAACCGGGAGGCGACCGAAAGCGTATCCCGCAATGCGTTAAGCTCCCGGCGGCTCAGCCGGCGGGGATTTATGTAGTTACTCGGTTCCTGCCCGCCGCTCAAGCGCCGGAGGTTTTCCCGCAGCCTCAGCACCAGCATGCTGTCGTAAGCTAAGCCGAAGGCCTCGGCATCCTCTTCACTAAAGACGTTCCGGTTCACCAGTTCCTTTAAACGTTCAAACGTCGAAGTTGCCTGTATACCTTCGCGCAGGGCGAAAAGGCGGATGCAGTCCACGAAATGGATCAGCACGGAGCGTTTGATGTCGAGTTCGTCCTTGTGGAGCCCTGTTTTCTCTGTAACGACCTGTTTGAAGGGGTTGAGGGGTATCCTGTTGGACAGCGCGTCCCGCGCCAGGAAATGGAGGACCACCGGCTGGTCGGTCAACCACCGCGTGATTGATTCCCGCAGCGTTTCGGCAAGCGCAAAACGGCCCGATACCGGGCGGAAGTCAAAGAAGATGGTCATCCGCCTGAGCAAGTTGCCGTCCGGCTCCATCATCCACAGGCGGACCGTGCGCAGCCACTCATTTAGCGAGTTGCACCAGGCGGGATTGTTAGCCATTACTTTTCCCTTACAGGGTGCAAAACCCAGGTGAATAAGACCCTGGACCACCTTTTCTCCCAACGCGAGGAAATACTCCTTGAAGGAAGCCTCTTGTTCCGGCGGCGGGGTCTCGTAAACCATGGCGTTGTCAAGATCCGTCCGCAGTATTTGCTCGCGCCGCCCGCTACTTCCCATCGTCAGCCAGCAGTACCCGCAAGGGGCGTGGCCCTTGCCTTCCGCGTACAGTTCGTCCTCCGCCAGCGAGAGCAGGCGCGTCGTGAGCCTGTCGTAAAGCTCTGAGACCAGGACGCCGGTTTCCGCCGCCGAGGCTTGGCCGGAAACCAGCCCGAAAACCAGGCGATCCACCTGCTGCACGGCTGCTTCAAGCGCCTTGAGGTCCCGTGAGCGTTCGATGGCATTCACGGCGCTCAGGGCGTCAACATTCTGGGTGCGCACCAGGTCGGCAAGAGTCACCATTCCCCTTACCAGGCCGCGGTCAACCACGATGACGTGCTTCAACTGCCGCTGCACCATGGCTAACAGTGCTTCCTGAAAGAGCGCGGTCGGCGGCAGGATAATGGGGTTTGGTTCCATGATCTCTCCCGCGCGGAGCTCTTGCAGGCCGGCATGGTCCAGTGCCAGGACCTTCTTCACCAGGTCTTTCTCCGTAACGATCCCCGCCGGGTCCCCGCTGCGGTCAACCACCACCACGGAGCTGACCTGGCGGGTGCTCAGAAGCTGTGCCACCTCCTTCACCGTGTTTTCTTCGAAACAGGTGATCACCGGTGTGCTCATTATTTCGTAAAGCCGCTTGCGATACGGCCGCTCGGGCTCCTGTCCCCCAATGAGGCACTGCTCCCGGATAACTCCGTCCCACAGGTGCCGCATCCGTTCGGCGAGCATCTTGCTGAAATACCCGGCAAATCCTGGATTGGTAACCATTAACTCTTCGAAACACCGCCGGGAAACGAGGAGGCAGCGTGTATCCTCGGCCGCCCTGGTGGAAGCGGGATAAGTGTCGGTAGAAAAAAAGACCGTCTCTCCGAAAAACTCCGAGGGAAGGCGCAGGCTCACCACTCTTTCCTCACCGGTGTCGGTAGAAAGTATGATTTCCACCAGACCCTCGACCACGATAAACAGTACCTCCTGCGAAGGTTCACCCTGCCGGAAAACATAAGTCCCCTTCGGGTACAGACGGACCGCGAATTCGCCGGCGTGTTTTTCGATATCCTGCTTGCTGAGTTCCGAAAAAGGAGGTGTTTTCTGCACCAGTGTGATTACCGATTCCACGGATAGTTCCCCCCGAACGGCGGCTTAATTGAAAGTGCCGGGCCCGCCGAGGGTATGGGCCCGGCACGGAAAGTCAACCCTGAAAGCCGGAGGCACGCCTTTATTCCGCCCCCAAGGCCAGGTAGGTCCTCGTACGCTGGTCGCCGAACTTTTGTTCCGCCTCTTTTTCCCTTGAAACGAGCGAAACCACAAATGCGGTCACGAAACTCGCCGTCATCGATACGATAGCCGGGTTCTTGAGCGGAAAAACAGCGGCCTGGTTTTTGAATACGTCAACCCAGACCGTGGGGCTTAAGATAATCAACACGGTGGCCAACACAGCCCCAACAACAATCGAAGCGGTTGCGCCTGCGGTGGTGAGCTTCTTCCAGGTGATCGACAGCAGCAATGCCGGGAAGTTGGCGCTGCAGGCGACGGCGAACGCGAGCCCTACCATAAAGGCGACGTTTTGTCCTTTGAATACGATACCGAGGATGATGGCCAGGAGGCCGACGATCACGGTTGCAATCCTGGCTACCTTAACCTGCTCCCATTCAGTAGCGTGGCCGCCCTTAACCACGTTTACATAGATATCATGTGAGAGTGCGGAGGCTCCGGCGAGGGTTAGGCCCGCGACAACCGCTAAGATGGTGGCGAAGGCCACCGCTGCGACGAATCCCAGGAAGGGTGTACCTGCTAACAGCTCGGAGAGAAGAAGCGCTGCCATGTTCCCGCCCTTGTCGACGCTCGCGATGAGCTCGCGGCCTACCAGCACCGACGCGCCGAACCCGACCAGCGGGATGATGCAGTAGAAATACCCGATAAAACCGGTGGCCCAGCCGACCGACTTGCGTGCCTCCTTGGCGTCGGGGACCGTGTAAAAACGCATCAGGATGTGCGGCAGGCCGAGGAGCCCGAACATAAGCGCCAGGCCGAGAGAAATCGCGTCAAGCGGGTCAGTGATCAGTTTTCCCGGCTCGAGCGAGGCCTGGCTGTATGTCGACGCCACCTTGCTGTAAAGTACCCCGGGGCTGAAATCGAACTGTGCCATAGTCAGGATCATGAGGAGCGTAACGCCGCCGAGCAGCAAGCAGGCTTTGATTATCTGCACCCACGTGGTGGCGATCATCCCGCCGAAAAGCACGTAGATGAGCATTACAACACCGACGATTATCACCGCTGTTTCGTAAGAGAGCCCGAACATGAGCTTGATGAGGTTCCCGGCTCCGACCATCTGCGCAATGGTATAAAACAGGACGGTAAGGATGCTGCCGATCGCTGCCGCAATTCGGATCGGCCGCTGGCGCAAGCGATAGGCCACAACATCCGCGAAGGTGAACTTTCCTAAGTTCCGCAACGGTTCCGCGACGAGGAAAAGCAAGACCGGCCACCCGACCAGCCACCCCGTAGCGTAAATCATTCCGTCGAACCCGCTGAGCGCCACAAGACCCGCAATGCCTAAGAACGATGCCGCACTCATGTAGTCGCCCGCGAGAGCAAGGCCGTTTTGAAACGCGGTAATGCTCCGTGCGGCGGCATAATACTCAGTGGTGGTCCTTGTCCTTCTTGCCGCCCAGTAAGTTATTAACAGAGAAACACAAACGAAGACAAGAAAGAAAGCTATACCCGAAGTAGTCGGTTCTCCCAAGGAAGTTTTCATGCTTACGTCTGCCCCTTTCTATCTCTTATCGAGCATTCTGGTAAGTGCAGCGACCCTTTTGTCATATCCGGTATTCGCCCACACGATGTACACAAGGGTCAGAAGGAAAGAAATAACTATTACAAGAACGGCCAGCGGGATCCCGAGAGTGGTGGCTTCGCCGATCTTCCTGGCAAGGGTTTCCCTCGAGAGACCGACCATAAGGATGAACCCGTAGTAGGTGATAAATACGAGGAGCGTCAATGTACCGGCCACAACCCACCTGGTAGTGACGAGTTCTTTGAATTCATGCGACTCCTCAACAGGCTTTTTCGATTGACCCATAACATCCCCTCCTAAAATTAAATCTGTTTTATTGCCGGGACCCTTTGTATGGTCTTAAACTGTGGCCGTACTGTTTTCGGAAGATTTTTAAAACCGTGACGCTCGATACAACCGGCCGGGACGAACCGGTGCAGGCTGCGCGCTATGCTTCCCGTGATTCGTATTTTTGTTTCAATTCCGTAATAACGGCGGGATCTGCCAGCGTCGTCGTATCCCCTAAAACCCTGCCCTCCGCGATGTCCCGCAACAAGCGGCGCATTATTTTGCCGCTGCGTGTTTTCGGTAGCTCGGCGGTGAGGAATACATCGTCCGGCCGTGCGATCGCCCCGATTTTTTTGCCGACGTGCGCCTTAAGTTCATTTTCGATCTCCTTGAAGCTCTTTTTGGCCGATTTGAGTTCCTGGAAGGCCCGCGCCTTTAGAGTCACAAACGCCGCTACCGCCTGGCCTTTCAGCTCGTGGTATTTTCCGATAACCGCCGCCTCCGCCACCGACGGGTGGTCGACCAGCGCGCTCTCCAACTCCATTGTGCTGAGGCGGTGCCCGGCGACATTAATCACGTCGTCTACGCGGCCGAGCATCCAGTAGTAGTTGTGGTAGTCGCGCTTTGCGCCGTCGCCCGCGAAGTAGTAGCCTTTCTCCTTGAACTTTGCCCAATAGGTGTCGATGTACCGCTGGTCGTCGCCGTAAATCGTTCGGAGCATCGCCGGCCAGGGCTCTTTGATTACGAGGAGTCCCCCTTGGCCGAGAAGCACCGGTTTGCCCTCCTGGTCTACTACCTCTGCCTCAATACCCGGCAGCGGCACGGTTGCAGAACCTGGTTTCAAAGGTGTTATCCCCGGCAGCGGGCTGATCATAATCATCCCGGTTTCCGTCTGCCACCAAGTATCCACTATCGGGCAGCGTTTACCGCCTATGTTTTCGTAGTACCACATCCAGGCCTCGGGGTTGATGGGTTCGCCCACCGTTCCGAGCAGCCTTAAGGTCGAGAGGTCGTGTTTGGCCGGCCAGGAGCGTCCCCACTTCATGAAAGCCCGGATGGCCGTCGGTGCCGTATAAAAAACGGTGACACCATACTTTTCTATTATTTCCCAAAACCGGTCCTGCGCGGGCCAGTCCGGTGCACCTTCGTACATGAGCGTGGTCGCCCCGTTTGCCAGGGGCCCGTACAGCACATAGCTGTGGCCGGTTATCCAGCCGATGTCGGCGGTACACCAATAAACGTCACTGTCCTTGATGTCAAAAACCATGTGGTGGGTGGTGCTGACGCCGACCATGTAGCCGCCCGTAGTATGAACGACTCCCTTGGGCTTGCCCGTTGTACCGCTTGTATAAAGGATGAACAGCATGTGCTCGCTGTCAAGCTCTTCGGCCGGACAGCCGATCGGTGCACCGGCCATCGCCTCGTGGTACCAGAGGTCGCGTTCAGGATGCATGCTGATTTCCCGGTTGGTACGCTGGACCACGATAACCTTTTCAATGCTCGGGGTCTGTTCAAGCGCTTCGTCGGCATTCTTTTTCAGCGGGACGTTCCTCCCCCGCCGCCAGCCGCCGTCAGCGGTAATGAGCACTTTTGCCCCCGCGTCGTTTATCCGGTCACGCAATGCTTCCGCACTGAAACCGCCGAAGACCACGCTGTGCGGGGCTCCGATCCGGGCGCAGGCCAGCATAGCGACGGCAAGTTCGGGTATCATCGGCAGGTAAATCGCCACCCGGTCGCCGGTTTTAACACCTAACCCCTTCAATACATTGGCGAATTTTGTTACCTCGCGGTACAGGTCCCAATAGGTAAGGGTACGGGAATCCCCCGGTTCGCCTTCGAAAATGATGGCAGCCTTGTTCCGGCGCCAGGTCTTCAGGTGCCGGTCGACACAGTTGTAACTGGCGTTCAGTTTTCCGTTAACGAACCACTTAGCGAAAGGAAAGTTCCATTCTAAAACCTTGTCCCATTTCTTGAACCACTCCAGGCGTTCCGCCTGCATGGCCCAGTACAACCTGGAATTCGCCCGGGCTTCCGCATAGATCTCCTTTCCCTTTACGTTTGCCTGCTTGACGAAGTCTTCCGGTGGATAGAATATTCTTTCCTCCTCGAGCAGCGTATCGATAGTTGGTGCTTCTTTGGCCACGCTCATCCTCCCCTTGTAGTTGTACCGTTATGTGGAACTATGTACCACTAATGTAAAACCTCAAGCAGCTAAGGAGGAAGCAAATCGCCACCAAATGTAGCAGCACAACGGCGAAAGGTAGAAAAACATCCCCAACCGGAAAACTGAATTATCGTTTCATAATGCGGAACTATATGCCAGAGAGGCGGCAAAACCGGGTGACCCTGAGAGGCCGCGAAACCCGGAAACCCGGGGCTTCTTGCAGGATGCCGGTGAGTCGGTCAATACAGGGGTCATTTACAACGATAAAGTCGCGCTACCGGGAATGAAAATATGGACCCGTAAGCTTGTTACTTAAGGGCGGCAGTATAACATAAACGAAACGCGGTGAGGAGCGAGCAATTGGGAAGTGAGAAGTGCGAAGTTGGAAGTGGGATTCTCGAAGAAATTCGCTGTGCGAATTTCTCCCTTAGGAATCTCGCCTCTAACCTAACACATCCCACCTCTCAAACGGCCGGAGCGTACATAGAAGTACGTGAGGATTCGGCCGGCGAGCCTGACGAAGCAGGGTGAAGCTCATCGCCGCGCCCCACCGAAAGAAGTACTATTTTCGGAGGGGTGGTTCATGACCGACGCTCTTTTAAGCTTGCTGTAAAAAACAGAACCGGTTCTTGGTTAGGGTAAGGCTCGAACCCCGCCGACCCGTTGGTGACATATGCTTGGTGCCGGGCGCCGAATAAAAACAGAGCGTTGCCGAACGTCCCGTTTTTCAGTGCGGTACGGTTAGACGATGGGATCGTAGACCGGAGCAGGCAGGCACAGCGTTTGCGGCGCTGATGGGCGCGGCATGACGTCCTATCGATTTGAAGATTGTATGATGGCTCCCACTTCGATTGGTGAGCAAAGGTCCTCCATACTGGTGTCGAAGGAAAGCAGCAACACCGGGGGTAAAAAACAGCCTTGCAACCGGAGGACAGGTGTAACCTGCCCGCTACTCCACCTGTTCGCCTTCCGGCAGCCCGACCTCCCACGCCTTAAGCGCCCGCCTCAAGAGCTTCCCGGTTCTGGTGCGCGGGAGGAAGGTACAGACCTCGAACTCATGGGGTACCATGTGCTCAGCGAGGTTGTTTTTTACAAAACGCTGCAGTTCTGCCCGCAACTTGGTTGACCATTGGTACTCCGGTCTGAGGACGAGGAAGGCCTTTAGCGTTTCGCCGCGCAGGAGATCCGGCTTCCCTATCACCCCTGCCTCGAAAACCGCGGGGTGTTGCATAAGGATACTCTCCACCTCGGCGGGCCCCACGCGTCGCTCCCCTACCTTAATCATGTCGTCTATCCGCCCCTGGTACCAGTAGTACCCGTCCTTATCCCGGTAAACCAGGTCCCCGCTAAGGTACCAGGGAGCGGTCCGGAAGTACTCGTCGTATCTTTCCTGGTCGAGCCAGATGCCCCGCAGCATTGCCGGCCAAGGGGGGCGGATGGCCAATTGACCCATCTGCATAGGTCCGACTTCCCGCCCGTCGGTGTCGATAACCGCTACTTTTATCCCCGGAACGGGTTTCCCCATCGAGCCCGGTTTCACCGGAAGGGCGCGGAAGTTGGCGATGATATGCCCCCCGGTCTCGGTCATGAACCACGTGTCATAAACTTCCAGGCCGAAAACCGCTCGGGTCCAGCGGATGGTGGCCGGGTTTAGTGGTTCGCCCACACTCAGGATGTGCCGGAGGCTGCTTAACATAAAGTGCTGTGTGATGTCGCTGCCGCTTATCATTAACAGGCGGAGTGCGCTTGGGGTGGTATACCAGACTGTAACCCCGTAGCGTTCAAGGAAGTAGTACCAGCGCTGGGGGCTGAAGAGGCCGCCGTAAACTGTAGTCGTAACGCCGTTAAGCCAGGGCGCGAGAATCCCGTAGGCAACCCCTGTTACCCACCCGAGATCGGCGGTGCACCAGTACGTATCGTCCGGCTTGAGGTCAAGAACCCAAAGCCCTGTGTAGTAGTACTGGACCAGCCCGCCGTGTGACAAGATAACGCCCTTGGGCTTGCCGGTGGAACCCGAAGTGTACAACAGCACAAAGGGCGCATCCCTGTCCACGAGGGCCGGCTCAAGGCTGCCGGAAGCCTCTTCGACGGCTTTGTGCCAGTTTATTTCCGTACTGCCGGTTTGCGCCTCCTCTGCGCCGAGCACAAAAATTTTTTTCAGTCTCGGCAGCCGTGAACTGTCAACGCGCTGCTTTAAAGCGGCGGTGGTCACGAGCGCCACCGCGTCGGAATCCAGTAGTATTTCGGTCAACGGCCCGGCCATGTACCCTTCAAAAACGGGCACTGCCACAGCTCCGGCTTTCACTATGCCTAAAAAACTGATGTAAAACTCCGGCGCGGAGGGACCGAAGATGACAACCCTGTCTCCAGCCTTGACCCCGTGGTTTTTAAGGGTGAGTGCGAACTTATCGGAAAGCATCCTGAGTTCCCCGAACGTGTACCGTTCTTCACGGAGCCCGTCCCAAAAGAGCAGCGCCGTTTTATCCCGGAGCCCTTTGGTGCACTGGGCGTCAACCGCTGCCTGAGCTATGTTTAAACGGCCGCCTGATACCAATCCCAGCCCCGCTTCTGCCTCTTCCCAGCGGAAATTCCTGTAGGTGTCTTCGTAGTCGGTAAGATTAGGATGTTCCATCAAGACCTCCTGCCTTTTCCGGACTCGGGCTTTTGCTCTTTTTCAAGCTGTTCGGTTGCATTTCCTTTTCGGTACCCCAGACGCAGCGATACTGAATGACATGACTCGCGCAGGATGTTTATAAGTCTGTTGATCCGCTCAAGGGTGAGGCGGCTGGCCGGCCCCGCGATTCCCATTGCCGCTACTACCCTTCCCTTAAGGTCCAGGATCGGTGCCGCCACTCCGCGTAAACTGTCGGCGAATTCCTCGGCGCTGACGGCGTATCCCTGTGCCCTGACGCGCTCAATGTGCAGACTGAACTGCTCCGGGTTAACGATGGTGTTGATCGTATATTGCCGCAAGGTCTGTGTTCTTAAAAACTCTTGCAAGCGGTTTTCCGGAAGATAACCGAGCAGCACCTTACCCTCTGCCGTACAGTGAGCCGGCAACCTCAGTCCCAGGTTGACGGTGATGGTTTCCTGCGACTGGCACCTTTCGAGGTACAGTACCTCATTTCCGTCCAGCACACCTAACTGGGTCATCTCGCCGGTAATTTCCGCTAATTCTTTCAGGTAAGGCAGAACCTCCCGGCGAAAGTCAAGCTGGTACAGGAAGTTCAGCCCGATTGATAAAAACCTGATCCCGAGCCGGTAACAGTCGGTTCCCTCGTCCTGTTCGACAAATCCGTATTTCATTAAGGTTGCAAGAAGCCGGTGCACCGTACTTTTGTGCAGGCCGAGCTCTCTCCCTAACTGTGTTACGCCGGCTCCTTCCGGTTTGGCGGCGAGAGCTTCGAGAATCGAAAGTGCCCGTTCCACGGAATGGACGGCGTAAGAACCTTCTTTTTTTAACACCGGGAGCCACTCCTGCTCGTGTTTTAAAAAGCGTAATCCACGGTATTAATATATTAATAAAATGTGGACCGCGGGGAAAAGACTGCGCCACACTCAAAAACGGGACTAACACATTACCTCATTAAAGCGGAAAGGGATCATGTATGGACATACTCGATTTGGGCGAGGTAATCACCAAAGAAGACATCACCCGGGCCAGCACGCTTCTTGCGCAGGTTAAGCCGGGAGAAGAAATAAAGATCATTATGGAAGCGGCCGATGCCCACCAGGCGGACGAAATATTCGCCTTGCTTCGAAGAGAAGGCTTCGACTACCAGCCCAAAGGCAGCAGCGACGGCCGGCAATATAACATTACCGCCCGCCGGATGGAAACACCACCACGCTGATCCGCTGGTCGGTCAGGGTCATGCCGACAGTGACGGCGTACGTCTTTTCCCCGACGTTTTTTGTGAAAGAAAGGGTCGTGATTCCGTCGCGAGGCGCTTCAGCCGTGAAATTGTAACCTTTGGTTCCTAATTCTTTCTTTAATGCGGCCACATCGTCAGCCTTCGTTTGGCGTTTCAGCGTATAGGTGAAGTGGCTTCCGCCTGTTCCCTGTCCCATTTGCCCCCCCATCTCAAAGAACCGCGAAAGCTTTGCTCCACCGAACACTTTTGTAAACACCGTCCGGAGGTCCTTGTCGAGTGTCCTGGCGAGGTCGCTGGTCAGTGTCACCTCTTCGACCCTCTCGAAATCAATAGCCGTAGGCTGAATCGGTCCTGCCAAGCCGGGCATTGTAGTCTGGGGCTGCTCCGGCGCTTTCTTGCCGCACCCTGCGACGGCCGTAACTAATACACACACTAAAGCTACTAAGAGCAGTCTCATGGAACTCCTCCTCCGAAAAATAAACGTTCAACCTTATGCTGACAAACCTTTAGGGTCCGTTCAACGTTCAACGTTCAACGTTCGATGTTTATAAAAGACCGATGACAGGCAATTAAATTTTTCATTCTTCGTTGTGCGGCTTGCCGCATGGGGCACTCCTGAGTAATCAGTACCAGACCGTAGTCTTGAAGTCTGCTCCATGGTAATAATGCATGCCGACCCGAGGGGCCGGACCTGAACTTGTAACGACGCCGGTTTTAAATAAACTTCGACCTGAACCGCTTTTTTCCTGTCCTCTGAAAAAATTTTTTTCTAAAGCGCCCCGTCATGCACAAACTTGCCTTTTTCGGGGCACAATGGTAGGATGAGTGTTAGACTAGTGTACACGGGGGGATGCGTGTTGCGCAGGGAAGGGCGCGGACCGTCGGAACTTCGGCCGGTGAAGCTTGTGCCGGGTTATAACAAGTACGCCGAGGGGTCGGCGTTGATTGAAGTCGGCGACACACGAATTATTTGCACGGCCTCGATCGACGATAAAGCCCCGCCGTTTTTAAAGGGAACCGGCAAGGGATGGGTGACCGCGGAATACGGTATGCTCCCCCGCGCGACAGAAACAAGGAGCATACGTGAGGCCGCCAAGGGGCGTCTGAGCGGCAGGACGCTTGAAATTCAACGGCTCATCGGTCGGTCGCTGCGGTCGGTGGTAGACCTGGAGGCACTTGGCGAACGAACCATCATCGTTGACTGCGACGTTTTACAGGCAGACGGCGGCACACGGACCGCGTCGATTACCGGTGGGTTTGTCGCGCTGGTGTACGCTCTCGACTGGCTCCGTAACGAAGGAGCACTCGATTTCCTGCCGGTTTATGATTTTGTAGCCGCAGTCAGCACAGGGCGGCTGGGGGGAGAGCTTTTGCTCGACCTTTCTTTCACGGAGGATTCGCTGGCTGCTGTAGACCTGAACGTGGTGATGACCGGCAGCGGGCGACTCGTGGAAGTCCAGGGCACCGGTGAAGAAGAGACCTTTTCTCGGGAAGAACTTAACATGATGCTGGACCTCGCGGCCGGGGGCATCGCCGGCCTGGTTCAAAAACAGCGAGAGGCGCTGGGAAACCTCGCTACTTTCATCGGAGGGATGGATATTGCGCCGGCTGGTGGTGGCAACAACAAACCCGGGGAAGCTAAAAGAGATTGAATCGATTCTTGCCCCTTTGGGCTTGGAGATAGTCTCGGCGGGCACCTACCAGGGTTTACCGGAGATCGAGGAAGACGGTGAAACCTTTGAGGAAAACGCCGTGACAAAAGCGCGGTTAACGGCGGAAGCGACGGGGGAGGTGGCTTTGGCCGACGATTCAGGTCTGGAAGTCGATTGCCTCGCCGGGGCACCGGGAGTCCACTCGGCCCGTTTTGCCGGCGAGCCCAGGAACGACGCCGCCAACAATGCCAAACTGTTGAAACTCCTCGAGGGTATACCGGAAAAAAGGCGCCACGCCCGGTTCCGGTGCGTGATAGCGGTGGCGGTTCCCGGAGGGCCGGTCTTGACCGCGGAGGGTAAATGCGAGGGATACATCCTCAGCGAACCCAGGGGCACCGGCGGTTTCGGGTACGATCCCCTGTTTTATCTCCCGGAATACCAGAAGACCTTCGCCGAGCTTCCCCCGGAGGTTAAAAACCGTGTCAGCCACCGGGCCAGGGCACTGGCCAAAATTAGAGAAACATTAGCGAACTTACTGGAAAACAAGGAGACTTAGCACCGGAAAGCGGCTGAAGTTACCGGTAGCTTCCGGCACACCTTTTGCTTTACCGGCGGTAGGCTGGAAACTTTTCCGGGCCGGGCAAAACCGCTTCGGGGCAATAAGCACTAACACCAACTGGCACCATCGGAAGAAACGGGTATCGTATCGGCAGCTTTGACATTTGGCGGGCTATCGGCTATAATTGTTATGGTTGGTTGTTGGCGGTTGGCTAAACTGGCGATTTTATGGAGAAGAGGAATTTGCACGTAAATTCCCTCAAACATTAACCGAACTCCAACGTCTGACGTCCGACCTTAGAATCGCGGGTGTAGCTCAGTGGCAGAGCACCGGCCTTCCAAGCCGGCTACGTGGGTTCGATTCCCATCACCCGCTCCATTTAATGTTCAAGGTTCAAGGTTAGGCTCAAACGGATTGACCTAAAAGGTCCGTTCGAAGTTCGAAGTTTGACTCAGACGGATTAACTTTAGGGTCAGTTCGAAGTTTAAGGTTCTTTTAACGTTGAACGGACCTTCAGCGGTCCGTCAGTATAAGCTTGCACGTTGAACGTTGCACGTCGTACGTTAAACAGACCGTGCATCTTGCTAATTGAGCTGGTACGTTGAACGGACCCTAAAGGTCTATCTCTGTAGTTATTTCGTCCCGGTAGCTCAGCGGACAGAGCAGCGGCCTTCTAAGCCGCGGGTCGGGGGTTCGAATCCCTCCCGGGACGCCATACACGGATTAATGCCGGCTTAGGCCGGTTTCTTATTTGCGTTCCACATTCAGCGGGAGTTCCGCTGACAGCGCCAGCTCGAGCCGCCGCTCCACCTCCGGCCAGTTAACCAACTGCCACCAAGCGTTAACGTAGTCCCGGCGGCGGTTCTGATAGTCCAGGTAGTAGGCATGCTCCCAGATGTCGATCACCAGGATGGGAATGCCGCCCCACTGGGTGAGGTTCTGGTGCTTTTCGGCGGTCAGCAGTTCCAGGCGGCGCCAGGCGGGGTTCCAGACGAGCACTGCCCACCCGGATGCCTCAACATCCGCGGCGGCGGCTGTGAACTGTTCCTGGAAAGCGGAGATACTGCCGAAATAGCCTGAAATGTGCTTGTGGGACAACGGGCCGGGCCGCCCGCCGCCCCACGGCGTCATTACGGTCCAGTAAATGCTGTGCAGGATATGGCCGGAACCGTGGAAGGCTAACTCACGCTCCCAGTGTTTCACCAGGGAAAAGTCGCCTCGCCGGCGCGCTTCGACCAGCTCAAGCTCCGCCTTGTTGAGTCCCTCTACGTAACTCAGGTGGTGCCGGTCATGGTGAATGCGCAGCGTAACGGAACTGATCACCGGTTCCAGGGCGTCGTAAGTATAGGGCAGAGGAGGCAGCCGATGCCCGCCCGGGGGGACCGGTTTGAGTATAAAACGGGTGTTCTGCTGATTCACCTTTAGGTTCCTCCTTAGTTTGATATCTTATTTCATCATATGCCGGATCACCAAAATCTGCATTCCAGAAAATGCTAAAAAGGTGCCGGAACGCCTGAGTGCTGGCTGCACTTGCTTAGACACAGGTCGGAAGGATGATTTTAAACCGGCTGCCAAAAAGACGGGCGGTGAGATAAAATAAAATAAAATAAAAGAGAGGCTGTTTCACTGTACGCACACCTAAGGGAGTCTCCCATGCTGTTGTCAAGCGTCACCACGAAATCTGAAAAATATTTTCATAACGTTTTGTGCCTGAGCGCAGCGAAAGGCGTGTTTATAAGAATGAAAAATTTAATAGCTTGTCCTCGGTCTTTTATAAACGTCGAACGTTGAACGTTGAACGTTGAACGGCCCCTAAAGGCCGGTCAGTATAAGGTTGAACGTTTATTTTTCGGAGGAGGATATAGCTTTGGGTTTCACGGCTGCCTATAACCGGTTGGGGGAGGAGGAGCTGAGACGGCGGGTCGCCGCGGGCTACCGCCGGTTGCGGTGCTGCGACATCTGCCCCCGCCGCTGCGCCGTTAACCGGTTGAAAGGCGAGCGCGGCGCCTGCCGCGGCGGCCGTGAGCCTGCCGTTTCAAGCTTCGGCCCTCACTTCGGCGAAGAGGCGCCCCTGGTGGGCCGCAACGGATCAGGGACCATCTTTTTTGCCTACTGCACTTTAAACTGCGTCTTCTGCCAGAACTATGAACTGAGCCATTTAGGTATGGGAGAGGCGGTAAGCGTTGGCGAGCTCGCCCGGGTGATGCTGTCCTTGGAAAAGTTGGGGTGCCACAACATAAACCTGGTCAGCCCCACGCACTTCGTGCCGCAGATCCTGGCCGCGCTGGTAAAAGCCATGGGTTCGGGGCTCAACTTGCCGATCGTCTACAACACCGGCGGTTACGAAAATCCGGAGACGCTGAAACTCTTAGACGGCGTGGTGGACATCTACATGCCCGACTTCAAGTACACCGACCCCGGCGCCGCGGCAAAGTATTCCGGTGCCGGGGACTACCCGGAGGTCGTAAAGGAGGCGCTTAAGGAGATGCAGCGGCAGGTTGGGGACTTAAGTTTTGACAAGAACGGCATCGCCACCCGCGGACTTCTTGTAAGGCACCTCGTTCTGCCCGAAAACATAGCGGACACCGAAGAAGTGGTCGATTTTCTTGCCCGGGAGGTTTCCCCCAACTGCTTTGTTAACATAATGTCTCAATACCACCCCGCCCACCGGGCGCGGGAATTCCCACCGCTCAACAGGCGCATAACACCGGAGGAGTACCGGCGCGCGGTTAAAGCGGCGAAGGAAAAAGGCCTTCGGGTCTATACGGATTAGGCAGAGTTCCGGGAGAACCGATGCAAAACGCCCGGTTACGGGAAAACGCAGCAGTTTACTCTCCCGAGTTGAGTGCCGGTTCAGCCTGTAAGTCCCCAGGCCCTCCGGTAACAATCCCAGGCCTCGCCCTGGCGTCCAAGTTCCGCTAAGATGCTTGCTTTCAGGCTCCATACCCGCGCGTCCGCAGGTGCGGTCTTCAGAATCTCTTCCAGTAGGTCAAGGGCCTCCTCGAAGCGTTCCGCCCCGGCGAGGCAGGCCGCCTGGTTTATAAGGAAAGTATTTCTTTCCGGTCCGCTTTTTTCCGGTCCGCTTAAAGTAACCGCTTTTTTATACAAGCTGAGGGCTTCCTGCCGCCGCTGGCTCGCCTCCATACATACGGCAAGGTTATTCAGCAGGACCGGATCGTCCGGCTTCCTGTCTACCAAACCCTTCAGTATGGAGATGGCTTCGGTCACTCTCCCGGTCTTAAAGTAGCAAAGCGACAGGTTCGCGATTACGGTGTCTTGCGGGTCAAGTTCCCGGGCAAGTTCGAAGCAGGCGGTCGCCTCGTCGTAGCGCCTTAGATGGAAAAGGCTGAAACCCATGTTGTTTAAGATATCAGCGCCTTCGGCGCCGAGTCGCCGGGCTTCTTCATAACAGCGCAACGCTTCTGCGAAACGCCCGAGCCGGTTCAGGGCAAGCCCCATGTTAAACAGAACGGAAACGTTCCGCCCGCCGGCGGCGCGTGCATCCTGGAACAGTTTTAACGCCTCCGCGGGCTGGTCCAGCGCCAGGAGGCACAAGCCCTTCTGGTTTAAGATGGTGCTGCGGTTAAGACCCGTCGCAAGGGCCCGGTTGAAATAGGCGAGAGCCCGCCCGGGTTCACCGGCCGACAGGAGGTGGCTTCCGATTGCGGCCAGCATCCAGCCCCGGTCTTTCAGATCTCTCGTAGCTTCGGGGGAAGAGGCCGCGCTTTCGAGATAAAAAACACCGCTGTTCGACCTGTTGTAAGGCCAAACGTGCTTTATGTGCCATATGGCACGGTCGATCCGGCCGAGTTTAAAACAGAGGCGGCCTGCACGCAAGTGTAGATCGGCTCTTTGCGGACGCTCCTCCAGTGCCCGGTCTATGAACCAAAGGGCGGCTTCTTCAAGGCCGAGTGTTGCAAACAACCGTGCCCCGGTTGTACAAAACTGCGGATTTTTAAGCCAGGATTTGATAGCGCTGACGGGATTTCGCAACAGAATCAGCACTTTTCCTGCCTCCTCTCTGAAAATACGTTCTTCTTCCGTAGGGCGCGGCGATGAGCTTTGTTAACCGGCTACAGGTCTATTCGCCCCATTTTCATCCTTATAACCATTCCTTTCGCTGCGCTCAGGCACAAAACGTTATGAAAATGGGGTTCATCCGTGGTTTAGTCCCTTTCTCCGTCTCCTGCTCCTAACGTAGAACGTAGAACGTCGCACGTAGAACGATTTTCAGATTTCGTTGTGCGGCTTGCCGCATGTGGCACTCCTCACTAAGCAAAGGCTGGTGAGCAGTTCTCTATGAAAGCCAAGCATGAAGGTATTTGACGGGCTTCCCGGTTTTTCCTTCCTATAATGGTAAAAACTTGTTGACAAATTAACTCTACCGGGGACAGGCTAAGTCATTCTTCACGCTAAACCGGCCCAGACCCCCCGTTCTTAGACCGTTTCTCCGTGAATTGGTAATTATCTTTCAGTGAACGACACGGTGGGATGGTTTAGAAAGGAGCCTTTTGGGAGCAATTAAACCTGCCGGATCTCAAGACCGAGGTCGCGGATGAGCTGAATGTCCCTGGCAGTTCCCTGGCCCCGGGTTGTCAGATAATCGCCGGTAATGAGACCGTCAACACCGCCGGCTAAACCCAGAGCTTGTACGTCGCGCAGGTTGTGCTCGCGCCCCCCCGCGTAGCGAATGACCGCCTGCGGCAGCACCAGGCGGAAGACCGCCAGGGTGCGGAGGATTTCCAGCGGCGGAAGCGGGGTCTGTGCTGCAAGCGGGGTTCCGGGGATGGGGTGAAGGATGTTGACCGGGATTGAGTTTATCCCCAGGTCACGCAGCGCAAAGGCTAATTCCAACCGCTGTTCCGGGGTTTCACCGAGGCCGATGATGCCGCCCGCACAGATCTCAAGCCCTGCCTCCCGCGCTGCGAGTATTGTGGCGACCCTGTCCAGGTAACGGTGGGTGGTACATACTTCGGAAAAAAAACTCGCTGCGGCTTCGAGGTTGTGGTGGTAGCGGTCGATGCCGGCCTCTTTCAAGGCGCGGCCTTCTGCGGTTGAAATGATGCCGAGGGAGGCGCAGAGCTTGAGCCGGGGCAGTTCCCTTTTCAGACTCCGGATGACGCCGAGAACTTTGTCGAAGTCGCCGCCAGGATCGCGGCCGCTGGCAACCAGGGAAAAACGGCGAATGCCGGCCGACCAGGCCGCCCTGGCGCGCTCGATGATTTCCGCTTCCGGAAGCAAGGGGTAAAGAGGAGCGCCGGTACGGTACCGTGCGGACTGGGCGCAGAAACGGCAGTCCTCGGAGCACCGGCCGGCGCGGGCGTTTACGATGGCACAGAGTTCTACCTTCTTGCCGCGAAAATGCTTTCTTACGGTATCGGCCCAACCGAGAAGTACAGGTGTCGACTCGTCAGGCAAACTGATAAGGACTGTAGCCTCTTCGAAGGAAAGCATTGCGCCGTCCATCACCCGTTCGGCCAAGCGGCCTACCCATGCTGCCCTCTCCGCGAGATTCATTTTCCAGCCACCAGTAAAGCCATATTCCAGCAGAGCGTGACGGTGCCGTATCCTGCGGTGCGCTTTCGCCAAAGGTCCTCCGCCTGGGAGGCCTGGGGGCCGAAGAGGAACGCCCATGAGCCGCGGGCGCGAAGCAACGTACCGAACAGCGCGGGCGGGTGCGTTTCCCGCAACGTCAGTCTCTCGATCGTACACTTCGAGAAAAGACTGAACTCCCGGCGCAGGCGGCTTGCGCTGAGAAGACCTCTTCCCTGTCTGCCGCGGACACCTAACCTCCTGCAGATTTGCATCAGTATCTCGTTGCCGGCTTCTCTGCCCGGGCCGCTGACCGGGACGGAAAAGGCCATCAGTCCGTCCGGCGCGAGCAACGGGGCCAATCGTGCCGCTGTCCCTCGCGGAAACCAGTGGTAGCAGACGTTACCGAAAATCAGGTCAAAGCTTTCACCGGAACCTGCGATTTCGTCGGCGGAGGCGCAAAGATAACGGACGTCTTGAAGCCCTTTTTCCCGGTTGTAAGAGAGCATTTTTTCGCTCGGATCGGTCACCAGGATTTCGGCCTTCGGGAAATAACGCTTCAAAATCACGGTTGCGGCGCCTGTACCGCCGCCGATCTCGAGGATCCGGCGAGGGGTCAGCCAGGAAACAACCTTCTCGGTCAGTGCCGCGGCTATGCGGGCGTAAAAACGTTCGTTGACCGCGGTGGCATAAATGTGGCTGTTTAGGTCAAAAACTTTACTTACGGACATGATAGCACCTCAAAAAGCGTTTTTCGCTCTTCGTTGTTAACAACGGACAGCCTAAGTTCGAAGTTAACCTCAAATTGATGGACCCTCAGGGTCGTTCAACGTTGAAAGCTGTCCCCTTTTTTCAGCCAGGAGGCAACGGCCGAGAGGGTTTCCGGAGCAGTGACGATGTCAAGGTGTCCTGCGCCCCGGATGGCGCGAACCTCCCAGCCGGTTTCCTTCCCGCGTGCGGCTGCGGCAAGACAGACCGGCAGGTCGCGCACGGCATGCAGAAGGAGAACCGGAGGCCCGGGCCAGGGTCCGCCGAGCGCGGCGAACGCCTCCTCCAGGCCGGCGTAAGGCTTTTTTTCCCGCACCCTGCGGGCGCGGAGCACCCGCAATAACTCGCTTTTTCCGCCTGCAAACCTTGCTTCCAGCGGGACGGAGAGGAGGCACAGCACAGCAGTTCCGAGGACCGCCGCTACCAGCCCGCCCAGGCTATGCCCTACCGCGGCCGTGAACCCGGCGCTTCTAAGGCCTGCAGCAAACTCCCGGATGCTGCCTCCGGTAAGCATCCCCGGGTGGGCGCCGTGGCCGGGCAGATCGGGGACGCAGACTGCGTAGCCGGCAGCGGCTGCGGCCAGTCCCAGGCCGAGAACCTCCTCCTTAACGCCACCGTACCCGTGGAGAACTACAGCGCTGTTTTGGCTTCCTTCCGGTAGAAGCAGGTAAGTCGGCGCCCCTGCGACAAGCGCCTGTTTTATGACCGTACCCTTTTCCTCCTCCTCCGAGAATGCGTTCTTCTTCCGTGAGGCGCGGCGATGAGCTTTGTTAGCCAGCTTACAGGTTATCCGTCCCATTTGCATTCTTATAACCGTGCCTTTCGCTGCGCTCAAGGCACAAAACGTTATGAAATGTTTTTCAGATTTCGTTATGCGGCTTGCCGCGTGTGGCACTCCTGTGCGCAGTCCCGCCGTTAACCCGCCGCCTCCCGGATGCTTTCCGCCACTACCGCACAGAGCCTTTCCAGATCATCTTCAGGGATCACAAGCGGCGGCATGAGAACGACCACGTCGCCCAGCGGCCTGATGATGACCCCCTTTTCACGCGCCTTCAGTGTTACCCGCCGCCCGGTGCGCCGGGCGAGCGGGAACGGCTCCCTGGTCCTTTTGTCCTTAACCAGCTCTATCCCTACCATAAAGCCCGCACGGCGTATCTCTCCGACGTTAGGAAGGTCGGCAAAGTGGTGAAGCAGTTCCTGGAGCCTTTTTATCTTCGGCTGGAGCCTGTCTATCACCGCCTCTTCTTCGAACAGGCGAAGGTTCGCCAGGGCCGCCGCGCACGCTAAGGGGTTCCCGGTATACGTGTGCCCGTGGAAAAAGGTCTTCAGTTCTTCATAGTCGGCGTAGAAGGCCTCGCAGATCTTCTTAGTGGTGAAAGTGGCGGCAAGGGGCAGGTAACCGCCGGTAATCCCCTTGGCCACGACCATTAAATCCGGGACGACGCCTTCGTGCTCACAGGCGAACATCCTGCCGGTCCTCCCGAAACCGGTCGCAACCTCGTCAGCGATGAGGAGAATGCCGTGGGTATTGCAGAGCCTGCGCAGGTGGCTCAGGTATCCCTGCGGCCAGGTGAGCATACCGGCGGCGCCCTGTATCACCGGCTCAATGATTACGGCCGCTAATTCGCCGGCGTGTTTCTCGATCATCCGTGCAACGGCGGCGAAGCAGTCCCGGTCGCAGTTTTCAGGCCCCGGACGGCCGTGTGGGCAGCGGTAGCAGTAAGCCGACGGAGCCTTGAGCGAGTTGACCACGAGCGGCCCGTAGATCGAATGGAAAAGCTCCGACCCGCCGACCCCGACGGCGCCCAAGGTGTCGCCGTGATAAGCGTTATAAAACGAAAGGAAGCGTTTTTTCTCCGGAACCCCGCTGTTATGCCAGTACTGGAAGGCGATCTTGAGCGCGATTTCAACGCCGGTGGAGCCGTTGTCGGAGTAAAATACCCGTTCAAGCCCCGGCGGCGCGATTGCAACGAGTCTTTCGGCTAACAGGACCGAAGGGATGTTCCCCAGCCCCAGAAGGGTGGAGTGGGCGATTCTCCCAAGTTGCTCCCGGATGGCATCGTCGATCGCCGGCACGCGGTGTCCGTGTACCGTTACCCAGAGGGAGCTGATTCCATCGAGATACCGCCGGCCCTCGATATCCGTCAGGTAACACCCTTCACCTGCGGCGATAATCGGGGCGTCCTCACCCGCGTATTCCTTCATCTGCGTGAAGGGGTGCCAGACTATGGTCCGGTCCAGTTCCTTTAAACGCTCGATCTCTTCACGGGGGTAAGTTGTCACCGGGCCCGTCATATGATCACTCCTTAGAGGCAAGCGCGGCGAGCGCCCGGTCAAGCCGGTAGGTTTCGTTAAGCCTGCGGGCCGCTTCTTTCAAAAGGGCTGTCTCGGGATTTTCCGGGTTGAGCCCCGCAATCTCCGGCACCAGCGCCAAAACCGGCACGCCGCTGTAATCCGCAACGGCCTTGGGGTTGTTTCTCTCGACAAGGCCGGGGTTTTCCGGGTAGCGGTTTATCACTACGCCGGCGACGTGCAAATCCGCCTGGAGTGCGGCGGCCACAGTCAGAAGTGTGTGGTTGATGGTGCCGAGTCCCGGGCGGGCCGTTATCAGCAGGGGAAGCTCCAGGTCCCGTGCCATGTCGGCGATCATGTAGTTAGGGCTCACAGGGACGAGCAGACCGCCGGCGCCTTCCACGATGACGGCGTCGTAGCGCCTGTCCAGGTAATTGAAACACTCACGTATGTTGAGGGACTTCACCGGGCGCTTCGACAACAGCGCCGCCAGGTGGGGCGAGACCGGCTGCTCGTACCGGTAAGGGCAGAGCATTTCAATCGGCTCGTCCTCCAGGCCGAGAACAGCGGCCACAAATTTGGCGTCTGCCGGGACTAATTCATCGCCGACTTTAGCCGCACCGGTTTCCACCGGTTTTAAGTAGCCCACGGTGAGCCCCGCTGCCTGGTAAATCAAGCCTATCAGCGCACTCACAACGGTCTTGCCGACACCGGTATCCGTGCCGGTAACAAAGAGCGAAGGCAGGTCCGGTTTAGCTGCTCGATCTGCTGCTTGGTAATCGGTCAAAGATTGGCCTCCTCCGAGAAAAACGTTCAATCTTATGCTGACAGACCTTTAGGGTCCGTTCGATCTTATGCTGACAGACCTTTAGGGTCCGTTCAACGTTCGACGTTCGACGTTTATAGAAGACCGAGGACAGGCAATTAAATTTTTCATTTAACCATGCGTGGTTTATTCCCTTTCTCCGTCTTCTGCTCCTGCTCCTAACGTAGAACGTAGAACGTAGAACGTCGCACATAGAACGATTTTCAGATTTAGTTGTGCGGCTTGCCGCATGTGGCACTCCCTCGTCTATTGCAGGACTTCGGCCAGCGCCTCCAAGAAACCGTCAATCTCCGTCGCGGTATGTGCTGCACTCACCGTGATCCTGAGGCGGGCGGTCCCCGCGGGCACCGCGGGCGGCCTGACAGCCGGTACGTAATAGCCGCGTGCGAGGAGACGGTCCGCAGCGTGCACCGCCCGTTCCGGGGAGCCGAGGACGAGCGGTATTATAGGCGAGGTTGTTGGTACGGTATAACCCAGGGCGGCGAACCCTCCGTGAAGGCGGTCCACATTTTCCCGCAAGCGTTCGAGGAGCTGCGGTTCATCCTCAAGGACCTCTATAGCGGCCAGTGCGGCGGCGACCGAGGCGGGCGGGAGCGCCGTTGTGAAGATAAAGGGGCGGGCGCGGTTTAAGATATATTCGATTAAAAGTGCCGGACCCGCAACGAACCCGCCCAAGGAACCGAGCGCCTTTGAGAGCGTACCGGTCAAAACAAGGTTCCCTGCCGGCACACCCTGGGCGGCTACCGTGCCCCGGCCCCCCGGTCCCAGCACTCCTGTGCCGTGGGCATCATCCACCACAAGGATAAGGCCGTTTTCTTCAGCAAGCCGGTAAAGCTCCATGAGCGGGGCGGTATCTCCGTCCATCGAAAAAACCCCTTCGGTTATAAGAAAGCGCCTGCGGCCCGTGTGCCGGGCGAGAAGCCCCCGCAGCGAGTCAGGGTCGTTGTGCCGGAAGCGTACCAGCTTCGCGCCGCTTAACAGACAGCCATCGAGCAGGGACGCGTGGCAAAGCCGGTCGCAAAAGACCACGTCCTCCCGGCCGGCGAGGGCGCTGATGACTGCAACGTTGACCGCATAGCCCGAAGGGAAGACGAGGGCGCGGGCGCACCCCTTGAAACGGGCCACCGCCTCTTCCAATGCCTCGCACAAACAGGTGTGGCCGCTGATCAGGCGTGCGGCCCCGCTACCGGAGCCGTAGGCCTCCAGTGCTTCCCGTGCTCTGGCGATCACACGGGGGTGGTGGGTGAGCCCAAGGTAGTTGTTGGTGCAGAAGAGAACAACCTCCCGCCCGCCGTACAGTGCGCGGGTCGGCCCGAGCGGCGTGAGGGGGCGCAGGGAGCGTCTCAGACCGGCCCGTTCCATTTCCTGCAAGGTTTCGTTGAGAAAGTGCACCTGTTACTACCTCGCCCGGCAAATGTCAACTTAAGGAGAGTTCCTGGTAAACAATATAGACCTGCAGGGAACCTCTGTCAAGGCGTCTGGCAGGAATATTCAGTTCGGCGACGAAGTAGTACGCGGGTGGTATCGGGCAAAAAACCCTGAAGATTTCTTGAACCCATAAACACCCTCAACCGCGACGTCGAACCTCGAACGTTGAACGATCCTAAGGAGGGTTTCCTGTGGCCCGGAACCGGAAAAGGAAGAGCGAAGCCGCCTTTGTCAAGGCGGAGCTCAAAAGGGATGTGAAAGGCGAACTTCTCGGTTTAAGCCTCGTTGCCCTTGCCGCTCTCGGTCTGGTCAGCCTGGCCAGTGATTCCGCCGGCGCGGTAGGGGAGGTTGTCCGCCGGGCCCTTTCGGGTCTGGCTGGCGAAGCGCGGTTCATGATCCCTCTGATGGTGGGTATGCTTGGTACGATTCTGGTTAAGGGCGGCTGCAGGCAGGAAGACTTCCGGCTTAGGGTGTACGGCGGCGCCGGTCTTGTCCTGGTGGCCGTCGTGCTCCTCGATTTGTGGCTTTTGCCGCGGGAAACCGGGTTCCGGGAAGCGATGGCTAACGGGCTGGCGGGCGACGGCGGCGGAGCGCTTGGGGCTTTTTTGGGCTTTGTACTGTGCCGGGCCTTTGGGGTCGCCGGAACTTATGTAATTCTTGGAAGCGCTACCCTTGCCTGTTTGGCTTTGGTCACAAGTCTTTCTCCGGGAGACCTGAGTAAAGGGACGGGCAAGAATCTTTCCCGCTTTGCGCGGAGATTAGGATGCCTGATAAGCGGTTTTATTTTCACGGAAGTTAAAGAAGAAAAGGCGCCTACGCCACCGGTAATCATCGACGAGACAGAGCCCGTACCGGTCAAGACGGAAGAGTCCCCGGCTGTCCAGGAACCGCCCGGCACTCAGGCTTCCGAATGCTGGGCTCCGGAGGCGCCCGCGATTCCCGAAGAAAAACCGTCCCTCAGGACCAGCCAAATTTCCTTAGAGGAGGTTATTACTTACCAGCCTCCGCCAATAACCCTATTAGGGCGCGTCCCGAAGCCGCGCACCACCGGCGGGACGCGCGACATTAATGAGAATTTAAAGGTCCTTGAAGAGACCCTGGTGAGTTTCGGCGTGAAAGCGAAGGTAATCCAGGTATCCCGCGGACCGGCGGTCACACGTTATGAGGTTCAACCTGCCCCCGGCGTGAAGGTTAGCCGCATCATGAGCCTCGCTGACGACATCGCGCTGGCGATGGCCGCACCCGACGTGCGTATTGAGGCGCCGATTCCGGGGAAGGCAGCACTCGGCATTGAGGTTCCTAACAAGGAGATTTCCTTAGTGCACCTCCGGGAGCTTCTTGAGAGCAAGGAGTTTATCCAGTCGCCTTCACCGCTCACCGTGGCTTTGGGCAGGGGTATAGCCGGCCAGGTGGTTGTAGCGGACCTGACCCAGATGCCCCACCTCCTGATCGCCGGTGCTACCGGGGCAGGCAAAAGCGTTTGCCTGAATACCATGGTTATCAGTATCCTATATAAGTCAGGACCGGATACGGTGAAGTTTGTGCTGATAGACCCGAAGGTGGTGGAACTGACTACCTTTAACGAGATCCCTCATTTGGCCTGTCCGGTTGTCACCAGCGCCAAGAAGGCCGCAGCCACCCTGCGGTGGCTCGTAAGGGAGATGGAGCGCCGTTACGAGGCCCTTGCGGCCGCCGGGGTCCGGGACATCACCCGGTACAACAGCGTCTTGAAAATAGGAGACGAAAAGGGAGGGCGGCTGCCGTATATTATTGTAGTGATCGACGAGTTAGCCGACCTGATGATGGTGGCGCCGGTCGATGTAGAGGACGCCATCTGCCGGCTGGCGCAGATGGCCCGCGCTGCGGGAATCCACCTTGTAGTAGCGACCCAGCGGCCTTCGGTGGACGTAATTACCGGGCTCATTAAGGCCAACATTCCCTCACGGATATCCTTTGCGGTTTCATCCCAGGTCGATTCCCGCACCATCTTAGACATCGCGGGTGCCGAAAAATTAGTTGGCCGTGGTGACATGCTTTTCTTTCCGGTCGGCAGTACCAAACCCATCCGACTGCAGGGAGCTTACCTTTCCGACCGTGAGGTGGAGGCGGTGGTGGAGTATCTCAAGAAACAGGGTTCTCCCTCGCACGAGGAAATTCCGGTGGAGGTCCCGGCGTACGAAGAACTGCAAGAAGAGAATGACGAGCTGTTTCCTCAGGCGGTCGAGGTCCTTCTCCGGGCCGGGCACGCCTCAATCTCGCTGCTTCAGCGGCGGTTAAAGATCGGCTACGCGCGGGCTGCGCGGCTGATTGACATTATGGAGCGCCGCGGCATAGTCGGGCCCTTTGAGGGGAGCAAACCGCGCGCTCTGTTGATGACCCTCGAACAGTATCGCGCCACCTTTGAGCGTCGAAAATAGCGATTTTATATCGGATATTGACTATGTGGGGATGATAAGGATATAATAACTAACGAAATCACGCCGTATCATCCATTTTTTTCGAATGGAGTGGCAGAATGGGAATCGGCGAACGGCTTGCCCAAGCCCGGCAGACCAAAGGAATCAGCATCGAGAAGGCTGAAGAAGTGACAAAGATTCGCGCCAAGTTTTTACGGGCGCTGGAGGACGAGGAATTCGGCCTGCTGCCGGGACGCGTCTATGCCAAGGCTTTCCTTCGCTCTTATGCCCGTTACCTGGGGCTGGATGACGCTGAGCTCGCCCGTGAGTTCGACCGGCTTTACGCGGAAAAACCGGGGCCGGAAAAGAATCAGCGCCGGTTTAAGGAGCGCCGCGGCTTCAACTGGGGACGTTATCTCAACTTTTTTGTGGCTGCCGCAGTGATCGGACTGCTCGTTGCTTTCAATGCAGTATACGGGAAGGTTTTCAATAATCAGGTGGAAAATAGACCGGTGTTACAGGAGGAAACAACGCGGCCGGCAGCCAAGCCGCGGCCGTCCAAACCCCCGGCCGCGGTTCATGAAAACACCCGACCGTCCGGTGAAGCGGACCAGGCTGATTCGCGTATGGGAGAAAACGTTCAACAGGACCAAGGGCTGAATGTCAAGTTGAACGTAACCAGCGACCGCTGCTGGATGCGGGTAATAGCGGACGGTACGGTGGCGTTCGAGGGTGAGCTTCGGGCGGGTGAAGAACGCAGCTTCCAGGCGCAAAACGCCATTAAACTCCGGTTGGGAAACGCAGGGGTGGTTGAGGTGTCCTGTAACGGGCAGAGCTTCGGTTACCTCGGCGGTGTCGGCCAGGTGGTAACAAAGGAATTTTCTGCACAGCAGGGCCAAGACACAGGCGGCGGCAGCCCGGGATAAGCGCTGCGTTTCCGGCGGAATAGTTTGAAGTTAGTGGCTTCTGTTCGGGCAGACCGGAGGAACACGGCGCTTCCAGTGATAGGCACCGGTGTTCCGGCCCGCCGGTTGAGAGGCCGGCAGGTGGCTTTTAGCGGAAATCGATGGGCGAACCTGCCCGAAGAACAACCTGCATGACGGTGTGGGTCGTCGAAGATTTTGCGGGGATTCGCGTTGCGAATTCCTCTTCATTTTTGGGCTCGCGGCCGCCGCTGCTTTTTGTGCGGGGTGACTTTCGACCCGGAACTTGTGACCCAGGACTTACTTCAAGAGGAGTGCCATATACGGCAAGCCGCACAACGAAGAAGGAAAAATGGGTAGAGACGTTCACGACGATTCATCGTCGCCACCGGGAACGAAAATAGGGACCCGTAAGCTGTTTACTTAGATTGCGGTAGTGTAACATCAACGAAACGTGGCGAGAAGCGAGCAGGACAAGGAGGTCCGGGCGGGGCCGAACCGGAGCGTACTTGGTGGTACGTGAGGATTCGGATCCGCCTGGCCGACGAAGTAATGCGAAGCTTATCGCCACGCCCTGCGAAAGAAGTACTATTTTCAGGGGAGTTGTTGGAACGGTTGGTTTATGTCGGTGCGATTAGCTTAGGGTGTGCAAAGAACCGGGTGGATACCGAGGTGATGCTCGGGCTTCTCGGGTCGGCCGGCTATGTTGTCACCTCCGACCCGCAGGCGGCGGACGTATTGATAGTTAACACCTGCGCCTTCATCACGCCGGCGCAGCGGGAATCGGTCAACGCCATCCTCGAGGCGGCCCGGTATAAGGATGAGGGGCGGCTGCGGGCGCTGGTGGTGGCCGGCTGCCTTGCCGAGCGGCACGGTACTGCGCTCCTGCAGGAGATGACCGAGATTGACGCGCTGCTCGGGACCGGTAAGGCTGCCGCGGTTGTCACGGTAGTAAGGGATGCCCTTGCGGGGAAAAGACCGGCCGTGCTGGGTGACCCCGGCTTTATATACACCGGCGAGCCCCGGCTCTTAACTACCCCCCCGTTTACCGCCTACCTGAAGATTGCTGAAGGTTGCAGCAACCCGTGCAGCTTTTGCGTCATACCTATGCTTCGCGGCCCTTACCGGAGCCGCCGTAGGGAAGACATACTGAAAGAGGCCGAATTGCTGGCGGCCGGCGGGGTGAAAGAGCTGGTCCTGGTGGCCCAGGATACGAGCAGGTGGGGGTTGGACATTTACGGGCGGCCGGAGTTGACCGGGCTTGTGCGGGAGCTGGCCTGTATAAACGGTGTTCGCTGGGTGCGCCTGCTTTATGCTTACCCCACGGGTATTTCCGAAGAACTCCTGAGTACGCTTGCCGAAGAAAGCAAGGTTTGCAAGTACCTCGATCTCCCCCTGCAGCACGTCAGCCCCCGGCTTCTCAGGGCAATGAAACGGCCTGTGGTCAACGTGCGGCAACTTGTGCAATGGGTGCGCACGGCGGTTCCGGGGATAACGCTGAGGACTACCTTTATCGTGGGCTTTCCCGGGGAGACCGCGGCCGATTTTGCTTCCCTGGAGGAGGCGGTCGGAGAAGGCCTTTTTGACCGCACCGGCGTCTTCGCTTATTCGCGGGAAGCAGGGACGGCGGCGGCCGGCTTTCCGGAACAGGTGCCGTGGAGAACGAAACAGGAGCGCCTGAGACGGCTGCGGGCGGTGGCGCGGGGAGTCTCGCTTGCGCGCAACCGGGGCATGGTCGGCCGGGACGTCCTGGTGCTGGCAGAAGGGAAACGCGGCCGCCTTTTTTACGGGCGGAGCGAAGCCGATGCGCCGGACGTTGACGGCAAGGTCTACTTCACCTCCTCCCGGCCGGTGGTGCCGGGTGAGTTTGTTACCGTGCGGATCACCGGGGCGAGGGCTTACGATCTTGTGGGGGAGGTTCCAAAAGTTCCATAAGGAAAACCGGCTGTACCTTATGCTATAATTTACGGGTGCAGTTTATTATTGAGATATGAGATGTTGAAATGTCAGAGGTCGGCTGCCGGAAAGAGACGGGTTTTGTGAGAATGCCCATTCGGCAAGCCACGTAACGTAGTAATGAAATGGCGCCAGCTTTTGGTTTTCCGGCTGGGAGCCTGTTTAGTTAACTTATACAGATTAGCTTTTTACGGCAAATTTCCGGGGGGAATTGCGTTGATCTGGCAAGGTTTGAGGATAAAAGCGGTATTGGTGGCCCTGGCGATAGGGCTTGTCTGTCTTTTCGGCGGACAGTGGCTGTATGAGAAATACGGCTACCAGCAGTCACTGCAGCAGGCGCTGGGAGGGCAGCCCCAGGTGGCGGATTTCACGGCGGAAGAACAGAACGGGCAGATAGTGGTTACCGTTCACCTTCGTTCGCCGGATAACCTGATGCCCACTTACAAGGAGCTGGAGCGTCGGGTTAGCGAGGCTTTGGGCAGCAGGCGTTTTGTGATTAAGATAGCGGACAAACGGGACGCCGGCCTGGAAGAGGTGCTCTATCGCAGCCAGTTTGCCGTTTATCAGGCGCTTGTCCAGGGCTCCTTTAAAGAGATGGAAGCGGAGGTCAGCGCAAACGCCCGCGAGGCCGGAGCGGAAACCCGGATTTACATAGACAGCGAAAACGTTTACCTGACTTTCACGAGGGGAGACCGCTTCCTGGCCGAGATCATTCCGCGCAATCCTCCCCAAACGGTAACGGAAGGTGGTGTCCCCTATGCATAAGGAACTCGGTTTGGGCTTTGGTATAGCGCTGATCATCTTCCTTTTGGCCAGCGGATACAACGTCGGGCCGCTTATCCTCTTAGCGGCGGCGGCCGGTGCTTTTTATTACTTTGCGCGGGTTAAGGGGTTGGTCAAGAACTTCGCAGTAAACGAGGGCAGCGGCGAGGCCACGATTTCCTTTGCCGACGTGGGGGGACAGGCTACGGCCATTAAAGAACTGCGCGAAGCGCTCGATTTTATTAAAAACTATGATTTTGTCCGTCACTTAGGTATCAGGCCGTTGAAAGGCATCCTGCTGACCGGTCCCCCGGGGACCGGCAAAACCCTGCTTGCGCGGGCGGCTGCCGGTTATACGGATGCAACGTTCGTATCCGCGAGCGGCTCGGAGTTCGTGGAGATGTACGCCGGTGTCGGGGCGCAGCGGGTACGCCGGCTCTTCCAGACGGCGCGGGAGAAGGCGCAGCAGAGCGGAAAACGCAACGCCATTGTCTTTATCGACGAGATCGACGTCCTCGGCTCCCGGCGGGGAAAGGTGACCAGTCACCTCGAATACGATCAGACCCTAAACCAGCTCCTGGTGGAGATGGACGGGATTAAAATCGATGACGTTGTGCACACACTGGTAATAGCGGCTACCAACCGCGCCGACCTTTTAGACCCGGCGCTTTTGCGGCCCGGCAGGTTTGACCGTCAGGTCAGGGTGGAGCTTCCGGACCGTGAGGGGAGGATAGAGATCCTACGGCTGCATACCCGTAACAAGCCTCTCGCCGCAGACGTGGAGCTGGAGACGATTGCTCGGGAGACCTTTGGTTTCTCCGGCGCGCATCTCGAGAGCCTGGCTAACGAGGCGGCCATCCTGGCCATGCGGGAGGGCTTGCGTGAGATACACCACCGCCATTTCACAGAAGCGGTGGAGAAGGTGCTCTTAGGGGACAAGCTCGACCGGCGCCCCACGCGGGATGAACTCTGGCGGGTGGCGGTTCACGAAACCGGGCATGCGTTATTAAGCGAAAAGGCCAAACCTGGTTCGGTAACCGTTCTTACCATAACGCCGCGCGGCAGCGCGCTTGGGTATTTCCGGCAAAAAAGTGAAAACGATAACTACCTTTATACCCAGGAGCAGCTTGAAAACCAGCTTTCCGTTTTGGTAGCGGGAGCTGTTGCCGAGGAGATCGTATTTGGGAGCCGCAGCACCGGTGCGACCAACGATTTCGAACAGGCGGTAGTAGTGGCGGAAACAATGGTGCGGGCGGGCATGTCCGAACTCGGGATAGTCTCTGTCAGCGAACTTCCCGATGAGGTCCGGCACCAGGTGCTCTCCCGGGTTTTGAAGGACCAGGAGGAGCGGGTCAGGGAATACCTGAAGCCCATGCGGGCGGTTCTTACCCGGATCGCCGAGCGGCTGCTAACAAATGAGCGCCTGTCGGGCGATGAGTTCCGTGCGCTGCAACAGGATTCAGCGGCGTAAGTTCCGCCGGTAGATCCTTGTATCATATTTAACCCTTATTTAACCGTTTGAGAAGAACTTTTTCGTTGGGTGCGGGAGGGATTCGTTCCGCACTGAGCGAATAAGTGAAAAGAAGAGCAAGACACAAGGTGAATCGGATGAGGGCAGAAATCGTCTTTACCGGAACCGAGCTGCTCTTGGGACAGATCTTGAATACTCACGCACAGTGTCTCGGCCAAGAACTTGCCGGGATGGGCATCCCGGTTGTTCGGCACACGACGGTGGGCGACGACTGGACGGAGCTTACGGGGGCCGTCCGGGAGGCGCTCGGGCGGGCCGACCTGGTGATTACGACGGGCGGACTCGGTCCCACGAGCGACGACTTGACGATGCGTGCGGTCGCTGCCGTCCTGGAGCTGCCCCTCGTGGTTAACGAGACCGTACGCTTGGGGATCGAAGAGTACTTCAAAAAACGTGGGCAGACGGTGCCGGACAATATTTTCCGGCAGGCCTATTTCCCGGAAGGAGCCATGATCCTGCCTAATACAACCGGTACAGCTCCGGGATGCATTATCGAAAAAGACGGCCGGATCGTTGTAGTCTTGCCGGGGCCGCCCCGGGAGCTTATCCCGATGTTTGCGGACCACGTGGTCCCTTTTCTCAGCAAAAAATTAGCCCGCGACACCGTCTTGAAGTTCCGTGTTCTCAGGGTGACGGGCATTGCGGAGTATGCCGTACAGGAGCGGCTGCAGGGCTTGGGGGAGCAGAGTAACCCCCGCATCGGTTACATCGCCAAACCGGGCGAGGTGTACATCAGAATCGCGGCCGAGGGGCGCGACGCCGCCGAGGCGGAGCGGCTTGTCGCGGAAATGGCAGCCGAGATTAATAGACGCTTAGGTGAGCATGTTTTTGCGTTTGACGAAGAGAAGATCGAAGAAACCGTGGTGAAGCTCCTCGTCAACGCCGGTTATACGGTCGCTTTTGCAGAATCCTGTACCGGGGGCCTGGTGTCCGCGCGGCTTACGGATGTCTCCGGCAGTTCAGCCTGTTTTAAGGGGGGCGTTGTCGCTTACGCGAACGCCGTTAAGGAGCAGGTTCTGAACGTACCGGCGGCGGTCTTGCAGCAGAAGGGCGCCGTCAGCCCGGAAACCGCGGCAGCGATGGCGGAAGGAATAAAGAGGCGGCTGCAAGCCGATATCGGTGTGGGCATCACCGGAATCGCCGGGCCGACCGGAGGAACCGCGGAAAAACCGGTAGGGCTTGTATATATCGCGGCTGCATTTCCGGGCGGGACAGAGGTGAAGCGGTTCAACTTCCCCGGGAGGCGCTTCGCCGTCCGGCAGGGGGCGGCAAACGCAGCGTTGAAGATGCTGCGAGATTTTTTAGAAAGCAAACAAGCAAAGATTGTATCATCGGAAGCGTTGGACGACCGCACCACATATTGTTCCCCCTTCGAATACTCACAGGGATAGTTATCCCGGTCAGGAGGCTGCAGGATAATAGGAGCGTTTTAAGGAAAGGCCGAGATGGCTCCGGATTAGCCCGAACCCGAGGCATTTCCTCTTGGGAAAAGAAAAGCGGCTCTTGGAGAGCCAGTGCCCGAAAACATTCAAGCGCCGGTTTAGGAGCTTTGGGTGCCGTGATCGAGAACATGTCGTTGCTTTTTTTGCCCCTGGAAGGGGCCCTTCTTCCAAGCGTCAGCTGGAAGAGGCCGAGATCCTATCGGTACTGTAGGCCAAAGGCTCCGATTTGCACGGTGTTTGCAGTAATGCTGCCGTCGGAGTTTTCCTTGCCGACAACGAAAACTCTCTCGCCCTGCTTCAGATCCTCCTGCGAGCCGGCCGTGGTCTTTCTAAATTCCGTGTTGCCCGGCAACAGCACAATTTTTGAGCTGCCGTCCTGGAGTTTGATTGTAATGCTCTTTTCGTCTTTCTCAATAATTTCGCCGGCTACCGGCCTTCCTTGCCCCGGATTAAAAGCCCTGCGCTGCAGACCGTCGGTCCCGCCGGCTCCGCGCATACTGCCGAATAGACCTGCCGGCCTTCCCAAACCCGCAGCCTGCGATTTTTGATACCACATTCCGAGAAAAAACCCGCCTGCACCCACAAGCAATGCTATCACCAGAGGCAAGGCAACCTTTTTAATCTTCTCGGTCATGTAACATACCTCCTAAAATCTCCTAAAACCTACTCGAACCGCAATGCCTCAATGGGCGATAAGTCTGCCGCTTTTTTGGCCGGGTACAGTCCAAAAATCATGCCGACACCGCAGGAAACGCCGATCGACAGCAAGACCACCCACAAGGACACCGAAAACGGCAGGTTCATAAATTTTGAAGTTACAAATGCTGTGGATATGCCCGCGGCAATTCCCAAAATTCCGCCGACACCTGTCAAAATGCTCGACTCGATTAAAAACTGAGCGATTATGTCTTTCTTTCGTGCCCCTAAGGATTTGCGAAGCCCTATTTCGCGCGTACGCTCGACTACGGTTACGAGCATGATGTTCATAATGCCGATGCCGCCGACCAGAAGGGAAATCATCGCAATCCCCGCGAGCAGCGCGGTGAACGTGCCGGTTACCTGTGAAGCAGCCCCCAGGACGTCTTCCTGCGACATAATGTTAAAGTCGGCCTGCGCCGGGTCCGTCAGTTTGTGCCGGGAGAGCAGAAGATATCCTACTTCCGTCCGTGCCTGCTCCATAACGTCCTGGCTTTTTGCGGCGACGGAAATGGACGTTACGTGATTCAAGCCGAAAAGCAGTTTCTGGGCGGTGGTGAGGGGAACAAAGACAATGTCGTCCTGGTTCATAAAACCGCTTCCGCCTTTGGAGGCGGTAACGCCAATGATCCTCAGGGCTATGCCGTTAATCCGGAGCGTTTGTCCGACAGGATCCGCTCCCTCGCCAAACAGAACGGAAACCACCTCCGGTCCTACGACCGCAACCCTGGCCATGCTGTCCACGTCCGGCTGCGATATATATCTTCCGGAGGTCAAAGATAGTTTCCGGACTTCCGCGTAGGCGGGTGTAGTCCCCAGGACCTGAGTGTTTGTGTTGTTTCTGCCTGCAACCACCTGCGCCCGCTGGGAAAGTTCGGCGGATACACTGGCAACGGAAGTAACCTGGCCCGAGGTCTCGATCGCTTGAGCGTCTTCATAAGTCAGGCTTGTCGCAGCGCCGGCCGCCCCCCGCACGCCCCTGGTCATCGGGGAACCCGGCATAACCGTTAGCAGGTTGGACCCGAGCGATTGGATCTGCATTTCAACGGCTTTCTGGCTCGACTGACCCAGGGAAACCAAGGCGATGACTGCACCGATGCCGATCACAATACCGAGACTCGCCAGCGCCGTACGCATCTTATTGAGCATTAAGGCCTCAAGGGCTGTCAATACGCTTTCAATCAGGTCCATCGTCGCCACCCTTTCCGTCGCCGGCCCCTCGCGGAGCATGATTTCCATCATCGGCTGCGATCCTGCCGTCGCGGATGTAGATTATCCTTTCGGCGTATGCGGCGATGTGTTGCTCGTGCGTAATCATGACGATCGTGTGTCCCTGGTTGTTCAGCTCCCGAAATATGGCCATTATTCGCTCACCCTGGGCTGTCGCCAGATTACCTGTGGGTTCATCGGCCAATATTACCGGTGGGTTCATCGCCAGCGCTCTGGCGATTGCTACCCTTTGCTGCTGCCCTCCTGAGAGCTGGCTCGGTTTATGCCCGAGCCTGTCTCCTAATCCCAGCCTGTCCAACAGTTCTTTGGCCCTTTTAATCCGCTCGGCCTTTGGAATTCCTCCATAGGACATCGGCAGCATCACGTTTCTAAGCGCGGTCAACCGGGGAAGCAGGTTGTACGACTGAAAAACAAAACCGATTTTTTTGTTTCTGATTAGGGCTTGCTCGTCGTCGGTGAGCCTGCCGACTTCCTTCCCATCGAGGACGTAAGTCCCGGCCGTAGGTGTGTCGAGACACCCTAAGATATGCATCAGCGTGGATTTTCCGCTTCCAGAGGGGCCCATGACAGCGACGAACTCACCCCGCTCAATCCGGAAAGAAACGTCCGCCAGCGCGACCGTCTCCACATGGTCATTGCGGTAGATCTTACTTATGTGCTCGACCTCGATCATTGCCCGCTCTCTCCCCCCTACCGTGAGCTTCTCCTGCCGGGGAGTCCGCCGCCTAGCTGGCGCATGGCGCCTCCGCCAAAGGCCCCGCCGCCAAATCCGCCGCTGAAAGCCGAACCCGTACTCTGTTGGTTACCGGACATGATACTGACAACCACTTCGTCATTCTCGGCAAGCCCATCGACGACCTCAACCTGAGTATCGGAGTATAAACCCAACACCACCGGGCGCTGCTCAACCTGACCGCTCTTCAAAACCGTTACCACCGTTTCTCCTTGTACGGTTTTGACGGAGCTTGAGGGTATGAGAAGTACGTTGTCTCTGGTTTCAGTAATAATGCTTGCATTGGCGGCCATATTCGGCAGGACCTCGTCTGTCGGAGTGTCAAACTGCACAGTGACCGGATAGCTGGTCACACCGGAGTTTACCGTGCCGGTCCGGTCGATTCCCACCACCTTTCCCGTAAAAGTCTTGTCCGGCAAAGCGTCGACGGTGATGGTCGCTTTTTGACCAACCTTTATTTTGGGAATGTCTACCTCAGACACGTTAAAGCTCGCAAGGCGCAGATTACCGAGCAGAATGGACGCCACCTTGCAGCCGGAAGAAGTGCTCGCCGCAGAGGAACCGCTGCCGGACGAACTGCTTTTAACGGCCGCGCCCGCAACCACGTTCAAACCAATGATTTTTCCGCTCATCGGTGCCGTTACCGTCGGCAGTGTAGCTGCGTAAGCCGCCCAGGCAACAGTGACGTTTGCCGCCGCTTTAGAAATCGTATCGGAACCGCTTTCAGCCTTTTGCTTTGCTATGGAAAGCTCCAGTGCGGCCTTCTCTATTGAATCGTCCGCATTCTTGTACTTGCGTTGCGCCAAGGTCAGGGCCTCCTGCGCCGCCTGAAGCGCCAATTCCTTCTGTTTGCGATCGGCCTCGCTCGTACCGGAGCCGCTTTGGATCTCGTTCCATTCGTGCTGCGCTGCGATTAAAGATGCTTCCGCAAGTTTAAGCTCTTTTTGAAGGGAAAGCTTTGTCTGTTTCGCGTTTTCTAATTCAATCTCCGCCGCTTTCACCTCCGACTGCGCATCTTGCTCCGCCTTTTTCTGCGCCAGTGAAAGGTTGAGTTCCGCCTTTTCTATGACTTCGTCGGCGTTCTCGTACTTCTGCTCGGCCAAATCCAAAGCGTTTTCCGCCGCTTGAAGGGCCAGCCACTTCTGTCTGCGCTCGGCTTCGCTGGCGTAGGTGTCTTCACAAACCGCCTCCCATTCCGCCTCCGCTCCGGCTAAAGATGCCTTCGCAAGTTCGACCTCTCTTTGAAGGGCCAATTTTGTCTGTTTCGCGTTTTCCAATTCAATCTCTGCCGCTTTGACTTCCAGGCTTGAGGAGAGCGCAGCCTGCTCGGCCTTTTTCTGCGCCAGCGAAAGGTTAAGCTCCGCCTTTTCTATAGTTTTATCGGCGTTTTCGTACCTCTGCCGGGCTAAGGTCAAAGCATCCTGCGCCGCCTGGAACGCCAGTTCCTTCTGTTTGCGCTGGGCCTCGCTGGCGCCGGAGCCGCTTTGAATCTCATCCCACTCGCGCTGCGCTGCGATTAAAGATGCTTCCGCGAGTTTAAGCTCCTTTTGAAGCGCAAGCTTCGTCTGTTTCGCGTTTTCCAATTCAATCTCCGCCGCTTTTATGCTTCCCTGGGCGGAAAGAGAGTTCTGTTCGGCCGCGTCGAGGTCGGCCTTGGCGCTGAGGTAGGCAGCCCAGGCTTTTTCTTTCGCCGTCACTCCGTCCTGATCAAGCTCAAGCGTAAGCAGCTTATCTCCTGCCCGGACCGTATCTCCTTCCTTGACGTAAAGCTCCTTTACAACGCCCGTTGCCTGAGTCGTTACCTCCGCCACATCTAAATCCAGAACCTGCCCGGAGGCGGTTACCGTGCTGACAATCATTCCCCGCTCAGCTTTCGCCGTCTGGTACCGGGTAGCGTTCTTTTTCCCTAGGGTGGCGTAAGCCGACAAGCCGCCTGCCAAAATGCCAGCGATTATGAGTATCACGACACTTTTTTTGGTGAAGAGGTCACGCGCCTGCATCATCTATCACCAACAGTACAACAGATGCAATTTACAATAGCTTGACAAGCTTAGAAAAAGCTGAGAGGTTAAAGTGAAAATCAAAGTGGAAATCAAATAATCAGGGATGGCTATCTCTTCTTCCCACCCTACCGCACGTGCCGCCGCTACCCTTGGGATTTGTGGTTATTCGAAGGAATGGCAAAACCGATGCCCTGCGCCTGGGCGTTCACCGCGGTGTTGATCCCGGTAACCTCTCCGGGGCGCGTCAACCTTGAGCACCGACATAAGGCCCCCGCCAACCCGAGGGCCTGCGGGGGCCTTGAGCTATGGACCTGCCGTTATTTAGATTCTTCCGCAAGGACCTCCTTTAAAACCGAAACCGCAAAAGCCCCTCGGTCCGAACCCCCTTCCTTTTTCCATCAGCAGCCATTTCACGTCAATGCCGTTTTCTTTTGCCCACTTCTCCATTTCGTCCCTTAACTGCTTCAGAGCTTCGTGCCTTTCTTCCGGCGAGAGGTCCCTTAGGTTCTGGAGTTTGGCCTGCAGCTCACTCCTTTTGGATAAAATCGCTTCCCTTTGCTTCTCGGTTAACTTGCCATCTTTTACCGCCTGTTCCAGCCTGTCTTTGAAAATTGATAGCCGTTTCGCTTCCCTTTCCTTTCGGTCTTCTTGTAACACCTCATTTACCTTAGCCGGGTCAAGGTTGAATTTATCGATAAGTTTTTGGATTACCGGCGGGAAGTTGTAATCGGCCTGGGTTTCCGCGGCCATGGCGCTTAAGCCGTACGCTCCCAGCAATACCGAAACGCAAGCGAGAACGACCACGAAAGCTGCGGATTTAAGCCTCACATTGCTCACCTCCTTTCCTCATAAAGCGTTATCCGAAGAATGATTCTCGCAAGCCAATCCGGGAGGGGGGCGAAGGCACCTCGGGTCAGGCACCCCGATTTACCCCGAATCGGCTCTAAGCATATTGTTGCGCGTGGCTCTGAGAAAAAGCTTAAGTTGGGCGAGAAATCCGAAAAAATTTTTTGCGGTGTTTTTGCGGAAGGGAAATGGTGAACGTCGTCCCCTTCTCCGGCGTACTTTTAACGTCCACCTTGCCGCTGTGTTGGTCGATGATGCTTTTTGCAATCGCCAGGCCCAAACCGTATCCGTGGACCTGGCTCTTAGTCCTGGAAGCGTCGGCGCGGTAAAATCTGTTGAAGATGTAAGGCAGTTCGCTGGCTCTAATGCCGATCCCGCTGTCTTGGACGGTAATGACCACCTTATTCTTCTTAACGGTTGCCGCAACATTGACCTTTGAGTTTTCCGGGCTGTACTTGACGGCGTTGTCCAAAAATATGGTAAAAAGCTGGACGAGTCCGGTTTTGTCGGCTTCAAGAGAGATATTCTGCAAGTCGCTGAGGATTTGAATATTCTTTGCTTCAGCAAGAGGCTGGATTTTCTTGACTGCCTGGTTGAAGACGTCCACCAGGCCGACTTCCCCGCGGCTGTCAAGTCCTTTCTGGTACCGGCTCAGCGTCAGCAGGTGATCGGAAAGCGTTTGTAATTTGTCGATCTCTTCGAGATTGCTTCGCATCAGTTCTCTGGCCTGATCTTGGGTGAAGCTCGGATCGCGGAGTGCCACTTCGATTTCCGTCTTCATGGCGGTCAGGGGCGTGCGCAGCTCATGCGAAGCATCGGCGGTAAACCGCTCCTGTTCATACAGCATCTCCTCAATAGGCTTAAGGGTTCTCCCGGCCAAAAAGTAGGCGGCAAACCCGGAAATTGTCAGTAAACCAAGATTGATGAAAACCAGTTGGACTGCTATTCTTCTTTTTGTCTCTGCGAAGACTTGGGGATCAAAAGCTGGTGGATGCAGGGATCTTGCTCTTAAATCCGGACTCCCTTCAACAAAAGGGGGTGGAAACGGACCTTGATCCGGCACTTGGCTCTTTTCCCTTTGTATGTAGGCGCGTAATGCTTGCCGGCCAAGGCTTCGCCGGACCTCGGCCGTCATGCCAGTGTAAACCACTATACTGAACGACACGCTAATGACCGTGATAATGAGCAGGTACCAGGCGGTCAACTTAATACGCGCCGGACGAAACATCTACTTGTGTCCTCCGATTTTGTACCCGAAGCCGCGTACGGTATGTATCAGGGCTGGCCGGTCCTTGAACGGCTTATCGATCTTGTTTCTCAAGTACCCGATATAAACTTCCACTGTATTGGGCAGGACATCGGCATCGTAATTCCAGACGTGGTTGATGATCTGGTCTTTGGTAAGGACCCGTTCCTGGTTGCGCATCAGGTATTCAAGCAGAGCGAATTCCTTCTTAGACAACTGGATACTCCTGTCCCCCCGCTTTACCTCGAAAGTCAGTGTATTCAGGGTCAAGTCCCCGACTGTTAAAACCGACCCGGTGCTGTTCCTGGGCCTTCTGGTCAACGCCCTGACCCTGGCCAGCAGCTCGGCAAAAGCGAAAGGCTTGACCAGGTAGTCGTCCGCGCCGGCGTTCAATCCTTCCACTTTGTCTTTCACTTGGCCCTTTGCCGTCAGCACGAGGATGGGCGTATGCACGTGGTTTTGTCGCAAATGCTTGCAGATCTCGATCCCGTCGACTTTCGGCAGCATCAGGTCAAGGATGATCACATCGTACTCCTCGCTCAAAGCAAGGTCCAGCCCGGACTCTCCGTCGTAAGCAGCATCAACCGCATAAGCCTCTTGCTCCAGGCCCTTCTTGATCGAGTTGGCTATTTTATGCTCATCTTCAATAACTAAGACTCTCATCAACTTGATTATAGCGGTCCAAAGCTGAGAAACAACTGAAAAAATCTGGGCGTTTTTCCTTAACCCATGGGTCAACCCGATTCCGGGAAATGGGGAACAGGCTACAGGCTACAGGGCTGCAGGCTGCAGGCTGCAGGATCAGAAAGTAGCCTGCCGCCTTTTGGGGCTGGAAATTTATATAGTAGAATTTTTGTCAAAAGTCTATTAGAATATAGGAAAAACGGCAGGGGGAGTTTTTCTTGAGCGACCGGCAGAAGATGTTGGAGGCTACACTCCTGCAGATTGAACGGCAGTTCGGCAAGGGTGCGATTATGCGCTTAGGGGAGGCGGCCGGGCGCTTCCAGGTTGAGGTCATCCCCACCGGGTCGATCGCGCTGGATCTGGCCCTCGGCGTCGGCGGGTTCCCCCGCGGCCGGGTGGTTGAGCTGTTTGGGCCGGAGTCTTCAGGAAAGACCACGGTGGCGCTGCACGCCGTCGCCGAAGCGCAGCGGGAGGGCGGCGTGGCGGCCTTCATCGACGCGGAGCACGCACTTGACCCGGCCTACGCGCGGCGTCTTGGCGTTGACGTAGACAACCTCCTGGTAGCCCAGCCGGATACCGGGGAGCAGGCGCTGGAGATCGCGGAGGCGCTGGTACGGAGCAGCGCGGTTGACATCGTCGTCGTGGACAGCGTTGCGGCGCTGGTCCCGCGGGCGGAACTCGAGGGCGAGATGGGCGACATCCACGTCGGTTTACAGGCGCGCCTGATGTCCCAGGCCCTCCGGAAGCTCACCGGCGTGATCAGCAAGTCGCGGACAACCGCGATTTTCATCAACCAGATCCGCGAGAAAGTCGGCGTGATGTTCGGCAACCCCGAGACCACTCCGGGCGGGCGGGCGCTGAAGTTTTACGCCTCGGTGCGGCTGGAGGTGCGGAAGATCGAGGACCTGAAGCAGGGGGCCGAAAAGATCGGGAGCCGCGTCCGCGCCAAGGTGGTCAAAAACAAGATGGCACCCCCCTTCAAGCAGGCTGAGTTTGACATACTGTACGGCGAAGGAATCTCCAAGGAGGGGAGCCTCCTCGACGCCGCGGTGGAGTTAAAGCTGATTACGAGGTCGGGCACCTGGTATGCTTACGGCGACCAGCGGCTCGGTCAGGGCCGGGAGAACGCCCGGGAGTACCTGAAGGAGAATCCGGACCTGACCCGGGAGATTGAGTCAAAGGTGCGGCAGGCGGTGAACCTGGTACGGTCTGAGACCGCAGCCGCCCCTACCGAATAGAGAAACCTAAAGGACCTGCTGCTTTTTGTCGGAAAAGCCTGCGTGCGAACATCCCGTCGAGTTGACCCGCTAACAAATAGGCCGAAACAAGCGCGCGTTTCCGGCGGAACAGTTCGAAGTTAAACAGTCCGAGGTTGCCGGAAATGGCCTTCGGCCCTGTTCCGGCCTGCTTGAAAACATCCCTTCGAGTTGCCATTGACAGGTATGCCGAAACAAGCGCGCGTTTCCGGCGAAATAGGTGCTTTCGCCGGAAAAGCTGCCTGTTCTTTTTTGAGCGCCCCTTAGTCTTTTTTGCTTTTCAGAGACTTCCAGGAGATGATGTCCTGGTCAAGGAAACGCAGGCGCAGAGGTTCGCCCGCTTCTATACCGCCGTTTATAAACAGGTTGTAAAGCTCGTTGTGGGGGTAGCGGACAACCTCTCCGTTGGCGAACCGCACCCCGATCACCCCCCGGCCGTAAACGCCCGTAAACTCGACGTCTTCCTCGGTAATCGGAGTAGAACCGAGCTTCAGGCCGAGGGTGACCCCGGGGAGGAGGATAAGCGCCGCAAGAAATCCGATGATGAAATAAATGCGCGGCCATTCGGGGTGGGCCAACCCTGTGAAGGCGATGATAAGCGCAACGGCTATCGGCACGGCCAGCGTGGTGAAATAGCTCATCCGGCTGAAAAAATGCCGCATTATTGACCTCCGGTTTAAACATAGTCAAGAAGTTTGAAGTTCAAGGTTCTAACCCACCGCGCATAATCAACTTTTTCGCTTCCGAGCATCATTTTCCTTTCTGAAAGAATTATCTTTTAAAACAGGCGCTGCATACCCTGACCTCATAGCCGCTTTTTGCCGCACCGCCGCATGTTTGCCGCGGCGCTAAACACGAATTTCGCAGGTGAACGTCAGCGAACGGCAGCTTATTTTTGAAATAGATAGGCGAATTGCCCGATCTATTAAGAGGATTTCGTAATAATTAGTTGTATACTGTACTTTGAAGGAGTCCCCCCTGCCGCTGTCAAGCGGCACCACGAAGTAATGAAATATAGACCCGTAAGCGTGTTGCTTCGCTGCATTAGTGTAACACAAACGAAACGCCGTGAGAAGCGAGCAGAGCAAGGAAGATTGGCAAGGACGGGCCGGAGCGTATACGGAAATACGTGAGGATCCGGCCTTGCCAAACTGACGCGGCTATGCGCAGCTTATCGCGGCGCCCAGCAGAGGAGTGCCTCATGCGGCAAGCCGCACAACGAAGGATGAAAAATTTAATTGCCCGTTCTCGGTCTTTTATAAACGTCGAACGTTGAACGGACCCTAAAGGTCGGTCAGTATAAGGTTGAACGTTTATTTTTCGGAGGAGGAGGTGGCCGGGGTGTACAACAAGATTCTGGTGGCGGTGGACGGTTCCGAAAACTCCCTGCGGGCGGCGGCCGAGGGGGTAAAGCTGGCGCAGGGCAATCCGAATGCCCGGCTGGCACTGATCACGGTGATACCGCCGGTCGACCCGTTTTACGGCTACGGGCCGCTGATCACTGCCCAGCAGGTGCAGGAGGCCGAACAAAGTGCGGCGGACGCCGTGCTTGCGAAAGCAAAGGAGGTCATCGGCCGGGCCGGCCGGGCTGCGGAAATAACCGGGGAGGCGGGAGTCAATGTCGAGAGCGTCGTCCAGATCGGAGACCCCGCGCAGTCTATAATTGAATACGCCGCCCGGGAGGGTTTTGAGGTGATCGTTATGGGCCGCCGCGGGTTGGGGGTGTTGAAGGAGCTGCTGTTGGGGAGCGTAAGCAGCAAGGTGCTGCAGCTTGCGCCCTGCCCGGTGCTGCTGGTGCGCTGAAGGATTACTGCTCCGTGACTCTCTTGATTTGAATGTCCCCTTGGGAAGGAGATGATGGTGTCCCGGCCCGTTCTGAAAAAAAATCAGGCCGCCGGGTATCTTAAAAGAGAAAGGAGAAGAAGAATGGTTTATACGGTGAAAATTCCCGAGCTTGACCCCTGGGTCATCGCTGCGGCTGTGGCCTGGAGCATTTTTTGGAAGGGACTGGCCCTCTGGCGGGCCGCCCGCAACGACCAGCGCGGATGGTTTATCGCTCTCCTCCTTATCAATACCCTCGGACTCTTGGAGATGCTTTACCTTGGGATTTGGGGCAAGAAGCGCACGGCCTGGGGAAGGCGAAGGTGGTAGAAAAAGAACAGCGGAGAAAATCGTTTGCGTCTATAATTTCCAAAAGAAATCTCCAAAAAAACCGGCTCTCCGTCCTCCGCCAAGCAGCCGATTATCCGTCCGGCTTTCCCACTGAGCATACAATGCGTGACATAATTTTAAAAAAGTACGGGCTGGTTCATATGCCGACAATCCCAGACAGGGGCTGCACAGGTTCCTTTTCTTCAGCAGGGAAGCTTCAGAACCGCCGCATATTCACGTCTCTTTTTAAGGAGGCTTGGGATGAATACTTTAAACTAGGCGGCAGGTGCTGTTGGTTGCTCCGGGTATGGATGAAGCATAAGCTTGACGAAAACTCTTAGGGAGGGGGTTTCGCATGCGCATCAGGTCTGCCTCCTTAAAATCTCACCGGGCTACCTCGACGTTCACGGCATCAATATTTTGCTGGCAACTTAAAATTGCTCCTATTAGAGTTGCTGCCAGATTTTATTATACCACAAAAAATTTTTTCTTCCGGGCGGAACTTTTTCCGGGGAGGCCGGTTTTGGCGGGACTTTTGGGCTACTTGGGGCAAAACGCTGCTGCTTTCCTCATCAATACGTCTGACGGGTGTGGTATAATAATTCAACCCGGGTGATGAAATTTATTACCTTTACGTTGGCGGCTTTTTTCTTAGCGGCACCGCGGGTAAGCGGATGAAACCGGCGGCATCAAAATGACCGTCAAAAGCGGCTGCCTCATTAATCCCCAAGCGGCGCATGAGAGCAAAGCTGGTGCAGTCGGTAAAACTGAAATTCTGATCGCTGTACTTGAGGAAAAGCGCCCAAGCCGTTTCCTCGTCCTCGGCGTTCAGGCGTACCAGAGTGCAAATCTTGCTCTCCCGCAGGTGTTTCCCGTATTTCACGGCTACATGGTGGCCGAAATCATACCGCAGGATAGTCATTAATTCGTCGAAAACGAAGTTAGAAGTTACAAGGGGGGCAGGTATACGGCTGAGAAAAGCTACCGCCTCCTGGTGATGGGGGTCACCGGCAAAGGCGTGGGCGTACCAAAAGCTGGTATCTACGAATATCTGGCGCATTTTACTCACGCCTTATAGAGGCGTTCATCAATTGTTTCGCTACCCAGGTCTTTTTCCGGCGGCGCCTGGGCTATCCCGGCAACTTCCAGCAGAGGGTCTTTGTTAGAGGTTTCGCTAATCTGGCTGGTGATTATCTGCCTCAAGACAGCCGATACCGACTTCCCCTGTCGCGCGGCGATTGCCCGCAGAACCTCGTACTGCCATTCTTCAACCACAACCTGCATTCTACGCATCTCCACCGGTCCCTTCTCCCTTGCGTAATTACACATTCATTATTACACATTTCTGCTTTTTAGTCAAGAATGCAAATCTCACCGCTTTATGGTCTTTTCCGGTACACGGGCATATGCAAGACAGTCCTTCATCTCCTCCGTTCCAGGTGAGAATAGTTGGTCAGGATTTCCTGCGGCTTTACTTCTCTGCGGGAACGTCCCGGCTGACGTCTAATACTTCCAGCCCTTCCTCCGTCGCCAGGCGCAGCAGCTTTTGGTCGGCGCAGACAAACACCGGCGGTTCGGCCATTGATACGGCAGTAGCTAATTGGATGGCATCTGTCGGGGTAATATACCTGTGCGAAGCTATGGCGAGGCTCTTTACGATAATGGTGCCGGTAAGTCTGACCACTTCAAGGTTCTCTTCGGCGATATCTTTAAGAAATGTGGCTCGCAGCGTATCAAACTCCTCCGGAGTAACAATCTTATCCACGTCAACGAGGCGGCGCAGGTTACTGAGAACTTCGAGGAGCGTAATTTCAGAAATGAAACGCGCGGCTTGCTGGTTAAATAGCGCCTCAACGGCGGCGGACCCTTCCTCGGGGCGGTAGCGCTTGAAGAGGGCGCTGGTATCGAGGAAATAAGCGTCCATTACCCCGCTTACCCTTCCTCGCGCAACCGGCGCACCCTTTCGTGCATAACAACGGGTACCCGGGACATTATGCGGCGGGCTTTATCCAGGTCGGCTTCCCGGGTGTTTTGCCGGCAAAATTCCAGAAGCATTTCGCTGTCGTTCTCTTGGGTTACGGGTTTTAGCACCAGCTCGGTGCCGCGGATGCGGGCCTCAAGGTAAGTTCCTGCCCGCAGGCGGAGTTTTTCCCTTATCTGCTTAGGTAAGGTCAGCTGGCCTTTTGAGGTCATTTTAACCCTGTGCATACCGGTGCTCCTTATTTTCTTACATTATTACCCAGCTTGTATTCTAAAGTCAAGAGTGGATTTCACCTGCCTGCCGCGACGTTTACGGTGTTAATGCTTTCGTTCAGAGTTATGGTCACAATCTTCGTAACCGTACATCCAGGAGGTGAAGCTTATCCTCCAGCCGGCGGTCCCCCGTCCAGAACTCGCACCCTGTTGATATTGCCGTAGCCACATAGAAGGCGTCATAGGCGGTGGGTAAACCAAGTTTTTCGGCGATTTCCCAGGCTTTGAAGTTCAGTTCCGGTATTTGGGGTCCGTTCGACGTTCTGCGTTCGGTCTACGTTTGACGTTTGGTGTTCGGCGTTAACCGGTAAGCGGCGGGGATTTAGAAGATATTCTCAGGCGCGGCCGGCTGCCCGGTTGCTGGCCGGCGCGGCACAGGCTTATAATGAAGGATAGAGGCTACCGGATAAGGATAACAGTAATACGGGGGTGACGCTTATGCGACGATTTACCGTTATCTTAGAAAAGGATGAAGACGGTCAATGGGTGGGTACCGTTCCGGCACTGGCCGGACTTTCGAGTTTCGGAGCCACCAAGGAGGAGGCTTTGGCGAATACCCGCGAGGCTATCGAGTGCTTCCTTGAGGCCCGGCAGCGGATGGGGGAACCGCTGCCGGAAGTGGAAGAAGTCACCGTTGAGGTGGCGATCGGTTGAAACTGCCTCGTGTTACCGGGAAGGAAGTGCTGAATGCCTTGGTGCGGGCGGGCTTTGTAGAAACTTATGTTAAGGGTAGCCATCACCATTTGGTGCATCGGGAGGATACCTCGCGATGGGCGGTAATACCAGTGCATCAGGGGGAAAGTTCTCCCGCCTAGGACTTTGAAAAGCATTCTTAAAACGGCGAGATTAACTTCTGACGAGTTGAAAGACTTGTTGTGAGCGTTTTATCTCTTTACCTAAATTTCCTCATCTGGCCACCTCGACGTTCACGGTGTCAATGCTTTCGTTGGCAACCAAAGCGCGGGCGTAAGCAAGGCAGGCTTTTATATCCTCCGGCTCCAGGTCGGGGTAATCCTCCAGGATCTCCTGCGGCGTTACCCACCGGCATCTAAAAGGCCCAGGATGTTTTCCACCTTAGCTGCTCCTGTATTCCCGTTCCAGCGCTTCGGCAAGCCAGAGTTGGATCAGTGTCTGGTAAGGGATCCCTTTCCTTTGCGCGATCCTTTTTATTCTTGCCAAATGAGGGGCAGAAATCCGAATGGTAATCACTTCCTTGCGCTCGCGGCGCCGACGCAGCTTTTCGGCGAGTTCCGGGGCGAGCACCAGCTCCTCAGGCTCGGTTTCCCCTATCAGTTCCACTGTATCGTGCGTATCAAAGAAATCGCGTGCCTCTTGCTCGTCTTTAAATTCTGGAAGCCGTGGTTTTTGAGCCATCTTAGTTTTGTCCCCTTTTGGATTTAGCTTTAAGAAAGAATCTGGGAGCGGTAGTAACGCCGCTCGGCCTGATTCATATCCCGCGCAGTAATTACGCGGACAACGCCACTTTGCTTAAGCACGAATACAACCAACAGGTACCGTCCGGCTGCCGTTCGTCCGTATGCCAAGCGGTAGCCCTGGCGTGTCTTGCGGATCAATACCTCCTCGGGGAACTCAAAAACTTCTTCCGCTTCTACCGGGGTGACGTTGTGTTTGGTAATGTGCTGTACGTTTCCATTCGGCTGCTCTTCTGGATCCCATTCAAAGTCCCTAACGAAGAGGTTCATTACGGCATCACCCTGAAAAATATTTTAAGGGTCCGTAAATATAATGTCAATACAAACATACTGTTAACAAGGATTATCTTTGTTGACCGAAAAATGATACTCAATTTTTTTCTTCCGGGTGGAACTTTTTCCGGCGCTCCGGTGTCTAATTAATCAGGTAACCGAGGAGGAATTTACCCGCCGTTGCAAGAATACTGCCGTCCTCCGTTAAAAAGAGGGCTGAAAAAGCAGGAAAGCGGCGGGGCGTGTAGAATAATCTTCCTCCGGGTTACCGGTAACAGTTGCCAGTCAGCGGTCGTCAGCTGTCGAGACTAAAGCCGTTAAATGCAGTAAGAATCCCGCAAAAGTCCGGCGACCGACGTCCGACGACCGACGACTGAGAGACAACCGTGAGAAAGGGGGGATGAGCCGGCAAGCGGCGGCCGCCGGGCCGGAGTTAAAAGGGGCAGCCCGCAGACGAGGGTAGAGCGCCGAACCGGCACCGGAAAAAGCCCCATACCACCTCAAAACGATTCCCTGACTCTTAAGATTTGAGCCTAAAGCTTCGAACTTCGAACTTCGAACTTCGAACTAACAAACTAATGTCAAGGAGGGAAACAGCTTGATTAAAGCGCGCAAGAAATGGCTCAGCATCCTGCTGACGGTGGCGTTTATGCTCAGCATCGTGCTGCCGGTGGGCACGGCGTTCGGTGCCGATAAGGTGTCGTTCTCCAACGCGCTGGCAACGGTGGAGAAGCAGGATAACCAGTCGCTCGGCTGGGTTAAGGTGACCGTGGATAATGCCGAACTCGGTAATGTTTCTGGCTATGTTTACGCCACGGTTGAGCTGCCGACGGGCGTGAAGTATGTCACGACCCCGACTGTCGATAACTTCTCCACGAACTATGTGGTTTACTACCACGATACCACTCAGCAGACGCTTAATACGTCTTCGTTTAAGACTGGCGGCGAGCAGAAGCTGACGGTTGCCGTGCCGCTTAATACCAGCGGAACCTATAAGACTTCCGTTACCTTCAACTTCTCGACTGCGAGTTGTAGCAAGGTCAACATCGGCACCGATGCGGCGGACGACATCACTGTGAAGGCAACGGCAAAGATCGTCGGTGATGACGGTCTGCAGGTTGGTTCGGACTACACTGCGGACTTGAAGGTCGGCCAAGTTGCCACTAAAGAAGTGACTGCTTCCGCGGAAACGGCGAAGGCCTTGAGTGAGGCTAAGAACACGCAGAAGGCCGCAAAAATCACCTTCACAGAGAGCGCGGCTGGTGCCTTCCCCGTTGACGCTGATGTTTACCTTGAACTGCCGTCCAGCTATTTCACGTGGGATTGTGAAACGGGCAACACCTCTAATGAAACAACGTTGACTCCAGGTGCCTATGGCCTTAGCGCTACTTTGAAAAAGGCGGAGAGTAACAACACCAAGAAACTCTGGATTCACATCGACACTCTGTCCACACTTGCGGATACCCTTTCCATCACCCCGTATATCAACGTGATGCCCGGGGCGCCGAGCGGCGACGTGACCGTTAGTGTTACCAGCTCTTCGAGCAAAGTGAAGACTGCGACGCTGGTCATCGGTAACGTCGGCGCGCCGACGGTTACCCTAAGCACCAAGGACACCCAGACCGAGGACCTGCTCTTGGCGAAGAAGAGCCAGGCCGTGGATGAAATAACTGTGAAGTCCAACGGCAACATTTCGTCCGGTAAGTCCATCGTTATCCAGGCGCCGTCGGGTGTTAAGTTCACCGATACACCAAATTGTACTAACGGCAGCGCAACTCTGTATGATGACAACAAGAAGGTTTGGATCATCACCAGCAACGCGGACGAGTTCAAGATCACGAGTATCTACGTCGATATCGACGAGACTGCCGCGCTCGGCGACCTGAAGCTCAGCTTCAGCGGTGATGCCGGTGCAACCGGCGATGTGGTGGTCGGTAAGATCGTCGCCCCGGCGTCGGTTACCGCTGCCGCTTATCCGGATGTTATTGCCGGTGAGACCAACCAGGTTGCCGGCGACATCACGATTACCGAGACCAAGCCGACCAGCATGACCAGCCAGGCTGCTGATGCACTGAAGATCACGCTGCCCTCGTGGGTAAAGTTCGCCCAGGAGTTCAAGTACCAGGTCAACAGCGAGGATCCGGTGACCACCAGTGGCGCCAAGGGCAAGAGCGAATTCAAAATTGACAGCCTGAATCTTGGCGGTTCGGCCGATACCATCAAGCTGACCGGCATCAAGTACAACGTGGACACCGGCGCGAAGGGCGACATTGAAGTAGAACTTAGCGGTAAGAGCCTGAGCACTGACTACCCCACCAAAACCATTGTCAAAGTGGTCAACGCGAAGGCCGTTTCCGCGACCAAGAAGGATAGCTCCTTCGTCATCGGCTCCACCACATACAAGGTAAACGGCGTCGAGCAGACCATGGATGTTGCGCCGTATATCAAGGACGGCCGGACCTTCCTGCCTGTCCGGTACGCGGCGCTTGCTGCCGGCGTTGATGAGTCCAACATAATCTGGGACGGCATCAGGAAGACCGTCACCCTGATCAAGGGCGACCGGGTCGTGCAGATGACCATCGGCTCCAAGACGATGCTGATTAACGGTATCGGTGTAACGATGGACGTTGCGCCGGAGATCGTGGCCCCCGGCCGGACGATGCTACCGCTTCGGTTCGTCGGCCAGGCACTCGGCGCAGTCGTGACCTGGGATGAGGCCACTCAGACCGTCACGATGAACGTACCCTAACGTGTAAGTTTGCGTGTAAAGGGCCTGCGGGGCTTGACCCCCGGGCCCTTTATATTTCCGGCTGGGTAAGGACGGTATATCCTTGACAGTACCAGGTGCATCCGGATATATTCAAGTTAAACTACCAATTTAGGTAATGAGGAGTGACGGGTCGTGACAGGAGCAGTAGCCCGGGTGGTTATCGCTATCTTCCTTACTGGAATCTGTTTTGTTCCTTCGGTGGCGGCCGCCGAAAAGGAGCCCATGAAGTTGGGACTGGGTGAAGCCGTCTTCCGGGCGCTTTGCTTCAGCAAGAGTATAGAGAAGGCGCAACTTGATATGGATAAAGCGGAAACCGACCGGATTTCGGCTGGCGGCGCTTTCCAACCGCAGTGGTTGGTGACTTACACGCCAGGTACTGAGCCGCTGATCTTTGCTAAGGAAAGCGCCGACTTCGGCTGGCGTAGCGCCCGTCAGAACTATAAACTGGCCCGCGACACGGTGGTGCTGGATGTTTACAGCCGTTACTACGCGGTGCTGCGGGCGCAAGAGAAGGTGGCGGCGAAGGAGGCGGCACTAAGGCCGCTCGAAAAGAAGATTGCGGTGACTAAGGCGATGGTTCGGGCGGGTATGGCCACCCGGACGGCGCTCAACGGCCTGGAGACGCAATTAGCAGGAGCGAAGGCGGCTTTAACTGCGGCGCAGGGAGAACTCAACAACGCTTACGCGGCTCTTAACCAGTTAGTCGGTCTAGGGGCGGAAGAGCGGCCGATACTGACCGACACCGTGGTTTATGCCCCGTTGGCGGCGACTGAAAGCGACTGTATCTCTTGGGCGACCGGTGAAAACCCCACAGTTTGGATCGCACGGTACGCAGCGGAATACAAGCGGACTATCCAGAATTACGATACGGGAAACCCAATGACAATAATAACCGATAAAGATGCACGCAGGGCGGAACTTGATTCCGCGAGTGCGGAGGATGCCGCGGCGCTTTTAGAGCGTAAACTCTATAACGGCATCCGAAATCTTGAAGAGGCTTATGCAGCGGCGCAGGAGGGAGTGACCCTGGCTGAGGAGAACCTGCGGCTGGCGCGTGTTAAGTTGGCGGCGGGGGCCGGGACACCTGCCGAGGTGACAGTGGCTGAGGCGGACCTTATAGCAGCGAAGCAAAACCTGTTTGATATAGCGGCGCAGCATGCCTACATGAAGCTGGCTGCGGAGAAGCCGTGGGCGTACCTCGGCGTAATGGCGCAGAGCAGCACCAGCGGTGCTACGACATCCGCATCCGATTGAAAAGAGGGAACATGCTAAAGAATAAAAAGTGGAAGGTTAGGGAACGGTTCTTAAGTTTTAAAAAGAACGATTCATCAATCATTCAAAGGGTCCGGTGTATTGCCGGATCCTTTTTAGTGGAGTGAAATAGGAGCGACCAATTCACGCGGTATGCGCTTTTGATCCCGCCGGTACTTTGCTTGTTATTACCGTGTATGAACCTACGCCTCCGAAGTGGGCTAGTGGCGGACGCGGGGTTCACGGAAGGGTGGTTGAAAGAATGGTAACACGTTGCTATCTTTGTGGCGGCAAGACCGTCAGAAGGTTTGTTACCGCCGAAAATTGGTGGGGAGACAAGTTAGCTTTGAAAACGTCCCTGCCTGGGTCTGCGACGAGTGTGGGGATGCTTACTTTGATACTGAGACGTGCCGGCACAAGCTTGACCGGTTGCGCGAGGCTCCTCCTCCTGTACAGAGAACAGTCGAGGTGCCGGTGTATGCTTTTTCTTGACCCCACAGAAAGACAGATTTTTCCGTTGGTCTTGTGTGTTAAAATGTTAAAGGCAGTATTTTACCATCGGAGGAGGTAAAATGGGGTGTGTGCCCTGTATCCGGGGTTTGCGGATCCGGTCGCTACAATAGTTGATCTTTTTGCCGGCGGGTTAACCCGAGAAGAGATACTTCGGTATTATCCCGATTTGGACACGCAGACATTGACGAAGCATTGCAATTTGCTGCGGAAGCGGTTCGCGAACGTGAGTTGCCGCTGGCCGGAGAACATTGAAGTTCTTGGTTGATAACGCACTCTCGCCTTATGTTGCGGAGGAGCTCGGCAAGGCCGGTTACGACGCCATTCATGTTAGGGAGCGCGGCATGGCATCTTCGCCTGCAATAAGGTGCGCGAAGCCGAGGCTAACTTGGCCGAGGCGCAGGCGAACCTTTACAGCCTGAAGTGCCAGCACGCCGTGCTCCTGTCCACCTGGCGGTATCTCACCGGCCGCCCGGTGGTAGAATAAAACACTTATCCTGAAGTTAGCCCTCCGCCTTTGAGCGCACGAGGGCTTTTTGCCGAGGTCCGGCTTCTGCCGGACCTTTTTGGTGGGCTCAGGCGGGTTTTAAAATAGCTGGATTCCTGCTGGTCTGATCTGATAGAATCAAAGGTAGCAAAGGGGGTTATCCGGTGGGCAAAGAAGCGAAAAACCTTGACGCGGCCTTTCTGGAGAAAGTTCGCCCTGTTCTCAGAGAACTTGGTTTTGCGAGTGAGAGAGATGCTTTAAAGGAGCAAGCTTTACTATTGTTGTTGCATAAAATCAATCGTTATGAAGCGGAATGCGCCTTTTTCGCGAAGAAGTACGGGATGTCGTTTGAGGAATTTGTCAAGCACCTTGAAGCTTCTGGTAAGGAAGACTTTGAAAAAGAGGATGACCTGCTTGACTGGCGCTTTGCCGCTGAAACGCTGGCAGAACTGAAGCGGCAGCTACAGGAGATTGAACGTGCTTAACGTTATCAAGGCGTTTCGCAAAATTATTAAGGAGCATACGGTTGAGCTGTTTGAACGCGAGGGGAATAGGCGGCGTCTCAAGGCGCGGCTTCTCTTTGTTGACGGCAGCGTTCTCTACATAAAGGAGTACTATTTTGGCCGCCAGAGGAAATACGCCTACCATTGGACAAACGCGGCGGGGGAACTTATCATCCGCTGGGATAATGCTCCTCACTGGCCTGATGTTGAGACTTTCCCCCACCATAAGCACGTTGGGTCTCCCGTGAATGTTCAACCGTCCTTGGAAACGGACCTTGCTGATGTATTGACGGTAATCAAAAGCAAAATATCGGTGACGTAGAAATCCGCGCCTTGGAGGAGCAGGAGGCCGCGCTGGAAGCGGCGGTTAAGACGGCGCAAGACGCGCTCCGGGTGGTGCAGGCGCAGTATAAGGTGGGCCTGGTCGGGCGCGATAAGGTGCGCGAAGCCGAGGCTAACTTGGCCGAGGCGCAGGCGAACGTCTGCGGCATCAAGTGCCAGCACGTGGCGCTACCTCACCGGCCGCCCGTGGCAGGAATATAACTCGCAGCGGGAGTTGGGCCGGCGTTTGGGATGACCGTCATGGTAGGCATAACAAAGACCCGTGGGGCATTGGCCCCCGGGTTTTTAAATTCGGCTGCTTCTCGCGATCCCGCGGCTGGTTGTTTGGATTACGGAAAGAATGATACAATAACGTTGGCTAGGAAGGGTTCGGGAGTTAGATAAGGGGGTTCGGTAGGAGATGGCTGTCTTAAGTGCATTTGTGGCCGCGGCGATGGCCGAGGCGCGGTATAAGGTGCTCGATGACGGCACGTTTTTCGGCGAGATCCCGTCCTGTCCCGGGGTCTGGGCAAACGAGGACGCGCTGGAGAAGTGCCGGGAAGTGCTTCAAGAAGTGCTTGAGGAATGGCTGGTGTTGAAGCTCCGTGATCGGGACCCTCTGCCGCCGGTCGGGGGGATTGACCTCAACCGCGTGGTGGCTGAGGCATGAAACCCGTTAGCAGGCAGGAGTTTATTCGGCGCTTACGCCGCCTTGGTTTCGAGGGGCCTTTTTCCGGTGGAAAACATTCTTTTATGCGCCGGGGAGCGTTGAAATTGCGGATACCTAACCCGCACCAGGGTGATATCAGTCCGGGACTTCTCAAGGAGATATTGAGGCAGGCCGGGATCACCAAAGAGGAGTGGGAGAATACCTGAAGAATTCGGCACTGCGGACGGCGCGGGACGCGCTTCGGGTGGTTGAGGCGCAGTACCCTTATGAAGCAGAGTGTGCCTTTTTCGCGAAGAAATACGGGATGTCGTTTGAGGAATTTGTCAAGCACCTTGAAGCTTACGGGAAAGAAGATTTTGGAAAAGAGGACGACCTGCTAACTTTGAGTCGAGCAACCTTCGAACTCTAATTCGTAGCACTCGAAAAGGGTCCGGGTAGCAATGCCTGGGCCCTTTTAATCTCTTGGAAACGCATTTACGTTGGTTGCGGGCCGGTTTTTTTATTTTCCGGTATTGTTCCGGCATTGACTTTTATAGTCCTGGAGTTTATAGTGATGGTAAGGAAAATATCTGGGAGGTAAGTTTAATATGTCATTTGTAAGGCTTTCGAGTAAATACCAACTGACGCTCCCGGCCAAGATTTGCCGTCGCCTTCAGTTAAAGAAAGGGGACCGCTTTCTGGTAGAGGTAAAAGGGGAACAGGTTATTTTAACCAGGGTCCCAGAGGATTTCACCGAGTTTTTTGCCGGCAGTGCTCGCGGGGTTTACGGTACGTCAGCCGCGGAAATAGACGAATATATCCGAAAGGAACGGGAGACGTGGGAGTAGCCGGTTTTCTCAGCGTTGTAAAAGAAAAGCGGGCGGTCCTTATTGATACAAACGTGGCAATCTATTTCCTTGAAGGCAGCCCGGTTTTTGGAGAGGCGGCCAAAGGGTTGTTCCGTTCGGTTCAGGCCGGCGAGGTTCAGGCGTATCTGTCGGTTGTTTCTACTGTAGAATTACTGGTAAAACCGATCAGGGTGGGTAACGATGAGCTCGTCCAAAAAATACGGCTTTTCCTCGAACACTTTCCCAACCTACGGTTGTGTGATGTAACCCGGAGAATCGCCCTGGAGGCTGCAGGAGTACGGGCAAAAACTAACCTGAAGGTGCCCGATTCCATCCTGGTGGCGACAGCATCTGTATACGGTTGTGCCCTGGTAGGAAACGATCTGGACTGGTCCGAAAAGGATTTGGGAGTACCTTATATCTGTCTCGGTAAGTACCTATAACGGGATTAATTTTAGAGACTCGGCTTGAAATTTTTGGGGACAGTTCTTAAATTGAACACTGTAGTATGGTAAAGTTGATCTTTGAAACGCATTTGCGTTGGTTTGCGTGCGCTGTTGGTCTTAATGTCGTGAAGAAGGCGGCGGCTTTTTTTAGGATCTCGCGCTCTTCCCTGAGGATCCGGTTCTCCCGGCGCAGCCGTTGCAGTTCTTCCCGCTCAGCCGTTGTCAGTCCTGCGCGCTGGCCGGTATCAATTTCGTACTTCCGGATCCACTTGCGCAGTGACTCCGTAGATACCCTCAGGTCCCGTGCTACCTCTGTCATCTTTTTGCCGTTATCTTGCACCAGGCGAACGGCTTCGGCCTTAAATTCAAGTGGGTAAGGTGGTCTTGTTCTCATTATGGTGGTTCTCTCCCTTCAGGGGCTTACCCCAATTATCAGGGTGTCCACCAAATCGGGTCAAGTCCGCTCTTGTACTTGCGTATACGCGTGACGGGTGACCAATTTGGTTGATAACGCACTCTCGCCTTATGTTGCGGAGGAGCTCCGCAAGGCCGGTTACGACGCCATTCATGTTAGGGAGCGCGGCATGGCATCTTCGCCCGCGATAAGGTGCGCGAAGCCGAGGCTAACTTGGCCGAGGCGCAGGCGAACCTTTACAGCCTCAAGTGCCAGCACGCGGCGCTCCTGTCCACCTGGCGCTATCTGACGGGGCGGTCTGTGGCGGCGTTTTGAGTAAGTCAGCACAGACCGGGAAGGATGCCAGCGAGACCGTTACAGTCAAGGTGCTATAATCTTGAGACCGCATTTTCGAAGACCCGGGGTATATGCTCCGGGCTTTTTTAAATTTATTTATCTGTGGGGCAATTGCCGATAGGTGTATGCGGTGATAGAATCGGCTTAAGAAGGAAAATCTAAAGTGGACGTTGTGATGCCTTTAATTTGTAAGTTCTCGGGTGTAAAGGTTTACATGTATTATCAGGACCATCTACCGCCTCATATCCACTTACGGGGAACAGACTTCAAGGCTGTAGTTTCGCTACCGGACGGCAAGCTCTTGGCGGGTCTTCTTCCCCGCGGGGTTAAGGCGACGGTGACGGCTTGGATCAAAAGCGAAGCGAAGGCCCTGATGGAGAACTGGCGGCGAGCACAGGCGGGAGAGCCTCTTTCGCGGGTTAATCCGCCGGAAAAGGGGGTGTGATGAATGGATGACAGAATGTTGCGGGAGGTACGAAGCGTGTATCCGGTAAGGGATCGTTATCTCGTTATAGAGTTTGACGATGGCCAATACCGGGTTGTTGACGTGCAGCCTTTGCTGAAAGGGCCTGTATTTGAGCCATTGAAGGATCCGGCTTTTTTCAAACAGGTTCGGGTTGACCCGGATGCCGGGACGGTGGTATGGCCAAACGGAGCAGACCTGGCGCCGGAGGTTTTGTATGAGCGAGGGTTACCGCTGCGACTTCCTGGAGAGGAGGCGGCGCAGGCATAGTAGCTGGTGTTCTCGTAATAGCGGCAAAGGCCGAGGCCCGGTGTCAAAATACTAAAGAGCGAAATTCAATTTAGAACCGTCCCTAAGTTTCTCCTGATGATAGAATCAAAGGCAGGGATTTTCTGAACAGGTTTTGAAAGGAGTGGGGTGTGCGTGCCATATAGGGGTATTGTAAAAGGCAACGTGGTGGTTCTTGAGGAAGGCGTTAGGCTACCGGACGGTTTGCTGGTCTTTGTGGAGCCGGTAAGAGGTGACCGGCGGCCTGATTTTGGGAAGGACCCTTTTCTCAGCGTCGACGAGTGGGCGCCAGAATCTCCGGATGACGCGCCTGTAGACCTGGCTCATCGGCACGATCGCTATCTTTACGGGGCAGATAAGCGGTGAGTAAGGCTGTTTTTTTAGATACGGCGGGATGGCTTGCTTTAATAAACCGCCGGGACCAGCTTCACGTCCAGGCAGTGGAAGTCTACCGTAACCTGGGTAGTGTTGCTCGGGTTACTACAGATGCTGTGCTAATCGAGACGTGCAACGCATTAAGTAAAACTTCCCTTAGGCCGCTCGCCCGTGCTTTCATGCAGAAAATAGAAGAGGCTGAAAAATTTGGAGTACTTAAGGTTGTTTACGTTACCAGGGATTTGTTGGCGCAGGGTTGGAAGCTGTTCAAGGGGCGGCCAGACAAGGAGTGGAGCCTCACCGACTGCATCAGCTTTGTGGTAATGAAGCGCCGCAGGTGTCAGAAGGCCTTCACGTCTGACCATCACTTTGTTCAAGCTGGGTTTGAGTGCTTATTACAAGTCTGACGGCGAGATCAGGCGGTTATAACGGGAGCGCCGTAAGAATCCGAGTTGCTATAACGGGAGCGCCGTAAGAATCCGAGTTGCTGTGGCAGAAGCCGCTTTAGCCGAGGCGCAGGCGAACCTTTACAGCCTCAAGTGCCAGCACGCGGCGCTCCTCGCTACGTGGCGTTATCTCACCGGCCGCCCGGTAGCGGGAATATAGTTTTCAGCGGGAATTGGGCCGGCAGCGCTACGACCGTTACAGTGAGGGTGACAGAGGGGACAGGCAACTTTCTTGGGGAAAAGTAGCCGGTCCCCTATTGCTTTCCTCGTTATAGTGGCGGCCGTGTGGTAAAATGAGTTTAAATAATCCGAAAAGGAGATAGCAAAGAATTTGCGGGTTCGTTTTACTGCTCATGCGGCGAAGCAACTCGTTGAAAGGGGTCTGTCCAAAGACGCGGTGCTGGAGATTCTGGTTGCTCCCGGTCAGGTAATTCAGCAGGAAACAGGTATTTCTGTATTCCAGCGGCGCTATGCCGAAGAGGGCAAAGAATACTTAGTCCGGGTGGCGGCCAGATTAGAGGGAAGTGGGTGGGTAGTGCTTACCGCTTACAAGACCTCAAAGGTTCAAAAGTACTGGAGGGATGACCTGTGAGGTTTCGGTATGATCCGGATGCTGATGCTCTATATATCCGTTTTAAAGAGGGAGTAATTGCGGATACAGAAGAAATTTCCGCTGGGGTAATGATAGACGTGGATGAAGAGGGGAATTTGCTGGGGCTGGAGATACTGAACGCTTCTAAGAAATTAGGGAAATGGCCGTTGACTGTAGAGGTGGAAATGCCCGGCATTGCCAAGGAACAGGTCTTATAGCGTGCAGTAAAATTCTAGGAGCCAGCGCTCGAAGCCGTCGTGTAAGGGTCGCACTATGGGGGAAGCCTTAGCCAACGCCCGCGAGGCTATTGAGTGCTACTTGGAATATCTTGTGCTTACCAGGGACAGAATCCCCGAGAGCGATACCATGGGGGATAACCTCGTGGAGGTTATGGTGTGACCCGTCTGCCAGCGTAACCGGCTGGGAAGTGATTGCTGCCCTCCGCCGGATGGGCTTCGGGTTGAGTATGTAGAGGAGAGTGAAAAGGGGACTGGCACTTTTTTGAAAAACAGCCTGTCCCCTCCTGCTTTACCAGCGGTGCGGTTCTGCTTCCGGCCTGCCGAAACCAGCCTCCGGCCGGTGAGCGTATTCCGGACGCGACCCGGGCTGGGGGGCGTATTCCTGGTGCATTCCCGGTTGCGCCCCCCACTGGCGCGGCCCGGGCTGCGGGTTGAATTGCGGTTGAAATCCGGCGCCGGGGGCGGCGTACTGCTGCATTCCGGGGGCGGTTTTCGCCATGTCGACCGGATACCAGCCGCGCTGGTGCATAGCGTCGAAGATCATCTTGGCGCTTGCGAGTTCGTCGTTCATCAGCCGGATGAAGGTGTTCCTGATTTGATCGTTTTGAGACTCGAGGGCGGCCTTGTGGTAATTCGTGGAGCAGTATTTCGCATCTGCCAGTATGTCCGCCAGGATGTCCTTGTCGTCGAGCAGCATTCTCTTACCTCCCTTAGAAAGGTTTTGCCTGATCCGGAAAAGCAATTAACAGTCTGTACTCTTTGAGCGATCTGCGGTTGCGTTTTACGGCGGCAGCTAAAAGTAAGCTGTCGGCGTTTGCGGTATACCCGCCTGCCCGAGCAGGTTGTTCAGCGCGTTGACGTGCTGCTGGCTCATCTGGTGCATCTGGTTCAGGAGCCCCTTTAGCGCGGGATCGCGGGCCATTTCGGTGTACCCGGCCAGTTTTTTGACCCGGACCTGCTCGACATTTAGGCTGTCCCTGATTAGCAGTTTCTCCATTTCGCTGATACTGATTTGCGCCATTTTTACCACCTCCTCCGAAAATAAGCGTTCTTTCGCCAGGCGCGGCAATGAGCTGCGCATTACTGCGTCAGGCTCGCTGTCCGAATCCTCACGTATTTCTATATACGCTCCGGTTCGGCCAGCTTCGCCTTCCTTGTACTGCTTGCTCCTTGCCGCGTTCCGTTCCATCCTACACTACCGCACTGTATAACAAGCTTACGGGTCATATTTTCGTTCCCGGTGGCGACGATGAAATCGTCGTGAATGACTCCTCTGAAAATAGTACTTCTTTCGCAGGGCGCGGCGATAAGCTTCGCATAGCTTTGTCAGGCGCAGCCGGCCAGGTCCTCACGTACCACCAAGTACGCTCCGGCCGTTTGAGAGGTGGGATGTGGGAGGTTAGAGGTGAGATTCCTAAGGGAGAAATTCGCACAGCGAATTTCTTCGCGAATCCCACTTCCAACCTCGCACTTCTCACTTCCCAATTGCTCGCTTCTCGCCACGTTTCGCCCGCGTTCCGCTAATGCATCTGAGTGACAAGCTTACGGGTCCCGATTTTCATCCCTTCGTTGTGGGGCAAAGCCCCATGGGGTACTCCTCCGAGAATGCGTTCTTCTTCCGTGGGGCGCGGCGATGAACCGCGTTCCGTTTATGTTGCTCTTCTGCATCTAAGTAACCGGCTTGGTCTATTCGCCCCATTTTCGTCCTTCGTGGTGCCGCCTTGATAGCGGCATGGGGGACTCCTTCTGGTATTTTGCCACTCTGCTGCGTGCTCTATCCCCCGCAGCCGAACAAATTTTTACTTACAAGGGGCGTTCTTTTCCGTGGAGCGCGGCGATGAGCTTCGCATTACTGCGTCGGGGCTCGCCGGCCGGGTTGCCGGACCTGACGGTCGTCACCTCAGGGGCATTTTTCTCGGGGTTCGTTTGCAGTCAAAATTAGAACCCGGCTTTAAGCCGGGTTCAAGATTATGATTCGTAGCTCCGAAAATAAGGCTATTTGGAACACTTACGTCATTTTTGTTACGCTGTCAGCCGCGGCCTTGCCCGAGCCTTTGGCGACATACGTTTTGCAGCAGGTGGACATGGAGGATCCCCCTGCAGGAGTAGCATCAAGCTGCTTTGCCATCTTGGCGTCGATGCGGTCCGGTTGGATGTCGCCGAACCGGTCCGTAGCTACAAGGATCTCGTTGGCCTTGCATACGTTGCCCTGGTTCCAGTAATGGCAGTCGTTGACAAGGCAGTGGATGTGTTGGTCCATTTCTTTCAATCCTCCGCTTCCATATTTTTTGGTTCGTGTTTATTTTGGCCCGAGACGGAATTTTTATTACAGCGGATGGATTGCGCCCATCCTTCACCTAATACCGGAGCCGGCGGGGGCTGAGTCGGAAAAGCGGAGGGTTCAAACAGGGGACAGGCAGCTTTTCCCGGCGTAAAAGCGGCCGGTCCCCTAACCAGGGGCAGCCACGGCATGAACTATCACAGTCTCAGGGGGCTACCCCGTTTCCGGCGGATCGAGCATCAGGGCGCACTGTTCGAGGGTACCCGCCAGCACTGTCGGTCCAGAAGCGCAAATCTTCCAGTTGGCAGGACGCACAATTACCTCTGTATCCGGCGTCAGGAGCGGCTTAATCACCAGCGTTCCGGCGCGGGTCGGCGGCTTTTCCGGTGTAGGGAACAGGCGAAATTCAAAGCTGTCGACGCCCGGGATTTTAACGACACCTTCGTAGATGTTAAAGCGGCCCAGGGTATAGGGCGGCGGCAGACCCACAGTCAGGATGCTTACCGCATGCTGGTCCGCTGCAGGCTGCATGATGAGGGCTGCTCCCCATGGATCAGGGCGGAACTCCGGAGGCGGGTGCGGCACGCGTAAAACGACGCAGCAAGGAAAACGGAGTCCCCTCTCAGGAATGCATACCACGTCGCCCGGGTAGATCAGGTCGGGATTGGCGATGTGCGGGTTGGCAGCGATGAGCCGGTCCAAAGGAACGCCAAAGCGCCGGGCGATGAGAAACATGGTGTCTCCGCTCATCACCGTATAACGCCGGAATCCGGGGGGGCATGTGTCAGGGATGTGATGCCGTTCGGGTGTCTGTTCCATTTGGATGGCACCTCCTAAATAGAAGTCCAATTCCCATGATACGCCAGTAGTATGGTATGAAGACTGTGGCCGATTTGACACTCCGGAGTATGGGAGCGGGTAGGGACAGGGTACGCCCGCGAAAGAAAAGGCTTTTACTTTGCCACCGTGCGGGCTTTTTTTAACAATTTAAAGCTTAAGAGCACGTACATGGGACTGTGTTTCCGTCGTGATATAATAGTTACGGTGATATGGTGGAGGAAAAGCGGTATGCGATAATAACTTACGGCTGTCAGATGAACGAGTGGGACAGCGAGGTCATGGCCGGAATCGTGGAGCAGATCGGCTACGAGCGGGCGGACGGACCCGAAACGGCGGACCTGGTGATAGTCAACACCTGCTGCGTGCGGCAGACGGCGGAAAATAAGGTCTGGGGGCTGCTCGGGAACCTGGGCCGGTTGAAGCGCCGCCGCCCGGGGATGCTTATCGGCGTCACAGGGTGTATGCCCCAGCAGGAGGGTATAGCGGAGGAGATCCGAGGGCGCTTTCCGTTTGTTGACCTGATCATCGGCACGCACAACCGTCACGAACTTGCGCGGCTGATAGAGCGGGCACGGGAGGAGGGGCCGACGGTGGAGGTCCTTCCGGAGGCCTGCTGCGTTCCTGAGGACCTGCCGGTAAAAAGGGAGAGCCGCATCCGGGCCTGGGTGCCGATCATGTACGGGTGCAACAACTTCTGCGCTTACTGCGTTGTTCCCTACGTCCGGGGGCGCGAACGCAGCCGCAGGCCCGAAGATATCGTGCGGGAGGTGAAAGCCCTGGCGGCAGAGGGGTACCGGGAGGTGGTGCTTCTCGGCCAGAACGTCAACTCCTACGGGAGGGGGCTCGAACCCCCGCTTGACTTTGCGGGACTGCTGGAGCTGGTCAACGAAGCGGAAGGTCTCTGGCGCATCCGGTACACCACCTCGCACCCGCGGGACTTCGATGACCGGTTGGTCGAAACGGTTGCCCGGCTGGAGAAGGTCTGCGAGAACTTTCATCTCCCGGTTCAGGCGGGGTCCGACAGGATATTGAGGCTTATGCGCCGGGGTTACACAAGGGACGGTTACCTCAAACTGGTCCGGAAGATTCGCGAAACGGTGCCCGCCGCCGGTATCACCACCGACATCATGGTAGGCTTCCCCGGGGAGACCGAAGAGGACTTTGCGGAGACCCTGGCGTTAGTGCGGGAGGTGCGTTTCGACCAGGCATTTACCTTTGTTTATAACCCGCGGCGGGGAACGCCGGCGGCCTCTTTCCCCGGCCAGGTGCCTGAAGAGGTGAAATCCCGGCGTATCCAGGAGCTGATTGCGCTCCAGCAGTCGATCGGCAGGGAACTGAACCGTGCGGAGGAGGGAAAGGTGCACGAGGTGCTTGTTGAGGGCCCGAGCGAGACGAACCCGGCGAAAATGACCGGGCGGACGCGTACAAACAAAACGGTGGTGTTTGCAGGCGGGGCGGAGCTGATCGGTCGGCTGGTTGCCGTGCGGATAACGGCGGGCGGCCTGACTCACCTGAAAGGTGAGCTGGACAAATCTCACGCTTGCTAAACGATTCCCGTTCCTATATACTGTACCTAACTTGTCCTGAAGCTTCCCGGGGTTCGGCTTATTTAGCGGGCGGCTAAAGGGTTTGAAAGGGGGGAACGGGACGCGTGACGGTTTTGGCAAAAGCTTTGGAGCTTGGCGCCGCGATCAGCCAGTGCGAAGAGCTGAAAAAGGTGCGCGAGGCTGAACAGGCGATGTTTACCAATCCGGATGCGAGGGCGCTTATCGAAGAGTTCCAGAACTATCAGCGGCAGGTGGAGTTTGCACGGTCAAAAGGAGTACAACCGGGAGCGGATCTGTATGAGACCTTAAGGTCGGTACGCAATCGGATGAACGAGAACCAACTCATTAGCGATTATTTTGCGGCGCAGGAGGAGTTAAATCAGATTCTCCGGCAGATCAACCAGATTCTAAATCACGCGATAACCGGTGGCGGCGGCTGTACTCCCGACGGGTGTTCAACCTGCGGCGGAAGCTGCGGCGATTAAGTGCGAACTGATGATTAACCCCCGGAACCGGGGGTTATTTTTTTCGGCAAACCGGTCTGGTATAATTCAGGTGAAAAAGGAGATAAACGGGAGAAGCTGATTTCATTTCGCCGTTGGTGCGGGCGGGAGGAGCGGAATGCGGTTGACTGCGGAATTCGGTATCCGATGCTCTGCCCCGGCCGAGCGAAAATGCTTTTCACTCTTTTTCCCGAACCGGCATCTGACCGCTGATACCCGACATCCGTTATGAAGGAGGCCCGCTCCTTGAACCTAACCCCGATGATGAAACAGTATACGGAAATAAAGAAAGAGTACCCTGACGCCATTCTCTTTTTTCATCTCGGCGATTTTTACGAAATGTTTTTGGAAGACGCCCGGAAGGCGGCGCCGGTGCTTGAAGTGACCCTCACCTCCCGCGACGCGGGGAAATTGGGGCGCATCCCGATGTGCGGCGTCCCCTGCCACAGCGCGGCCGGGTATATTGCACGGCTGGTTAACCACGGGTTCAAGGTTGCGATATGCGAACAGTTAGAGGATACTGCAAACGCAAAAGGGCTGGTGAAGAGGGGTGTCACCCGCGTTGTCACCCCGGGGACGTTTTTCGAAGGGCTGCCCCAGGACCAGGGCCGGAATAACTACATAATCTGCGTAGCACCGGCCAGCGCAGGATCATACGGGCTGGCGGCGGCGGACGTCGGGACCGGTGACTTTACGGCGACTGAATTCAGCGGACCGGGAGCGCGGGAGCGGCTGTACGACGAGGTTTTCCGGCTGCAGCCTGCGGAGGCCGTCCTGCCCGAGGGGGCAAAGGAACTTGCGGGGTTAGTTAAGGCCGCCGCGCCGGCAGCAATCGGTTTTTATCCCGAAACCTTTTTTCAAGCCGGCAGGGCGGCGGAGGCCCTGGCCGGCTACCGGAAAGAAGGGGACTGGCCCCGCGCTCAGATGGAAAGCGCTCTTCACTGCGAAAATGCAGATGAAAGGGGAAAAGGCTGCAGCAGAGAAAGCGTAAGTCTGTTCACTGAGTACGGGGCGGCCGCGGCCGCTGCGGGGGCGCTGGCGGCGTATTTAAGGGAAACCCAGAAGCGCGACCTTGCCCACATGAAGGCGGTTTCATTCTATACCCCGGGCGGGTACATGCTCCTCGACGCGGCCACGCGGCGGAACCTCGAGCTCACACGCTCTCTGCAGGACGGCGGCAGGCGGGGAACCCTTCTCGAGGTGCTGGATTTTACGTGTACCGGTATGGGCGGCCGGCGGCTCCGGGACTGGCTGGAGCAGCCCCTCCTTTCGCCTGCCGCGATCGAGCGGCGGCTCGACGCCGTAGCCGTGCTGGTTGAGGACCAGGCGCTGCGGGAGGCGCTGCGCTCAGGTCTGAAAAAGGTCGGCGACCTGGAGCGCCTTGCCGGGCGGCTGGCTTACGGGATGGCGAACGCGCGCGACCTCCTCACGCTGAAAGATTCGCTCCGGGAAGCGGCCCGCCTCAAAGAGGTTCTGGCCCGGCACTCAACCGGGAAGAGCGGCGGCGATTACCGGCAAGGTGGAAATTCAGGGGAGCCTTTCCATGTCGAAGGTCAAGGGAATTATTCCTCTTTAAGTGCCGGGTGCCTTTTGCATGAGGTGCGGGAGCGTTTCGCGGACCTCGCCGACGTGGTGTCGCTTATCGACGGGGCGATTGCTCCGGAGCCGCCGGCGGTGCTTAACGAGGGGGGGCTCATCCGCGACGGATACAGTGCGGAGGTCGACAGGCTGAGGGCGGTGCGGCGCGACGGGCGGGGCTATATCGCCGGCCTTGAAGCGAAAGAACGGGAACGGACGGGGATTAAGTCGCTGAAAGTCGGTTATAACCGGGTTTTCGGTTACTACATCGAGGTGACTAAGGCAAACCTCTCGCTCGTACCTCCTGATTACCAGCGGCGCCAAACGCTGGCTTACGCCGAGCGGTTTATAACACCGGAGCTCAAGGATTATGAGGAGATGGTCCTTGGCGCGGAGGAGAGGTTGAACGCGCTCGAGTACGAGCTTTTTCACGCGGTTCGGGAAGAAGTCGCCGGGGCCATCGACCGCATTCTCAGGACCGCCCGGGCGGCCGGGGAGATCGATGCCTTACAGTCGCTTGCAATGGCGGCGGTCAGGGGAAATTACACACGCCCGCAGGTCAACGACGGCGGAGCGATCATGATAAAAGACGGCCGCCACCCGGTGGTGGAGCGGTTCCTGGGACCGGGAGGGTTTGTCCCGAACGACACTGCGCTCGACGGTACCGCCCGGCGGGTGGCGATCATTACGGGGCCTAACATGGCCGGGAAAAGCACCTACATGCGCCAGGTTGCACTCATCGTGCTCATGGCGCAAATGGGCAGTTTCGTGCCGGCGGCCGAGGCGGTGATCGGGGTGGTCGACCGGATTTTAACCCGCGTCGGGGCAGGGGATAACCTCACGGCCGGACAGAGCACATTTATGGTTGAAATGAACGAGTGCCGCACCATCCTCTCCGGCGCCACGCGTAACAGCCTGATAGTCATGGACGAGGTGGGCCGGGGTACGAGTACTTACGACGGGATGAGTATCGCGCGGGCGATTATCGAGTACATTGCGACCCATATCGGTGCAAAAACGCTGTTTTCCACGCACTATCACGAACTCACGGACCTCGATCGCTTGGGCGGCGTTTTTAATCTCACCGTTGCGGTCCGGGAGGACCCCGCGGGCATCGCCTTCCTGTACCGGGTTCTTCCCGGCAAGGCGGATAAGAGTTACGGGATCCAGGTGGCGGAGCTTGCGGGGCTGCCGCCGCAGGTGCTGGAGCGGGCGCGGGAGATACTTACGGAGTTAGAGACCCGGCATTCCGCACGGTCAGGCGCCGGGCAGTGGGCTACAGCGGTGCAGTTGGAGATGTTTCCCCGGCCGGAAGAACATCCGGTTATTCGCAAGATAGCGGAACTTGAGGTCGAGAGCCTTGCCCCGCTCGATGCGCTGAATCTGCTTGCGGAGTATAAGGCTGCGGTGTCGGGTGCCAAGCGGCGCCGCCGGGGAAAGCGGGGAGGGCGGTAATATGGGCCGGATAAGGGTCCTGGACACCGAAACGATCAACCTGGTTGCGGCGGGAGAGGTGGTCGAGCGCCCCGCTTCGGTGGTGAAGGAACTGGTGGAAAACGCCTTCGACGCAGGAGCGGCGCAGGTTGAGGTGTCAGTTGAAAGGGAACTGAAGGCCGTAACGGTTGCCGACAACGGGTGGGGGATCGCGGCGGAGGACGTCCTGCTTGCTTTTGAACGGCACGCGACCAGCAAGATCTCTGCGAGCGCGGACCTGGGGCGAATCCAGACCCTCGGTTTCCGGGGCGAGGCACTCCCGAGCATTGCGGCCGTCGCCCGGGTGCAGTTGAAAACCAGGACCCCGGAGGCGCTCGGTGGTACGCTTCTGGTGATCGAGGGGGGAGAGGTCCGGGACTTTCGCCCGGCCGGTGCACCTCCGGGCACGACGATAACGGTGCGCGACCTTTTTTATAATACGCCGGCGCGACGCAAGTTCTTAGGTTCCACGCGGGCGGAAAGCGCGCGGTTGACGGATATGGTCGCGCGCCTGGCGCTCGGCCGGCCTGACGTGTCGGTAACGCTGACTACGGGCGGCCGGGAGGTTTTCCGCACACCCGGCGCCGGCCTGCTCGGGGCGATAACGGCCGTTTACGGGGGAAGCATTGCGGAAGCGCTGGTGCCGGTGGAAGCCGAGGATGAGGGGGTCCGGGTGGAGGGGTATGTAGGCCGGCCGGCGCTTGCGCGGGCGACGAGAAGCGGCCAGACGCTCTTAGTGAACGGCCGCTACGTGAAACACGGCGGTTTGGCGGCGGCTGTTTACCATGCTTTCGGCACCCTGCTGCCGGCGGGAAAACACCCCTTTTTTGTACTGCACCTGGTTCTGGACCCTGGTTTGGTTGACGTGAACGTCCATCCCCAGAAGATGGCGGCCCGGTTTGCGCGGGAGAAGGAATTGACCGGATTAATCTGCGCTGCAGTTAAAAGGGCGCTTTTCGGCCGTATCAGTCTAATTCCCCGCGCCGGTACCGGTCCAAAAACGGGCGGCGCGGCAGCGCCGCAGGGGGACTGGGCGGGAGCGCTCCGCCGCCTGGGATCCCCGGAAGAAGGGCATTTCAGCCTGCCGGCCGCGGGCCGGACTCCGGGTATAGGTGACAACGCCCGTGTCCTTGGCGGCGGTTTCCCTGCTGAATCTAAAGATGAGCTGTTTTTCAGGGAGGAAACGCCGCGCTACAATGAACAGGCGGGGTTTCCGCGCCTCGAATACTTGGCTTTCCTGCCGCCGGTCTACTTACTTGCAAGCGGTCCCGAGGGCCTGTTTTTGATAGACCAGCATGCCGCCCACGAGCGGGTTCTGTTTGAGGAGTACAGCGCTGCGGCGGCCCGCGGCGGCATTATGAGCCAGTTTTTAATGGAACCCGAACCTTTGGAAATGGCCACGGCGGATCTGACGGATGCCGCCGCCGAACTTGTGCGTTACGGCTTTCTGATAGAGCCTTTCGGCGAATGCGCCGCCCTGCTGCGGGCGATTCCCGCCGGGGTCGGTCCGGACTCCGCCCGGCTGTTGATAGCGGATTTTTTAGCGTCTCTTGCAAATAACGACCTGCCCGGCACTCAGAGGGAGGAGCGCTGGGCGGCATCGATGGCCTGCCATTCGGCTGTCAAGGCCGGTGAGGTGCTTTCGCCGGCGGAGGCGGTTGCGCTCATCGCCAGGTTGGCGGCCTGCCGGGAGCCTTTTACCTGCCCCCACGGCCGGCCTACGGTCGTCTGCCTGTCTCATGAGGAACTGCTGCGGCGGTTCGGCAGGAGGAATACATGAACGGAGGCGCTAAGCGGTTTTGCGGTTGGTGGTGACGACGGCGCACGGCGCGGGTCCGGCTGCAAAAGCGGAGGGCCTGCGGCTTGCCGCGAGGCTGGACGCGGTTTTTGTGCCGCGCGACGGCCGCAGCATAGAGGATTTGCTCGCTGAGCACGGGGCGGCGGGAGCGCTCGTCGTAGGAGCGCAGCGGGTTACCCTTTTTTTCGGTAAAGAGCAATTCTTTTTCCACCCCGGAACGGCAGCGCTGCGTATAAAGAGCTTATTGGCTGGGAAACCTGACCAAATGATACGGGCAATGGACTTGCATCCGGGAGACGAGGTCCTTGACTGCACTCTCGGCCTCGGCGCCGATGCGGTTGTGGCAAGTTTTGTGGCAGGTCCTCGGGGGCGGGTGGTCGGGGTGGAAAGGGTGGCTGCGGTGGCGGCGGTGGTCGAACACGGTCTGCGGCACCATGCGGTGAAGTCAGACCCGCGTCTCGAGGAGGCGCTGCGCCGTATCGAGGTGGTGACCGCCGACCACTTAGACTACCTGCGCGGAGCACCGGCGGAGAGTTTTGATGTTGTTTACTTCGACCCGTTCTTCCGCACCCCCTTGCACGGTGCCTATCAAATACAACCCCTGCGCGCTTTGGGAAACAGAATGCCTCTTTCAAAGGAGGCGGTTGTGGAAGCCCTGCGGGTCGCGCGCCGGCGGGTAGTGGTCAAGGAGAGACGGGGGAGCGCGGAGTTTGCGCGCCTGGGGTTTAAGCGCATAAGCGGCGGGCGTTATGCCCGCGTTGCTTACGGCGTGATCGAGGTAAAATAGGAACACCTGCTGTAAAAAGCAGCCTGTCCTCCTTTTTGGGGTGTGGTTGAAGAATGGGGGAGCCTGACAAAAAGGCGCCCTGTCCCCTTTTGGTGATAGCGGGGCCGACGGCCACGGGAAAGTCAGCCGTCGCAATTGAGGTGGCGCTCAGGGTAAACGGGGAGATAGTCTCGGCAGATTCAATGATGGTCTACCGGGGGATGGATATCGGCACCGCGAAGCCTACGCCGGCCGAGCGCAGGGGAGTTCCCCACCACCTGATAGACGTCGTCGACCCGGACGAGGATTTCAGTGTGGCGGCTTTTCAAAAGCTTGCCCGGGAGTCGATCCGGGAGATCAACGAGCGGGGCCGCCTCCCGGTGCTCGCAGGCGGTACCGGTCTTTACATCCGGGCCGTGATAGAGGGGTTCCGGTTACCCGGCGGCGCAGATAAGGAACTCCGGCGGCGTCTGACGGAAGAGGGAAAGCGGTACGGGGTCTCCCGCCTGCATGAACGGCTGCGGGCCGTTGACCCGGAGGCGGCAGCGCGGATTCACCCCAATAACCTGAAGCGGGTGATCCGGGCCATCGAGGTGTATTACCAGACGGGAACACCGATTTCACTGGCGGCATCCTCGGCGGAACCGGGATACGACGCCCTTTTAATCGGACTGTATCTTGAAAGGCAGGAACTGTACCGGCGGATCGAAGCGCGGGTGGATGCGATGATCGCGGCGGGGCTGGTTGACGAAGTCAGGAGGTTGATCGCGGGGGGGCTGAGACGGGATGCCACGGCGATGCAGGCGTTAGGTTACAAGGAAATCGCGGCCTATTTGGCCGGCGAGATAAGCTTTGAGGAAGCGGTTCGCTTGTTAAAACGCAACACCAGGCGGTTTGCCAAAAGGCAGTTCACATGGTTTAAACGCGACAAACGCATCCACTGGCTGAATGTAGCCGATTTTCCAAGTACGGAGGCTCTGGCTGAAGAAATTGCTGTCAGAGTGAAGGAGTATTTTCAACGGTAGCGAAAGGTAATCATATGTCATAAAAGTCTATTTGGGGTTCCGGGGTAAATAAAATAAGATGTACGGAGGTAAATTGGGGATGAGCAAGGCGCAGATCAACCTGCAGGACGCTTTCCTAAATCAGGTGCGGAAGGAGAGCATTCCTGTTACCATTTTTTTGGTAAACGGTTTTCAGTTAAAGGGGATGGTGCGAGGTTTCGATAATTTCACAGTGATCCTCGAGAGCGAAGGGCGGCAGATGATGGTTTACAAGCACGCAATCTCTACAATAAGTCCGGTCAGACCGGTGAGTACTTCCGTCCAGGAACCGAGAAACAGCGCTTAACAAGGTTTCAAACCCCGAATTTAGCGAAAATATTTCCTGGCTAAGTTAATAAGGTATGGGAAGGAGCCCGGGCGATGTTTTAGAGCGGTCTCCTAACCCTATTACTGTGCAGGTTCCGTAAGGATGGTTACTGATAAGCTGAGTTTGTTGGCCGAAGAAACGATCGAAGAGGTACAGTCGCTGTGGCGCCGTTTAGACGGCCTGGCACTGGCCAACCAGCGGCGGGTGCTGGAGGCCTTCCGGTCGGCGCGCGTCAGCGATTTTCATTTGCGCGGGTCCACAGGGTACGGATACGGCGACGCCGGACGGGAAAGGCTCGAAACCGTATACAGCGCGGTATTTGCAGCGGAGGCGGCCCTCGTGCGGCCGCAAATTGTTTCCGGGACGCATGCCCTATCGCTCTGCCTTTACGGGGTGCTGCGGCCGGGCGATAAGCTTCTTACGGTGCAGGGAAGGCCGTACGATACACTGGAAGCCATTATCGGCGGCGAACCGGGTTCGCTTGCGGACTGGGGGATAGAATATATCCAGGTCGACCTGCTGCCGGACGGCGGCCTCGACAAGGCGGCGGTCATTGAAGCCCTTGCCCTCAAGCCGCGTGCGGTGTTGCTGCAGCGCGCGGGCGGATATTCCTGGCGGCGGGGGCTGATGTTACAGGAACTTAGCGCGCTCGTCGGTCTCATCAAAGAGCAGGCGCCGGATACAATTGTGATCGTGGACAATTGTTACGGGGAGTTTGTGGAAACGCTTGAACCCCCGGCAGTGGGTGCGGACCTCTGCGCGGGCTCGCTTATCAAGAACCCCGGCGGCGGGCTTGCGCCCACCGGCGGCTACGTAACGGGCCGCAAGGAGCTTGTGGATATGGCGGCAAACCGGCTGACTGCGCCGGGGCTGGGGCGGGCTGTGGGGCCGACCCTCGACTGCCAGCGCGTTTTGTTTCAGGGCTTTTTCTTAGCGCCGCACCTTGTGGCTGAGGCGCTGAAGGGAGCGGTCTTCGCGGCGCGCTTCTTTGAACGGCTGGGTTTTGACGTTATGCCGCGTTTCGACGAACCGCGCAGCGATATTGTCCAGGGTATACGTCTGGGGTCCCCGGAATTGCTCTTAAGTTTTTGCAGGGGGATACAGGCCGCCTCTCCTGTAGACGCGCACGTTCGTCCCGAGGGTGGGACGCTGCCCGGGTACCGGGACGCCGTCGTAATGGCGGCCGGCACCTTTGTGCAGGGTGCGTCCCTTGAGATGACCGCCGACGCGCCTATGCGCGAGCCTTATGCGGCTTATCTTCAGGGCGGGCTTTCGAAAGAGCATGTTGTTCTCGGCGCCTTGGAGGCTGCGCGGGCGGTCTGCCAAATTAAAGGATAAAGGCGGAGGGATGAAGTCTGGGGTGAACCGCCGAGACGCCAAAGGACATATCAAGGAAAGAGTCAGGCAGAAGCCGATTATGAGCTATTGTAAAAGATGTTTTTTTTTAAGACGGGGGAAAGAAATTAAAAGAATACCTCCATAATTTTTAAGTTTATTTGAGCGATCTTGGCGCCTTGGCGGTGAAAAGGTATATACAGATAAAAGATGAAATAGAGAGGGAGTAAATGCCGTGGTGTACGATTTAGCGATTATCGGTGCCGGGCCGGCCGGTTTAACCGCCGGAATTTATGCTGCGCGGGCCAAAGTAAATACGGTCGTCATTGAGCGGGCGGCTCCCGGCGGGAAGGTTTTGACCGCGGACAAGATTGAAAACTATCCCGGTTTTCCAGATCCGATCAGCGGCGCGGAATTAGTCGGGCGGATGGAGGCACAAACAAGGCGTTTGGGTGTGGCTTTTGAAGCGGTGGACGTGGCCGAGATCCGCCGGGAAGAAGACAGGTTCCTACTGCGGACGACCCGCGAGGATATCGGGGTACGGGCGGTGATCCTTGCCACCGGCAGCGGCCCCAAGCCGCTCGGGGTGCCGGGGGAGGACCGCCTGCGCGGCCGGGGGGTTTCTTACTGCGCCATCTGTGACGGCTTCTTTTTCCGGGATCAGCAGGTTGCGGTAATCGGTGGAGGGGACGCGGCCGCTCATGAGGCGATGTACCTCACCCGCTTCGTGGAGAAGATATACCTTATTAACCACCGTGAGACCCTCCAGGCAGCGAAGGTGCATCAGGACGCGTTGCGCGCGGAGCCCAAGATCGAGATTATTTTAAATGCTGGCGTCAGAGAGATCCTGGGCAAAGACGCGGTCGAGGGTATCAGGATCGAAGATTTCAACTCCGGCGAGCAGCGCGTCATCCCGGTAAGCGGGGTCTTTGTCTACGTTGGGGTGAGGCCTGCTTCATATCTGATAGAGGACCTGGCCGATCTTGATCCTAAGGGCTATGTTATCACGGACGAAAAAATGGCCACCAAAACCCCTGGACTTTTCGCTGCGGGAGATGTCCGCAAGAAACCGCTGCGGCAGATAGTGACTGCGGTAGCGGACGGCGCCATTGCGGCGACAAGTGCGGACCGGTTCCTGCGGGAGCAGGGCTGATTCAGCGGTTGCCGGCGGATTGAGCGATTTCTGCAAGTCCCTCCCGGAGACTGACCGGTTGAAAACCGAACTGTTTTCTAACGGCGTCGGGGTCGGTGATGTTGTCAAAATCCATGAGTCTCAATTCGACGGAACTCACGGGGGAATCGGGCAGAAGCTTTTCCATTACCGGAACCACAAGGCGCAGCAGGCCGACCGGGACGGGGAGCTTGATGCGCCTGATTTTATTTATCCCGAGGAAGACGTCGAGCATCTCGCGGTAAGTCAGGTGTTCGGGCCCGCCGATGTCACATGTTTGGTGGATGAACCGCGGGTCCTTTAGGGCGGCGGCGACGCACCTGGCGACGTCATGGGCGGCGATCGGCTGGAAGCGGGTTCTGCCGGCAGGGTAGACGGCGAACGGCGGCGGTGAAAACCGTATTGATTGGGCCATCCGGTTAAAAAAACCGAAGCCGGGGCCGTAGACCAGCGACGGCCGGATAATCGTCCAGTCGAGGCCGCTGTTCCGGACGATCTCCTCCGCCTGCCATTTGGAATGGGAATAAGGATACGCCCGGCCCTCTTTCGCCCCGAGAGCGCTCATATGGATAAAACGGCGCACACCTGTAACGGCCGCCGCCCGAACGGCGTTAGCGGTGCCCTCTACGTTCACCCTTTCGAAAGTCTGGGCGCCCCGCTCGCGGATGACCGCTACCAGATGAACTACCCCTTCTACACCTTTCATGGCCCGGAGGGTTGATTCATAATCCGTCACGTCGCCCTGCACACACTCAATGCCTTCACCGAGAACGGAGCGTGCCCTGACGGGGTTTCGAACGAGGCACCGCACCGTGAAGCCCGTACCGGTGAGTTCCTTTATTACGGCCCTGCCGACGAGTCCTGAGCCGCCGGTTACCAGGAGCATCCTTTGTACCTCCTTGGCTAAGGATTTCACTTAATGCCTGCTTGAAAAACTTTTCATGCCAAAGGGTTATTTCCGGGAGCGGGAGCGAAGGCCTTCTTCCGCCCGGTTGAGTTCCGGTCTTGCATCTGTTTTACCACGGGCAGTTGCTCCCGTACACGCTTGAGATACTGCAGGTCTATCTCCGCAACGATGATCTCTTCCGCCGGGCCTGCGCGGGCGAGCACTTCCCCCCACGGGTTCACCACCGTCGAGTGGCCGAAGGCTACGTAGCTCGCGTTGACGTTGCGTGCCGGGGCTGCACCGATCATGTAAACCTGGTTGTCTACGGCGCGGGTGCGCAACAGCAGCTCCCAGTGCGCGGGGCCGGTGATCATGTTAAAGGCTGCGGGGACCACGATGATCTCGGCGCCCCTTTGTACCATTTCATGAAAAAGGGCTGGGAACCTTATGTCAAAGCAGACGGCCACACCAAGCCTTCCTAACGGGGTCTGCACCACCGTGGCGCCCCTCCCCGGAGTGAGTGTCGCTGACTCCCTGAAGGAAAGGCCGCCGGGCAAGTCTACGTCAAAGAGGTAGACCTTCCGGTGACAGGCCAGCATTTTCCCCGCCGGGTCGAAGACAAAAGAGGAGTTATACAGCCTTTCCCCCTCCCGCTCGGGAATGCTGCCGCCAACGATGTAGACCCCTTCTTCCCGCGCGGCCCGGCTGAGCATCTCCACCGCCTGGCCGCCTGGAGAGCTTTCAGCGTACTCCGGAAAGAGCCCCGCTTCATAAGGGCAGACGAACATCTCCGGGAGCACCACGAGCCGGGCCCCCTCGCCTGCCGCGCCCCGGATAAACTCCCGGGCACGCGCAAGGTTATCCTGTTTGGATGCCCCGACCCGGAACTGGCAGACCGCGGCGCGGAAAGGCGGCTCCGTGCGTTTACAGGTCTTCTCGGGCGACTGAGGCGGCATTCTCTTCTTCCCCTTTCTTGATAATGGGACCGCGGGCCGGGCAGACCCGGGGTCAACCCTGGCGGAATAAACGGCCGCTAAGCAGTTCTACCGGTGTCATTTCTTTATGCTTAATTCGTGTTTATGTTTATCTTTCCTCCACTTAGACTTTAATTTATACCGGCGAAGGTCAAATGTGTCCGCCGAGAAGAGCATTTCTTGACAACGCGCGGGATGAAAGCTAAGCTTTTGCAAAAAGGCGGGAGGGCCGGTTTTGTGTGAAGCGCGTGGCGCGGGGAAAACCGGCCGCATTCGCCGCAGGCACGGGAAAGATGTTTTGGCCGGTTGGGGGCGGTTTACATGTCACTTTTGCAGGCTACGTTGAACAACATCGGTGAGCTTGACCGAGGGGCTATGGAGCGGGCGCGGGCACGGGTTGACAGCCTGCTGAAGCCGCCGGGGAGCCTCGGGCGGTTGGAGGAGTTGGCGGTGCATCTTGCCGGGATTACGGGACGTGCTTTCCCGGAGATTAAGGCGAAGACCGTTATCGTGATGGCGGGGGACCACGGTGTGGTTGCCGAGGAGGTGAGCGCGGCGCCTCAGGAGATTACCTGGCAGATACTGCCGCGGTTTCTCGACGGTACCGGGGGAATCGGGGTCCTGGCGCGCCATGTCGGTGCGAAAGTGGTGGTCGTGGACATCGGGGTTGCGCGGCCGGTCGAATTGCCAGGGGTCGTTATTCGGAAAATCCGCCACGGGACGGGCAACATCGCCCACGGCCCGGCGATGATGAGGGAAGAGGCGGTGCGCGCGGTGGAGGTGGGAATTGAGCTTGCCCAAACGGAGATTCAACATGGTGCCGACCTTATCGCTACGGGAGACATGGGGATCGGTAACACCACACCGTCAAGCGCGATCTTGTGCGCCTTGGCGGGTGTTCCGGTAAAGGAGGCGGTCGGCCGGGGGACAATGGTCAACGACACGATTTTGGAGCGAAAGCGCCGGGTGGTTGCCCGGGCGCTGCAGGTTAACCGCCCGGACAGGTCGGACCCCCTTGATGTGGTGGCGAAGGTCGGGGGATTAGAGATCGCAGGTCTTGCTGGGGTTATATTAGGCGCGGCGGCGCGGCGGGTACCGGTCCTGCTCGACGGCTTCATTACCGGGGCCGCGGCGCTGGTAGCCGCGGGTTTGTGCCCTGCGGTCAGGAATTTTATGATCGCGTCGCACCTTTCCGAAGAGCGGGCGCACCGGACCATGTTAGCTGCGCTCGGCCTCAAGCCTTTGTTGGATTTCAATCTCCGGTTAGGGGAAGGTACGGGGGCGGCACTGGCTATACCAGTGGTTGAGGCGGCGGCAAAAATACTGAAGGAAATGGCTACTTTCAAAGATGCGGGTGTAAGCGAAATGGAGCGAGACAGACTGCTTTAAAAAGCTGTTAAAATAAGCAGTGGCCCGTAAGGGCCACTGCTGCCCAATCCGGTAACTGGAACTACTTCTCAGCTTTTTCCTTTTTCCCACGCCGGAGGTCGATAAAGCGGTCCTTCAGTTTCTTCATCACCATCGGCATCGTGGTATACTCCATCTCGTCGAGGTGAAGCCGGTGCGGTTCAAAGGGGCCGAGGTGCCGCATATAGTCGGCGATTAAGTTCGCGAGAGTCCGTGCACGGTCGAAAGCCGGGTCGTCAAAAAGGTCCTGCGGGCCTACCAGGCGCCCGTCGGCAAGCTGGAATCCCAGGGCCACCACGCGCGGCGGGCCGTCGAAGCGTGTCGGCGTGGACTGTTTCAGACTGACCGGCATCAGCGGGCCGCTGTGCGAACCGCGCATCCAACCGGAGACGAGGTGCGGGTGAGCGAAGGGCTCAAGAACCTCTCCCACCGCCGGGTAGCCGCTCTGGCAGCGGACGATGCAGACCGGGTCGTCTTTCCCCACGTAGCGTCCTGCCATTAGGTTCAAGCGCTGGGTGCTGGAAACTGCGGCAATCTGACCGGTATCCTTGTGGAATACCCGCTTAATGCAGTACCTTCCCGGTGCGCCGATAAAAACCAGCATGTCGTAAATCTCCTCGGGGGCCAAGAAGGTGATTTTCTTGTCTTCGATCAGGTCCCGCACTTCAAATATAAAACCAGAGTGCATTTTGGGGTCGATCACCAGGCCGATGGTGTTGAACGGGTCGGCAAATATCTTATACAAGGGATAATTCCAGGCACCGGGCTCTGTCTTGTCGGCCATGAAGACGATAATCGGCTCGCTCTCCCGCTCCTCGACTTCCATCTCTGCAACGCCGGGCCCGAGGCCCTTGATGTTGCCGGAAAAAGCGTCAGCCAGAAGGTCCTGGCCCGCGCCGTAAAGCTTGAGCTTCCTGGCAACCTCGGTACACGCGACAAAGGTATCCCAGGCAAGCTGGTGGATCTCGCCGTTATTCCGGCCCAGCTCGTGGGTCAGTATCAAGTTGATGTCATCGCCGACGTGTGTTACGTGGAAGTCTATTAGTAAAGGGCTGCCGGAAAGTATGCCCTGTGCCTTCCCAATAAGTTCCGGGTGAACGCCTGAATGACCTATGTAACCACCGACATCTGCCTTGATAACAGAAACTGTAACCTTTTTGCCCATCTCTTTCTTTTCCTCCCCCTTGAATTCATTGTGTCATACTGATTCTATAAGTACGCCTTTTGCTCCTCCTAAATTAAACCGATTTTGTTACTTTTTTAACCTGCCGGCACGAGGCCGTGTTGCAAAACCCTAATTTATCCTATGGATTGAGAAGAGCAGTGTCGCCGCAGCATCCCTAATGCGAAGTTATGGCAATTGGGGGGGAACTCCACGAGAAGGCTTTTGCTGCCGTCAGTGTGCAATCACTACACGGGTTCCCACAGAAACATAGTCGTAAAACTCAATTATATCCCTGTCTTTCAACCCAATGCATCCGTAAGTCCAGTAGTCGCCTTGAGTTTCGCTGTTGTTTCCCGTTCCTCCATGGATACCGATACCGCCGCCGAGAGCAGTATACTGCGGCGGGGTTAGCCCGTGGTTGATGGCATAGACGATTTGATCGTACGTCCATTTGTCGATAAGGCCGTCCCTCAAACCGCGGTTCGCGTCCTCGATGTTCGGGTAGCTTATCCGGAGCCAGCGGGCTCCTAAGTAATAGTCGTTGTTGAGCACAAGTTTTTGAGTAATGTAAAACGTGCCTTCGGGGGTTTTGCGGTCGCCCTGGCGGACTTTATCGCCAACCCCACCCCCGCCGATAGCAACATGGTAAGACTTAAGCGGTACGGAACCGTGATAAAGTGTTAGGGTTAGGGATGTTTTGTCAATCCGTATCTCGGTGACGGAACCCCGTTCACGGATAACATCGGCAAGAGGTCTGTTTGAGTTATAATGCGGCGTGTTGTAAACGGCCGCGGCGGTTTTCTTCCCGACGATACCGTCCGGTATTAGTCCCTTGTTGGCCTGGAACCGCTTAACACCTGTCAGGGTCTTCCGCCCGAAGATACCGTCTTCACGACCGATAAAGTATCCGTGTGAGTTTAAGAAAAACTGCAGGTCCTGAACGTCCCCGCCCCTGGACCCGTAACTGAGTGTACGTGCGTAAGCAGCGGAGGTTATTGCTCCGGCCAATAGTACTACTAAAATGAGTATTCTTTTCAAATTTACCCCCGGAGTTTCAGCGAACTGCTTTGCCGAGATTCTAATTATGGGATTTTATTCCTAAATAGACCGCTGTTGTCACAGTACGTGCATGTATGTAATTCTCGCTTTAATTTGCAGTTCCTTTATGAAATTTCTTGTTAATTCGCCAATAGTTTAATAAATCAGGTATTATATGTGTTCTTTGTTTAAGGAATTCTACGGGGTTTGAAGGGAGTCCCCCATGCCGCTGTCAAGCCGCACAACGAAATCTGAAAAACATTTTCATAACGTTTTATGCCTTGAGCGCAGCGAAAGGCATGGTTATAAGAAGAATGAAAAATTTAATTGCCCGTCCTCGGTCTTTTATAAACGTCGAATTGAACGTTGAACGGACCCTAAAGGTCGGTCGGTATGTCGGTCGGTATAAGGTTGAACGTTTATTTTTCAGAGGAGTGGTCCATGCAGGCCTTTGGGCCTGCACCAGCGGAACGATGAAAATGTGAGTGACCCGTGAGCTGGTTACTTAGATGCGGTAGTTCTACATAAACGGCACGCAGCGAGGAACAAGCAGTACAAGGAAGGTGCAGCCGGTCGGGCCGGAGCGTACAGGGAGGTACGTGAGGACCCGACCGGCAAGCCTGACGCAGTAATGCGAAGTTCATCGCTGCGACCTACGAAAGAAGTACGATTTTCGAGGGAGGGAGGGTTTTGAGGCGGGTCATTGGAACAGGGGCTTGGTTTAAGAGTAAACAAAAAATAAACTTGCCCAGCATTTGCGGTTTTTGGAGCACCACCGCGAACTTCTCAGAGAATGGGCGACAACGTCAGGACTTTTGGCGCAGGTTAGTATTATGGCGCCATACCCGCAAAGATGGACAGACGTGAGAGAGCCGGATGAACGATGCCGGATGAACGGTTTTGTTTAGTACCATAGCACCACGCCCGCAAAGGCACAGCCCTGTTTGATCACCTTATGCTCAACGCATTCCACGATAATTTGCTTAAGCGGTAAGGAGCGAAAACTAAAGGCCTCTTCGACCATTCTAATTGTTTTAGCTTTTATTTCGTTCCCGGGGGCCCTTCCGCTATGCTCTATGATGATTCCGTAAGAATCCGGATCCTGTGCAAGGCCGACAGCCGCCGCTGCTGAAATTACTTCGCCCGGTATATCACTGGTAATAAATCCGTACGCGATTGGCACCAGAGCTCCCGGTATCAAGTTGATGTTGTTATCCAGACGGGAGCGCGGTGGCAGTATGCTGCTGACTTTTATCAGATTGCAGTTTCCCACCCCGGCTTTAAAGATCGCTTTATCAAAGGCGGTAAGCCTTTCTTCTCCTTCCGCGGTAGCGGATACAAGCTTAAACTTGGTGGGAATGGGGAGCACGGCGTTCATCCTCCAAACTTTTTGGTCTTGAAGAACCTTAGTTCAATGATATGCTGAAGCGTTTTAAAGGGTTAAGGGAATTTATGATCTTAGGTGCAACTTAATACTTTCGGGAAACTGATTAAGACGGTCGTTTTTACGGAAAGCTGATAAAGTAGGATTCCCGAAGCAACTTGAATTGATGGGTGGGGACGATTTTTTGAGAAAACGGTTTTTAAGAGGGAACTTTCTATTAATCCTCATTATTTTAGTTATTACCGTATTTAGATCAGGCGTACTTGAAAACCACGAGCCGGGTGCTATGCCAACCCCCAATGTTATCTTGGGAGCCTTTACCGAACCTCAGGAGTCGTGGGGCCGGCAGGCCGTACCATATACAGGGCCGCTTCCCTGGCAGGAATCTTCCCGGATCAATGCGATTTTAAAAAAATGCGGAGTATCAGTCATGATGGCGGCTTTCAAGGCCACCCTTCACGAGCCGATCGAAGGCGAAGAGCACAATATTGCCCTGGCCGCCGAGAAACTTTCCGGTACCGTCCTCCAGCCGGGAGAAGTTTTTTCCCAGAACCAGACCCTCGGGCCCTATACCGAGGACCGCGGATACCGGGCCGGCCCCACTTACATGGGAAACCGGTACATTACCACAATCGGCGGCGGGGTCTGCAAGATATCGTCCCTGCTTTACAACGTTGTGGTATTCAGCGATCTTCAGGTTATTGAACGGCATCAGCACTCGATGACCGTTCCCTATGTACCCCCCGGCCAGGATGCCACCGTATACTATGGAGTCAGAGATTTCAAGTTCCGGAATACCACTGACGGGCCGGTGGTAATCGCGGCAAAGTTTGTTGACAAAACCCTGTACATGGCGCTTTACGGAACGCGGAAACCGCCCGAAATCAGGTGGCGCCATAAGGTCTTGAAAAGGATACCGACCTGGACGGAACGACGCTTTAACCCGCAGCTTCCAGCGGGAGAAACAAAGGTTGTGATGAAAGGCCAGGAGGGGATAGTTGTCCGGTCATGGATTACGATAAAAACGCCCGACGGCAGGACGACGGTTAAAAACATGGGGACCGATTGGTACGATGCCAGCCCGCGAATTGTGGAATACGGGCCGATTAAGGACGGTTAGAACTGCGGTTTTAACCCAACTAATATCAGCCCCGCTACGATAAGAAGTGCACCCACAAGCTGATAGGGATAAATGTGTTCACCAAGGAAAAGGTAGCTTAAGATAAGCGTAACCATCGGCGATGTTGACATTACCATCGTAACATCATTGATATTTCCCAATTTTAAGGCAGAGAAATAAGCCAAATCACCTAAAATGGTAGCTAACAAAGCCTCAAACGTTATATAGAACCATACTTTGCCGGGAATATGCCGGAATTCGCCGAAGCTCCCGGTTACACCGAGCCACCCGGTAAGAATCACGGCGGTAAGAAAAGTTCGTAGTACTAACGCTGTGAGAGGGTTGGCCTGTGACAGCCCTAATTTGCCGAAAAGAGGGGCAAGTCCCCAACAAAACGTCCCCAAAGTCGCCAATAAGAATACCACTGTAGCCATCCCTTGCGGTTCGGGCTTTTAATATTGAGTTTTATGCCCGACTAAAATGGCTGAGAACTTCCTTCTGTCACAGTGCTTTTAGCCCAGGTTTGACAGCACAAACCGGCTTCTGGCCAGAGGCAAGCGGTACGTTGATAATGACGGTGTTCAGGAAAGGCAGTTCTGGCAGACAAACCCAATTCCTTTAGCAACCTGCTTTTCCTCCTCCTGTTGAAACTATGGTAATCTTGGTAACATTTACAGCCAGAAACTTTGAAGGAAAATCGACCTTGGCATAGAAACATACTCCATGATATGTCGATTTCTGTCTATTATGGGAGCTTCGTGGCTGGTCAAGTAACTATACTATAAGGAGTGATGCGCATGGTTAAAAGGAAGCGGTGGCCGGTACTCGCAATTATATTAGGGGTGGTTTTGCTGCTCTTTTCACCTGCTGCCCGAGCCGCCACGGACGGCTGCATTGCTTATACAGTCAGGGGCGGGGACACCCTTTGGCTTTTGGCTCAACGCTACGGCACCACAATAAGCCTGATTAAAGACGCTAACGGTTTGACGGAAGACTATCTCAACGCCGGTCAGGGTCTTTATCTTCCTGTCAGCTACGACGGGGCGGCTTACGCCTACCATGTGCAACCGGGGGATACGCTATGGCTGATAGCCAGGCGCACAGGCCGCAGTATCAGCGAAATTCAGGCAGCCAACGGGCTTACAGGGGGAGACCTTCGGGTCGGACAAGTCCTCCGGATTCCGGCAGCCCAGGGAGCATACCAGAGCTATCAGGTACAGGCGGGCGACACGCTATGGCTTTTAGCTCAACGCTATAATACTAGTGTCCAAAAACTAGTGGAAGCAAACTCCCTCTTCAGCGACTCGTTGCGGGCGGGACAGTTGCTGCAGGTGCCGGGTCAGGCCGCCCCGCCTCCCCAGACACAGCCTCCGCCTGATTCGGCTTCGACCCTGCCTCTGCCCCCGGCAGAGGGCCTCACAGCCGAACAGGCGGCACAGCCGGTCAACCCGCAAGAACTGCCCGTATACTGGGTGCAGCCCGGCGATACCCTGGGAGGTATCGCTGCCAAGTTAGGTACAACCATCTGGGCTCTTAAGGAAACTAACCGGCTGAAGACTGATATCTTGATGCCCGACCAGCCGTTGTACGTGCCTCCCGGCAAGAAGGCGGTAAACGTGCAAGGACCCTACGGAACAAGAAAACCGGGCTACGGTGAACTGCTGACCTGGCCCTGGGCCCGGTGGGTCTTTAATGTCGGGAGTGTCGCCACTGTTACCGACTGGCTGACTAAAAAGCAATTCAAAATATACCATATGGGAGGCTCGAACCACGCCGATTGCGAGCCCCTGACTGCGGCTGACACAGCCGTAATGTACGACGTGTTCGGCCATAAGTGGTCCTGGGAAGCCCGGCCCATTCTGGTGACCGTAGGCGATCGCACCTTCGCTGCTTCCATGTACGGACAGCCCCACGGCCCGGAAACAATTTATGATAATAACTTCGACGGTCAGTTCTGTCTCTACTTTTACAACAGTAAAAGCCACAATACCAACGACGTTAAGTGGTACCACCAGGCCAACGTACTGCAGGCTGCCGGTTGGTAACGGCATAGGCGTACCGTGCTTCTTTAGAGGAAGCCGGGCGCAGCGGGCTGCAGCTAAAATTCAAATCGTACCCTTGTATCCCGGAGACTGCAAGAGACCCTTTTGGGGTCTCTTGTGTATGTTCGCCCGGCATCTCTTAGCCGAGCCGATACGTTGAAAGATAAAAAACCCTTCCACGCGGGAAGAGTGAACAAGTAAACGGGGACCGGTTAATGTTAAATTGATGTCAACCGACCCCTTGATTTTTTATGCCAAGGCCCGGAGGCCTTGATTTTCCTGGTGGGCGCGGCAGGTTTTGAACCTGCGACCTCTTGAATGTGAGTCAAGCGCTCTCCCCCTGAGCTACGCGCCCTGTTTTTTTATTGTACCACGAGGGGGGCGGAAAAGCAACCGTTACCGCCTGGATGAAAACAATCGGTCGACGGTTTTGGAGTATGTCAAGTAAGCGGATCAGCTTAGAACAAGGGTTTTGCTTGCATCGAAGAATGTCGTTTACCGGGGTGGTTTTTTATAGTATATTTTTATTAGATAACATTATATAACAACCGGGGAGTCGCCCACGACGATATCGTCGCCACCGGGAATGAAAATAGGGACCCGCAAGGATGTTACTTAGATGCAGTAGTGTAACATAAACGAAACGCGGTGAGGAGCGAGCAGAGCGCGGAAGGCGCAGCCGGACAGGCCGGAGCGTACATAGAAGTACATGAGGATTCGGCCGGCGAGCCTGACGAAGCAGGGTGAAGCTCATCGCCGCGCCCAGCGAAAGAAGTACTATTTTCGGAGGAGTGCCCCATGCGGCAAGCCGCACAACGAAGAATGGAAAATTTAATTGCCTGTTCTCGGTCTTTTATAAACGTCGAACGTTGAACGTTAAACGGACCCTAAAGGTCTGTCAGCATAAGGTTGAACGTTTATTTTTCGGAGGAGACTGCTATAAAACTTGCGCCTTCTCCCAATCAATAAAGGAATGCGGCAGTTAGCTCAAAAAAAGCTGCTACCGAGGAGTAGCCAATTAATGAAGTTGATCAGGGCAGTTGCCACCGATGCGGTTGGAAGGATTATAATCTTCCAACTTATCCTTTTAATCGGTGTTGTGCTTATCTGGCCGTCGTTTCGCTACGCGGGGCTTGTGCTCATGGGCGCCAACTCCATAATCCTTTTTTTTGTCTTACGCCGCGAACGTCATGAAAAGATTACCTTCAGGATGGACAGTCATACAATTGATCCTACCCTGAAGATCGCAGACGCCGCGCTCCCGTACATGAGACACGGTCTCAACGAGGAGACGGCGCACAAGACGGCGGAGATCATCCAGCGAATAGGGGACGTCCCGGCGGTAGCCATTACGGACCGGGAGCGCATTCTTGCGTTCTTAGGCCCAGGGTGCGAAAAGCACCCGCCTGGTAGGGGGATCGTAACTCACGCCACTAAACGGGTGATAAGTACCGGAGAGATCAAGATCGTCGAAAGGAAATCCGATTTCCAGTGTCCGGTGAAGGACTGCCAGTGTCCCCTCGGCGCGGTGGTGATTGTGCCGCTTAAGTGCCGAGAACAGGTGGTGGGGACGCTCAAGCTTTACCGGACCGAAGAGGGGCCGCTGCCGCAGGCGATGGTTAATTTAGCGATAGGGATAGCACAGCTCCTGGGAATACAGATGGAATTAGCGGAGCTCGACCGTCAGGCGCAGCTTGTTACCAAAGCGGAGCTCGATGCTTTGCGTGCGCAGATTAACCCCCATTTCCTGTTTAACACTTTAAACACCATAGTCATGTTCAGCCGGACAAATCCGGTCACAGCGCGCCGCCTGCTTATCCGCCTGGCATCTTTCTTCCGGCACGCGCTGAAGTCAACCGGCCATTTCTCGACGCTCAGAGAGGAGATGGAGTGCGTCAATACCTACCTCGTGCTTGAGAAGGCGCGCTTCAGGGATAAGCTGCGGGTTGTTCGGAGCGTAGATAAAGCTCTGCTTGACTACCAGGTTCCGGTGCTGACCCTTCAGCCGCTGGTAGAAAACGCGATTAAGCACGGGATAATGCCGAAGGTCGGACCGGGGACGGTGCGCGTTACCGTGCGCCGGGCCGGCGACGAGATGGCGGTTGAAATAGCAGACGACGGTGTGGGGATTCCGCCTGACGTTATGCCAAAGCTCTTTACCCCTGGGTTCGGGTCGGGCAGCGGCGTCGGGCTTTCAAACGTGAACGAGCGTCTGAAGGGCCTTTTCGGCCTGGATTACGGGCTGCAGATTACGAGCGAACAAAACGTCGGGACGGTCGTAAAATTCCGGATACCGCTGTTACAGCGGTTGGCAGAAGGAAAGGAGGAAAGCGTAGGTGAGGCTCAAGGCCTTAATAGTTGACGACGAGTATCCCGCACGCCAGGAACTCAGGTACGCGCTTTCTAAAATGGACAACATAGATATCGTCGGCGAGGCCACGAATGCCCAGGAGGCACTGGCGTTAATCAAGGCACTGGATTATTCCGTCCTTTTTTTGGACATTGCTATGCCAGGGATGAACGGACTGGAATTAGGAGCGGTAATTCAGGAACTTCCGGAACCGCCGCACGTCATTTATGTGACGGCTTACGACGAATACGCGATCAAGGCGTTTGATGTCAACGCGGTGGACTACATCCTGAAACCGATCGACGAAAAGCGGCTCCGGAAAGCGATTAACAAGGTGGTCAAGTTGACACGGGAGGCCGGTGCCGAAGCCGGGGCTGCCCGTGAAGTAAAAACGGAGCCTACAATCAGGATCGATCGCCTTCCCGCCGAGAAAAACGGGAAGACCGTTCTGGTTAACGAGGGGGACATTGTTTATATATTCACCGAAGGTGACGCTGTTTACATCAAAACCTTTGCAGACAAGTTCCTCGCCCACTTCACCTTAAAAGAGCTGGAGGCGCGGTTAAACCAGAATGTTTTCTTCCGCACCCACCGCTGTTTTATTGTAAACCTGCATAAGGTGAAGGAGATCATCCCGTTTTTTAACGGGACCTATTCCCTCGTTGTGGAGGACAAGGAGAGGAGCGAGGTCCCGCTTTCGAGGGCGCAGGCTAAGAAGCTCCGGCGGATTTTGGGTTTTTAGGCGCAAGTCAATGGTCGGAAGCAGAAGTCAAAACCGGGATTTTCAAAGAGGAATTCGCGGAGCGAATTACTACAAGTAATAATAAGTGACTGACAACCGACTTTATATTAAAGAGAGAGCAAAGCCAGGCGAAGTTTATCACCGCGCTTAAGAGGAGCGTAAAGTTTGGTCCGCGCCTTGAACGTGTGAGCGGGAGCGAAACAGGCGCAAACAGCCAGCCGTTGCGTTGGCAATAAGAGTAGCATTACTCCTGGTCATTGTCTTTACCACTGACGACCGACGGCCGTTAAGGAGGCGTTTTTTTGTTAATCGGGATCGGTACTGATATTATAGAGATAGGCCGCATTCGTAGGGCTTATCACCGGTGGGGAGAACGGTTTTTGAGGCGTATTTTTACCTCGGCGGAACAGTCGTACTGTTGCGGCAAAGCAAATACCGCCTGTTGCCTGGCGGGGCGTTTCGCCGCCAAGGAGGCTGTTTTGAAGGCACTGGGGACGGGGCAGCGAGGGTCAGGATTCAACGAGGTTGAGGTTGTCAACGACGCCGCCGGTAAGCCTCGGGTAATCCTGCGGGGCCGGGCGGCGGCGGTGGCGCGCGACAAGGGGGTATCTGCGGTGCACTTGAGCATTTCCCATGATACCGCGTTTGCAGTGGCATTCGCGGCCGCTGAAAAGGAGTAGCTCGGGACGGTGATTTGTCTTGCGCCTGGTTACTGCTGAGGAAATGCGGGAGATTGACCGGCGGGCGATCGAGGAGTACGGCATCCCCGGCCTGTTGTTGATGGAAAACGCGGGCCGGAGTGTGGCCCAGGCGGTTGTGGAAAGGTTAGGGGGGGTTGCCGGGAAAAAGGTGGTTATTCTCTGCGGCAAGGGAAACAACGGCGGCGACGGCCTGACGGCCGCACGCCACCTTTTTCAGCATGGAGCGGTAGTCAAGGTCTTTCTTGCTTGCGAACCCGGAGATTTTACCGGTGACGCGCGGGTTAATTACGAAATATGGGAACGGCTCGGCCGGCAGGTTTTCAGTCTCGTAAGCCCAAACGGTCTCCAGCTCCTCAAGATAGCTTTGATGCAGTCTGCTGCGGTAGTTGACGCCCTGTACGGCACCGGTTTTCGCGGAAGGATGGCCGACCGCCTGAGTAAAGCGGTGGAAACGGTAAACGCTGCAGGTAAGCTTGTAATAGCGGTTGACGTGCCATCCGGGCTGGAGGCGGATACCGGGAGGGTCAACGGGCAATGTATACGGGCAGATCTCACCGTAACGTTCGGCTTGCCGAAGCTGGGGTTGGCCGTTGAGCCCGGATCCGGGTACGCCGGTGAAGTGACTGTTGCGGATATTTCGCTCCCCCGGGCTCTTACCGGTAGGACCGGGCCGGGGCGGTACCTTTTGACAAAAGAGCTGGTAGGTTCCTGGATTTCACCCAGGCCGGCCGCCGCGCACAAAGGCAGTTTCGGCCGGGTTCTGGTGGTCGGCGGCTCGCGGGGGATGATAGGTGCGGCCTGCCTTGCCGCCTTTGCAGCCCTTCGTGCCGGAGCCGGGCTGGTTACGCTCGGTGTGCCGCGAAGCCTTCAAGATACAGCAGCGGCTAAGCTCACCGAGGTGATGACCCACGGCCTGCAGGAAACACCGGAGGGTTCTTTGAGCAAGGCCGCCTATCCGGAGATAATGGATCTTGTTGGGCGGAGTACGGTTCTGGCTTTAGGACCAGGAATGTCACAGCACCCGGAAACAGTGGCACTGGTGCGGGAACTGGTGAGCGCGGCGGAAATTCCGGTGGTTCTCGACGCTGACGGCCTGAATGCCTTTGCAGGAGAAGGAAAGCTTTTTGCCGGCCGAAAGTCTCCCCTGATCGTTACCCCCCACCCGGGGGAGATGTCCCGCTTGCTTAACGTAAGCGTGGCGGCGGTGCAGTCCGACCGGGTGGGCATCGCTGAACAAACGGCCCGCGAGTGGGGGGCGGTGGTGGTTTTAAAAGGCGCCCGGACGGTGGTTGCAAGTCCCGACGGGTTTTCTGCGGTTAACAGCACCGGGAATCCGGGCATGGCGACCGGCGGCAGCGGCGACGTGCTGACTGGTGTGATCGCCGCCCTGGCGGCACAGGGGTACGACCTTTTCCGGGCTGCAGCGGCTGCGGTTTACCTTCACGGCAGGGCCGGGGACATTGCGGCGGGGGAGAAGGGGCAAATGGGTCTGGTCGCCGGCGACTTGATCGAGTCCCTGCCCGCGGCATGCAAGGAATTGGAGGATCACAGGGAGGTTATTAATGGGGCATCCGGTCTGGGCTGAGGTGGATTTAAGGGCGCTGGCGCACAACCTCCGCGAGGTGCGGCGGCTGGTGGGCCGGCGGAAAATTATGGCGGTAGTTAAGGCGAACGCGTACGGGCACGGCATGACAGAGGTCGCACGGGCATTGCTTGCCGCGGGAGCGGACTGGCTCGGCGTAGCCCGCGGCACGGAGGCGCTGGAACTCCGGAGTGAGGGGATAACCGCGCCGATTTTGGTTTTGGGGTATGTTGACCCCGGCGAGTGCCCGGCCATTTTGTCTGCAGGCGTCCACGTAACGGTGTACGACCTTCACACGGCGGAGGTGTTGGCCGGGGCGGCACAGCGAGAAGGGAAATCCCTGCGGGTTCACATCAAGGTGGACACCGGGATGGGGCGCCTCGGCCTTCCGTGCGACGTTTCCGGAGTGAAGGCGGCGCTGGCCGTGGCCGACCTTGCCGGTGTAAAGGTGGAAGGGCTTTTCACCCACTTTGCATGTGCCGATGACCCGGACGAAAGCCCGGTGCGCTGGCAGATCGACCGCTTCTTGAACTTTGCGCGGCAGCTTGAAAGGGAGGGCTTGACAATTTCCTGCAAGCACGCGGCCAACAGCGCAGCGGTTATGCGCCTGCCGGAGAGCCATTTCGATATGGTGCGGCCGGGGATTATGCTGTACGGGCTTCACCCTTCACCGGTCACCTTTGGCAAAGCGGAGTTACACCCCGTAATGAGTCTTAAGGCCCGGGTGGCACAGGTCAAACGTGTTGCGGCGGGTTTCCCGGTAAGTTACGGCTGGACGTACAAGACCAGCGGCCCAACGGTTTTGGCCACGGTGGCTGTTGGCTACGGGGACGGTTACAGCCGGCTGCTTTCCGGGCAAGGCGAGGTTTTGGTCGGCGGGAAGCGGGCACCTGTGGTGGGGCGCGTCTGTATGGACCATATAATCGTGGACGTTACACAGGTGGAAAGCGTAACGGCGGGGGACGAGGTCGTCCTTTTCGGACGTCAGGGAGCTGCGTCTCTGCCGGTAGAGGAGATCGCAGAAAAGATGGGGACGATAAACTACGAGGTTGTGTGCGCCGTCGGCGCAAGGGTGCCGCGGGTGTATCTTTGAGAATCCAGAATTCAGTGCTCAGAATGGTAAAATAAAAGAAATCGTTGATATTGGGACTGGACGCAGTTCCGAGTGTTATTTGGCTTTATCTTCTAAAATTCTGACTCTGGCTCCTGAATTCTGACCGAAAAGGAGTGACAGCCTTGGAGTTAAAACGAGACGGACTCAACCGCTATCGCCTGCTGCGTCGGGGCAAAATGAGAGTAGACGCGGTTGTTTACGTCAACGAGCGGCTGTTTTCTCTACTGCGGGAAGATAAATCCCTGGAACAGTTGATGCATGCAGCCTGCCTGCCGGGGGTAGTTGAGCCCGTTATCGGGATGCCTGATATACATGAGGGTTTCGGCCTGCCCATCGGCGGGGTCATGGCCGTGGCCGAGGACGGCGTTATTTCCGCGGGTGCGGTAGGGATGGATATCAACTGCGGGGTGCGGCTGATCCGGACGGATCTTGAAGCGCGGGATCTGAACAGAGCGACCTTGCGACGGCTGATGGAGGCCGTTGAGGCGAACGTTCCGACGGGAGTCGGGAAGAAAGGGAAACATAAGGGGATAACGACCAAAATATTCGAGGATGTGGCCCATAGCGGTGTAGAAGCAGTAATAAGCGCGGGCTTCGGTACTGCGGCGCACCTGGAGTATATCGAGGAAGGAGGATGCCTCCCCGGCGCCGACATCAACGCGGTGTCACGGGAGGCATACAGCCGGGGATCAGGACAGCTTGGAACCCTCGGCGGCGGCAATCATTTCATCGAGATTCAAGAGGTGACAGACGCGTTCGAACCTGCGCTCGCCCAGCGCTTCGGCCTCTTTAAAGGGCAGGTTACGGTGATGATCCATACCGGCAGTAGAGGTTTCGGGCACCAGATCTGCACCGAATATACGCGGCGCCTGGCATCGGCTGCACCCAAACACGGGATCGAACTACCGAGCCGGGGCCTGGCGTGCGCCCCCATCGACTCGCCTGACGGACAGAACTACTACAAGGCTATGGCCTGCGCAGTAAACTATGCCTTTTCCAACCGCCAGATAATTATGACCGATGTGATGCGGGCTTTTGGCGAGGTACTGGGCTCTTCCCCGGAAAAGCTCGGCATGCGGCTGGTTTACGACGTGGCGCATAATATTGCGAAGTGGGAGAATCACTTTGGCCGCCGGGTTTTGGTTCACCGCAAGGGAGCTACCCGGGCGCTGTGCCCCGGCCATCCGGCCAACCCCCCGGTTTACCGGGATACCGGTCACCCCGCGCTGGTTCCGGGCAGCATGGGCACTGCCTCGTACGTTTTGGTGGGTACGGAAAAGGCCGCGGAAACTTTTTTCTCGGTAAACCACGGGGCGGGACGGGTGCTTTCCCGCACCGCTGCGGAAAAGAACATTACCCAGGAAGAGTTTGAACGGGCGATGGGAGACGTTCTTTACAACACGAGAAATTACCGGGATGTATTAGACGAAGCGCCGCTCGCTTACAAGGACATCGAGCAGGTGGTTGATACGCTGGTCGCTGTCGGCGTAACCCGAAAGGTGGCCCGAATGCGGCCGCTGGCCGTGATTAAGGGCAAGGACTGACGTCAAGGGTACCAGCCGAAGGTTTTCTCTGCTATAAAAAGATTTGATCCTGGTGCTTGTGAGGAGGACTTTATTATTAATCTGTTTCCGCCGCCGGTCGAAAAGCTCCTGCAGCTTTTAAAAGAATCGGGGTACCAGGCATACGTTGTCGGCGGTGCGGTGAGGGACATCCTTTTAGGGCGCACCCCGCGGGAGTATGATTTAGCTACCGATGCATGTCCGGAAGCGCTTTTGCGCCTGGCGGAAACTCACAAACTGCGCGCTTTTCTCAAGGGGGCTGCCTTCGGGGTTATCTCATTTCTCATTGACGGCACGGCGATCGAAGTTGCCACATTCCGGACGGAGATTTACGGCGAAGACGCGCACCGTCCCGAAAAGGTGGATTTCCTGTGGGCTTTGGAGGACGACCTGGCCCGCCGGGACTTTACCGTGAATGCGATGGCGCTTGACAGCGAAGGGAGGCTGTATGATCCCTACGGCGGGAAAGGGGATTTGGCTCGGGGGGTTCTGCGCGCGGTGGGCAACCCCGACGAGCGCTTTGCCGAGGACGCGCTGCGGGCCTTCCGCGCCTGCCGTTTTGCAGCGGAATACGGTTTTGAGGTCGAGCCCCTGACCCTCGCGGCCATCTCCCGTACCCGGCACCGGGTTGCCGGCCTCTCGGTCGAGAGGGTCAAAGACGAGCTCGAACGAATCCTCTTGAGCCCGCATCCGGAGACGGGTTTCGAACTCTTGAGGGCGACGGGGCTGTTGGAGACCCGCTGCCGGTCCCGCGTTACGGGCAAAGAGGAAATGGTGCCGGTGCTCCCGGAGTTGGCGCGGCTTTTCGGCGTGCCGCAGAACCCGCGTTACCACTCGCGCGACGTGTGGCAGCATACCATGCTGGTTGTGCGGGAAGTGCCGCAGGAAATCGTACTCCGGTGGGCGGCGCTCCTGCATGACATAGCGAAGGGGATGCCCGGCGTCAGAGCTCTCAACCGCCGCGGGGAATTGTCGGACCACCGGCACGAGCAGGTCGGCGCTGCCATGGCGGCAGAAGTGCTCGACCGTCTCCGCGTCCCTCCCGTTTACTCCCGCCGGGTGGAATGGCTGGTGCGAAGGCACATGGTTTTCCCGGCACCGGAAGAACCCTCGGTGATCAAATGGTTGCGTCGTTTGGCCGCCGATTTTAGAAACAGGGGAGAATTGGCGGAAGGCGTCGAGCAGCTTCTTACCTTGCGCGACGCGGATCTCAAAGGTGGAAAAGTCGGGCCGGAGAAGCGTTTGGCGGAGAACGTCCGTCTAAGGGAATTAGTGCGTGACGTGGTATCGCGCGTTCCTTTTTACCCTGTTGATCTTGCCGTCAGTGGAAGGGCGGTGGCACGGTACTTAGGTGAAGGGCCGCAGGTCGGGAGTGTTATCGAAGATCTGCTCAGACGGGTTCAGGGGGGGGAGTTGCCGAACGACCCCGAGGCGCTTGAAGCGGTTTTAGAGAAGAAGTTGCAATTTGTAGAAAAAAACTTTATCCACAAGGAAAAAACCCGCCAACGTCGAAGGTAAGTGGAAGGTGGTACGGCAGATAAAAAGTTTTAGGTGATTTGATTGATTTTGTCTCTTCGCCGTAAGTTTTCGGCGTTGCCTTTTAAGCGCTGGACCTTAAAACTCTCCATGGTCTCCCTCACCGGTTTTGTATTCTTCACCGCGGGTTTTCACTCTATCGCTTTGCCCCCGGCAGATGCTGAAACGGGTATGCGTTACACCGTAAAGCAGGGTGACTGCCTGTGGCTTATAGCCAGGCGTCACGGCGTGACGGTTGATGCACTCGTCAGCGCGAATGGGCTCCGGTCGGATTTGATCACCCCTGGGCAGGTGCTTAACATCCCCGGAAAAAACACAGTGTACGCGGCTCTGCCGGTTTCAAGATCGGTGAGTATCAAGCACAAAGTCGCACAAGGCGACTGTCTCTGGCATATCGCCAGGCGGTACGGAGTTACCGTCGTGGCGATCAAACAGGCCAACGGTCTGTCGTCCGACCTGTTGCAGCCGGGCCAGGTCCTTAATATTCCGGGAGGTGCAGGCACCGCGACCCCGGCGACAAACCCCCGTTTTACATCTGCCGTCTCTTCACCCGTCCCTTCTCGTTCCGGTGATGTTGTCCAAGAGCTTTTGAGCTATGCGCGTTCCCTTCTCGGCACCCGGTACCGTTGGGCCGGAGAAAGCCCGGCTACGGGATTTGATTGCTCCGGCTTCACTAAGCATGTCTTCGGACGGTTTGGCATCCAATTACCCCATTCGGCGGTGGCGCAGAATTCGTGCGGTATTGCGGTGAAACGCGGGGAGATAGCGCCAGGGGATATTTTGCTTTTTCAGACCTGCGGTTCCGGAATTGACCACGCCGTGATTTATTGCGGGGACGACCGGTTCATTCATGCCAGTTCACGGGGCGGATGCGTGCGTATGGATTCGCTCAAGGAGCATTACTGGGACACTCACTTTGTAAGCGCACGGCGACTGCTAAAAACTAAATAATAACGAAAGATTGGCCGGTAATGAATAAGGGGCAGGGGGAACCCTGCTTTTATTGTTTCTGTTTTGCAAAAAGGAGGAAAATAGCATTTTTAGTCGAAATTACTTTTGATGCTGTCGGGAGAAAGGGCTGAGGATTTGGCTTCCCTGTCCCGCTACTTTGGAATCAAGGCCAAATTAGTGGCGGTTGTTACCGTAATAATGCTTACCGCCTTTTTCATACTTGGTTTTAACACGTACCGGAAAAGCAGGATTATGTTAGAGCAAGAACGTGCCGCACGCCTGCGGGCCGAAATCGAATGGTGGGCGCACCGGTCGATCGTACACCGGATCGAAAACGTGAGGACGCTGGCAGCGGTCATTGCCGCCTTACCCGAAACTCAGGCGGTGTACGCAGATGCACCTGTAGGCGAGGGGCGGGAAGATACGTCCGCCCGTTTTTTAACGGCGGGAAAGAACCTTTTAGAGTCTTATCCCGAAATCGTTAGTGCCGTACTCGTGGGTTCCGACAGGAAAGAGATAACCCGGTTGAAGCGCACAACCGAAGGGTTTTTGGCCGGTTTCCGTTCAGAGCGTGATTGGCAAGGCACTTCCTGTATTGAAGAAGCGCTGCGGCTAAAAAGGGGGGTGGTTGCCATAACTGATCTCCATCCGCACCCGGCGGCTGAACCTGACGGGCGGACCCTTTGCGCCGCCGCTCCGGTAATGATCGGGTACGCGGTACGCGGCGCAGTTTTAATTGACGCCGATTTCGGCATGATGCTCCGGCAGTCTCCCGCCGGCATCCCGGACGCTCGGGTTTACCTTGCGGACCGGGATGGCCGTGTATTTTACTGGGCAAGGATCGAAAAGGGCTCAATAACAGCCGGTTCGGCTGCCGGCGGCAGCCTGCGCGACGTGGTGCCGGGCCTCGGCGCGCTTGTAGAATCGGGAGACGGATACTATAACTTTACTGACGCACGCGACCTGCACGGTTTCACCCGTATCTATTTCGACCGGCCCCGCAATGAGCGGTACTTCATCATGGCTTACCGCATCCCCCGGGAATATGTCCTGAACGGCGTTACAGGGGTGGCGACACCTTTTCTTGCCACAGGTGTAGGTGTTTTCCTTGTTTCGCTGTTTATGGTGAGCCTTCTGGCCGGTGCGGTGACCAGGCCGGTTTTAAACCTGGCAATGGTTGCAGACCGGGTCGCTAAAGGCGACCTTTCGAGGGACGCCGGGCCGATGCCGGGCAGGGACGAGATCGGCGGTCTTTACCGGAGCTTTAATGCGATGATTGCGGCGTTAAGGGAAAGCAAGAGCCGTGAGGAAGAAAAGAAGGCTCGGCTCTTGGAAGCGGCGGGCCAGGCGGCGGCTGACGTGACCTGCAATCTTTCTGCATCTGTAACTTTGGACAAGCTGATTCATTCGCTCATAAACATTGTTAATGCGGACTGTGCCTGCCTGCACCTGATCTCTTCCCAGGGTACAGAGTTCTTTGCGGCCGGGGAGGGAACGCAGAAGTGCGAAGTGCTTGGGAGACCGGGTGAGAAGGGTATTGCAGAAGAGATCTTGAGGTCAGGTCACATCGTTCGCTCTCAGGGCATGGAAATTACCGCCGGGTCCAATGGACCGCTACGCCCGGGCATCCTATCCTTTTTCGGGGTACCCATTTTTTCCGAGGGTCAGGTGATAGGGGCATTGTGCATCGGAAACCGGGAGAAGGAGATTACGGAAGCGGATGAGGCGGCGACGAGACTGCTTGCCGCCCATGCCGGTGTGGCTTTCACCAACGCACGTCTTCACGAGAAGGCGGTGGCGATGGCGGGGGACCTTGAAAGGCGGGTGGCGGAACGCACTAAAGAGCTCCGGGAGATGAACCTTGAGCTTGAGAGGGCGAACCGGCTTAAGAGCGAATTTTTAGCTACCGTTAGCCACGAGCTTCGGACGCCCCTTAATACCATTATTGGTTTTTCCGACGTACTGCTGAGCGACACGGTACCCAATATGCCCGAAAAGGCTAAGGAGTATATACAGGACATCATGGAGAGTGGAGAGCACCTCCTTGCTCTGATTAACGATATTCTCGACCTGGCAAAGATCGAAGCAGGGAAGGAGGTGCTTCACCTGGAAGAAATCCCCGTCGAGAATTTCTTGAGGAGTATATTGATCCTTTTTCGGGAAAAAGCAGCCAAGCACGGAATCCAGCTCGAACTTGTGGTTAATGGGGTAACGGAGTGGCTGCTTGATGGGCGAAAGTTCAAGCAGATATTATTTAATCTGCTGTCAAATGCATTAAAGTTTACGCCGGACGGAGGAAAGGTAAAGGTCGAAGCCCTAAAGGTAGATAATGTGCTGGCGGTTTCGGTTTGCGATAACGGAATCGGTATCCGGCGAGAGGACATGCCGCGGCTTTTTAAGCCTTTTGAACAGTTAGACAGCTCCCTGGCCCGCCCTTATCCCGGTACAGGACTCGGCCTCGCTATGGTAAAGAAACTTACCGAGCTTCACGGCGGTACCGTTTCTGTAGAAAGCGAACCCGGGAAGGGAAGCTGCTTCACCATTCGTTTCCCCCTCCTTGCGGGTATGCATCAGGACCTGTCTTAAGAGGCGTTCCATTAGGCATGGGGGAAAAGAAAATGCCCAGGAACATTCTGGTAATAGATGACGACGAGAAAGCCAGGAAGCTATACCGGGTTATCCTCGAACAAAGCGGGTATTCCTGCGTGGAAGCACCTACAGCCCCGGAAGGGATAAAGATCGCCGGGCACAACAGGATCGATTTAGTCATTCTTGACATACAGCTTCCGGAAATGGACGGGCTTGCCGCGGCCCGCATCTTGAAAGCTTACGGGCCGACGAAGGCCATTCCGGTGATCGCAGTTACCGCCCTCGCAATGCCCGACGACCGGGAAGAAGTGATGGCGGCCGGTGCAGACGGATATTTGCCCAAGCCCATTAAGACAAAAGAGTTTCTTCAGATGGTCAGGTATTTCTTAGGGGAGGAAGGGAAGACCCGGGGATGAAACCGAGGCAGCCTTTAGTCCTTTTGGTTGATGACGAAGATAAAACGTTAAAGCTCTACGAAACGCTGCTTGCGGCAGAAGGTATTGCCACGGTCAAAGCGGTTAATGGTGCTGAGGCGATTGACATCTTCCGCCGTTTAAAACCCGACGTTGTGGTTTTGGATATTATGATGCCGGGTATGGACGGTTTCGAGGTCTGCCGGCGGTTAAGGGCGATGCCTGAGGGCGGCAACGTGCCGATCTTGATGGTTTCCGCACTCGGCGATAGGAAGTTGCGTGTCAAGGGTCTCGCCAACGGGGCAAGCGATTTTCTCGATAAGCCGGTCGATAAGGCGGAATTCATCACTCGCCTCAATAACCTTTTGCGGGTGAAGGAATATCAGGATTTCCTTCACGACCAGAGCATTATGCTCGAGAGGTTGGTGCGCCAGCGGACGGCGGAACTCTTCCGGGCACATGAAGAGTTGAAAAGAAGTTATTATGAGATCCTGTACCGCCTTGCGGTGGTCGCCGAGTACAGGGACGGAGATACCGCCCGGCACATCAGCAGAATAGGCCGTTATACGAGGATTATTGCGGAGACGCTCGGGTTGCCCCCGCACGAGGTGGAGATCCTAACCCATGCAAGCCCGATGCACGACATAGGAAAGGTGGGCATTCCGGACAGCATTTTGCTTAAGCCCGGGCTGCTTACGCCCGAGGAATTCGAAGTGGTGAAAGCACACGCCACAATCGGCGCGCGGATCCTTTCCGGGAGCGCCTCCGACGTGATCCGCTGTGCCGAGGAGATAGCCCTTACGCACCACGAACGCTATGACGGGAGCGGCTATCCGCGGGGGTTGAAAGGAGAAAAAATACCGCTTTCCGGGAGAATTGTTATGCTTGCGGATATTTATGATGCCTTACGGACCCAGCGGCCTTATAAACCCGCGTATGACAGGGAGACAGCCTACCGGATCATCGTTGAAGGAGACGGACGTACCAGCCCGAATCATTTCGACCCGAAGGTGCTTGATGTTTTCCGACAGATGGAAAATGTTTTTCATGAAATCTACGAGAGTTACCGCGGGAGGGAGCTTACCGAATTCCATGGTATTTATAAAGTCTTATATACCCCTGAACAGCAATGAATCCCGGCGGTTTTCCCGCATACATTTTAGTAATGACATTGAGCAGAAGTACAGTAAGACATAGTTCGGGAGAGAAGTTGCGGCGTTGTTGAAAACGCGATTGAACTATTGGCTGGGGTGGCTGCTTTTTCTGACCGGGTTGGGGCTTGTAATTTCAGGGTTTGTACGGTGGTTCGTTCTCCAGGGAAGGGGATGGGGTGCCGCCCGTTGCGGAACGGCGTCATTCATTGTAACCTACCGCACATGGACCGAGATCCACCAGTGGTTTGCGGTGGCGTTTACGGTTCTGGTGTTGCTCCATATTTGCCTCCACTGGAACTGGCTTGTGGCGATGACCCGTCGTATTTTTAACCGGTAAGGGGTGAGGGGGGATATTCGTTGCGAGTGGGGCTGGTTTTCGATACCAGTTACCTCCTTCACGATACGGGGTGGCATGTGGAGAGTCCGGACAGGCTTTCGAGAACGCTTGCGGTCTTACAGGAAAAAGGGATGCTGGACGGCCTCCAGAGGATAGCCCCCCGTACTGCTACAATAGAGGAACTAACCCTGGTCCATTCCAGGGATTACGTGGAAAGCGTTAAGGCTTTCTGTGAATCGGGCGGGGGTTATCTCGATCCGGATACGGTCGCTTCGCCGCAAAGCTTCGAGGTCGCACTCTTAGCGGCAGGCGGGGTAATCGCCGGGGTGGATGCAGTACAGGCGGGCAAGGTCTCGTGCGTCTTTGCTCTTGTACGACCACCGGGACACCATGCGCTCTCGGACCGGGCGATGGGTTTCTGCCTGTTTAATAACGTGGCGGTTGCGGCCCGCCACGCAGCCCTGCGCTACGGGTACAAACGGATTCTGATCGTGGATTGGGATTACCACCACGGGAACGGCACAGAGGCGGTCTTTTACGAGGATCCGGAGGTGCTGTATTTTTCAACACACTGTGCCGTTGGTTACCCCGGCACGGGCTGGCCGCAGCGGGTAGGTGACGGCCGGGGCAAGGGGTTTAACATCAATGTAGCCCTTCCCAAAACGACGGGAGACGCCGATATGAGGTTTGTGTTCCGGGAGCTTCTGGTGCCCGTGGCAGATGAGTACCAGCCCGACTTGATTTTAGTATCCGCAGGGCAGGACGGCTACCGCGGCGATCCCATCGCGGGAATGAGACTGACTGCTGCCGGGTACGGGATCATGGCTGAAATCGTTCGGGAGATTGCGGACAGGTACGCGAGCGGGCGGCTTGTGGGCGTCCTCGAGGGCGGCTACGATCTTGAAGGTCTTGGGACGAGCATCTCCGCGATTTTGGCGGCGTGGATGACCGAGAAGGTTCCTGCCGGCTCTTTGGAGGGAGAAGCAGTGCGTCCGGAAGTAGCCGCTGCGGTGGCCGAGGTGAAGGAAATCCAGCGGGAGTTTTGGAGGTGCTTTCGGGATAAGTGATTTTCGGCCCTAAAAATCGGGCCGGGCTATTTACAAAAGGTTGGATGCTGTAATATCATATTGCTAATCTATACTTTAAAGGCATTGAAGGGGTAAAGTAGGGCCGGGGAGTTTTACAGCGAGCCGGGAGACGGTGCGAGCCCGGTAAAATGAAGCGGTCCGAAGTTCACCCCGGAGCCGCCGGGTGAAGTCCCGCACTCAACGTGGTATTTGAAGGCTAACCCTTTCCTGAGCAAAGAGTTTCTGAGCACCACTAACTTTCAAACGTTGAGTTGAGTGCGGGGTGGGTAGTCCAGGCCGGAACTCCTACCGTTAAAAAGGAGGGGATATCGGAAGGTTCTTCCCGTATCCTGGAAGAGGTGGGCCTTTTGGCCAAGTAGGGTGGTACCGCGAGAATTAATCCCGTCCCTATAAGGGGCGGGAAAATTTTTTTACCGGATTAAATAACGTAGGAAGTGAGAACGAGGGAGGAATTTAATGTAGGCTGTTAGAGAGTATCCGGCGTTTATCCCTTGTTGTTTAACCGGGGGTATTTATGCGTTTTCTTAACTTCAGGAATAGAAATGGAGGTTAAAAAAGATGATCGTAGTCATGCAACAGGGGGCGAGTAAAGAAGAGATCAGGAGCGTGGAGATACGGCTTCAGGAACTCGGCTTTCAGACCCACCCCATTTACGGGGTTGAGCGGACGGTCATCGGAGCGATTGGCGACAAACGCAACGGCCACGCCGAAGTAATCCTGAACCTGCCGGGGGTGGAGCGCATCATCCCCATTCTGAGGCCGTATAAGCTGGTTGCGCGGGAGGTCAAGCCTGAGACCAGCCGGGTACAGGTCGGGAACGTGTGCATCGGCGGTGAGGAAGTGGTGGTCATGGCAGGGCCCTGCGCCGTCGAGAGCGAGGTGCAGCTTATTGCTGCGGCAAAGGCGGTCAAGGAGGCGGGAGCCCACATCCTCCGCGGCGGGGCGTTCAAGCCGCGGACCTCACCTTATGCCTTTCAGGGCTTAGAGGAGGAGGGTCTCAAGCTGTTGGGGCGGGCAAGGGAGGCCACCGGCCTGCCCATCGTCACTGAGGTCATCGACACGCGGGATGTAGAAATGGTGGAGCGGTACGCGGACGTGTTACAGATCGGGGCACGGAATATGCAGAACTTCAGGCTGCTGCGCGAGGCGGGGCAGGCGCGGAAGCCGGTTCTCCTGAAACGCGGCCTGGCGGCCACAGTTGATGAGTGGTTAATGGCAGCCGAATACATCGCGGCGGCCGGCAACCACAGGATCATCCTTTGCGAGCGCGGTATCCGGACCTACGAAACCGGTCTCCGGAATACGCTCGACGTCAGCGCTGTTCCCCTGGTCAAGGAACTTTCCCACCTGCCGGTGATCGTCGACCCGAGCCACGCCACCGGCAATTACAGAATGGTCCCGCCCCTGGCGCGGGCGGCCGTTGCGGCCGGTGCTGACGGGCTGATGATCGAGGTGCATCCCGACCCGGCGCGGGCGCTTTGCGACGGCCCGCAGTCGCTCACCCCGGAGCGGTTCGCCGCTCTGATGAAAGAGATCGCCTGCGTTGCTGCGGCAGTAGGCAGGGCCTGCCATTCCTGCGGGACCGGGGCCAAGAAGTTAGCACAGGGATAGACCGGCGTCAGGTTGAAGCATTTCAAACTCTGTGTCCGAGAATCGTTGGCACAGAGGCTGAGTTCTGGTAAGGATCAACGACACTGCATCCCAAGGCAGAGGGACACTGTTTAAGGGCAGGGAGAACGTCCTGGGCCAGAGAACTTTTGCAGGGAGTATAACCCGTTACAGGCTTGGAGTTTCTCCTCTCAGCGGCGGCATACCGTAAATGTTGCTTGAGGAGAAGGAGGCTGCTGTAAATCGCGCATGTGCGCGGCTTTTGGGTTACTTGCTTTTGCGCTGCTTTTGGTTTATAATCATATTGTGGTGCGGTCAGATTCATCCGGCTTTCGGATAAATATGCGAAACGCATGAAAGTGATTTTCTGCGGCCCGAGAGCCGACGACTGACGCCTGATCTTCTAATGTAGGAAATCGCGATCTTCTAATGTAGGAAATCGCGCAGCGATTTCCTACGAGTCCGACGACTGACAACTGACAACTGACGACCAATAAGCGCCCGTAGCTCAGGGGATAGAGCGCCGGCCTCCGGAGCCGGGTGCGCAGGTTCGATTCCTGCCGGGCGCACCATAAGGATAACCTGAAACCCGCGAAAACCAAGGCTTCGCGGGTTTTCTTATTTTGCCGGGAGGGGCGGTCGGGTGTCCCCGGAAACCCGCTTGTTTCCGGGCGTTTCCGGGTGTGGATTAGCAAAGGGATTAGCAGGAGGCCCTGCGTGCGGGGCCTTGTGGCTTTGGTGGGGGTTAAGGGAGTGTGCGGCCCGAAAAGAATGTCCGACTAAAGAGTGGTTACTAAACTGCAATTAAATGATTGCAGTTTTTAAATTTGGGGCATAAAATAATTAACAGAGACAAGTCCAGGAGGTGGGGCCGTTGAGAGTCGTCGCCCACGACCAGGTGGTGCTTTTCCTGGTGGAGTTCAAACGCCTGGTATGGGCCGGCGGCTTTTGCCTTGTTAGGCGTCGGGAAAACCTGGAGGCCATAGCCCGTCTCGGGTGGAGTGAGGACGCGCTGACCGAGTTCCTTTGCTCGCTCACGCCCGATAACTATGTAGGCGGACCGGAGGGCGACAGAGACGTGCCAGGCGAAGACCTGTGGTTTTTCGGCGCGGAAATAGAAGGGTGCGAGTTCTATATCAAACTGAAAATCCGAAGGCTCGGAGAAGAAAAGGGGCAGGCGCTGTGTCTGTCCTTCCACCCGGCCCAAAAGGGGTTGGTGTACCCGCATAGACATGCGAAACACAAAGTTAAGTAGCTTCGGAAATTACTCTAAGCGGGAGGTGATAATGTGTGGCAAAAACGCGGCTACTGCCCGAAGTGTGACGCCGAAAGGGAGCTGGTCGTAAGGACCGTGGATCAAACCTTTCCGGTGCGGGGAGAACCGGTGACGGTGAAGTGCGAGGTTGCTTTCTGCTGGCATTGCGGGGAAGACGTGTTCGACCGGGAACTCGACTTCGCCAACCTCGAGCGGGCCTACGCGGAGTACCGGCGCCGGCACGACCTGCCCTCGCCGCGGGAAATCGTGGCCCTGCGTGAGAAGTACGGCCTGGGCCAGCGCGCCCTAGCTAAGCTCCTGGGCTGGAGTCCGGCGACCGTGTACCGGTACGAGAAGGGGGCGGTGCCTACTGTCACCCATGGCGAGGCGTTGAAGAGGCTGGCCGACCCTGCCGAAATGGCGAGGCTCCTGGAGAAGCGCGGCGACATGCTCTCCCTGCGGGAGTTCGCGCGGGTAAAAGAAAGGGTCAGGGATCTCCTGAACCGGGAAAGGGAGACGGCTCCACGGGCTGCCCTAGAGAAAGTGCTGGGTTCCTACCCGCCCGGCATTGAAAACGGGTTTCGGCGGTTCGACTTCGAAAAGCTGCTGAGCATGATGGTCTTTTTCGCGGCCAAGGGCGAGGTGTACAAGACGGCGCTAATGAAGCTCCTGTGGTACGCCGATTTTTTGCATTTTAAGCGGCACGCCGTATCCATAAGCGGCGCGAGATACGCCGCGCTGCCGTTTGGCCCGGCGCTTGATAAGTGGGAGTTGTGCCTCGGCGTCGCGGCCGAGAGCGGGGCGGTGGCTGTGGAACCCGTATTTGAGCCGGAAACCGGCCGGGAGGCGGACCTGGTGCGCGCGGAGGGCGAGTTCGACGCGACCTTGTTCACGCCGGAGGAACTGGCGACGCTTGAAGAGGTGGCCCGCTGGCTGGGTAGGTTAAGCGCGAAGGCGCTGGCGGACCTGTCCCACAAAGAGGACGCCTGGGCGTTGACGGACCGGGGGAAGATAATATCCTACGAGCACGCGCTCCGGCTGAAGTGGCCTGAATAAAGCGCGGCGCAAGCCACCGCCGGGAGCCCGGTCCCCGGCGGTTTTGTTTTTGGTGGGGGCACCCCGGCTTAACGAAGTGGGGAAGTTAAAACAGCACCAGGGGGGTGCCGCTGGCGTGGCCGCGCTACTTTTCTCTCGCCTTCAGGGCCACCCTCCGGACCGCTTCCGCGTACTGTTCTAAATCGTGAGGTTCCAACCCTGCGGCGGCGGCCTTCGCAACGACGCCCTCCCATTCCTGCGAGACACCAGCTTGGATGGTAAGAAACCCTTCGTAGTCCGCGAGCACAGGCGGGTCCTTTAAAAATTTCACGGCCACGCCGGCAATGCGGTACTCTTCGGGGTAAAGGATGATATCTTCGTACGCCGGGTTAGCTGCCCGCAAGAGCTTCCTTCCTCTTTCTTCGACGTAGAATTTAATTGTCGCCCCCCAGTCGGCATCCCTTAGGGCGACAGCCACGATTTGCCCGGATCTTGGTATCTCACTCAGCCGACAAAAGGCGAGGTCCCCTTCCGTGATCCCGACCCAGGACATCGAATCTCCTATAATCCGGATGGCGAAGTCGACCCGTAGGTCGGCCGGTACTTCGATATAACCGGTGATGTTCTCCTGGTCCAGGATCGGTATGCCGGCGCGGATTGTCCCGAGGATAGGAATGCGACGTGAAGACACCCATTCTTCAACACCCAGCAGGTAATCAATAGAGACTGAAAATTCTTGGGCTAATTTGCGGAGCAAAGTTGTGTTAAGACGTTTTTCCCCACGTTCGAGCTGGTAGAAATACGAGGTAGATATATCTAGGAGAGTGTTGCAAAACTCCCCGTAAACAGCCAAAAATCTAAAGAAAGCTGCAGGAACTATGCAATGGCGTGGCGAAATAGATTACTGACTTCAATAACCATTTAAGGGGATATTTAGATAT
>JBFLYP010000004.1:0-138894 GCA_040756575.1 Bacillota bacterium | reverse complement strand
TCCTCCGGCGCCGGACCGCAGCCGGCCAGCAGCGCCGCCAGCACAAGGAGCAGCAAACCGGTCGCTACATTTCTTACCACCCTCGCCCCTCCCCATCTATAAAGCGCAGCGAGGCGGTGAGATCCCGGATGTGTTTTGCAGCCAGAAACTTCTTCGCTTCCGGCGTGCTCTTCGCCGCCTTGATGAGCGCGGTGTCCGTAAAGCCCGGCCAGTAGGCAAAAAGTTCGTCCCACGCCACGGCACCATAATAGCCGGTCAGGGGCCCGATCTTTTCCACCACCTGCCGCAGACCGCTACCATCGGGCCGCACCAGCCACAAGCTGGTGCGGTTCTCACCGTCCAGGCGCGCGAAGAGAATCTGCTGCCCATCCGCTGTGAACAGGGGGCGCTCGTCGTGGTAGGCCGGGTCGTTCGTAAGCCGGCGCGGCTGGCCACCGTTCGTGTCCACGGCCCAGAGCTTCCGGCCGGCCAAGGCGCGGCGTACCGTCGCCTCGTCGCCGCCCGCGTCCTTCAACACCGGCCCCGCGCTGTAAACCAGGAGCTTGCCATCCGGGGAAAAGGCGGGATCAACCGCCGCCTGGTCGGTACCGGTCAGGAAGGCAAGCCCGCCGGTCCTGAAGTCGTAGACGGCGAGACGCTTGTTCACCCATGTCTCTCGCCCCGCGCCGACAATGACAGCCAGCTTCCCCGGCGCAGCCGCGATAAAACCAGACCGGACCAGAACGGCGCTCTCCAAGCTGATCTCCCCTCTCCAGCCTTTACCCACAACGGGGACGGGTTCCTCGCAGCCGTCAGCCCGAGCCAGGCCAAGAGGAAGGCCGTCGGCCTCGATGGAAGCCGAAAGGGCCCCGCGCCACAAGATAACCATCTCCCCGTCGGATGACCAGCCCGCCAGCCGCGGCACCTCGCCCACCACGCCTCGGTCGAAGCGCAGGCGGGAGGTGTAGACCGGCGCCACGCCGCCCGAGGCGGCGTCCACCTTCCAGATGCCGGCGTAACCCGGCGCACCCGGCTCTATCTTTTGCTTCTCAAAAGCCACCCACTTGCCGTCCGGCGACCAGGCGATGCGCCCCAGGTCGACACCAGGTTCCCATTTGACCAGCACCCCGGGTTTTTCGCTTCCGGGTGAAACCGCAAGGAGTTTGCCCGTCACCGTGTAGGCAAAGACGTCCGCCGCCGGGGACCAGGCGAACTCACGTACGCCTTGTGCCACGCGGCGGGCCTCACCTCCATCGATCCCGACCAGCCACAGTTCTTCTCCTTTGCGGAACAGCAGCCACCTACCCGTCGGCGACCAGGCGGGGCGGGAAATGTTCTCCCCGGCGGCCAGATGCCTCGCCTTCCCGTCCGGCAAATCTTTGACCCAGAGCCTTCCCTCGGCCACCCAGGCCACCCTGCCGACACCGGGCAGCTTTCCTGCGCTGAACTCGGAAATCCTCCACCGCACCGCCAGGACGCCTAGTACTGGTGCCCCGAGGACCAAAATCAAAACCGCCAGAAGACCAAGTTTTTCCCAGATGCCGCGCCTGGCTTCTCTCTCCCCCAATTATTACAAAACGCTCCTTTCCGAGCTGCCGGCCGGTGGCAGGCCCGGACGGCGGCCCATTTCTCATCCTTATAACCACGCCTTTCGCTGCACTCAGGCACAAAACGCTATGAAAATGTTTTTCAGATTTATAAACATGCCTTTCGCTGCGCTCAGGCACAAAACGTTATGAAAATGGGTGTTCATCCGTGGTTTATTCCCTTTCTCCGTCTTCTGCTCCTGCTCCTAACGTAGAACGTAGAACGTAGAACGTCGCACGTAGAACGATTTTCAGATTTTCCGTTACCCTTCCCGCAACTCCGGTTTTGCCAGGACCATCCTGTTTACCGCTTCCAAGAAAGCCTCCGGCTCCGCCGGCGACAGCAGGTAAGGGTCGCAGGGGCAGTCTCTACCCGCACCATCCGGTCCCAGCGGCAGCACAGCAAGAGTTTACGCCACTCGTCTTACACCCACTAAGCCACGTTGAAACAAAGCCGCGGCACCTCTGCCTGAAGACCGTCAGACGGCACAGTACACGGGACATCCTCCCGTCCAGGCCTTAAGGCTATTTGCTCGGATACCATACGTACTTCCCCGTGTTATCGATGTACCCCCACCTGCCGCCGTGCACTAAATCAACGCCCACTTCCGCCAGGCCGCTATGAAATCCCCCGGCCGACTCAAACCGCGGCCCAATGACCATATTCCCATTCTTGTCGATGTACCCCCAGAGATTACCCGACCCGCATCCGACCTTCACGGGTGCCAGACCCTCGGAAAAATCGCCTGGCACTATAATATCGTCCCGGTCGATCACCACTCTGCCGGTCCGGTCGATGTAAACCCACTTGCCGGAAGGGTTGCCAGGGGAAGCGACAAGGACCGCCGCCAGCCCCTCTCGGAACGGCTCGGCCAATTTGAAGCCGGGGCCTATCACCACCGTGCCTGTCCTGTCTATGTAGCCCCACTGCTCGCAGACCATGGGCGCCAGGCTCGACTGTCCGAAGCGGACAACCGCAAAGCCGCCGGAGAAATCCTCGGCCAGCTCGAAGTCGGGCTGGATAACAAACCTTCCCGTCGTGTCGATATAGCCGGACCTGTAATACCCGTCCGCGCGTGTCAACTCAATCCGGGCCAGGCCCTCTGAAAAGTCCCAGGCGTATTCGAACTGCGCGGGAATAACCGCCTTCCCCGACCTGTCGATATAGCCCCACTTCTGAATATAGCCCCACTCCCCGCCGGTCCCGACCTGGACCCGGGCCAGCCCTTCCCGGAAAGGCCCGGCTGAGTCGAACTGAGGGCTGATCACCAACCGCCCGGCCCTGTCTATGTACCCCCACTTCCCGCCGGAGGACAACTGGACCGCCGCCAGCCCTTCCGAAAAATCCTCAGCGCCGTCGAACTGCGGACCGATGACGACCCTGCCGGCCTTGTCGATGTACCCCTGCTTCCGCCCGATCCAAACCCGCGCCAGACCTTCGGAAAAGGCGCACCCGTTCGAGAACTGCGGTTTGATGACGATTTTGCCCGTCCCATCTATGTACCCGAGAGCCCCGTCCACCCTCACGGGAAACAGTTCGCGCTCTTCGGGAACGCCACTGACCTCCGGCGTCCCCGTGAGGACGGTAGCGGTTTGCCCGTCCCAGAAAACGCCGGCGCCCAGGGACTCCGAGACGAAGCGCAGCGGGACCAGCGCGCGGCCGTTGACTATTCTGGCAGGCACGTCGAGCGCAACCGGCACGCCGTTCCTGTATGCGGCCCTTGCCCCTATCGCGATGCGGACCGTGACCTGCTCTCTGGTTATGGTGACGGTCCGCGTCGCGCCGTCCCATTCAAGCAGTGCCCCCAGCACCTGAGAAATCGCCCGCGCGGGGACGAGTACGCGACCCTGCTCTATGGCCGGAGGCACTTTGGACTCCAAGGGTTTGCCGTCAACCAGCACAAAGGGCGCGGCCCAGGCGGGGACGGCCCAAACAAACAGAAACAAAATTAACGTTAGAACGCAGTAAGTCAAAGGCCCGCGCTTCGTTTTCGCGTGGCCGCCCGTCAGCCTTGCAACCTGTGGGTTTCTGTCTCCCTCCGAAAGGCCCATTGACACACTCCCCTATCAGGGTGTGGTGCTCGCGGATCATCCAGAGTTTCTTTTCGCGCTCGCGCATTCTCTCGACCTCCGGTAGTTATGGGGTTGTTATGACTTTAAATCCTTTCTACCGGAGGTCTTTTTCTAGGTCAACTCCCTCCTGATGAGATTACAGGAATGCTCTGGCAGAACCAACACCGGAAATCCCGGAGTTTTGTTATAATGAGAGAATGCTTCGCCACCCGGCACCTCCAATCGACTTTCCGCACTGGAATCATATCATTGCGTATATTCAACGGTGCCTCTGAGGGCCGCCTGCCCAGAAGGTTGAGCGCCTATAGCAAATCAATAACATCGATTTCGTCTTCGTCGTTCGGTATCTCCGGCGGGGACGGCCTGTCCTGCGGCGGCAACACTAGTGCAGACCCGCTTTGACTGGTCAAAACGCCCTCAGAGACCAGCGGCTGCAGCCTGCTGAGGCAGCGGAGTTCTTTCCCCTGAACCGCGCTCAGGTATACCCACTTGGTGGCGCGGGTAATTCCAACGAACAAGAGGCGGATTATTGACTCCTCTTGCTTTTTAGGGAAGGAGCCCCCAACCAGCCGCGGGATAAGCACGGTATCGAACGTGAGACCTTTGGCGCTATGATAGGTGATAAATTTCGGACTACTGCTGCTGAAGTCCAAATCTTCCATGGTTTCGATTTCTATCCCCGCTTGCCGCAAGCTGTTCGCAAAGCCAAAAACCTGCCTCCTTTGGTTGAAAAGAACTGCCACCCGCTCCCCTTTGGCCAAACGTACCCGCAGGACCTCACCGAGGCGGCGCTTCTCATCATCAAGGTCGCTCGCCCGGTAGAAAACGGGCGTTTCCTTTTCCCCCTGGTATGTTTTCACCTGTTGCAAGTAGAGCCTTTTCTCCTCCGGGTCGTCCACAAAGACCGCCGCCGTCCGGGCAACGTAAGGGCAGCACCGGAAGGCCTGCAAAAGGGTGATATTCCGTTTCCTGAGGCCCAGGCGTTTCAGAATCTCCGCCTCGCCGGCGCCTCGCTCGTAAATCCGCTGTTTGTGGTCCATACAAACCGTAACGTGCCGGGCGATCGTCCGCAAAAGATCGAACGACGTGCCGTCCAAATCCTGGCCTTCGTCCAACATCACGAAATCATACCGTGGCGCGCGCGACGGATGCCGCCGGACCTCCTCGAGGACCCTCCGGCGAATCTCCGGAAAATCAGGCACCCTGTTGGCGGCGTCCCAGGGGATTTTCCCCCCGATACGCTCCTCGTAAAAGGTGTAACACCATGAATCGAGTGTAGAAATACAATCGAGCGGGAGATCTAGCAGGTCGAGTGCCGACCGGATATACTCTTTTAAAACGTTGGTGAAAACGAAGATCTGAAACCGCCCGGCCAGCGTTTTCCAGGTGTCGCAAAGATAGCGCGCGCGGTGCAGCAGGATCTGTGTCTTGCCCGAACCGGGAGGCCCCAGGATGACCCGGTGCTCCGACGGAGAAAGCTCTATCGCCCGTATCTGCTCCGGCGTTAACTCCGCCCGCGACAGCAACCAAGTATTCATTCCGTCGCCCCTCCAGCCGTTTCTGGCCGCAGATCTGGTAGGTAGCCCGTACCTCCGGGTGCCAACCCCCTGCGCCTGCGCTTCATTTCCGCCTGGGCTTCCTTTATTTTCCCGTCATCTCCCGCCAGCCGCGCCGCCGTAAGGAACCAACCGAGTTCCCACTCGGTAAGCCGGGTAACCGGGCCGAAAGCCCGCAGCGCTTCTTCCAAATACCTTTCGTAATCCCCGGTCTTCCCCTCCGCTTCTGCCAACTGCGCCCGCAAGACCAAATACGGCGCCTCCCGCTCGCGCGCCAAAGCCTTCTCCACCGACTCCACCGCCGCAGCGATTTGCCCCCGTCCCTTTTGGGCCAGGGCAAGGTTGAACCAAGGACCGCCCCAAGTAGTAGCCGCTGCCGCTTCCCGGTAAAACTTCTCCTGCCGTTCAAAATCACCTAATTCACCGCAGTAAATACCCAGCTTATTAAGGATCGCGGCGTCCGGGCCGCGTTTCTTCTGGAGCGCCGCCTTAAGCAGGTTTATCGCTTTTTCGTACTGTTTCAGGTCTGCATAGGCTTCAGCAAGCTCCACCAGTTTATCTACCAGGAGGTGATCTGCAGCCTTTTTCACGGTTAAATCTTTCAGCTCTTCCTCCATCTCGTAGATGCGCAAGCGTTTGGCGTCAGGGTTCACCACGTTTGTCAACGGTTTTTCCAGCCTGGCGTGAAAAACCCCCTGGCGCTCGCCGCCCGCCCGGAACAGCTCAAGTTCAAGGATCTGGTTCGTGTCGTAGCGGTACTTCAAGCAAAGAGGCTCACCTTTCTCGGCCGGCGCGTAAATATCCCAGATCTCACTCAAAAGTACGCGGTCTTCCTCTCCGGCGACGATTTCCACCCGGAGGTCGAGCGATCCGGAGGAAACGGCGGCCGGAACGGCGAGACCGGAACATTCCGCGTAAGCGCCACCGGAGGGGTAAGGCAATTCGGCACCCCGGGGCACCAGCACCCGCAGCCCGCTTGTTGTACGGATCTTAATATCGTCGTGGCATACAGGCTGGATAAAGCCCCTACCGGTAAGAGCGAGCGCCAGGGCCTGATAGGCGGCCCCGCGCGCCACGGTGGTCTGCCACGATTCCCTATCGGGGTGAGTCAAGACTTTCCCCGCAGGGAAAAACTCGGCTACCGCCTCAATCACCTGCGGAATGAGGCTGCTACCGCCGACCATTAAGCAGAAATCCACTTCTTCGGGGTCAAGCCCGGCGCGTTCAAGTGCGTCCTGTAACGGGGCAAAGACCGAGCAGGTCAGCCGGTACTCGGTCTCGCGGGCATAAAGGAGGTCACGATCGAGAAAAGGAGCCAGGAGGGCTTCAAACTGTTGCGCCGTTAGCTGGGGATTCCGCAGCACGAGGGTTCTTTTCCCCAACTTGCAGGAGTGGACACACGGGTCTTTTTGCAGAATTGAACTTTTGTCAGCAGCGGCGTATTTACTGAAAGCCTTCAGCCGGGCGATCTCCACGCTGAGGCCGATTTTCAAATTTTCTGCCGCTCCTAAAAGCACGGGCTCCAGCCTTCTTTTTTCGGCAAAACTCAAGGCAAACGCACCTAAGTCGTTCTGTTTCAGCAGTTCCGGTAGCAGCACCTCGTATACAATCGCCCTGTCAATATCCCCGCCGCCCAGCCGGTAGTAGCGCGAAACCGATAAAAAAGCTACTCTCGGGGAGCCGCCTTCAAGCGGTAAACTCAGGCGAAAGACCGCCACATCGCAGGTGCCGCCACCAAAATCAAAGACCACAAGATTTTTGGCTTCACCAGGCGCGAGTGGCGGTTCATGGCCGCCGGATAAAAGGTAGTCCATAAACGCTGCCAACGGCTCGTCAAGGAGGTCCCCCTCCGTAAGCGTTAGGCCGGCGAGCCTTGCCGCTTCCAAAGTGTCGCGCCGCTGGGCGAGTTGAAAAGAGGCCGGAACGGTGACCACCACCCGGTCGGGAAGCGTGGGATCGTCGGCGAGGGCCGCTTCATAAAGAAACCGCAGCACCTTCCCGCCGATCTCCGCCGCAGACCGGAAGCCCTCGGGAGCCCTGTGGTATGTTCGCCTTACCCCCATCTCGTTCTTGCACTCGTAAAAGAGGTTGCGGTTCTGCTCCAATCCCTTCTCCGCCGCAGCGCGCAGGCGCTTGGCCCCCTCGCCGACAAACAGCTTGTCCCCGTAAATGGCAACCACCGAGGGTACGAGCGGGTGGGTATGGCGGCCTTCTAAAGTCTCCTGGTCCACCTCCAGACACCGCGCAGCCGGCGGTAGCGAACTGCCGGGCTCCCAGACAATCTCGGCCACCGCAGAATTGGTTGTCCCGAGATCGATACCGAGAACACGGACCGGTTTCTTAATCACCCGTCCTTTTAAGGGTTCCGGAAAGTATCGCCAGAAGTTTTGCACCCCGAACACTCTCCTTATAAAGAACTAGAAAACCAGTCCGTTTATTAGCTAATTCGCCATATTGTTCCAATTACCTCTACACTCCGAAAACTCATAGAAGCTGGATAAACGATTTCCATCCGCAACCCTCTGGAATCGACTTCTGGCTCCTCCGGAAGAGCTTTGAGTCCGTAGCGCCCGAGAAAAACCGCTACGGCGAGTACATGAAGCGGTCAGGTTTCAACGGACCCGGCCGCTTGCCCTCTGCTTCATAGGTTGACCGGACTTTTTCAGCATCTTCCTTGTCACCGTAAACCTTTACGTAACACCGGCCATCCCGGATTTTCCCGGTTTGAACCTGGAGGCGGCTCAAGAAATCTTTTGGAACCGCTTCTTCGGAGGCCGCCTCCGAAACAGGTGAACATTCCGCGGCAGCGGAATCTTGCCCCATAAGCGGCTTAGCATTAACCAACGCCCCGGCTATGGCGTTTATCTGCTCCGCACCAAGCACAACATTCTTTGTCTGACGGCGGATGTACCAGGAAGACCCACCCCGCTATCAAATACCGGCATCGAACACTCCTCTACCTTGAGCCACTTTGCCCGGGTGAAAAGCACTGCCGGAAAAAGCCACTGTTCTACGTTGGGCGGCAGGGCCCCACCCAGATTACCTTCCAGCCACTCCTTAAAAAGGCGTACATGCCGCTTGTTTTGTTTGGTCGGGCTCTCACACCGTACCCATGAGCTGCCTTCCTTACGCCTCCAGTTGTCTTTATATCCCGAGAAAGCCCCTTCCCAGGCTTTGGTCTCTATGAGGTAGACTCCCGGCGGCCCAATCAGGATATGGTCTACCTGGATGAACTCGTCGGGCTTTGGTTCCAAAACCACGTCGTTGACCAGCACCCAATCTTTGGACAGAAAAAGCCAAAAGTTAAAAGCCGCCCGGTCCTCTCCGCCTTCACCCCGGTTGCTATCCCGGCGCTGCCGCATCTCAAAAGCCAAATCCGCCACCGGCTTCAGCGCCCAGGAGATCCAGGAAGGAAGCTCCTCATCAAGCCGGTTGCGCCTCTTTTCTTTCTCGCGGGCTACCTTCTCTTTTATCTTTTGGCGGAAAAGTTCTTTAATCGCCTTGTTCTGGCGCATTACCCGTGCCGGCACCGTGTTTCCCCCCGGATTAAACCTTCAGCTAAGCCGCCAACGCCGCCATAATCCGCTTCTCCCGTGCCTGCAAAAAGCCTTCGTAATCGTCTCTTTCCATAGCCGCCAGCGCTGCCTCGTCAATCAGATGGGTAGCCATGATAGATCAAGCAACCTTTTCTTGTCCGGCGTGATATCCAAAAGTCTTCACCATCCCCTATCTCCGGCTTTCCGAAACCCTACGCCGCCTTTAGCCCTTTGGGATATCACTCCAGCTTCAGATCTGCCGCAACCGCGCCCAGCAACTCGTTCACCTTTCGGATAATCTCATCGGGCAGCGCCGCGGTGCCGCCCAATTCGACTTGCAACCTAAAGACAAGCTCGTAGCCGACGGTGGCGTTGACCAGTTCGCCTATGACCTCGGCTAAATCCTGAATCTGGTGGGGGCGCAGCTCCGCCCGGGCTACTTTAAAGCCCGGCTTCGGCGGCAGTGGCGGTGGCGGCTCAACAGGCGGCACCACCTCTTCGGCCGGCACCCGGAGCTTGACCTGCTGCGCGCCGCCGAAAGCGCAGGGCCAGGGACCCGAATCCACGGTCTTCTCTAACAGCCGGGCTTTAATCGCCCCGTCAATGGCCTCCCGGATCACTGCCCAGGGCAAGGGCTTGCCGGCCTTGCGCGAAAGCGCGCCGGCAACGGCCAGCGCCGTTGTTTCTTTGCCCGGCCAGGCTTCGGGAAGATTTGCCGGAAGCACTGCCGTGACCGGAATGGGAGACGGCGGGGGCTGGAGCCTGGCAGCGTCGGTTAGGATTCCAGCCGGTACCTCCTCGGCGCAGACGCTGGCTACCTCCGTAGTCAGCCATAGCTTCCCGGTCTTAACCGCCTCGGCTATCGCTGCGTAAACAACTTCCGGGTCAGCCTTAGGAATGACTACCGGTTCGGTGTATCCTTCTTTAGGCACCTGAACCACGTTTCCGCCGCGGAAGTACGCGACCACGTCCCCAACGCTGATTTCGGGCGGGTCGGGCCACAGCCCCGGCAGCGCTCCGGGAACCAGCAGACCGGCAGGGATCGCCGACAAAGTAGCGGCTTCCGGCAGCACCAGCTCCAGGCCGGGGTCCTTCAGGTCCGCCTCTAACGGCTCATCGCGCCAGATGGTCCGCACCGACCGGTCCGGACGCACGGTTCGCAGGACAAAGAGCCCTTCCTTGACGCCTTGGATCAGCGTTTCCAGGATCTCCTTCCGGCGCAACATCTTCGGCAGGTGAGGGAACTGGGCGAAGGCGCCCACCAGGTCCTTTACCCGCCGCGCCGTTTCTCCTTCGCGCCAGAGGTTATAGGGACCTTCGGGCAACAGTGCCTCCGCGCTAACCGGTGTTTCCTGAATGCGAACGCGGGGATCGGCCTTAATGGTGTTAAAAAGGGGCTCGGTTCCAACGGTAAGCTTGTAAGCCAGGATTTCGTTTTTCTCCGAGACCGTCACGCCAAGGCAGTAAGCCTGCCGGACCGCCTCGGCAATCTTCTTCCTCGCCCCCTCCGTGTAGCCGCTGAGCAACTGAGCCCGAAGCGGATCTACCTGCTGCCCCTTGAGCATATTGCGGACCTCTTCCCAGCCCAGGTACTCCCGGATCCGGTCGCGGGCAATTTCCAATCCCTCCCGCGACGGCACCGCCAGCACGACGGCGTTGCGGTAAACCCGCGGCCGGTCGGGTCCGGTCGTTTCTTCGATAAAACGCTTCGCCTCCTTGCTGGCATTGCCCGCCGTGGAGGCTGCTTTGGGCCCCAAGACGGCATAATGGAACTCGCCGTCGTCCTCGATGTCCTTAGGCCGCTCGGGAAGGACGTGCACCCTGGCACCGGCCGCCGCAGCCCCCTCGGTCAGGCTCTTCATTTTGCCGATCGTCTCAATGAGCTTGGCTTCGATTAGCTCCGCCGCTACCCGCCGGCAGGCCTCGCTGTGCATCTGCCGCAGGTTGGGCCGCGAGCCCAACCGCCAGGTTTTGGGCAGCGCTTTGCGGCCATCGCCGCCGGTCTCAACGTCACTGAGGGCTTCTTCGTCGAGGAACCAGGAAACCTCGGCCCAGCGCCCGAGCGCCTTTTCTACCTCAATCCTGTCCGGGCGCGTGTGGCCGAGCAGCACCAAAAGGTCGCGGGTCAGCGCCTTCTGGCCGATGGGCTGCGAGTGAATAAAGGTCGCCAGCACGGCCTGCTCGACCTCGCGGAATTTAAGCCCGGGGGTCTCAGACTGAATCGCCTGTGCTTTGGCCAACTCTCCCTCCAGGATGCCCGCCCACTCCTGCCGCTTCCCCTCGTACTCTTCGCTGGCGACCACCGTGGCAAGCTCCCTGGCGGCAGGCGAAATCTCCCCGCTACCCGGAGCGTTAAGAAATACGTTGGCGGCGATGAGCGGGCAATGGTCCCATTTCTCCGCCTCGCGCAAGGCCAGCGCGAAGGTCCGCAGAACACCCCGCGCCCGCTGAAAACCCTCGAGCTGAGTCCACTTCACGTAGAAAACCTCCGTCAGGTCCGGGTGAAACGGGAAACTCTGCAGAAAGCGCTCCTCAGATGCCTTGCCGGCTTTCTTTGTCTGGTCGTCTAATTCCGCAATCCCCTTAAGCGCCGCCATCACGTGCGGGCGAAAAGCCTCCCGGTCGCGGATCGATTCCGTCGTAAACAGGCGCCGCCGCAGCACCTCCGCCACATCTTCCTTCACCACGGGCTGAACACCCTCTTCCTGCTCGCGCCGGAAGATGTCGTACATCTCCTTGGCGATTTCCTTCCCGAGGGTGTCACTCTTTTTAGGGTCGCTCGCCAAAAGGGAAACGACCACCGCGCAGCGCTCCACCTTCGTGGCCGCCTGGGTTAAATACTGGAAGAAGTTCTGCAGCCGGCCACGCCAGACCGGATCAAGCCCGATCTTCTCGCGGGCGTACACCAACACTTCGTCCATCAAGATCAGAGTGCTCAACCCCTCCCGGCCCGGGAGGGCAAATAGGTCGCTGAGAAGGTTCTCCGCCGGGGCGCTCTCCCGCTCCTCGTCTCTACCGCCGGGATGAAGGAGCCGCAAGCCCTCAGCCCCGGCGATCTGCCAGGCCAGCACACTCCACGGGTGTTTGAGCCACCGGGCCTGTCCATCCGGCGCCTTGATCTCCATCCCCTTTTCCACATCTAACTTATCGAAGGGCAGGCAGGCCACCCGCGCCTTAGGTGGAGTGATGCCGGCGTGTTCGATAAACTCCCGCACGGCGGGCAGGTCCGGCAGTCCTGCCGGATTCGAAACGAGGTGGTAGAGGGTGATCAGGGTGTGTGTCTTGCCGCCGCCGTAGGTCAGCTCCAGCTGCCGCACCGCCTTCTCATTCTTACCTGAAAGGCGGCCCAGCACGTCCTTCGCCAGTTCGCGCAGGTTGAAAGTGGGATAGGTCAGAGCGAAAAACTCGGCCGGGTCCTGGTAGATCGGTTTCGCCCGGCCCATAACCACGTCGTAGAGGTCGGCCGCAAAAACGGCCAGCGAAAGCTCCCCCGATCTGATGTCGTCACGGAGTTGCACCACCTGGTGCCACGGCGTCCAGGGAAGTTTATTCATGGCTATCCATCTCCTAAATCATGTTACTCGCCGATTCGTTTTGCTTAGCCCCAATATTCGCCCGCTTTAGATCTGCTCGCCTTGACCATCTCAAGGGTGATGTCGTCAAAGAGCGTACGCGCCTCTTTTTCTAACCGCCGCATGGCCATGTCGCAATACACGGGATCGATCTCGACCCCGATGCTATTGCGATTTGCTTTCATCGCCGCCAACATTGTAGTGCCGGTACCGCAAAAAGGATCGAGCACGGTATCGCCAAAGAAGGAAAACATCCGTACCAATCGGTAAGCTAATTCAAGAGGGAAAGGAGCCGGGTGCTCCCGGGTCGACGCGCCGCTGATGTTCCAGAACTGCCGGAACCATTCTTCGTAGTCTTTCTTGTCGATCATGGACAGCCTCCGCTGTTCGGGGGTGGGCTTTCTGTACCCGCCCGGTTTGCGCTGCATCAGGATGAATTCGATGTCGTTCTTGATAATAGCGTTGGGTTCGTAAGGCTTACCGAGGAATTTCGTCCCGTTATCAACTTCGTAGGTGGCGTTGGCAATCTTATGCCAAATAATGGGATTAAGGTTATCAAACCCGATTTTCCGGCACGAAACAACGATATCGGCATGTAAAGGAATGACCACGTGCCTCCCAAACCGGCGGCGGGATAAGCACACATCCCCCACCACGCACACCAGGCGCCCCCCAGGAACCAAAACGCGGTAGCACTCGCGCCAGACCTTAGAAAGCTCCTCAATAAATTCTTCATAGTCCGCAATGTGCCCCATTTGGGAGGGATGTTCCCGGTATTTCTTCAGCGTCCAGTAAGGGGGCGACGTGACCACAAGATGGATGCTTTCGTCATCTACGAAAGAGAGGTCCCGTGCATCTCCTTCAACTAGACGGTGGAAGGTTCTTTGTTTCATTTTGCCGGCACCCCCAGCGTAGAAAGGAGCAGCTTCACTGCGTTTTCAATCGACTCGTCCGATTCAGAAGCGAAAACTATGCTATCTATATCCGGGGAACGCAACCGGTTTTGAACATTAACATGTTCTTCAATGAACGGGTAATATATCACCGCACCAAACCTGGCCTGCGGGAACACAGATTTCAGTTTGCTGGCCTTGTTCGCTATTTCATCACAACGCTTATGAATATCTCGCCGTGCCTCTATCCGCTTCACATCTATCGCAAGTTGGATGTTTCCCTCTTTAGGAGCGGCAGCGTCAAGCTCAAACTGTTCCCCACCAGCCTCAAACATCCTTTTGCAAAAGCAGGTCTGCCCGTGGTGGTTCAACGTATCTAAAATACGCCGTTCCCACCTGCCCTTCCCTTTGCGAACCTCTTTATCAATGTAAAAAACCCTGTCCAGGCGGCTGAGCGCCGGGATTTCTATGTAAGGCGGAAGAAACGGCTTGATATATCCGGCGATGATCTTTGCGCGGTCCTCGCTGAGCCGTGGCGAGTAAGTGTCCAGGTTCTTGATATTGAGATTCCGTTCAATGGCGCGCGCGCCGATATTGCAACACGCCAGAAGTGGCTTAAGAATAAGCGGCTGAGCTAGGATGGCCCGTGCCAAATCAAAGGCACTCATACTTGAGAAAACCACCACCTCGACCTCACGCCTTTCGATGAAGCGGGAAAAAGCTTCTCGCAACGCAGCCTCGAGCGCCTCTTGACGAGCGTCCGCTTCCTCTTTTACCCAGTCCATGTAATCCCGGTGGCTGCCGTAACCGTCAGGCATCAAGCTTGCTCCCTTTCCTTCTTAAACAGTTCCGTTTTGCAAAGTGCCAGAGCCATTGAATAACGTAACCGGCGGCTTCACATAACCGAACTACTCGATGAACCAATCATCATCTATTCATCATTCCATTACGACTGTTAAGCTTCCGTTTAATATCGTAATTTAAGAAGTGGCTTTTTCCAAGTTAGGCACCTTTACGATCTCGGGACTCGTTCTTCTGACTACCCTCACGGAAGCCACAGGCCACAGATCTTCTTGATTACCTATTTTCACCTTCTTGAACCAGCATCTTCCAAATACGAAAAAGCCTTTGCTTTCCAATTCCTTGATTTCTTGGTTCAAGTAAAATTCCGCCTTAACAACTTCGCCCGCGCCAAGGTCTGTAAGCAAATCGCCATAATCCTGGATTACCTGAAAAAACCCACTTACCAGGTCTAACTCCTCCTCTGACTCTAACTCATCATTGTCAAAATAGAATAAGTGAGCATTCCACAAGACGTTCACTAATTCTCTTCCGGTACGAATTCTTGGCAAGACGTTAACTTCATCAAGTGTTGGACCCCTCGGAGCCTTCTTTTTTGCTGGTTGCCCGAGGGTTTCACGAACCCATTTTTCGTGATACGCTTTAACCATCCTCAAATACTCCACCGTAAACCGGCTTGGCTGATCATCAACAAGCTTATGGTGCGTCTTACAAAGTAGTATCAAGTTGTCATAGCCATCTAATTTAACCTCTGCTTTGGGGTCGTATCTCGGACCACCCGGTCTCTTGCTGATAATATGGCACTCATCACCGATAACTGCCGCTGGGTCAGTTGCAAACTCTTTCCTAACAAGCTCACAGCGGCAAATTGCGCACCGGTTTCCCGACCGCGCCCATAGGATCTTCCGTGTTCTCTCAGAGATACCCATCAAGATCCTCCTCGTGCCTTTTGTAACAAATCGTAGCATCCTAGCACGTTCCTCTAAATCAAACCACTCGCCCCAATTTCTGTAAGATCATTTTACCGAGTTCTTCAGGTGTCTTTTTCCTCAGGTCCACGTAACCTATGGTTGGCCTTATCCCCGGAATCTCAGTATCATCAAATCGTGCAGGAAGAATATACTCTTCTTTTTCTTCTATTGCCTTGGCTAGTGCACTCCGCCTTTCATGGTTTGTCCATACTTTATTCGCATAAGCACTTGAAATAAATATCACGCAATATCGAGCACTTCCCCTATAGACCTTATCCAAATGCTCCGCCAAGTCTTTTCCCCACAAAGTTACTTCTTCATACCGATCATAGAACACTTTGACACCGTTAGACTTTAAATACTCAGCTACGTTTTCTACATATTCGCGATCTTCGCCCGCGAAGGACAATACTACTTCATAGGCGTCTTCTCCACGACAACACCTTTCCTCACCGTCGAGCCTTACTGCTTTATAGAGAGGCTTTCCCGAAATATTCGATGATACCTCTAACCTGTACCCATCTGCTGCCAGAAACTTATTGAATTCCAATAAAGTTTCTGAAACCTGTTTTTCATCGTATAAGACAACTGGATGAACGCAGGTTTCCACGAATCGTAGAAAAATCTCATCGCTACATCCCAACAGGTCTAAGTACGTATAGAGAAGATAAGCATAATCCCAATCATAATTGTTAACCATATGTTGCCATATATCACCTTCTGCATTTCTGAACCGATAATCCGTGGAAGGCATTGAAGATAAATCCCAAATTCTTTTAAGAAAACTTATGAGGTCTAATCTTCCATGGAACGGGTATTTTCTTAGAAGTAGATAATCTATGATATTTCTTCTTGTTACTTCTGATATTTTCATAACAAGCCTCCAGCCCGGTTGATTCTTAAACACTTAAACGTATGACCAGTTTTTATCACTTCTTCTCAGGAATTTTGACATCCTCAGCCCCAGGTGGAAGCGGGGAGTAACTAGCATGCCCAGGATAATCGGGATAACCAGGATATCCTGGATAACCAGGGTATCCCGGATGACCATGGTACGGTCTATTTCTAAAACTAGTAGAAACAGTCACCTTCACAAATTGTACCAAGATATTTGCCGTCCGGAGTTACAACGTCAGCATTACCCCAGGGCAACCAACCAATCCAAGTACCTTCCGTGTCGAAAACGTTTTCATCAACACGGTACGCTATCCAATTACCAGTGGAATTAAAGAGAAATTGATCTCAGCCACAGGGATCATCCCTCCTGCAAGATTACCTTAGTTTATTTTTCTGTCATTCACCCGTTTCTCCTTCCATGTTTCACCAAGATCCGAAATTTCGCTGACGAATAAGATGGTGGCTCAAAGTTCGTCATTGACCTTTCTCCACGGCGAAAAGTTCCGGTTGTTTTTCCGGTGCGACTCCCCGCGCAGCGACATGGTTGCTGATGCTCTCCAGCAATGAGCGTTCGTCGCTGCCGGCTGGGGCGAGCTCGATCAGGGCCTGGAGGAGCTGGTGGAAGAGGCGGTGACGGCGGAGGCCGCGGGCGTCAAGGTACTCGTCCACCTTCACCACGTCGCCCGTCTTCCAGAGGTGCATCAGCCGGTGCACCTGGTCGATGAGGGGCGCAGGGCGGCCCTCGGCGTCCAGGCCCAGCGTCTTGCGAAGGCGCTTTTGCCAGGTTTTGAGCCGGACCTTGCTGCCGGTGCCTTTCCTGATCTCGTCCCCCTCTTCTTCGGCTTCTTCCTCCTCTTCGTCCTGCTCCTGACCGCCGGTACGCGCCAGGAGATCGTACTGGTCGGCGAGCTCCCGGTCCGAAAGGCCGCAGGAAACGGCGTAGAGGATGCAGGCCCCGGCCGGAACGTCCTCGAAGCCAAAGTCGTGGCGGTGCAGCAGGTAGTAGGTAGTTACGTCGTCTAAACCGGTCTCGCCTTCCGCGCCGCCGTTATGGGAGAGCACCCGGCCGACGACAAAGTCCACCACCAGCCGGCGGACGGCCCGCAGGAACTCGGAAACGGTCATGACCTGGCCGGGCTCGTTGGCCTTTTTCGCCACCGGATGTTTGCTGTAAGCCTCCAGCGCCGGGCCGGTGGCCGCCCAGACAAAGTCGGGCCCCCGGATGCCCGCGTCCCAGAACTCCCGCAGCCGGGTGTGGATCTTCTCGCGCATCTCCTCCAGCACCCGGTTGTCCCAGCCGGGGCGGGCGTTTTCCGGGCGCTTCCTGCAGACCAGCCAGACGGAGGAAGCGAGCGCCGCCGAGGAGAGGGCGCGGGTGCGGTTGCCCATCTCCGTCTGGATAGGCCAGCTGGCAACCACCACAAACCCGGCCCGGATGATGGCCGAGACCAGAGCCTCCCAGGCGTCCGGGTGCTTGTGGGCGAAGACCACGACCAGCCGCCCTTCGGGCTTGAGTGCCCGGTAGCAGGCCTGGAAGGCGCGGAACATCCCCTCTTCGTACGCGGCCTTCGATTTTTGTTTATCGCCGCCGAAGCGGCTGGCGTCGTCAACCAGCTCCCCGTCGTTTTTATCGTGGTCCCACTTCGGTGAGAGCGGCTCCCGAAAGGCCGCGTCTATTTCGGGCGACAGGCCGTACAGCGTCCGCCGCAGCCAGACGTAGAAAAAGTCCATCAGGTCGGAGTACGGGATGGCGTCGTAGTAGGGGGGGTCGGTGACTATAACGTCTAAGAAACTACCCAATTCTTCTGTAGCTGTCTTCTGGAAGGCCCTCGTAAATTGACTTTCTTGTCCAAAAACCAATACATGGTCTATATAACGACATACCCACTCAATCGCCCCTGGATAACCTCCGGAAGCTTCTTCAGACGGGTTTGCTTCGGCAAAATCCCACACAATTGGCAGAGCAAATCTCGCAAAGGTGCCGCGGGTTGTTTCTCTCGTAAGTGTCCATGAACACACCACACTATTACGGTTCGCCACAAAATCTAACGCCTGCGCCAAATACGCCCCCACCGCTTCCACCCACTCCGGCGGGTAGCCCGCATCCCGCATCGCGTCGCCGGCGGCGCGGGTGTGCTTGACGAAGATGCCCAGGGCCAAAAGCTGGCGGGGGGTGAAGAGCTTGGACCATTTGTCGAAACCGTAAAGTGGCACGCGAAATCCCAGCGCATCTTTACTCGGCAGAGGCTCCTCCGGTAGCCCGAACGGAATCTCCGCAAAAACCCGGTCGAGTTCCTTCTCCGCTTCCTGCGCCAGGCGGACCTCCTCCGCCGTCGGCAGGCGGTACTCCTTACCGTTCGGCCCGTCCACCACGACGGCGGTCATCTGCGCCCCCAGGCGCCCGGCCTGCCCCTCGAGGCGGACGTCCTCCATCGTCATAATCGTCCCGCAGCAGGGGCAGGTCGCGCCGGAGCGGGACATCGTCCCGGCACCGGTCCTCCGGTCGTGCTCCCGCCTTTGCGCCGCGTTGCCGCCGACCACGGGCACGTCGTTCTGGACGCCGAAGACCACACCGGTTTTATCGGCGTTCGGCTCCATCGTCAGCACCACGCGCTTTTTGTCCTTCTTGCAGAGCCAGCGGGTTTTCAAAAGTGGCACCGTCGCCCGGCAGTTCTTGCACTGCACCGTCCGCGCCCAGAGGTAGGCCACCGTCGGTTTGGGCACCCAGCGGGGGTTGCGCAGGTCCCGAAGGTATTCCTCCGTAAACTCCGCATTCAAGGTCTCAAGGTCGAACGAACCGTCCTCTTTAAGCGGCACCAGCCTGGGCGCGCGCTTCTCGTAACGACGGCCGTCCGGTTTTAGCGGTTCGAAGTCGGCGTAGGCCGGGTAGAAGCGCGCCAGCTCCCGGCGGGCCCGCGCCAGCACCCATCTGCCCCAGGCGCGCACGTGCCAGGCTAAATTAGAGGTTGGAGGTTGGAGGTTAGAGGTTGGAAGGAGAGAGTCTAATTCGATTTGCTTTTTCACCGGACGCCCCTTCCCGGCAACTTCCGGATTGGCCTTGTAAAAGGCTTCCATAAATTCTTCATCAGTTAAGATAAATTCGGGCAGCGGGCGTTTCTGCCCGGCAAATTTTTGCGGGTATTCTAAGGTGCACTTGAGGATGAACCAGGCCACCGGGTTGATATCCACGGCGGTCACTTCGCAGCCGAGCCGCATCGCCTCCAACGGTATTGACCCGCCGCCGGCGAAGGGGTCCAGCACCTTCGGCGTCCGGCCGCCGTAAGCCTTTTTAATCTCCTCCCGGAACCAGTCCAGCGCCGGGCCGTTCTCCCGCCCCCAGTGCAGGATGCCGCCCTCGGTTTCCTCCCTGATGCGCTCGATGACCCTGCCGCCGGGCAGCTTCTTCTTCTCCACCTTCCGCACCACCCGGCCCGCCAGCTTCTCAAGAATACGCCGGCGCTCCTCCGGCGTGCCGGGATCGGGCAGCAGCGTAGCGATCAGCGCCGCCCGGCAGGCCGCCAGCGGGCGCCGCGCCGGCCAGATATGCAGGGTGGAAATATGCCCGTGGCGCACGTTCTTCTCGTGTACCGAATCCAGCGAGGCCTGCTTCAGCGGAAAAGCGTGCTCGATCAAACGGGGACAATCCCCAACCACCAGGGCACCAGGAGCGCCTGGATTATTATAATTATCTTTATAATTGTTTCCTTCCATAAAAACCACGACCGCCTTCCCCTTCCAAATCCTCAGAATTTACTTGATGTCCTTCGTGTCCTGGCGGTTTTTTATCCTCCCTCCGCCGCCTCAAAAATTTCCTGCTCCCCGATGACTACGCCGCCTTTGCGCCGGGCGAGCAGTTTCCCGAAGGGGTCCTGGACACGCAAAAGGCGCGGGTGGGCGCTGGCGCAGTCGTAAACCACGTAGAGCCAGTAGCGGTCGCGCAGGTTGCAGGCTCTGGCCCATTCGTTCTCCGAAAGTTCTATGTCGCCGATCCCGGCCCGGCCCTTGACCTCGATGGCCCGCTCCTCGCCCGCAGGGTCGCGCGACAGGAGATCGAAGCCGGGGTAAGCATCCAGGCCGGCGAGCAGCGCCAGCTCAGGCAACGAAACATCCCGGACGGTGCAGCCGCGACTCTCCTCGTAGCCCCAGGCCACCCGGACGGCGATCCGTTCGATCTCCCGGTCGTAGCGCGCCCTGTCTTCCGGATCATTGGAAGGAACCACTAAAGCGTGCGCCAGAAATTGAACCTCACCCGGAATGATCAGCTCCGGCTCCCGCCGCAGCACCGCCAGAGACCGCTCGATCCGGTCGGCGAGTTCCCGCTGCTGCTTCTTAACCTTCGTCAGTTCACCCCGGGCCGCCGCATCACCCGCCCCGGCCCGCTCGGCAAGGCGGGCCCGCTTCAGGGCGAGTTCCGCTTCCCGGTAAGCGTAACCCCGGAGGATAAACTCCTCCCGCGCGGCCAGGGTGGCCTTTAACGCTCGCCGCCGGGCTGCGGCTAATGGTTCGGCAACCCGCTCTATAAGGAAGTTTTTCGCCTGCGCGCAGGCGGCAGCGACGGTAGCAACAAGGGGTATAGCTGCCGGGGGGATTCCTTCGGCGCCGCGTAATAACAGCAGGTGCTCCACCGGGCACTCCTCGATCGTTCCGGTCTCGTCCTGCCGCAACCCCACCAGGCGCACCTCCACCGGTTCTTCCCGGCCAAAAACCTCGGGCAGTGCCGGATCGGCCCGCCGCACCACCCGCACCAGGGCCAGGTGAAAGAAATAAGGGTGCCGGGCGTATGGATCAACGAAAACGCCGCCTCTTCGCGCCAGATCCGCAAACCGGCCGCGCACCAGCGAACGGTAACGATCGAAGAGCGGTTCGCCGGGGTGCAGGAAAATCGCCGGCTCGTCCTCCGCCGGTTTGTAAACGGTCAACCGCTCCCACCTGGCAGGGTCGTAGCTTTCCAGGACGGGCCACAAGGGGTCGAGCGCCCCCGGCCGGAGGGGTTTGAAGGAAAAATAGCCTTCCAGGTCGCCGTCAATACCGATGTGCAAAAGCGGCGCCGATTTCTCGATGAAGCGGCGGACGTACCCCGGCAGCAGGCGCCGTAGCGTTTCGCGCCCCAATTTAGCCCGCTGTGCGGGTAACTGACGGGCAACATCGCCGCCGGTGCCGAGGAGCTTTTCCCGCTGCTCCAGCCGCGCCTTGAACTGCTCCGGCGTAAGGCGACCCTCAACCTGCCGGACGGCCTCATCGGTCTGTTCGTCCACCACCGCCTGCAGAATCAACTCTTTTAGCGAAACCCCTTCGAACTGCATCCCGATGACGTCGAAGACCTTATCCGAACCGAGCTCGCGCCGGATGTGCTCTAATTTTTCGAGCAGCGTTTTGAGCACCTTGCCCTCGCGGGTCTTCCCCGCCACCAGGTTGAAGATCAGGACCGGGTCGTGCACCTGCTTGTAACGGTGGATGCGTCCCATCCGCTGCTCAAGCCGCGCCGGGTTCCAGGGGATGTCATAGTTGACCATCAACCAGCAAAACTGGAGGTTGATTCCCTCTCCGGCGGCATCGGTGGCTACCATCAAGTTAGCGCCGCCCTCGCGCACCGGCTTCCTAAAGAACTCCACCTGCGCCTCGCGCTCCTGATAATCCATGCCGCCGTGGATAAAGGCGATCCTTCCCGCGTAGCCCAGACCCTCCAGGCGCCGGACCAGGAAATCAAGGGTGTCCCGGTGCTCGGTGAAAATCAGGATCTTCTCCTCCCGGAAACGCTCGTCCTGCAGCACGTCGCGCAGTTTTTCGAACTTCGCTTCTTCGCCCGCGGCGAGCACCTGACGCGCCAGGCCAAGCAGGCCTTCTACCTGCACCCGCTCGGCCTGCAGTTCGGCCAGCGAGGTGGCCACCACGCCAGTTAGAAGCTGGTCCTCAGCCACCTCGTTCTGCTCCCGCCCCTCCTGCGACTCCTCTTCGTCGGCAGTCAGCCGGTCGAAAACGTCGGGCGTTTTGTCAATTTTGCGCTGGAAGGCGCTGAGCTGTTCCTCCGTGAGCCGGCCGCTCCGGATCTCCTCGATCAACCCCTCCAGCTTTTCCAGCCGCCGTTCGAGCGAGCGCAGCAGGGCGTAGGTGGAACTGGCCAACCGGCGCTGGAAGATGCTCATCGCCAGCCGCGCGGCCGAACGGTTGAGAATCCGGGCGCGATTGTAATAGGTGCGGATGTAAGCGGTGGTCTCGTCGTAAAGCCGCTGCTCGGCCGGGCCGAGGTCGTAGCTCAAGGTGCGGGACTCTCTTTTCGGGTAGATCGGGGTGCCGTCAAAACGCACCATTTCCTCTTTGGTCCGCCGGAGGAAATGGCGCCGCCGCGCCTCCGGGGGGTAGGCGTTAAAGGCGTCCACGGTGGCCAGCGCCTCCGGCTCCAGCAGCCGCCACAGGCAGAAGTAAGGGAAGTCCTTGCCCATATGGGGCGTGGCCGTGAGCAGCAGTAAGTGGTGGCAGCACCAGGGAAGCATCCAGTCGGGATCGTCCGTAGCGCCGGCAATCGCCTCTGCTAAGCGGTAGCGGTCGGTTTTATACACGGTGAAGTCGGGGTTGCGGTCGGCCGCGAGCTTGTGGGCCTCGTCGAACACCGCCAGGTCGTAAGGCTCTACGGCAGGATCGCGCAGGCGCGCGAAAGTCGGCGCCCCGCAGAGGGTGTCCACGCTGACAATCACCAGATCGCTCCCCGGGCCGGTAAAGGGGTTCCCAGCGCGCGCATCCGCGCCGGTCACTATTTTAAACGGGAGGCTGAAAAGGGTCTTGAGCTCCCGCTGCCAGTTCCCGACCAGGCCGGCGGGCGGCACGATCAGGACGCGCCGGATCAGGCGCCGGGTGAGCATCTCGCGGATGTAGAGACCGGCCATGATGGTCTTGCCGGCGCCGGCGTCGTCGGCCAGCAAAAACCGCAGCCTGGGCTGGGGAAGCATATGGTCGTAAACGGCGATGCGTTGGTGCGGTAGCGGGTCAATCAGCGAGGTCTCGGTGGCGAAGGTCGGGCTGAAAAGGTGGCCGTAAGTCAGGCGCTCGGCTTCGACGGCCAGGCGGACGATCTCCGGCGGGGCGGTGAAGTCGGTATTACTCGGCCCGTGCGGCTCCGGCGGCTCATCGGACAGCCGGTAGGCCGCTTTCTCTTCGGCCGCAGATAGTGCGCCGGTCACCGGACTGCTGCCACCGGTGAGCGGCGGTTTACGTAACCCCTCGGGACCATCTAGTTCAAGGCGGAGGATCTGACCCCACGCCAGGCGGTTGGGGCGCGCCTGCCCGTTCTCCCACCGATTAACGGAGGCAAAGGAGACGCCCAGAAGTTCCGCGAGGCGCTTCTGGCTCAAGCCCAGTTTGGCCCGCAGCCGCCTGATCCGGTCGGGATAATCTTGGGGGATATACTCCACTCTCGTTCCCCATCTTCAGCCAACAGAGGATTCTTCTGCTATCAGCATAGAACATCGCGTGGGTGGCGTCAAGGCTATCGCAGGTGTTATGAGCACTCAGACTACTTAAGGGCCATCAGGCAGAACGCCGCGTAAAAAGCTGATAACTGACCCCCGATTAAGTAGCTCATGACAGAACTGGTTGCGATAATGCCTGAGACACCCGTAACAACTCGCATTACCTTCAACACCTCCACATTCATACTGCTCCAACCGCTCCAACGTTGCCTGGAGAATTCGCATCAAGGATTCCGGGTGTCCCATCCGCCGAACATGTCCGGCACCGCCCGGTACATCATCAAACAGAACCAGAGTCCGGACAGCCGGATTGGGAGAGGATTATGCTAATGAACACCGGGGAGGTTATAAATTACAGGAAGGGCAATGTTGGCGAAAAAAGGTTCCCGGAACGAAGAGCCGGCTGCACTACGAAGCTCAGGCACGATGCAATAGTGGGTGTTACCGGTCAAGTCCGAATTATGGTATAAATTCATAGCTTCCCAAGACGCTTCGACTGTACATACGACTTTTCCGCCTTTAGTAGTTTCGACCAGCGGAACCGTTAAACTTCTTCCGCGGCGGCGACCTGCGGCACCTCCCGCGGCAGCACGTTTACCTCGTCTATCTCCTTCAGCTCTTTTTGCGCCGGCGCAGCCCCGAGTTCCCTTAGCCGGCGTGCACCGGGCACCAGCCGGCTCTGCCAGGAACCCACCGCATCGTTGTAGGAATTGACGGCATTGAGGAGGCCTTTGCGGATGCCTGCCAGGTGGTCGGCGAAAATGCACGCCCGTTCGAACAGTTGCCGACCGGCTTCGATCACGCGCGTCGCGTTTTCTGTGGCCTGGTGCTGCTGCCATCCGTAGGCCACCGCCTTAAGAAGGGCTACCAGTGTGATGGGCGTGGCTAAAAGCACCCGCCGGCGTATCGCGTCCTCTATCAGGGACGGATCGTGCTCGACGGCTGCCGCGAAGAACGGCTCTCCCGGTAAAAAGAGCACTACGAAGTCGATACCGGTCGGGAACTGGCTTTGGTACTCCTTTGTACTTAGGCCGGCTACGCTTGCCCGTACCGCCTGCGCGTGGCGCAGGAGGGCGTCTTTGCGGAGGTTATCCTCCGCAGCTTCCACCGCGTCAAGGTATGCATCCAGCGGCGTTTTGGCGTCAACCACGATTTTTCTTCCGTTCGGAAGGTTGACGACAAGGTCGGGGCGCCGGCGCCCTTCCTCGGTCTCGTGCGTCAACTGCGTGTTAAAGTCGCAGTACTGCGACAGCCCGGCCATTTCAACCACCCGCTGCAAGGTGATTTCGCCCCACCTGCCCCTGGCCCGTGGAGTCCGCAAGGCCGTAACGAGCTTTTGCGTTTCAGTTTGGAGAAGCTGCTGCGCCTTCCCCAACTGCTCAAGGTGACTTTTCAAGTCGGCATATGCCTGAGACCGCGCAACTTCCATCTTCCGGGCTGCTTCGTCGTACTGTTTCAGTGCTTCCCCGAGTGGCCGGACCATCGCCTCCACAGCCTGCTGGCGCTGCACCAGATCGCCCTTCGCCTCCGCTAAAACGGCCTGCAGCGCCTCCCTGGCGAGTTCCAGGAACGCCTGGTTGTTGCTCTTAAGGGCGCTGCCCGCAAGGGCGTTGAAGGTATCGCTCAATTTCTGAGAGGCTTCCTCCAGGAGTTTCTTCTGCTCCTGCACGCTTTTCTGCGCCTCGCTCAGCAGCGTTTCCGCTTTGACCCGCGCCGTTCTCTCACCCTCCAGCTCCGCCTGCAGCCGCTGGACGGCCTCTTCGCGCTGCCGGACCTGCTGCCGCAGCTCCGCCGCCACGCTCTCGGCCGCCCGCGCCCGTGAACCCGCCATTGCCCAGGCCAGGACGCAGCCCACAGCGAAAGCCGCTAAGATCAGAAGGTATTCCACGGCACCACCCCTTTTTCAGCAAGACCTTATTACTCCTCCCGCCGCTCAAAAAAACCGGGCGCGAAGGCAATCCGGAAACCCCGGAGTGTGTGGATTTAGGGCAGTGCGGCCTCCTGCCGAACACGCCACAGCATCATCCCCGAACAGATCCTTCGTTCCCAGCGGTAAATCCCCCCTTGAGCACGCGCCTGAACATAAGCGGCGATCGTGTCCCGCACCGCGGGGGTAACGTCGGTATACTGCTCAAAAAATAACGCTAACTCGTCGACGACCGCCGCAACCGGTTTCGCCGCCCGGACGTACTCGTTGCCGAAATGGAGCAGGGGCCGGTATCCCGAGGTGTACAGGTACATGAACGGGAAAACTATCTCTGAACGGCCGGAGTTTAAGTCCTCACCGAAGAACCGGCGCCAGAGTTCCACGCGGGCCACATCCCATCGCGGTCCCGCAAAGGAGCTGTAGTAGCAAAAGTCCCGGGAGGCGGCCATCATCTTTTCGAGCATCGCGGCATTCTGCACGCCCGGGCTCATCGAGGCAAAGACCAGATCGAATGATCCGCGCCAGCCCCTTGCGTCGAGGTCGATCTCCTGCCAGGTGGCCTGGACACAAGTGATGTTGCTGATCCCTTCACGCGCCGCCCTTTCCCGCAAAATGCGGAGCATCGCGGCAGCAGGTTCCACCGCCACCACCTCAGCAGCAACCCGGGCCAGCGGCAGGGCGAAATTTCCCGGACCGGCTCCGATGTCGAGCACCCGGACACCCGGCCGTAGCGCTCCTTCCTGCCGGAGCAACGCCAGCACCTCCTCCCGCTTTCTTACCGCATCCGCGCCGGCCGTGCTGCGTACAAAGGACTCGGCCCGGCGGTTCCAGTGCGCGATCGCCTCTTCCTCACCGCGCCGCCGCCGCCCTGTAGGGCTGTTCCTCGCTGCCTCCTCCCAGGCCCCGGCCCAGTAATCCGGCGTCATCAATTCCTCTACCACTGCCACGACCGCGATCACCCCCGCTAACTTTCGTCCGGCAACTCGGCATATGTACCCAACTGTACGCCCTTTTCTGCCAGCCACTCCCGCAGCGCCGGGTTGCACAGCGCCGCCAATTCCGCCTCCCTTTCCCGCGTGTAACCGCTCAGCCGCCGAAGTTCAGAATCAGCCAGGCCCGGGTGGGACATCAGTTCCATGCTGCGCAGACCCCGGCGCAAACCCTCCGCCACAAATTCCCGGAAGGCTTCCGCCGTAGCGTGCACCGCAAACCACGATCCGCAGAAATGTTCGGTAGTAACGATGCCAGCCCGGCGAAACCGGTCGCGCATCGCCGGATCGAGGTGGCGAACCGGTAAGCGCCGGTCCCTCGCCACGGCGATAAGCGCCTCCAGGATAACCGGGTGGGCATGGATGTGGTGGTGAGTGTCCAAATGCGTTATCTTGGCCCCTCGCGACTGAAGAACCTGTATTTGGACGCAGAACTCTCTTTCCACCTCGTGCTGCACCAGCGGCGCGGCTGAAAGCTCCCGCCGGCTCTTAAACGCCCCGCCCGGACCGACCAGTGACGGCACCGCTGCCGGGGGGCTCACCGGTCGGCCTTTAGTCAGGCAAAGGTGCACACCAAGCCCTACTCCTGCTAACAAACCTTCCCGCACCAGCGCGAGCGCTGCCGCCGTTCCGGGCTGGTTCGGCAGCAGGCTGACACTGCGCACCACCCCGCACCGGGCGGCGGCAACGATCCCGCGGTTGACCCCCGGCGTGTAACCGAAATCGTCGGCGTTGACTATCAGCAGCATCGGTTTCTTAAACCCACCAGCGGCTTAACCGAACCGTTACACATTAAAGTTTCCATCCCGGCCGCACTTCCAGTTCATCCGGAGCGGAGAAAACCGTTATTCCGCAGGCGCGCAAGACCTTGAAGAGGGGGCGGCCGAAAATAAAGAGTTCGAACTCCTCCCGCAATCCTAATTCGGAGACGGCATACAGTCGGATGGCCAAATCTTTACGGGCAAGCGCGCCGAGTTCCGCCAGGGCTTCTGCCTTATACCTTTTCCGGGAAACCGCGGCAGCTAATTCTTCCACCTGCTCGCCTGGACATTCCCGCTCGTGCAACGCAATCACCTCCAGGATCGGATCGCCGGGGTTGATGATGTCGGCGCGTGTGATGGTATCCTTGCCGATAACCGAAAGGAGAGCGGCGGTATCCCAGCATTTTAACAGGCGGCATTCGAGGAAGCGCTGCTCGTAAATCGTACACGAAGAGCTTTCCTCATCGAAAAAGCAGCAGGACCATTCTTTCCCTTTACCGCGTACCTTGACCAGCTCCTGCGGTGCAGGTTTTACGCTGCCGGCTACCGGATCGAAGGCCGGTTCACCCTTCCTGATGGTCACGAGGTGCCGGTGCCCCGCGTGCCCCTCCAGCAAAATTTTTTTGTCCTCCCGGTGCAGGACCGGGCCGCCCTTGAGGCAGCAGGTGCCGCAGCGTATGCAACTTTTTCGTCCGGTGTCTTGCACGTTTCAACCGCCTTTAAACCAAGCACCTTAAAGCCCTTGCAACATCCCGGGGCAAGAAACCCGGCCTCTTCCGGAGACCAGGACGTCAGCCTTCCCGGCTTTACAGAGGGGTATTGAAAGGACCTTTATTTCTCATGCTGAAATCTGTAGTTTTAATTCGTCAATCTTCCCGGTATTCCTGCGATATTTGGTAAAGCGCCGTACTTACCGGAGCAAAACTAAACTTTCGGACGCTGGTGGAGCAGGAGTTTTATACGCGGCGTCGAAGGCTATTTCAGCCACCTTACAGCAAAATAAGTATTTCTTAGCAGCTTCCTCGCGCAACCCTGTTGCAGAGGCATCTTTCAACCATAATGGTTAGCTGAGTGTCAGGCAAAAGGCGGCCCCTGGCTTGCGGTTCAAGAGGCCGAGGTCTGCCGCCCGCCCGGCCAGCGACCCGCACCGGAGGCTGAATGATCCGAAAGAGTTCTGCACTGCATTACGGTTGGATCGTAGCATTAACGGGAATGCTTGCAACCCTGGGCGCTCACGGCTTTGGCCGCTTCGCCTACACCCTTATCCTCCCGCCGATGAAGGAAGGTTTGGCGCTCAGCTATACCCAGGCCGGTCTTATCGGCACCGGTAACTTCATCGGTTACCTTATTTCCGCGTTTGCCGGCGGTTTCCTTGCCTCGAAGTACAACAGCCGTTACGTTATCAGCCTCTCGCTCGTTCTGATGAGCTTTACCCTGTTCCTTACGGGTTTGGCGCAATCCTTTGAATGGGCGTTCGCGATGCGGCTTTTAACCGGCATCGGCAACGGTGCAGCTTACGTTCCGGCAATGGCTCTCGGTTCGGTATGGTTCGCCACACGTTACCGCGGTCTCGCTACCGGGATCGTTTCAAGCGGTACCGGGACAGGCATAATGCTCGGCTCCGCTATCGTGCCGTGGATTATCGCAGGATACGGCCCGTTTGGGTGGCGTTTTGCCTGGTACTGCCTCGGCGGTTTTCTCCTTTTTATCGGCGTGGTCTGTTTTACGTTTCTACGGCCCAGGCCGGAATCTTTAGGCCTCAGCCCATTCGGGGAGCAGAGGCTGCCGGTTTATAAATTACAAGACAGTAAGGCGGGCGGCAGCGATCCCTCGGGGTGGAGGTTGATCTGCCGCAGCAAGACGGCATGGCATTTCAGCGCAGTGTACTTTATGTTCGGTTTTTCGTACGTTATTTATATAACCTTCTTTGCCGCTTACCTGAAAAACGAAATCGGGTGGAGCGACGCCCGGACAAGCGGCCTGTGGGCGCTTGTGGGAGGGCTGAACATCTTGTGCGGTCTCATTTGGGGGTGCATTTCAGACCGGCTGGGCCGGAGACACAGTGCGGCGCTCGTATACCTTGCGCTCGCCGTCTCATACTTGCTTTTTGCTTCCTTTAAATTTGCCCCCGCCCTCTACCTTTCGGCAGTTATTTTCGGGCTCAGTTCGATTGGCGTGCCTACGATTATGGCCGCCGCCTCCGGCGACTACCTCGGCCGCCGGCTGGCCCCGGCAGGCCTCGGCTTTATTACCCTTTTTTTCGGGATCGGCCAGGCCCTGGGCCCTGCCGCCGGCGGTTATCTGGCGGACCTCTCCGGCACGTTTACCTGGACATACGTACTCGCAGCTGCGGTTTCAATCCTCGGTATGGCGGGTTCCCTGCTGTTACCCAAGCCCCCGGCCGCTGAGGAATGATTACATTAAAGGGGCTGGTTTCGATTCCCGCCCCTTCTACAACTCACAGGATTTACTCTCCAAGCATTTCTCTTATCTTCTGGGTGTAAAACTCGGTCAGTGACTCCGCGATCTCCATTGAGGCCCCCTCACTGAAGACCCTGCAGACCGGTTCTTCCGGGTCCGGCAGGATGAGCGCCCAACCGTCAGGGTGAAAGACCTTCACGCCGTCGATCAGTTCAAGCTGTTGCTGCGGCTTTTCCTCAATAAGCCTTCTGATAACCCTTCCCTTGGCCTCCCAGGAAACCGGTACTTCCCTCCGCGCCAGGAAAAAGGCCGGCACCTCGTCAACCAGGTCACTTAAACTTAACCCGTGTTCCGTTAAAAATGAGAAGACACGGACCAGTGCAGCCAGAGCGTCGAAATGAAGCAGTGTCTCGTACGCGTCGGCCAGCAGCGCCCGTTTCCAGAGGTCCTGCCGGGCGGCTTTCGTACGAACGACCTCCGCTCGGTACCGCTCGGCCAGTACATCAATGGCCCGCGGCGCAGTAACCGGCACTACCACAGGTCCGCCCCTCTGCTTTAAGGCAACCAGCGCCAAAATCGCCGTGAACAAATCGTCCTGGATTACCCGGCCCTTTTCGTCTATCAGAACGATATGGTCTGCATTGGCGTCGATAACCGCCCCGCCGTCCGCTCCCTTGCCTACAACCTCCCTGCAGAGATCAGGCAGCATCTCCTGATAGCTCTGCCAAGATCGCGGCCGGTTGGCCAAAGTTTCCGCCTCGAACCTGAAAAGGGTCACCCCTAATTTTTGCACCAGCGGCACTATGAACCGTTGAAGGGTTGCTTCATCATACAGCAATACTAATTTCAACCCCGCCGCTTTCAACGTCTCCGCTGCATACTCACAGATGTGGTTCAGGTAAGCCTCGGCTACTGCAGGAACGTACTCCGGCGGTTCGATTCCTGTAACCACCTCCCGCATGAAGTCCTCCCGGCAATAAACCTGCTCGACCTTTCGTTCCATGCCCCTTGAAATATCTCCGCCTTCAGCGTCGGTGAAGACCAGCCTGATCTTTTCCGGATCCTGGGTGGAAAACTTGGTATGTACGCCACCGCTGCAGCCAAAACTACGCACCGCAAAACGGTGCATGGGCGTGGTTCCGGAACCGAAATCCTTAACCCTGATCCCGACAGACTGCAACCCTGCGAGAAGCGCAGATTTGACCATGGCCGAAGCAGGGTACGCATCGTTGGAAATACCGACAGTTGATCCCTTCCCCAATGCAGCTCCAAAGCAGCCGCCTAATCTTGCAGCAAATTCCGGCGTTATTTCAATGTTTGCCAGCCCGCTTACTCCTTCGGTTCCAAAAAGGTTCTTCCGGAGGCCGTTGGACCACACAAGGCTTTCATGCACGGTGGCCCCTATTTCAACGAGTTTGTGCGGCCAGAGCTTAACGTGAGGCTTTAACAGGCTTCGTTCCTTGATTACCGAGTGGTCGCCCACCACTGCTCCTTCGTATACCCCCGCGTAAGCCTGCACCTGTATCCGGTTACCTAATATGGCTCCCCTGATGGCTGCCCCTTTCCCGATAAAACTGTTGCTCCATACCACGCTCCGTTTTATGCTTGCTCCCGCTTGAACCGTGCACCCGCTTCCTATCACCGTAAACGACCCGATGAGCGCCCCGGGCCCAACGAGAGTATCCGCACCCACGACCAGCGGACCTTCAAGCCGGGCCGTAGGGTCTATAACCGCACCATCTTCTACCCAGACACCCGGAGCTACCTCTCTTCCCGGCAAACGCACCTTCACCTTTCCGGAAAGAACATCCTGGTGTGCCTGCAAATACGCTTCCAGGCTTCCCACATCGCACCAGTACCCGCAGAGAACTGCACCGTATAGCGGCATATTTTCGCGGAGCAGCAGCGGGAACAAATCTTTACTGAAATCGAATTGCTCTCCTGCTTTAAAAAAGTCGAGGACTTCGGGTTCAAGGATATAGATTCCTGTATTCACGGTATCACTGAAGACCTCACCCCACCCCGGCTTCTCCAAAAAGCGGCGTATGCGCCCTGATTCACCCGTAATGACTACCCCGTATTCGAGCGGGCAGTCCACCCTTGTCAGGACGATCGTTGCTATAGCCCCCTTGTTCTTGTGGAATGCCACAGCCTCAGACAGGTTAACATCGGTCAGCGCATCGCCGCTTACCACGATAAAGGTCTGATCGAGAAACGAAGAAGCGTTTTTGACACTTCCGGCTGTCCCGAGCGGGCTGTCTTCGACAAAATACCGCATGTTAACACTAAAATCCCGCCCGCTGCCAAAATACTCTTGAATCACCTCGGGAAGGTAACGAAGGGTTACTCCTATTTCTCTTACCCCATGATTCCTCAGGAGGTCAACGCAATAAGCCATTATCGGCCTGTTGACTACCGGAACCATGGGCTTCGGCCGGTTACAGGTCAAGGGGCGCAGCCGCGATCCCTCGCCGCCGGCCATGATGATTGCCTTCAAACTATCCCCCCTTAGATGTTTAGCGCCCGAACAACTGGTAGACTTTGCCGGCCAGGCGTGGCCTGACCTCGCACGGACTCCGCCAATCCAGCCGCCGCCGCTGTTGGCAGACCTCCTCGTAGAGCGCTCGTGTTTGTCTTGCGATATCGTCCCAATTGCATTCCTGTAAGACCTTTCGGTAAGCCCGCTCCCGGAGGGCCTGTGCCAAACCGGGATTATACAGTACCCGGCTGATTTTATCCGCGAGCGCCCCCGGGTTATCGGGCGGGCATTTTAAGCCGTCGACGCCGTCCTGAACAATCTCACTTAACCCGCCTACATCGGTCACCACCACCGGAACCTTTGCGGCCATAGCCTCCAGTGCTACAATGCCAAAAGGCTCGTAGAGGCTGGGAAAGACCGCGACAGCCGCCCAATGGTACAGTGCGTTTCGCGTAGCGTTATCGACATAGCCCGTAAAGTAGACTCTGTGCGCTATCCCCAACTGCTCGGCATAGCGGCGCAGTTCGTGTTCGTAAGGCCCCTTACCGGCTATGATGAACTTGGTCTTCGGGTGTCTCGCCAGGATCGCGGGTACCGCAGATAGCAGCACCTGAATTCCCTTCTCCCTCACCAGTCGTCCGATGCAGAAAACGATTTTTTCGTCGTCCGCGGCAAACCAGTTTCGCTCGATACAGCTTTCGTGAGGAAGATAGTTTTTCGGGTCGACACCGTTCTTCAGAACGGCCAATTTATCTTGGGGGAGTTGAAAGATATACTTCAGTTCGTTTTCCATATAGCGGCTGCACACTATGACCCGCCACGCTTCGTAACAGAGCCACCATTCAATCCCGCTGATAAAGCGCTGGGTATCGTTGTGCAGTCCGTTGTTCCGGCCGAATTCCGTGGCATGGATGGTGGCCACCAGCGGCGTTCTAAGCCCGTGCTTGAGCGCCCTGGCCGCCCAGGCAACCAACCAGTCGTGTGCATGGATCACGTCAACATCGCGTACCCGCTGCAAAACCGGGATAGCCCGTTCCAACAGCGCCACATTCAACTGCATAACCCAGGAGGTAAAATCCGGCGTACCGGTCGGATAAGGATGAACCCTGTAAACGTAGGCACCGTTCATCTCTTCGGCTTCCGGCGCTCCCGGAACGCCGCACGTTAAAACGAGAACCTCCACACCCCGGCGAACCAGTGCTGCGGTCAAATCATAAACGTGTTGGGCCAAACCACCAACGATTCTTGGCGGATACTCCCAGGACAGCATCAACACCCGCATTTATTCTCCTCCTCCGGCCCTTTTGATCGGACAGATCTTTGAATAAATGGTGCGGATAATGTCCGAGCGGCTTACGAGCCCCACCACCTCCTCCTCTCTTACCACGGGGATCTGATGCAGGTTTTTTTCCAGGACCAGGGCGATAACCTTTCCGAGAGAGGTATCTTCAGCCACCGATTCCACACGGGAGGTCATTATATTAGAAACCTTTATCCCCGAGGCTCGTTCCCGCATAACCTCAAGACTGTGCGGTTGTTCCAGGTAAACCGTGATGTCTAAAAAGCGGACGCTCGGGGACACAAAACCCCGCAGCAGGTCCCGTTCGGTAACGACCCCGACCAGCTTGTTTTCGGCACTCACTACCGGAACGAGGTGGATCCGTTTACGCGTTACAATATCCGCCACCTCACAAGCATATGCATCGGGGGAAACTGTAATAACCTCCCGGTTCATCAGGTCGCATGCCCTGATTATTCCAACTCCCAACTCCCGTTTGCAGTTTATTATCCCCTGAAGCAACAAACGCAATCCTACAATTGGTCGATCCGACCTTTTACAGAATCTGGTTAACACCAGGTCCCCAAAAAATAAAAAAAGCCCTGCCCGGCAGCCGGCTCGTATTTAGTAGGGCGTCAAAATGGCCAGGTTTGCAGTTTTCCCTAATTTGACCCGGGTGCCGTGGCAGGACCGTCACTCCGTCCGGGCGCTTTAGATGATTCTCCCGGCGTGGATAATATAGCTCCAGTTCAGGCCGTTGTTAGAGTCCCATCTGCCCCTATTACAGTGGAAACAGAAGTTCAGCCGTTCCTCGTCGAAAGGTACCTCAATGGTTTTTATCCAACCCAATCCGGTGCGGGACATTTTTAGATCCTGAACCCGGTGCCAGTTATGAGTCGGCCCATAACCGAGGTGCAGGTAAATCTGATCCGCCGCTTGCGCTAATTCTCCGTTATAGAAAATGGTAATTTCGTCACCAGCCGTAACCGGGACAGGGTCAACCACCACTCCACCGGGCAGGTTTGCCGCGTACATCTCCCCAAAGCGCTCTCTTCGGACTTCAAAATCTGTATGCTCCGTCACGGTTCTTACCTCCTTCGCAATATATAATTGGCTGCACCGACAGCAATAATAGTATGCCCCCAGAACCTTGCAATAATCGCCTGGGGGCAAAGAAGCCGTGGTGTTACGTTTTTTAATTCATTAACTTAAGCAGTCTTTTTACCGCCTCGTGGCTGTTGGACAGCAGAAGCTCCACTTCCCTTGGTGTCGCCGCGTCCACGTGCACTCCCGCAACAACAACCACCGGCTGTCCCAAGGCGATGGCTAATTGTTCGGCAACCGGCCGCGCGATCTCATCGTCGCGGTGACCGTAGAGCGGGACAACCGTTGTACTCGCCTTCAGTTTACCGGGTTCTGACAAGCTGGGCCGCGGCAGTGACAAGGCGACCGCCCCAACGTGGGGCTTTTCTCCACCGAGAACCTGTACTATCAGCCCTTCACCCGTCAGCGTGGCCAGCACTTCCACCGTATACCTTCCTTCACCGGCTCTAACAGTAAACGTCTTGAGCATCTTCTCACCCGCCCGGAAAATTTGGGATCACCCTTTTCGACTGACAGGGGCAGGCTGCCTTTCCGTGAAAATGCAGCAGACCTCGCTGTGACAGTAACATAAAAAGCCTGACAGGCTGTTTAAAAAAGCGACCCGGCCCCCGCCTATTTTTGGGCCAGTACCCGCTTATCCCCCACCCTTTTAGTGACGCGCTTTTGGTCAAAGTATTCGAGAAGCGGCAGGGTGTACTTGCGTGATGTGTTTAAGAGATCGCGTATCTCGGCCGGCGAAAGTTCTCCCCGGTCTTTGAGCGCACCGACAATTATTTCCCGAGCTTTCGCCAAAGCCTCGCGGTGGAAGTAAACCTCTTCACCCACCTTTACCAGCACATTAGTACGCAGGAGGTATGCAAAAAACTCCGCAGCCTCTTCAGGGTTCAAACCAAGTCTGGACGCCGCGTCCGGCAGGTTTGGCGGTTGGAACCCGGCTTTATGGTATACCTCTGCAAGTTTGTCCAGCACTCGCACTACTTTTTCCGGAAGCCTGCCGCCGTGACCCGGCGCTGTAACCGCTTGTGATTGCAGCCCTATCGCCCCGTCGTCAGCCATAGCCTGCAAAAGCGACTGAAAAACCCGGTTGCTCACACCGGAAACCAGCCGCGAGCGAAGTTCTTCCTTGGGATATCCCTCCCGCAAGGGAAACTGTCTATGATATGCCTGCACCAGTCCCTGAACCCGTTGTTTTAACTCTTCGTAACGAGCTGCATCAAAAACAAAAGTCTGATTTTCGGTAATCAATACCCGCACCTTACCGGCAGAGGAAAGCTCCTCCACAGCGCCTGCAACGGTTCCCGGGTCAAGGTGAACAGCGCCTGCTATCTCGCCGATCTCCACCGGGACTTTCGAAGTATTGAGGTACCCGCCCACCTTTTCTTGCGGGGTTCCGGCTTCCAGCGTGTTAAGAAAGCTCAGCACGTCTTCCTTGAACCGCCTGTGCCGCCGGGCTACAGGGTCCAGAACCACCCCGCCTCCTATAGTAGTAACGGGAGACACTGAGCGTAACACAAAGCGGTCGTTCCTTCCTGCAACGACCGGCTCTTCCATTATCAGTTGTGCGTAACCGGAGGCTCCGGGTTCAAGTTCATCCCGGTCGAGAAGTACAGCGCGACCCATGATCTCCGCAGTCCCTATGTGTAAGCGGATCCGGCCGCGGTTCTTCAAAGGCTTGGCCGCCGGCAGGAGAAACACCCTGACATCCAACAGGGCTGAGGGGGTAAAGGTGTTAGGTACAGCCAGTACGTTTCCGCGTCGTACCGCCTGTTTTTCAACACCGGCAAGATTTACTGCCACACGCTGGCCGGCGCGGGCCATCTGGGTCTTTTTTCCGTGAACCTGAAGGGAGCGGACCCGCGCTGAAACACCCTGCGGCAGAACCTCGAGGGTGTCGCCTTCCTTTACCGTCCCTGACACTAACGTTCCGGTAACTACCGTACCGAAACCCGAAATGGTAAACACTCGGTCCACAGGAAGGCGCACCGGACCCACGGATGGTTTTTCCTGCGTGACCTGTAACATTTCGTCGATAACCTTCACAAGCTCTTGAAGGCCGCCGCCGGAAACAGCGGAAACCGGGACAATAGGAGCGCCGGCAAGCGAAGTAGTCGCAATATACCCGCGCACCTCATCCAGAACGAGATGCAACCATTCTTCATCTACCAGGTCGGTCTTGGTCAGGGCTACAACCCCGCGGTTGATCCCTAAAATCTGAACGATGTCCATATGCTCCTTTGTCTGCGGCATGATACCCTCATCCGCCGCAACCACAAGTAGAACGATATCGATGCCGCCAACACCGGCAAGCATGTTTTTTATAAAGCGCTCGTGTCCGGGTACATCGATGATCCCCGCCCTTGTCCCGCTCGGAAGGTCAAGGTAAGCGAAACCGAGCTCGATCGAGATGCCGCGTTCTTTCTCTTCCTTCAGGCGGTCGGTATCAATGCCCGTTAATGCCCTGATCAGCGCGGTTTTACCGTGGTCTACGTGTCCTGCGGTGCCTATGGTGACGTATTTCACCCCTATCCACCTCTGAAAATGCGTTCTTCTTCCGTGGGGCGCGGCGATGAGCTTCGCATTACTGCGTCAGGCTCGCCCAGCATTTAAGAGGTGGGATATGGGAGGTTAGAGGTGAGATTTCTTAAGGGAGAAATTTGCTGCGCGAATTTCTTCATAGCTTGCACTTCCCACTTCCCACTTCTCACTTCCCAATCAGGCCCGTCCGGCTGCGCCTTCCTTGTACTGCTCGCTCCTCGCCGCGTTCCGTTTATGTTAATCTTCCGCATCTAAGTAACCAGCTTACAGGTCTATTCGCCCCATTTTCAGATTTCGTGGTGCCGCTTGATAGCGGCATGGGGGACTCCCCGGATTACATCTTCAACAGCCCTGATGAGAACAGGCACATCAAGCTGGTCGACTGTCCTGAGGTCCATAACCACTGCATCCCTTTCCGCCCGGGCGATCACAGGTGGATCGGCGCGGCGTAATCGCCGGATCAGGTCAGCCTCGCTCAACCCGTCAAACCTGAAACATACGAGGGCCGTCGCAGGTGCCGCTGTCGGCATCGCTCCGCCGCCTACCTGGGAAACTCCATCCTCAGTCCACACCGTCGCACCGGAACCAAGCACCTCCGCAAGCTCCGCTGCAAGTTTCTCAGCCGCCGCGCGGATCTCTTCAAGCGGCCTTGTCAACATACGCAGCGTTGGGATACTCTTTAAGGCCGCTTCCGGATCAAGGTACTCACGAAGAGTGCCTTCCAGTGCCGCAAGAGTCATTTTGTCTATACGCACAGCCCGCGTGAGCGGGTTTTTCTTCATCTGTTCAATATAACTACACCGCCCGAGGATTATGCCTGCCTGTGGACCGCCTAAAAGTTTGTCGCCGCTGAACGTAACAATATCAGCCCCGGCGGCAACTGTCTCCTGCACCGTAGGTTCGTAAGGCAATCCAAACCGGCCCAGCTCAACCAGAAACCCGCTCCCCAGGTCTGACATCACGGGCAATTTACGCTCCCGTCCGAGGGCCGCCAGTTCCGCTACCTGCACCTCGTGGGTGAAGCCGATTATCCGGTAGTTCGACATGTGAACGTGCAGTAAGAGGGCAGTTCGCTCGTTTACGGCTCTTGCATAGTCTTCAAGGTGCGTCTTATTGGTGGTTCCTACCTCAACCAGCACCGCCCCGCTCTGCCTCATGACATCCGGAATCCTGAACGAACCTCCTATCTCCACCAACTGCCCACGGGAGACAATCACTTCCCGTCCTGCCGCAAGAGTACCTAATGCAAGGAGTACAGCGGCAGCGTTATTGTTAACCACAAGCGCAGCCTCGGCTCCGGTCAGGCGGCAGAGCAGCTCTTCTACCAACGAGTACCGTTCACCACGCTTTCCGCTCGCCAGGTCAAACTCCAAATTGCTGTATCCTGCTGCGGCCTCAATAACCGCCTTTAGCGCCCTTTCGCCCAGGACGGCCCGTCCTAAGTTGGTGTGAAGCACTACGCCGGTGGCGTTGATCACCCGGCGAAGCTTCGGGCGGCAAGCGTTATTAATACGGCGGATCAGTGATCCGCGCCCGGTATCCGGCGTCTCGCCCTTCAACAGGGCATCCCGCGCATCCGCCAATACCTTGCGCACGGCCTCAACAACTACACCCCTCGGATAAACCGTCAAAAGCCTATCGATTTCCGGCCAGTGGAGTGCTTCGTCCACCGCCGGGAGCTGACGCAGAACCGTGTTCCTGTCTTCTGGTGGCATTTCTTCACCCGCTTTTCGAGGTTGCAAAATCCGGCGCGCAGGGGAAAGGTGATTGGGGTCTTTACGCGGGTTTTGGTTCGCTGCCTATTTACTCCGAACCGCCGTCAGTGGGGAAACACACGAATAATCCGGTAATCCGTGGTACGCTGCGCCGGTACAAAACCCGCGTCGCGGATTACCCTGAGGATTTCGTCCTGTTCAACCCTGTAGCTGGCCCCGGCCGCCCGTACAACGTTCTCCTCCAGCATGGTGCCGCCGAAATCGTTTGCCCCGAAGGCCAAGGCAATCTGCCCTATTTTGGCGCCCTGGGTTACCCATGAGGCCTGAATATTCCGGACGTTATCTAAAATTATTCTCGACAATGCCAAAACCCGCAGGTATTCAACAGCAGCGACCGGCTTTCCCCCGAGTTCATTGTTTCCCGGCTGGTAGGCCCACGGGATGAAAGCGGTAAATCCTCTTGTTTGATCCTGTACCTCTCGCACGCGAACCATGTGTTTAACCCGGTCTTCAGGACTGTCAACCGATCCGAACATCATGGTTGCGGTGCCGAACATACCCAGCTCAAATGCGGTGACCATTACCGCCACCCACTCCTGCCAGGTTATTTTTCGCGGGCTGATAACCTGTCTTACCCTGTTAACAAGTATCTCCGCTCCTCCTCCGGGAAGCGAATCCAGACCCGCCTCTTTGAGACGCACCAAAACATCCCTCACAGATAGGCATTCAGTTTTAGCCAGGTGCACTATCTCGGGTGGAGAGAGTGAATGGATGTGCACTCCCTGAAACCGTTCCTTAATTTTGCGAAAAAGATCGGTGAAGTAATCAAGCTTCAACCCCGGGTGCAACCCCCCCTGGATAAGGACCTGCGTTCCCCCTAAGGCTACGAGCTCACCGATTTTGTCCATTATTTCGCCGTGACTGAGGACATACGCGTCGGGGTCGTTCTCGTGCCGGTAAAAGGCACAGAATCGACACGCCGACTTGCATACGTTGGTATAATTGATGTTACGGTCCACCACGAAGGTGACCATTCCTTCCGGGTGCAGTCTGCGCCGAATGAGACCGGCGGCCCTCCCCAAGCTTAAGAGGTCACACCTACGGTAAAGCATCACACCTTCCTCTTCAGTAAGACGCTCACCGCTCACCACTTTGTCAAGAAGGACGCGTACATTATCCAACATGCTCCCCCCAGACATTCAGCGAGTTTACCCTTTCCTCTATCAACCCCGACTTATACGCATAATCATAAAAGAGCAACAGCGCCCGGCGGTAGCTCTCGTCGAAGCCGTATTTTATCAGCCCGAAATACTCCCGCAACACCGGTTCGGGCAATTTCGAGGTCCGCCGGGCAACACGCACAAGTTCATCTACCCGCCCCATTCCTACCTCCTTGGCATTAAGAAGGATACTCGCCAAGACGCTCGTTTCTTCCGGATGTTTACGGACAAAATCGCCCCGCGCCACCCACAGGGCGCATATCATTTTCTCTCCTGTAAATTCCTTCCACACCTCACCGAGGTCGGTTATCTTCAACGGTATTGCCCTTTCCTTTATTCGCTGCGCCGCCCGCAACGCCTCATCCCCTATGAGGAGCACCGCCTCAGCCTCCGTTAGCATCGCATCTAAATTCGACTGCCGCGTAAGAAATGTTGCATTTACATTGTAATAGTGCTCAAAAAGGATGCGCAGCAGCACGACCGAGGTAGCAGATGAGGCCGTTACCGCAACCCTGCAACCGTCAAGTTCGGTCACCGGTACGCGGCTGAAAAGAAGGACGCTCCCGACGCAGCCGTCGGAACTTATTGAAATGTTCGGCAGTATGAAATGCTCTTCGGGATGCCTGGTGTATTCTATTGAAGAAAGAGGAGTGACGTCAAGCTTTCCCTCAAAAAACAGACGGTTCAGGTGGGTGGGCACCCCTTTGGTAACCTTCAGCGGTATATCCACCGGCACAAGTTTTTTCTCAATGGCGTAATAAACCGGCAGGCAGTTCAGGTAATCAACCTGCCCCAAACGGAGTTTCACTTAAAACCCCTCCCGGATCACGTTATAAAGTGCATCGCGTTCCACGGGGACGCATCCCGCCGCCGTGATCAACTCGACCAGTTCCAAACGGGCCATCAGTTCGGGGGTCCCGGCACCTGCGCTGTGCGTTATTTTTTCTTCTATAACGGTGCCTTCGATATCGTCGACCCCGAAGTTTAACGCTACCTGCGCGACTTTCGGACCGATCATTACCCAGTAGGCCTTAATGTGCTCGAAGTTATCCAGCATAAGACGCGCAACTGCCAGTGTCTTAAGGTCATCGTAACCGGTGGTTGGCGGTACTCCCCAACCTTCCATCTGCGTGTTGCGGGAGTGAAAAGCAAGCGGCACGAAAGTCATAAACCCCCTCGTCCTATCCTGCAATTCCCGCAATCTTAGAAGGTGGTCCACCCTTTCAGCAATCGTTTCCACATGACCGTAAAGCATCGTCGCATTTGTGGGTATGCCCAAGCCGTGTGCTGCTGCGTGGACCTCAAGCCAGCGGTCCCCGCTGATCTTTTTGGGGCACACAATCTTCCGGACCCTCGGCGCAAAAACCTCTGCCCCGCCACCCGGGAGGCAATCAAGACCTGCTGCCTTTAACCGATCCAGCACCTGAGTAACGGTGAAATTATGCCGCCGGGCAAGATAATCGACCTCCACCGCCGTCAGCGCCTTTATTGTAACCCCCGGTAGGATTGCGCGGACCCGCGTGAGCATTTCTTCGAAGTAGTCCAAGGTGAGTTCCGGGTTCAAACCACCGACAATGTGAATCTCGTGCACTCCTAAGTATCCTGCATGTCGGGCCTTTTCCTCGATCTCTTCAAGGGAGAGGGTGTAAGCGTCGTCGTCAGTGGCAGAGCGGCTGAAGGCACAGAAGCGGCACTTGTTAATGCAGACATTGGTATAGTTGATGTGGCGGTTGACCGCAAAATGGACTCTGTCGCCGTGCTTGCGGATGCGCACCATATTGGCAAGGTAGCCGAGACCCGTGATATCGTTAGAAGCAAAGAGGGCGATACCGTCTTCCCGGTCAAGCCGCCGTCCCTCACGTACCTTGGCCGCTATCTTCCGCAACTCATCACCGAAAACCCATATCGATTCCAAGATTTACGCCACCTTCACAAACTGATTAAAACATCAGCAAGTGTAAATAAGAACATCCCTATGCTCAGGATTCCGTTCATGTTAAAAAAAGCCACCCCGATACGCGATAAATCCTTCGGTTGTACCAGCCGGTGCTCATAAATGAGAACCGCCACCGCGAAACCCACCCCGATCAGGTAAAGCGGCCCGAGGCCCAGCACCAACCCTGTCGCCGTGAAAAATACAGGGGCCAATAGATGACACAGCCTGGCCACCCAGAGAGCGGCTTCTATCCCAAACCGGGCTGGAATGGAGAAAACGCCTTCTTTTCGATCAAAGTCGTAATCCATGCAGGCATAAACGATGTCGAACCCGGCCACCCAGAAGAGTACCCCGGTCCCGAGCAGTACCGGCGCAAGTGCAAATTCGTTGGTGATGGCCACCCATGTCGCCACCGGCGCCAGCCCGAGGGTGAGTCCTAAGTAAAAGTGGCACGCCCAGGTGAAGCGCTTTGTATAGGAATAAAGCCATAATATGATAACCGCCGGCAAAAAAAGTTTTAGCGCGAGCGGGCTGAGTTGCCACGCCGACAAAAGCAAGAGGCCGAAGGACAAGAAGACGTAAATCCATACTTCCCTCGCGCTTATTAAACCTTTGGGCAGCGCCCGTCCCGCCGTACGCGGATTTTTGGCGTCCATTTCCCGGTCGATGAGGCGGTTCAGAGACATGGCGGCGGTTCGGGCACCCGCCATTGCCGCCGTGACCCAGAAAATATCGTGCCCTGTAGGCAGTCGCCGTTCGGTCAGAAGGGCAGCGGTATATGCAAAAGGAAGCGCAAAGATGGTATGTTCAAACCTGATCATGGCCAGGAATATTCGGAGCTTTTTAAATGCCATACTCCTCCCACCTCCTGTCTACCAGCGCTTTCACTTCGGGGCTCATGATGATATCTTCCGGCCACTCCCGTTCGTGTCCTTCCCCCGGCCACTTTCGAGTGGCATCAATCCCCATCTTGGACCCGTATGCAAAGCGGGGGGATGAATGGTCCAAGACGTCGAGCGGCCCCTCCGACAGGATAACATCCCGGCGGGGATCGACGTTGTTGAAAACCCTCCACCAGACTTCGCTCATATCCTGGACGTTAACATGTTCATCAACGACAATTACCAGTTTACTGAAACAAAGCTGCCCCATTCCCCAAACCGCGTGGATTATCTTCCGGGCATGCCCCGGGAACGACTTCTTGACCGACAGAACAACACAGTTATGCACCACGCCTTCCACCGGGAAGTTCATATCTACCACTTCGGGAAGTTGCATCCTGATAAGGGGGAGAAAAAGCCGCTCAGTCGCCTTGCCTATGAAGGTATCTTCCATCACAGGCCGCCCCACCACCGTCGCCGGGTAGATCGGGTTTTTCCGGTGGGTGATGCAGGTGACGTGAAAAACAGGGTAGTAGTCCGCTAAAGAGTAATAACCCGTGTGGTCGCCGAAAGGACCCTCCAGCCTTCTTTCCTCCGGGTCCACATAACCCTCGAGGATGATTTCGGCGTTAGCCGGAACCTCTATGTCAATGGTCTCGCAGCGCACCAGTTCTACAGGTTCCCGCCTTATAAAACCGGCCAGCAGAAGCTCGTCTACCCCGTGCGGCAGCGGTGCCGTCGCTGCGTATATCGTGGCGGGATCAGCCCCCAATGCAACCGCCACCGGCAACCTTCTCCCCTCGGCGCACGCCTTCCGGTAATGCGCCGCCCCATCCTTATGGATATGCCAATGCATTCCGGTAGTCCGCGCGTCGAAGACCTGCATCCGGTACATTCCTACGTTCCGCCGCCCGGTTTCCGGATCCTGAGTAAAGACGAGCGGCAGGGTGATGAAGCGGCCGCCGTCTCCGGGCCAGCACTTTAGAACCGGGAGCCGGGTAAGATCCGGTTCCTTGACAATAACCTCTTTACAGGGGCCGGAGCGAACCGCTTTCGGGATGAAGGAAGAAAGCTGTGCCAGCCTTGGCAATGCTTTAATCTTTTCCAAAAAGGTCTGGGGCAATTCCGGCTGTAACAGCCGGGACATTTCTTCCCCCAGGGCGTCTAAATCGTCGGTATCAAGCGCAAGTTTCATTCGTGCCAGGCTGCCGAACAGGTTTATTACCACCGGGATATCGTAGCCCTTGACTCTCTCGAATAATAAAGCCGGACCCCCCGCCTTTACAACGCGGTCGGTAATCTCCGTAATCTCGAGATCGGCATCCACCTCTGCGCTGACCCGCTTTAACTCTCCATGCTGCTCCAGCACCTTTATAAACTCCCGGAGATCCCGGTATCCCAAGAAAATCACCACCATTTCGGTCGCCGGTCACCATTTTTCAGCAGTAATCCACGTCTACCGACGCACTAAATGCTCACAACATGATTTCGAGCTTTGAACTTCGTGACTTTCTCAAAGTGAATAGCCCTCGACACTAACTCTGATAACGTAGACTTTAAACGGAGAACGTACTCCCACTTAGGGTTTTGTGCCCACGTGTACCGCAACGATGCCGCCCGTCAACTCGTGGTATTTGGCATCCCTCAAACCCACGTCTTCAAAAAGGTCCCTTATCTCTTTCTGATGGGGGAAAGAATTTAGAGATTTTGGCAGGTAGGAGTAAGGCCCGCCCAGCCCCACACCCAAGCGCCCGAGGATGGGCACCACGTGGTTAAAATACAGGTAATAACACTGTTTGAATACCGGCAAGGACGGTTTGGCTAATTCAAGCGAAACCACTTTCCCCCCTGGGCGGACAACCCGCATCATCTCCCTAATGACCTGTTTGATATCGGGCACATTGCGGAGGGCGAAACCGATCGTGGCACAATCGAAGGTATCGTCTTTAAAGGGCAGGTCCATCGCATTTCCCCACACGAATTCGATTACGTCTTTATACGGCGTGCGTGCGACATTCCGCCGTCCTCTCGCCATCATCTCCTCGCAAAAATCAACCCCTACGACTCGCCCGCGGAGGCCCACGACTTTTGCCTGTTCAAGGGCAAACATCCCTGTCCCGCAACAAACATCGATTCCACAACCGCCGGGCTTCAGCCCGCACTGGGCAACCGCGAACCGCCGCCAATACTTATCGCGGTTAAAACTTAAAACGGTGTTCAGCAGGTCATACCGGTGGGCGATAGACGAGAATAATGTATGTACATAAGCCTCTTTCTCCTTGTATTCCTGTATTTCCACAAAGCCTCCTCCGATGAAACCTTATTAGGTAAGCGAGTCACCGGCAAAATAACCCGCACTTCCGCCCTGTATTTTACGAATCTACCGAGTTGCCGCTGCCTCAGCAGACAGCCCGTTTTCGGCAACAAACCTTACTATCCGCTCTAATTGTTGACAAACAGACCCGGCAGGCAGTTGTGAAAGCGCTTCTTCACAAGATTTGAGATATCCTGATATTTCAACTAAAGGACGCTTACGCTTTAGATACCCGCAAGCCATTCCTAAATTAATCCCGAAATTGTATAGTTGATCAACAAAATCGACCGCGGCCAGTAGGCCCGGTAGTCTACACGATTCGCCAACCAACAGCGCCGTTTCTTTTTTAATGGTTTCCGGGTCGGGTTTCGCATCATTCACCGATGTCACTGCCGCTTCACATTCGGCCTGGACAACCTTTGACAATGGTATGAGCATTTCTTGGAGTCCCGCATCCGCTAATACACGAAAGGCCCCGCTGTAAAGGTAGTCTCCGAGTAAGATATGCGACTTGAGGCTGCTGCCTCCTAATTCGCCAGCGACGGCCCTACGGTGAACCTCTCCGGCTACGAATATAAACTGAACCGCTTTTGCCAACGGTAAGACGCTAACAACGGGCCGCCCGCATAACCGGCCGCAGATAAAAACCAGCGACGGCCGCAAGCTACCGTCCAACGCCTCTTCACCCACAAGCTTGCCGTAACAGATATCTCCGGCCGTTTTCACCGCCTCTTTTACCGCCGCATGTACAGCATCGAGGCTTTTCCTAAGGGGCGGCAGCAGTTTGAGCCCCCTCAAAACCGTTCCTCCTTAATTTCTCTATAAAACTTTTATATTCGCCCGAACCAACTTTTTTTCCTCCCTCTCGCGCACCGTAAAAACAAATTGGCCTTGCAATGTCGCCCTAACTTTGCAAGGCCTAAGTGGACTCCTTTTCCTCTTTTAAGCCCGTACTAATAAAAACCCCTCCTTAGTTACACTGCCTGGGCCGCCTGCTTAGGAGTCTCCGTAATTATCCCCCGTTTCTGCTCTTTTGCTACTACCTTTTTGGCGTTGAACTCTTTCGTAAGGTAGTCGCAAGCTTCCCAGGGATCAACTTTATCGCCGCACGTGAAGACATCAACCGCCGCGTAACCGAGTTCCGGCCAGGTGTGAATCGCAAGGTGCGATTCAGAGATAACCACCACCCCGCTTACTCCTTGGGGACTGAACTTGTGAAAAACATACTCCCTAACCTCTGCGCCTGCATCGAGTGCGGCATTGACCATGATTTTTTCGACCAGCTCGATGTCGTTCAGAATGTCGAAATCACATCCGTAAATCTCGGCCAGAACATGCCGACCCAACAGTTTCATTTTGGTTATCTCCCCCTTTATTAAAATATTATTGGAACCACCCCGCACTCAACCCATCACCCCGAAGATCTCTCCCGGCTGAACAAAGACTGCGGTAACGCCTAATCTTCGTATGCCGGGTTGAGTGCGGGGTCAATTCCAACCATCACAATTGTAACACATCCCCCCCCGTTGTCAACAAAATTTTGCACCCGGTTTAAGAATTATCCAACTCTCTCACTACACGGTTTTTTAACCTACCGATGCCTTCAACCTCTACAACCACCTCGTCACCCGGCTTAAGCGGCCCCACGCCGCTCGGGGTTCCGGTCAAAATGATATCCCCACGGTGCAGCGTCATTATGTAAGAGATAAAGCTGACCAGGTAATAAACGTCGAAAATAAGCTCGCTTGTTGTCGAGTGTTGCTTTCTCTCCCCGTTGACATATAGAGATATTTCACAGTTCCTCGGATCAAGGTCGGTAACAATATAAGGACCTAAGGGACAAAACGTATCAAAGGATTTTGCCCGGGTCCATTGTCCGTCTTTTTTCTGTAAATCCCGTGCTGTCACGTCATTACCGCAGGTATACCCCAAAATGTAATCGGCAGCCTGTCCGGCCCGCACGCGCTTCGCGGTTTTACCGATGACCACCGCCAGCTCGGCCTCGTAGTCAACCTGCCGTGACACCGACGGGTAAATAATACTTTCATCCGGACCAATCACCGCTGTTGGCGGTTTAATAAAAAGCACGGGCTCGTCCGGAAGGGCGTAACCGAGTTCTTTGGCGTGATCCCGGTAGTTCAGGCCTACACAGACAATCTTCCCGGGAGTACAAGGGGCGAGAACCTTCAAGTCTTTCAGCGGGCATCCCCGGCTTGACGGTTTCCCGGCAGTTCCTTCGGGCAGCGGGTAAACGATGCCGTCTTTAACAACGCCCCGGAAGGCGCCGCCGGGGCTTCTAAAATAACCGATCTTCACCGTCAGCTCTCCCTTAACAAGATATACAAAAGCGGCGGGATGCCGAAAATCGTTGCCGTTGCCGCCGCCACCGTGCCGGAGTCATTGAAGCAAAAAGCGGCCACCGCGGTAACGACCACACCAACAAAACCATTGAACAGATACGGGTAACGGTTCCGTAAGACCAGCATTACCCCGACAGGCCGGTAGGATAGCAGCAGAAGCCCGCCGATTCCGGCCGCTAAAACGCGTGACCAGATCGTGTACTTAAAAAGCTTGATGTTCATCGCCATTTTACGTTTGATGATATCGAAGGCCGCAGCCGGCTCCTGTATAACCAGCAAAAGATTCCTTCCTATGTGTGACTGTACGCCCGATTGCCTGTAAAAGTCGAGGGCAACAAAAATCAGCGGCAGTAAGATCAAGACCGCAATCACCGCCGCCGCGTAACGCAACTTAAACCTGACGCCCGCAAACGCAAGAAAGGTCACGGGAAAAGCCACGCATGCCGTCAGCAGTCCGCCGAAATTGGCTCCGAGCCCCGGCGCGCCAAGGGCGATTATCACTATAATTGCAAAAAGGGCCGTTCCGGCCTTTGTTAAGCGTGAAGGCCAGGTGCTTAACACGCAAGCGGCCGAAAAAATGAAGGCGCTTATCAGTACCCCCATATACTCGTTTCCGATACCATAGAACCGCGCACCGCCCATCGCATCATAACTCAGGATCGAGTCCTTCATTAAAGTGCCGCCCGAGAAAATGTCGGCAATTATCACGCCCACAGTTGCCACCGAAAGAAAAATAAAACCTGCGAGGGTGCGCCGTTGTTCAAAGTAGAGGGTTACTAAGGTAAAGGCGGCTGTTATAGCGACAATCCCCAAGAGGTACAGAACCGGCGAACGCGTTTCTAACACCGGAACAATAAGGGCGGCCAGCGGTAAGCCCATGATGCTGATAACGAACTGGCGAACCCTCAGCCTTCGTGCCAAACGATGCTCCCTTAACAGGATTAAGAGCACCGCTGCGACTAACAAGATAATGGTGAAAAGGAGGTAACCCTTGATCACCGGCGCCCGGAAATTGTGCACAAATATCGCTTTTTCTCGCAAGACTTTCAAATAGGATAATTGACCGCTTACCTGTGCCGTTGAGACCGGCCTTCCCGACATCGTTTCCGGTGTGCTTATACCGAAGTGTTTTAAGACCGTTGGCGCAAGATCGGTGTTCATTACAATGCCGGGACGCCTGGTAGACGGAGAGGTGAGCACTGTGCCGGGTTGGACGCCGCGCCCGGTCATGACAACGGGGGTGAACCAGTCACCCGACTGGAGAGCACGCTTTGAGGGAGTCGGCGAAACCACTATGAGAAGGTCGCGCTGCAGGTCAAGATCGCCTGATACCTTCCCCAAAAAGCGGTCCGCGCGTTTTAAGGTCTCGTTCCAGCGTTGTAAGAAAACCGCATCCGTAATCTCTTCTTGCGCCTCATCCAGACGGGAGGTATCACCAAGATCTACCACGACGAAGTCGGCGTCGCTCAATGTCCGCAACTTACTCCAGAGAACCCCGTAATCAGTACGGAAGCTGCCGGGGAAAAGAGGATCCCGCAACAAAAGTGTCCTGCTGACATAACCCGAATCTACCAGACCCCGCCGATCCATGGCGATGGTGGCAACCTGCCGTGCAGGGTGTTCGCGCCAGTCCGCGTTCCCCAGGCAGGCTGCCTTTAATCCCGCGGATCTTAGTTTCTCTCCCAGAGCGCCGGGCTGGACCGGATAATCCAGCGCACCGTTCACCCTGTTCAAATGAGGAATCTCTATGGCAACCACATTACCCGGTCTCACGGTGCACCCTGTGCGCTGCGCAAACCCCTCTCCGGCCTCAACGCCCTGCGTCAGTCTCTCGTCCGCTTCATAAGCGAGGTTGCCGGACTTTGTCGCGATCGCGTGCGATCCTGCACCAATGGTGGTGTAGGTGTTTTCCGGATTCCGGATACCGCCCGTAGCGGTGTTTAAAAGGCCGACACCGCCTGTAAAAATAAGGCGCCGCAGGTTTTCACAAACCGGATTTTCCAGGTCGTCGATGCTCAAGCGGTCAATGATTATCATAACGACCCGGCCTTTTTTCTCTTCGGCCGCTCCGTGACCGGCACAAAAAAGGACACAAATTAAAGCCGCAAAAAATACAGACAGTGTTGCGCTTATTACCCGTCCGCTGGTTTTTTGGTGTGATTCAGGCACTGCGTTTCTCTCCCAGCCTAAATGACCTAAACTAAAGCAATTTTAAGTCTATAAGGACTTTATTACAAGGACTTTCTCTTTAAAAAAGCAAACCTTGGGCCGTCAATGCCTCCCGGTATAAATCCATTACCCGCCCGGCCATTTTTTCTACGGTAAAGAGGTCGCAGACCCGCTTCCGACCCGCCACTCCAAAGGAGGCCGCGCGCTCCGGTGCTGCGAGGAGTTCTGTTACGCCTTTCGCAAGCGCAACCGCGTCCCGCGGAGGCACAAGGATTCCGGTTTCCCCGTGAACGACCACCTCAGGAATTCCACCTACTGCCGTAGCAATAACGGGGAGCGAGGCGGCCATGGCCTCTAAAACAGCAAGTCCCAGCGCTTCCGTTAGCGAAGGGAGAGCCAATATGTCGAAGGCCTTTAAAAAAACCGGTACGTCATCGCGCGAACCGGTGAAGATAAAGTGCCCGCCGGCTCCCCTCTTCGCCACTAAGGCTTCAAGCTCCGCCCTTAACGGACCGTCACCCACTACCACAAAAAGCGGCCGTTCTCCGGGCGAGATCAGCGCTGCTGCCTCGATAAGATAGTTCAGTCCCTTTTGCGGAGCCAACCGGGCTACTGCCCCGACGACAGGCCGGTCAACCGGCAATCCCAGGCGCACCCTGATTGACTCCCGGGGTTCCTCGGTCTGAAAATCTCCGGGGTTAATCCCGTTATAAACGGCTACTACCTGCCCGGGATTCATCCCTTCACGTTCGATCAGTTCCCTGCGCAGTGCTTCAGAAACCGCAATCACCCGGTTGGTTCGCCGTGCCAAACATTTTTCCGCGAAAACATAGGCCTTCTTTTTAAATTCCGGCCATTCCGGATAAAGAATTGAGCTGTGTGCCGTAAAAAATACTACCGGCGTACCTGCAATCATCGCTGCAAGCCTGCCGACCAGACCCGCCTTGGAACCATGGGCATGCAAAATTTCAAACCTTTTAGCCTTCAGGAATCGCGCCAACCGTAAAACCACCCGGGAATCGTTTATCAGGTCGATCTCCCCCCGCAAGGGTAAAGGAAATACATTGAAGCCCGAATTCTCCGCAGCACTAAGCATCTCCCCGGGTGGCCCAGCGACCCACGGTTCGAACAGTTCCCTATCCGTGTGCTTCAGTAGACTCAGTAAGTGACCCTTCATCCCGCCCGCCGCCGGGCGGACCACATGCAGGACTTTGAAACGTTTCAAGACACTCCCCCTACCGACTGCTGTGCGTGTGGCCAACCGATTCTTATTCTACTTCTTGAGGTTCCTGGGTTCAATTTATCTATAAAGAAAAAGCCCCCGCTAAGCGAACGGGGACTCTTCCCTTAGATTGGATTGCCGAGGGTTTATTGTGTAATAATCGCCTCAGTCGGGCAGCTTTCCGCCGCTTCCTGACAAACCTCCTCCAGGTCTTCCGGAACCTCCTCCCCCGTAGCGGTTGCCTTATCCTCTTCGTCTATCCATTGGAATACCTCCGGGCATAACTCTACGCAAGTACCGCACCCGATGCATAAGTCATGATCAACTTCCACTCGCACCCAGAATTCTCCTCCCATAAGCTTTCTTTAGGGACCGGTTGCTTTCCCTCCTGGAAAAACTGACTATCCCTTCCTGTAAAGGATATATCTTTTTTGAAAAAATTGACCTTGTTCCGCCGTTGCCAAAAGTTAATGCAGCCGATAAAAGTTTGCTTTCAATACAGGTAAAATATACGTCCTAAGATCATAGTTTCACTGATATTCAAGCCGCCCTAACCGTACCCGTCGGACCTGATTTTCGTCGCCGTAAACGTACCGGTTATAGATGAGCCGGACCATTATGGCCTCTTCCACAATCTCCCATTGTTACTTTTCCTTAATTCCACCGGTAACCGAATAGCTCTGCGGTACCGAAGAATTCTCTTTCCTGGGCTCTCTTCTTCTTACCAGTCAGGGTTGTTTTCAGCCTGCCTACGAGGACTTGATAAGAAACCGCATACACCGAAACGGACATTCTCAACGCCTTGAAGAAAGTCCATACGGTGGCCAGGCGACAACGTAGTCGTGATCGGCTTTGATCACGAGGCCTATATCTTTGCCGGCCTGCAGGAAGTAAAAACACCAGGAGACCGAGAAACACTCAAAAAGGCTATAGATGAGTAGGCGCCTGGGGCGGTACGGATATCCAGGAAGGGCTTGTGGTCGGTACCGGAGAATTAGATGTCCCCTGAGGTGCGCAACGCGATTATCCTCCTCCTCCGATGGCGTCGGTTATTACGAGCGGCCCCAACATCTGCATGCGCGGGCCAATCATCCGGCTACTATCCGTTAAACCAGCGCCATAAACAATTAAAAGCAAAAGGGGCATGCGCGCGGTGCGCGGCCCCTTTTACATTGACGGCCGGCCTATCCGCCGCTAATCTGCTTTAACAGCCGGAGGATCATTGCGCCAGCCTCCGCTCTGGTGACATACTTTTGGGGCCTGAAGGTATTATCCGGGTAACCGGCGATAATGCCTTTTGCATACGCCATACCCACAGCATCCCCGGCCCACGCAGGAATCTTGTGGGCGTCACGGAAGGTTATTACCGCCGGTGTAACCTCTCCGGTCTTTTTCACTAAAATACGCGATATCAGCACCGCTAACTCGGCACGGCTGACAGTTGCATTAGGATTAAAGACCACCGTACCGTCGGGCAAGGGGTAACCCTCCACCAGCCCTTCTTTCACTGCTGCAGCCACCGCACCCTGCGCCCAAGCGGGGATGTTTCTTTTGTCTTTAAAAAAACTGAGTTCCTTTTCGCTGCCGGGAGCAAGCTTCATTACCCGCGCCAGAATCCCAACCGCTTCTGCCCGTGTAATCTTATTATCCGGCTTGAAACTGCCATCGGGGTACCCGCCGACGACGGCTTTTCCGGCCAGTTCCTCCAGCGCCCGGGCCGCCCAGTGTCCGGAGATGTCCTTGAAAGGAAGTGTTGAGGACACAAATACATCTGAAACATAATTTAAATCACCGGGTACTAAACTGTCCGCTCCGGAAACGAAGGCCACGCAAGACCCGTCGGCGCTGATGCAGGGGAAAGCAGGGTCGGCATTCCCTTGCGCACCTTTTCTTGAGTCACTTACCCGCTGTATCCCTTCAGTTTTCCGGTCATAAATGAAGACATCAGCCCTCGCGTTCGTATCACCTGGGGTTAAATTCGCGGCATCCGAAATAAAAGCCACATAACGCCCGTCGGCGTTGATGCTCGGGGAGCGGCTGTCTTTATCTCCCCCTCTGCCGGTGGTTGACACGCTAACCCGTTCTGTCCGGCCTTTTTCACGGTCACGTACGAAAACGTCCGCGATATCATTTGTATCGCCTTCGACCAGATTCTTCGAGTTTGAAACAAACGCCACATAACGCCCGTCGGCGCTAATGCTGGGCGACAGGTGCTCACCGTCTCCTTCAACGCCTTTACTGGAAACACTTACTCTTTCCGTACGGCGAGTCTGCCGGTCATGAACGAAAATGTCAACCGTTCCGTTGGTATCACCGTTCACCAGGTTGTCAGAGTCAGAAGCAAAAGCAACAAAACGTCCGTCCGCACTGATACACGAGAAGAGGTGGTCTCCTTCCCCCTGAGCGCCTGTGGAGGAAACGCTTACACGCTCCGTCCGGCGCGTCCACCTATCGTGCACGAAAACATCGGCCTTTCTATTGGTATCGCCGCTGACGAGATTAGATGCATCGGACGAAAAGGCCACGTAGCGCCCATCGGCACTGATACTGGGGAAATAGCTATTCCCGTTCGCCTGCATGCCGGTACCGGAAATGCTTACCCGTTCCGTCCTGTGCAACTGCCGGTCGTGTACAAACACGTCGGCCATCCCGTTGGTGTCGCCGGGCACGAGGTTGCTCGAATCTGAAACGAACGCCACAAAACGGCCGTCGGCGCTGATGCTGGGATAGAGATGATTCCCATTCCCCTGGGCGCCCTTACTGGAGACGCTAACACGCTGCGTCCGGCGCGTTAGCCGATCGAAGACGAAAACATCTGCTGTATTGTTGGTATCACCCCACACCAGATTGGATGCATCGGAAGAAAAAGCTACGTAACGCCCGTTTGTGCTGATACTTGCGTAATAACTGTTTTCGTTCCCCTCCGAACCCGTATTCGAAACGCTCACCCTGTCGATTACGGACCAGTTCTTAGGTTCCTCAGCCGTTGAAGCCGAAGGCGGAATAAAAGAAGCTAATAACGAAAGCATAACCGTAAAAAGAACGCTTGTGGAATACCCGGACCATTTGACGGCCATTCCACCCCTCCTAACTTCAACCCCTCCACTGGGGCTCAACCCCTTTTGCAATTCCCCTAAACCGGCGGCCATCATCTGTTATTTAAGGCGATTTTATGGGGAAAACAGTTTCCATGTCCATATGGAGTTGGTGGGAAAAGAGAAAAGTTGTGGTGCATCCGGCAGGAGGTGGCACCGGCCTGTGTCTGCGGTAAGCCAATATAAAGAGCGCGAAGGACGCTGCAATGGATCATTTGACGCCCGAAGAACCCGGCCGACATAGGGTTCCCTCCGGAGATTAGTTTGCCTATACGAAGATGAAAAAACCGCGAAGCCCAACTTTTTACTTCGCGGTACTTTTCCTGGTCGGAGCGACAGGACTTGAAGGTGCACCCCCGTTGGAAAAGCCAGTATTATCAAGCTCTCCAGGGATTCTGTCCGCCTCGTTGTCCGCCTCCGAACCCGCGAAGCCTTATGTTTCCTTGCGGAACGGCTTTACAGGCAGCACTTCGGCCAGGCTTGCCCCTTTTCTGACGGGGTGAGAATAGACCGCGGCGGTCGTCGCCGGTGTAGAGTGACCAAGGAACGCGGCCACCGTCGCCAACTTCCCGGCGTCCAGCAGGATGCTGCCCGCCGTGTGCCGCAGGTCGTGCACGCGGATGTGCGCCAGCCTCGCTTTCTTCAATGCGCGGCCTAAAGCGTACCGCACTCCCCTGGCCCGCAGCGGCCTTCCGTCTGCGGCGCTGAAGACCAGCCCCTGCAGATTAACGACCCTACTTTTTTCCTGTTCCCGCCTGTGCGCCGCCAGAAGCGCTATCGTCTCCTGGTCCAGCGCCAGCGTGCGGTAACTTGCCTCGGTCTTGGGCCGGTCGTTCAGCTTGCGCTTCCGGACGTTGGCCGACTGCCGGACCATCAGGACTCCCCGCTCCAGGTCCACGTCCTGCCACCTGAGCCCCAGCACCTCTCCTAACCGCATACCGGTCAGCGCCAGGAGGCGAATTACCAGGTGGTGCTTGTACCCCTTGGCGGCCTCCAGGAGCCGCACCAGCTCCTCCGGGGTCAGCACCCGCCGCTCCTTGTGCGGCACCCGGGGCGCTTTCAGGCTGGCCGCCAAGTCGTCAGCGATCACTCCGTCCGCTTTGGCCTGTCTCAGCGCCGTGCGGAACGTCCCGTAGATGCCCTTGATCGTCGCTGGCGCCAGCGGCCTGGTCCTGGTGTATTCCCTGAAGTAGTCCTTGAGCCGCGTCTTCAGGTCGAAGCCCGTGAGCCCGTACAGCGGCATCTCCCCCACCGCCGCCGTCAGGTGCCTCACGTGCAGGGCGTATGTCTCCAGCGTGCTTTCGGCGACCGTCCCCTCCGTGTTGGCCAGCCAGCGCTCTAAGTACTCTCCCATTGTCATTGCCGCCATCCTTGGCCCCGCAGGCCGGCGGTATTTCACCTCCAGCTCCGCCTTGCGGTGCTCCGCCTGCTTCTCCGTCCCGTAAAACGTCTCGTAGTGCCAGCGGCGTCTCCCTTTGGAGTCCCGGCCCAAATAGACGGCGATCAGGTAGCTGTTCGCCCCCCTTCGTTTGATGTAAGCCATAGCATCCCCCCTGAAAAGAAGGGAGCCGGGCAAAGGGTTTATTTCGCCCCCGCCCGGCTCCTTTCCTGCAAGCTTATGGTGAGTATTATTGCCGGCGCGTCTGCGCCTCCAGGAACTCCCTCAGCGCCTCCTCCGTGATCCGCAGCCTCCGTTCGCTCAGTTTCGCCGCCCGCAGCCTCCCGGTGTAGATAAGCTCATAGACGTAACTTTTGCGCACCTTGAGCATCCTCATTACCTCGGCCACCGTGTAGACCTTCACCGTATCCCCTCCTGAATCTCTTTAAGATACCGCGCGAGCGACTTTACCGGCAGCGTCGCCGCGATGTAGGCCAACGTGTCCTCCGGCAGCTCCAGCCTGCCGTCCTCCAGCATGGCGATCACGCACCGGCCCAGACGCTCCAGCGCCAGCAGGCGCAGGTCAAGACGCAGATCGGCCTGGCCCGGTGGACCCGCAGCCGCTCCCCGTGCAGGGAAACCGCTTCGCCCAGGATCTTCGACTCTACCAGGTATTTGACGGCCTTCTCGCGCCGCTGCTCCAGGTCTTTTATCAGCGGCTCAATCTCCTGCGGCGGCTCTCCCCGCCACGGCGTCTGCAGCCGGATTTCAACCTTGCCCTTTGAGCGCATGGGGATGAACTTCACCCCTATCCCCGCAAGCGTTGTAACCAGATCGGCGATGCTGCGCATGCCGCCTTCACCTCCTCATCTTTTTTAAGATAATCATCAACTTGATCATCCTCTAAACTTACTAAATGAGCATCTTAATCCGTACCCTGAAAGCCTTGCGGTTCTAAGGTTTGCGGCTCTTAATTAAGATGCTCATCGTTTGAGTTTAGGGCATCTTGATCATCTTGATCATCTAAATCCGGCAGCCGCCAGGACCATTTTCCGCTGCCCCGCTCTCCTGGTGTCCCGTTGCGGAAAACTTTGATCCCCAGGACCGCCTTCGCTCTGCGCAAGGTGATATCCGCTATCCCCGCCGCCTTCGCTTCTTTCATTGCCAGCTTCGCCTCCACAGGTCCGCCGGCCAGCAGCTCCTGAAGCCATCCCGCCGCCTCGTCCAGGGCCGACCGCTCCTCCGGCTCGGCGTCCGGTCGCAGCAGGTCCGCCGCCGTGATGTTCACCTCGCCGCGCCAGAAAAACTGCCCTTCGGTGATCTCAAAGCTCATACTCGGTCCCAGTTCGCCAACTGAATTCTTGTGGTGGACAACCGCCCGCTGTCCTTTCTGGTCCACTCCAACCAAAAGGACGCTCCGGGCCGCCGCCGTGAAGTCAATGCTGCCTAAGCCGCGGTAAATACTCCGTCCCGCGGGGGCTTTCGACAGGTGCCTCACGATCACCACCGCGCAGCCGTAAGTTTCAGCTATCCGGACAAGCGGGGCCAGCTTCGCCCTGACCTCGTTCGCCCGGTGTATATCAACGTTGCCGCCCGGGAAGCCTTGAATCGGATCGAGGACCGCCAGCGCCGGTTGATACTCGGTAATCGCCCGCTCTAAACCCCCCACGTCCCCCAGGGTAAAAAGAACCTCCTCGCCTTTTTCGTCCTTCACCCCGCGCAGGACGTAGAAACGGCTCAAGTCCGCCCCCATCCCCTCAACGCGCAGGCGGATGGTGTCGGCCAGCCCGTCCTTAGCCGTGGCGTAAAGGACGTTGTGCCCTCCACTGGTCAGCTTCGCGCAGATTGCCAGCGTTACCCAGGTTTTACCCGCGCCGGGGTCGCCTTCGACAATGGTCAGTTTGCCCAAGGGGAGGTATGGCTCCCAGAGCCAGGAAACCGGCTCGGGCTCCACGTTAGCCAGAGATACTACCACGGGCTCCGGCTGCGTTTTCAGTTGCATCGCTGCCGGCTGCGCCGGGTTGAGTGTTTGAACTTTCATCAAGATCAAGCCTCCTTAAAAATTGTGCGAACTAAAAAACCGGCCTTACAGGGCCGGTCGAAAGCGCAAAACGCAGGTTTCTAAGTTAAGTCGGTTCGCTTTTGAAAGATTATGCGAACTGTTATCGCTCCCCGGAAGCTTTTCTTTTTTTCCTGGAGGACGAAGGCCCCTTTTCGGGGCCTTCTTCGTTGTGGGAGATTATCGCTCCGCCGCGGGTGGTTCCTTGATCTGCAGCCGTTTGTCCCTCCGAAGGAGAGCTTGCCCCGGGAAACGAGCTGCTGGAGCTCGGGGATCAGGTCGTTGAGCTTGAGGAGACGCTTAAGGTTCTTCTCGGTTTCGCCAAGGGCTTCAGCTACGTCTGCCAGAGTTTTCCTCTCGTGAGGGACATTTCGTCCCTCACGAGGAACTACAGTACCCTTCGGATTCGCGCTACCTTCCCTTACCCCCCAGTACCGCTTCAGTTTACGGAAACTTATCAGAAGAAGGACGCCTATCACAGCGGGGAAGGCGTCCTAGGGACGCCTTCCCTCCAGGACTTTTTAATTTCATTACCAGCATTTAGGGGACTATCTGCCAGGCATTGCCAATTACTTCAAAGAGAAATTCGGCGAAAATCTCCTGTTTTTCTCTACCATAAATGGCACTATCTGGCTAACCTATTTTTCTTTCTGATCCAGAGCAGATGGTTTTGTCGGTCAACTAACGCGCTCACTTTGTCGCCGATCCAAAAGTGCTCCGACAAGTCAGCTTCCCCGGGTTGGTTTTGCACTCTGCCCCCGATAACTATCACCGTGTAGTAAAACGTTCGCAGATCCTTTGTTCCGTCCTTCACCTGCAGCCGGATGCTGCCGGGCAAAACGCTGATTACCGTCCCCCGTACCAGCATCTTTTTTGCTTGCCGTTCCGCCTGCGCCGCAAGCTTCACCGCTTCGCGGCGCTCGAAAATGGCTTGAGCACGCTCCCGACAGAGCCATCCGGAAGCGAAGCAGCAAACACACAGAAACACAACCGGTAAAACCTGCTTGATCCTCAAAACCTGTTCACCTCTTTCTGAAGCTTGTCCGCCGGGGTGATTTCCGCCATATTCCCAGGCAGCCCAAGGCTGCTGCCGACTGTGTCCTTGATCGCGCCCACAAGATAGAGCTTACCGCGTCGCACCTGCACGACCGGGCTGCCCGAGGCGCCAGGTAGAAAAACCGGTTCCCGGGCAATGATGTACCAGCTTTCGTTTTCGCCCGGCAGGCTCATCCGCACCAGGTAGCAGCTCACTGCAGCAGGATCAGCGCCTACTTTCTTACCGACCAGCGCCACCGCCGGGCCTTCCTTCGGCTGGCCCGAGGGCACGAAGGTCTCAAACGTCCAGGTGATCGTGTTGCAAAGCGCGGAGCGGCTGACGCCCTGCCCGTCCTTCCAGGACACCGCGGGCGTCTGGAACCCGCCGAAGCCGTTGCCCAACGGCAGGGGCCCGATGTCGGTCGAGGTCTGCGCTGCCAGGGTGTACTTGCCGTCCTGCACCACGTAGGCCCGCAAGGAGACGTTCTTTGCGATAAACGGCGTGGTGTTGTAGAACGTGGCCTGCCAGGTCTGCTTCCCGCCGGAGGGAGACCCCTGGGGCTGCACGCCCGCAACCGACAGGCCGTAGATGTAGTTGAAGCAGATCTCGGCGCGGGTCGTCACGTCCGCCTTCCACATCTTGGTGGCGTACTTCTGGGTTATGCTTACCGGAGATTTGGACCCTCTGGAGTGCCAGTGCCAGCCCTGTTCGTACTTCTTCCCGTTGTGGTACCAGACCTGGTAGCCTCCCGCCTCGAAGCCGCCCGTCGGGCCGTTCTTGAAGCACTTGGGGTTGTCGATGGTACTCTTAGGATCCAATCCGCTCTCGTCCTTCACCGTGTAGGCCGGCACGCTCAGGAGCTCCGAGCCGCCGAAGATCTGGGGGGCGCTCCCGTACTTCTCCCGCCAGAAAGACGGGCTGACGATCCACCAGCCGTCAACCTGCGGCACCCCCAGGGCGTCGAGATACATCGCCGCGTTCCAGGCCACGCCGTCGTTGTCCCCGACGGCCGTGTAGCCCTGATTATAGTCAGGCCGAAGGTCGAAAACAGAGCAGTAGCCTGAAAAGAGTATTCGGGAGCCGGAGGAGTTCCACTGCGCCCCCACCATTCGTTCGTTGACGTATAAATCAACCCAGTGCTGGCGCGTGTACTCACGGCCGGCATAGCAGGAGGGGGGAGGAAGGGGTTGTGTCCATTTAACATCAGCCCACACCGGAAGCGAAAGCCCCAGGCTGAACACTATCAACAGAAGCAGGACTTGAATTGCTTTCCGCATGAGAAACCATCTCCTTTTATAATTAAAAGTTAAAAAAATAAGAACGCCATTAAAACGATTGGCGTTCTTATAAGTTACTGGAAATTGATTGCCGTTTACGGTTGCGCTTGCGGAAGTTCGCCGACAGGCAATGCGGTACTTTCAAGCCGAGAGAGATCGACAATCCTGCTGGCCTGATCTATATCAATACCGACTAGGCGGCCTCCAGTGTCGAAGTCCAGCACAACACCCGACACCACTTCCTGAGAATCCACACTAGCTTTTTCTGAAAGCTCTATATACAAAGAGTCCGTCTCCGGGTAATAGTGAAGCTTCATTGTTCGTTCCCCCTCACCTTAAATTTGTGGTCGGGAAAAGCGTTGTGCACTGTTTCGCCGTCCTCCAATGTTACCACTCGCAGGTATTTACCGATCTCCGGGACGAAAACCCAGTACCGAACCCTGCCGTCAGGCTGTTCCTCCCGGCAAACCGGCCGCCGCAAGGCCATCTCGCACCACTCCCGACGGATGTAAGGGCGCTTGCGCAGCACCTGCTCTTCAAAGTACCGGGTTGTTTTCAATAAAAAGCACTCCTCTGAGTTATTTCCAGTATACCAAGGAACGCTCGAACCCGCAACCTTACCCTAACAGGGTTCGCAGGTTATCACAACAGTCCCGGTTTCGTAATCCCAGCCGCCACCCTCCGAGCCTTCATAGGCCCGAATAAGGTTGGGAATTCTGGGATCGACTTTACACTTGAACAGAACGTAAATCACATCGTTTAGCGAGTTTATTCCCAGCATGGGCTGTCCGTTATTGACAAACAGCGGATATGCAAGACCGCCTTCTTCTGCTTCTAAGACCTGTACTTCGCTGGTAGTCGTAACCCATTTTTGGTTATCCCTTTGCTGCTGGCCTGCAAGACCACATACCCATCTGTGCTACCGTCAAACCCGAACACCGCCAGGCGCTGCCTGTCCCAGACGATGTTCTCCTTCGGCACCCCGAAGGCCTCCGCCACCGGGATGAAGGGGACGTAGAAGTCCGTGTTTTCCTTATCCTTAAAAGGTGCTATCACTACGTTTTCAGAGTTATACCCAACGGTCTTACCGTAATTTTGGATGAGCCACGTCCTGTAACCCTCCGCAGTGCCGACCACTGGGTAGTTGTCCTGAGCGATCACGAATACGCACGGCGTCCCTAAATCAAGCTGATACGTGCTCCCGTCCGCCCGGGTCACAGTTGCATACCTGTTCCCCACCTTGAACTCCATCTTTACCGCCTTGGCCGGAAAGCCCCACTTGTCAGGAGGGGCCACCGCTCCCGGAGGCGGCTGAAGCGTCCCGTTCCTGGCCGCAGCCATGTCGATCCTGTAGCCGGGGTTGGGTCCGGCTGCGGTTCCTGCTCCGGAGGGTACACCAGCATCGTCTTCGTGCCGGGGTCCCAAGACACCGCGTACCCAAACGCCTCCGCGACCCACCTGGCGGGAAGGTAGGTGCGCCCTTTCTTGATCACCGGGGCCACGTCCATCTGCTTTGCGGCGCTGTTCGCGTAAACGCCGCCCTCTACAGTGATAAAGGCACTTCCGATCTTCAGGCTTACCGCCCTTTCACCCATTACCAGGGTCACGGTCTGGGTCTTCGCGTCCCAGCCGATGTCTTTCTCCGCTACGCCCAGCGCAAGCGCGAGATAACGCACAGGGACGTAGGTTCGGCCATTCTCGATGAACGGAGCGGCGTCCATCTTCTTCGCGTACCGTCCACGGTGTAGGACGTGCTGCCGACGATGAACTTCGCCACCCTGACGCCGGGGTCACCCGGGCCGGGGACTTGAGCAGAAGCGGAAGCGGGGACAAGCCCCGCCGCCGCAAGTATTACCGATATTACCACCATTACCATTTTCCGCATCGACCGTCACCCTTTCTGTTTTTCAAATAATCAAGCGCAGCCTCTGCGCCGAAATAGAATCCCGCGACAAGAGCCGCTTTGATTTCTTCGCGCAAAAGCTTCTCTTGACCGAAGTCAAGCGTCTCGAGCGACTTCTGCCACTGCGGGTTGCTCTCAACGTACCGCGGCCTGCATCTTTCAAAGTAAAGCTCAAACAACATATTTTTCGCCACCAACATCGCTCATTCCTCCCAGACTTTTTCTTGCCGCCCGGGCTGTTTTGCGACCCGCAAGCTCTTCCCTCTTTTCTTGGGGCAACAGCCCCGCAGCTTATCAGCCGCAACACAGCGCCGCAGGCCGAAGGGCAAGGGCGGCGCAGCCGGCGGTTGCGGAGGGAACGGGATGGTATGGAGGGAGCAACCGCGAACCCTTGCCCGGAGGAACCGGCGCATACAATCAGCCAGGCCGCGGGGCTGTTCTCCCCGCGCGCGGCCTGGCGTCAGCCTGACGGCGCGCTTCTCATCGCCCGCACGGTTGCGCTTACAGCAACGGTGCGGGCGCTCCACAGACACCCTTCCTAAACTACCTTCAGTGTGGTAAAATCAACCCAACACCACCCGAGGAGGCTTGATCGTGGAGAAGATCCTGCGGCAGATTCTGAGTGAACTTAAAGGTCTACGCGAAGCCCAGGAAGCCTTGCGGTCAGATGTAACCGGCCTACAACAAGGTCAAACCCGGCTTGAAAAAGGCCAGGAGGCCCAAGGACAGCGGCTTGAACGCGTTGAAAGCCGCCTGCAAACTCTTGAGCAAGGCCAGCAGGAACTCCGGTCTTCTGTGAACAATCTCCAGGAAGCCCAAATCCGACTCGAAAAAGGCCAAAAGCGCCTGGAGAAAGGCCAGAAAGACATCATCAAGCAGCTTGACGCGGTTTGGAAAGACATTAAAAAGCTCGACGATCGCCTGGAGTTGCAGGAGAAACGCTCTCTAAAGTGAAAACCGCGTCGTTCGCTCTCGCAGCTTTACCGCTAGTTGGTGCGCTTCAAGATTCATTGCGTTCTTCTTGTCTTGCTCCGTCATTCTCATCTGCTTCGCGCGCTTTTTCCGCAATTTTTTGAGTTTACTTCTCGAAAACCGCATAATATCCCCCCATATCTTGTTTTTATCGCGTTTTTTGCGCGTCCGACCAGGCCGCCCGGCAGAAGCGGCGGCTCCAGTCGTATTAGCGCAGTTGATGCTTTCGAACCGCCGCTGCGCCCGCCGACGGCAAAAAAACAAAAGAGCACTTAACTCAAGTGCTCTCTCTTTCGACTAACCTTTAAGTTGTTTGGAAATTTTTAAGAAGGAAAAGGGCAAGGCTTCGCCTAGGACTTTTGTACCCCGCCCGCAAGAGCGGCTAAACTGACACCTTACGCGCGGGTTTTCACCCCGCCCGCGCCAATGGCCGCCCGCCGGGGAGAGTTTAAAAAAACTCTTCAATACGGACAAGCACGGACACTTTGGTCCGGCGCACCAGCGCCGGGTAATCGAAAATTAGAACATTTTTTTGAAGCAGCACGGCAACACGATCCGCGCTGCTAAGAAAAATTATACTGCATCGTGTTCGACAAAGCGCAACATGCGGAACCAAAAATTTTTTCAAAAAAACTTTCAAGCCGGACCTCCCTGTGTCCTTGTGGAAACTGTCCGCCTCTTAAGCTCTTAAAAACCCCGAACACTTACAGCCGCAAGGTTTTGCGCACCTGAAAGTTGTCCGCCTCTCAGTCCGCCTCTGTCCGCCGCGGTGTCCGCAAACGCCCGAAAATTAAGGGTTCCTTTCGGAACCCTGCCCGGTCTCCCTTCTTAAACTAAAAACCGCGAAACCCTTGATATTACCGGCTTCGCGGCAGGTTAACTGGTCGGAGCGACAGGACTTGAACCTGCGGCCTCTACCACCCCAAGGTAGCGCTCTAGCCAAACTGAGCTACGCCCCGTTTTTTTTAATTATAATTCGCCGGGATGCCATCCGTCAAGACGCGCAAAACCGCGGGTGCGTGTCAAGATTGAACATGTAAGGTATGTGGTTTGACTTATTCGTTGCATCGAGTTAAGGCTGCCTCTTATGGCTGAGGGCACGCTTCCAGGCAGAACCCCAATCCACGCGCCTTCCGTTTCGCCTAATGAGCAGCATCGCAACTGCAATCACACCGACGGCGGTGAACAGCTCAACGGCGATTTCGACACTGTGCGGTGCATGGTAAAAACTTCGCAAGTACGGGTCTGTGATGACCAACTCGCCGCCCACCTTCCCTAATACGGCTGCTGCAACGTAAGTTGTAATCGGAAAGCGGTCCATAAGTTTGCAAAGGAAACTGGAACCGAAGATTACGAAAGGAATGCTGAGTCCAAGCCCAAAGATTAACAGCCCTAAATTCCCTTTGGCTACCGCCGCAACCGCCAAAACATTGTCCGTGCTCATTACGAGGTCGGCCAGCATTATAAGCTTGATCGCTTCGAGCAAGCTCCCGGCTTCCCTTCCATTGTTAACCTCGCACGCGGCGTTGTCCTTCAAAAGCCTCACAGCAATCCAGAGCACCAGCATCCCGCCGACTAACTTGAGAAATGAGAGCATAATTATTTTAGATGCCACAAACGTAAGGCTGACCCTTAAAGCCACAGCCGCGGCGGCACCCAGGATGATTCCTACAAACCGCCGCCGTCTCGACAGCCTGCGCACCGCCATGGCGATAACGCATGCGTTATCACCTGCTAAAACCAAGTCGATTAACGTAATCTCTAAGGCACCAAAGAAGAGGTCCCCCATAACCCGCTCCTTCAGCCAAGAACATTGGTGCAGCAGTATCCCGTTACATAACCAAAAGCGCAGGGCTACTCATAATTAATATTTGCTGTGGCACGAAAATATCCTTTCTGAGACCTTCCGGGCCGCCGGGATTAGCTTCGCTAATAAAAACAAAACGTGCCGGCGGGGGCACTTATCATAAAAACACTTATTATACAAAATCAATACTCCCCTTGAATTCCGTTACCCTCTTTTGAGCGCCTGGCTCCAAACGTCTTGCCTTTATTTTTTACATTCTTTGTGCCGTCATCGCCTTCGTTTGCTTCCCCCGCTGCCTTTTGCTTGGGTTTGCAAAACTCATGTGCAGCAATGATGGTATCTGCGATGGTGCGCATGCTTATACGGCGTTCCATGCTCTCACGCTGCATCCGCCGGTACGCATCCTGTTCAGAAAGGCCCAGGGTTTCCATGAGGATGCCTTTTGCACGCTCAACTGACTTGCGGGTCTGGACCTGGTCTCGCAATCTGTTTATCTCCTTGTCCATTTCCCTAAACTTGGCGAAATTGGCTTCAGCTAACATCACTGAAAGGTAGAAATCGGTTTCATTTAAAGGCTTGGATGTAGCGGCCATTACCGCAAAATGCCGGATGAGTTCCTCACCCCATTCGTTGTTCGGCGAAAGAAGTAACAGCACCGGTGCAAGGCGGTCCTGATTAAGAACGTCCATTAGTTGGGTGATGCTTGTACCGGGGAATTCATCATCAACGATAATTAAGCCGGGTTGCCGCGCCCGGATCAACCTGAGTGAAGCCGGATTTGCGGAAACCTCGCCGATAACGGCCCATCCCCATGTCCGCAACAACTCCCTGAGACGCTCGCGCAATGCCTTATTGATGCAGACCAGTATCGCGGTCATCCCATCGACCTGCCTCACAAAAAAAAATACCCAAAGAGGGCATCTCCCGTGAGAACTGCGTTGTTCACAATTAAGTTATTTATTTAGGTAGCAGCTTTAAATTTAGTATATTCTAATAAGGAGGGAGTGTCAACGACTTGCTTGAAAATCGGCGCGGCGGCTTCAAACTCTTACCAATAGCCGACCCGCGAACCGACCTGCCTGGATCAAACGGCCCAAGCTCCGAATGATTTAGTACAATTAAAAACAGACTGGAAGAGGTGTTATGTACCAAATCCTGAAATACTATGACATTTTCCATTGGTACCCTTGCTTGTTAGGTATCGGCTTGGTTGCGCTCCTGGCCACGCTGGGGCATGCGGTCGTCATCCCTATTCTGCCGATATACCTCAAACAGGACTTGGGCATCAGCGCCAGCCTGACCGGAATAATTTTCGGCGCTTACGCCGTTAGTGAAACCTTAGCCAAAACACCCATCGGATTGGTCGGTGACCGGATAGGCCGCCGACCGGTAATCATCGGCGGGATTTTTATCAGTCTCCTGGCACCCTGCTTGATGATATTAGCACGCCATCCCTTTTCTCTCACGCTGATCCAGTTGATGAACGGCTTGGGCGTTGCCGCATTTTGGCCCGGCCTCGCCGCGCTTACGGCGGACATAGTGGCTCCGGAGAACAGGGCACAGGCCATGACCGTATTCAATATGTCGTACCTCGTGGCACTCGGATTCGGTCCGTCGCTCGGCACCTTCGTAAACCATGCCGCCGGGACCAACCTGGCGGCATTCCTCCTGGCGGCGGCTTGTCTCGCCGTAGCTACCCTGACCGGAATATTTTCCCTGCCAAGGCTAAGCACCAAAGAGTCCGGGCTCACATCCTCTCTCCGATACGTGAGTAAATGCGAGGCCGGGACCGGCAAGGTGCAATCCGATTCGGCAACAGGCAAAAGAAATGTCGCCACGGGCCAAGATGTCAGCATTACCAGGAAAAGCTTTCACCGCAGCGATTTGAAGGCGTTGTACAGCCAGCCGGTTTTGGCTGCGATGCTGCTTATATCACTGCTCCAGCAGTTCGGAACAGGCTTTCTTGCGCCTACATTCATGCTGTACGGCTGTGAGCATGCAGGTTTCAGCCAGGCAGAGATGGCACAGGTGCTGCTGGCCCCGGCGCTCACCATTGCAGTCCTGGCTATCCCTATCGGCAGGCTTGCCGACAAAATCGGCAAGACCCGCGCGATACGCTGGGCCTTCCTGGTCGCAGCCGTGACGCTCTTCCTCATACCTGCGGCAAGTCATCCCATCACCTGGCAGGTCCTGGTCGCTCTCCTCGGACTCGCTTACGTAACGGGCGCTCCGGCTTGGACGGCGGTAGCAAGTATGGTGGCACCCCCGGGGCTCCGGGGTGCAGCCATAGCAGCGATCGGCACGATGCAGAGCCTCGGGTTCATTCTCGGTCCTGGTGTCGGGGGACTGCTGTACGACCACGTTTCTCCAGTCGCTCCTTTCCTCGGCTCTTCCCTGATCATCGGAATCTGTTTCATACTGGTCAGTATCTTTACCTCCGAAAAAAGAATAGCAGCCGCTACCTCCCAAGCCGCTCTCGAAGCGGTCAACCCGGCCGGTAGATCAAGTCCAAGGCTGAAAAATTAAATAAATAAAAATATTTTTTACTCGTTTTCCTGCGGAAAAGGAATTACCGGCCGTTTTACCCGTCTCAATCCACCGGGCCGGGGCGAATCACCGTCAAAACGGGGTATGACATGCAGGTGAACGTGCAACACGACTTGTCCGGCACAGCCTCCCACATTAACGCCCACGTTGTAACCGTCAGGGTTATACTGAAGGTCGAGGATTTTCTTCACGTCGAGGACAAGCCTGTGCAACGCCAGAACCTCTTCTTCCGTAGCTTCAAAAAAAGAGACATAGTGCCGCTTAGGAATAACGAGCGTATGGCCAGGATTCACCGGATACTTGTCAAATATGGCAAACGCCGACTCGTTTTCTGCAAAAATGGATTCTCTCGGCAGGTTACAGAAAATGCAATTTTCCATGCAACACCTCCGGCAATTTATTGTTAAAATTAAGTCAGGAGCGCCGCCACAATGCCCACCAGAAAGATGCCGTCAAAAACGCCGGCACCGCCGATGCTTAACACCAGGGCACCCATCTCTTTAAAACGCGGCCAGTTAAGGAGGTCCGCCCCGATGAGCGTGCCCCAGACTCCTGAGATATACGCTACCGGTGCCGCGTTTTCCTGCGCTGTGAGAACCGCCGTCGCTGCTGCAACCAGCGGCGGGATAAAAGCGGGCAAGGTGATCCCCACCCCCGGTACCGGACGTGACAGCCCCTTGGCCACTACGGCGACGATCGCGGTTGCCGCTACCGTTTCCGCAAAGGGCGCCCGTCCCAGAAGGTAAAGGCTGAAAAGACCGGGGAGCACCGCTCCTCCAAAGTTTACTGCGATTACCTGTTCACGCACGCGCGGCGGGTAATAAAAGAAGAAGGGGAAATAGAAGACAGGCCCTTCTTCTACCGCGATACGCCGCCGGGAAACGGGTATGTTTACTATCCCGCCTATTAAACAGAGTCCGAAGAAAAGCACGGCGCCCTGAGGCGATAAGCCGAGACGGGTCAGGGAGAAGGCAGCCACCTGGAAATAGAAAAGAAGAAAAAGCGCAGGTAACAGAAGCAGAAACAGGATCGGCAAAAGACAGTTCACCGTTTTCGGCCGCCTTTCGACAAAAGCTCGTTATTAAGGTATATTCAGGAGCAGGCCGGTATTCTTTCTGTTTCAATCATCTTAACACATCTTAACATACTTCTGCTTAAAGGGATTCGCACCACACCGCCTCTTTCCTCCTGCCGCAGGAAAACCTATTAAAACTTGGCACGCTGTTGAAAAAAGGTTTCATCTTATAATGAACGTTTCATATAAATAGATTGAGAAATAATGATAAAAAACAACTGGGAAAGTTAATATAACCGGGCAAGGGCGCCTTGAGGTCTCTCAAAGCGCCTTTTAATTTGGAGAGTGCCACATGCCGCGTTGCGGCACAACGAGGAATGAAAATGGGGCGAATAGACCCGTAAGCTGGTTAACAAAGCTCATCGCCGCGCCCCGCGGAAGAAGAACGCATTCTCGGAGGAGGATTAGTCTTGAAGAAATCGAGGGGGAATGACCTGAATGTGCGGGATAGCAGGCTGGATTGACCGGGAAAAGGACTTGACGCAGCAGAGGTCGGTTATTGAAGCGATGACCGACGCCCTTTCGGCCCGCGGTCCGGATGCCGGCGGGGTGTGGGTTTCAAAAAGGGCCGCCATAGGTCACAGGCGACTAATTGTGGTTGATCCGGAAGGCGGTCGCCAGCCGATGGTGCGCAAACGCCGTCAGAAAACCTATGTGATCACATATAACGGGGAACTTTATAATACGCCGGACCTGCGGTCTGAACTGGCCGCACGAGGCTATACATTTCAGGGGTATTCGGATACGGAAGCCCTTTTACTCGCCTTTATTGAGTGGGGGCAGGAATGTCTTGCCCGGCTCAACGGCATATTCGCCTTCGCCGTATGGTGTGAAGAGGACCAGAGCCTTTTCATGGCGCGCGACCGTTTGGGTGTAAAACCTTTATTTTACACCCGGCAGGGAAGTGCGTTCGTTTTCGGTTCTGAGTTGAAGGCGCTCCTCGCCCACCCCGCCGTAAAGCCGGAAGTGGACGCCGAGGGGCTCGCTGAAGTGCTAATAATGGGTCCCGGCCGCACACCGGGACACGGTGTGTTTCGAAATGTCTGTGAATTGAAACCAGGGTACTGGCTGAAATACGACCTCAAAGGGATCAGTGTAAGGCCGTACTGGAAACTTGAGAGTCATCCCCACCCGGATGACCTTGACACAACGGTTGCCAAGGTTCGCTGGCTTCTGGAGGACACAGTAGAACGACAGCTTGTCGCTGACGTTCCGGTCTGCACTCTTCTCTCCGGCGGGCTGGATTCGAGTGCCGTGACGGCCTTTTCCACAGATGTTTTCCGGAGGAAAGGGCAGGGCGCAATACGCACGTATTCAATTGACTACGAGGGTAACGACAGACACTTTGCACCCAGTGAATTTGAGCCGAATGCAGACGCACCCTGGGTGCGGCAGATGGCAGACTTTTTGCGCACCCACCACCGTACGGTGACGGTCGACGACGAGGAATTAGCAAGCGCTCTGATCCCGGCGGTCCGGGCGAGAGATCTGCCCGGAATGGCGGATATCGACTCCTCTTTATATCTGTTTTCCCGCGTAATAAAAGAGCAGGATACCGTCGGACTGTCAGGTGAGGCCGCAGACGAAGTATTTGGAGGGTATCCCTGGTTCCGCCGTGAAACGGATATTCGCGCAAACACTTTCCCGTGGGTGCGCAGGCTTGAAGAGCGGGTACGCTTGTTGTCGCCTGAAGTAACTAAGCTTATTCGCCCTGAAGAATATTTAGCTGCACGCTACCGGGAGGCGCTGGCCGAGGTTCCTCGTTTAGAAGGAGAGAACCCCCGCGCGGCCCGCATGCGGGAGATCAGCTATCTGAGCATCACCCGTTTTATGCAGGTGCTGTTGGAAAGGAAGGACAGGATGAGCATGGCCGCAGGCCTTGAAATCCGGGTGCCGTACTGTGACCATCGTCTGGTGGAATACGTCTGGAACATACCATGGGAAATGAAATTTTATAACCGGACGGAGAAAGGTATACTGAGGTACGCACTGCGCGGGGTGTTGCCGGATGAGGTTTTGTGGCGGCGGAAGAGTCCTTACCCGAAGACCCACAACCCGGCATACTCTTTAATAGTATGTCAATGGCTCCTGCGAATCTTGGACGATCCGGGATCCCCTATCCGTACACTTCTCGACGTTACCGCTGTACGCTCCCTTGCCGAGACGGCTGGATCAGGGATCAATACCCCGTTTTTCGGCCAGTTGATGACCGGCCCGCAGTTGATGGCCTACTTGATCCAAGTCGATATCTGGCTGCGGGAATACCGCGTGGTGCTCCGTTGTTAAAATGATTCCCGCCGTTCTAAGACAGACAAACAGGCGCATAATGATTTAAAGAAACACGGTGGCACGGCGCCTCGGCATTTCCTGTCCGGCGCCTTTTTGTCCACCGCAAATCTCTTGTGCCTGAGGGAGGCGTATGGATGAAACAAGGGAAATACCGGAAGGTCTTCCCCGGGGGCAACACCGCCTGCGGTTTTTATTCCTATTACGATCATATTATCGATCCCGACGCCACCCGCATCTTCGTGATCAAGGGCGGTCCGGGGGTGGGTAAGTCGACCTTTATGCGCAATATCGGTGAGGAGATGCTCGCAGCGGGGTACGATGTTGAATATATGTGCTGCTCCTCCGATAACGGGTCGCTTGACGGCCTTGTAATTCCAGCTGCACGTATAGCATTAATCGACGGAACCGCCCCCCATATCGTCGACCCAAAGAATCCCGGTGCTGTGGACGAAATCGTACACCTCGGGGACTTCTGGGACGAGGTAAAAATACGGGCGTATAAAGAGGATGTGCTTGATGCCAACAGGCGCGTAAGCCGGCTGTTCCAAACTGCTTATAGCCACCTGAGGGAGGCGAAGGTGATACGGGATGAGATTGAAGGATACGTAGCCGAGAGCATGGATTTTGCAAAAGTAAATCAGGCCTTGCGCGAAACGGCTGGCATGATTTTTAAGGGAACGCCGGTACAGCACGAAAAATTCCCCAAAATCAGGCGGCTCTTCGCTTCTGCAATTTCCCCGGACGGGGTCGTCCACCACCTCGAAACCCTTTTTCAGGATGTTAAGTACTTATTTCTTTTGCAGGGTCCGCCTGGGGCAGGTCGGAGCACCTTCCTTGCAAGGTTAACCGAAACGGCAGTCATACGGGGACTGGACGTCGAAATTTTCCATTGTGCCCTCCTGCCCTGGGAGATAGACCTTCTCATCATTCCTGCCCTCAGAACCGCCGTTTTAAAGGAGGTGGCGGAACTCCATTTTGCTCCTCCCGAAAACATCGAGGTGCGCCCTGTGAACCTCGAACGTTACAGCAAATCGCAAGTCCTCACCTTATGGGCGTCCGAAATAGCTTCCGCGCGCCGGCGCTTTCAGGATGCACTTGATCGCGGAATCCACTATATCCGTGAGGCAAAGCTGACGCATGACTACATGGAAAGTTTTTATATTTCCGCAATGGACTTTGCCGCCGTGGAGCAAAAGCGGAAAGAGATTATGGCCCGCGTGTTGAAATACGCAAAGGAGACCTGTAATTAAGCCGCCGTATATCTAAGCACTGCTTTTTTAAAATAAATAAAATAGTTTTTAATATTGACAAAATTGAACTTAGTAACGTAAAATTGGTTTCAGCAAGTAAATATTAATGTTGTGTTTTTAAATAGGGCGTTGATGCCTGGGAGCTTGACGCCTTTTCATTTTTACCATACCGCTAAGACTATCTTTCTTAGCACACCTGCTAAGGAAGCAAAGGTGCTTCAGGGGGGAATCTCCTCCCGGACGAAGCACCTTTTTATTTTGTTCCACGCTTCGGGGGCGGCTGAGGCGCCGGCCGTCCAGGGCGAAACGATAGATAGAGGGTAGATAAACATTGGCAAGGAGGATTCTGTAAAAATGAATCGGTTGCGTTTGACTGTCATCACATTGTTAATGTTACTGTCAATCTCAAGCACCGCCTGGGCAGCCGACACCACTATTGATACCGGCGATACCGCGTGGATTATGGCTGCAAGCGCCCTGGTGATGCTGATGACCCCCGGATTGGCCCTTTTCTACGGAGGCATGGCGCGCAGGAAGAACGTTTTAAACACGATAATGATCAGTTTTATCATCCTGGGGTTGGTTTCGGTACAGTGGGTGTTATGGGGTTACTCCCTGGCGTTTGGTCCGGATAAGGGACACGTCATAGGCGATCTTTCCTGGATAGGTTTGTGCGGCGTGGGACAGGAACCTAATCCAGACTATTCAGGAACGATTCCTCACCAGTTGTTCATGGTTTTCCAGTTGATGTTTGCAATCATCACCGCCGCGCTGATTACCGGATCGATCGTTGAAAGAATGCGTTTTCCGGCGTTCCTGCTCTTTGCACTTTTCTGGACCACGCTGGTTTACGACCCGCTGGCCCACTGGGTGTGGGGCTCAGGCGGGTGGCTGAGAAACTTGGGAGCGCTCGACTTTGCCGGCGGAACGGTAGTACACATCAGTTCCGGTGTTTCCGGACTGGTGGCGGCTCTCGTTTTGGGACGGCGCAGGGGCTACGGTACCGAGCCGATGCTTCCCCATAATCTGCCCCTGACAATCCTCGGCGCGGGTCTCTTGTGGTTCGGGTGGTTCGGCTTTAACGCCGGCAGTTCCCTCGCTGCAAACGGTCTCGCCGCAAGCGCGTTTATGGTTACGAATACGGCGGCAGCAGCAGCGGCGCTTTCCTGGGTATTCGCCGAGTGGCTGCACCGCGGGAAGCCGACAGTCCTCGGCGCAGCCAGCGGCTGCGTAGCCGGACTTGTGGCGATCACCCCGGCTTCAGGCTTTGTCGGTCCGGTACCGGCTGTCATTATAGGTTTGGTCGCGGGTGTCCTTTGCTACCTTGCGGTAGCCATGCTGAAGCCCAGGCTTCGCTATGACGACGCCCTTGACGCCTTCGGCGTGCACGGTGTCGGCGGTACTTGGGGTGCCTTAGCAACGGGGCTTTTCGCCTCGACAGCCGTCAACCCCGCCGGCGCCGACGGACTGTTTTACGGAAATGCGGCACAGATGGGCCCGCAGCTTATCGGCGTGCTGGCAACCTGGGCCTTTGCCGCAACCACAACCTTCGTTATCCTTAAGGTTGTCGGCGTTTTCACCCCGCTGAGAGCGACGGAGGAAGAGGAAACTCTTGGTCTCGACGTCGCCCATCACGGCGAGGAGGCCTACCGCGGCCTTACCTTATAGTCTAAAGGAGGTAGTCGTTTATGAAGAAGGTAGAAGCTATCATCCGGCCGGAAAGGCTGGAAGCGGTTAAGGACGCTTTGGGCAGGTTCGGCATCCACGGGATGACGGTCTCCCAGGTGATGGGTTGCGGCACGCAAAAGGGCCGGACCGAGGTTTACCGCGGGCATGAGTATAGCATCAACCTCTTGCCGAAGGTGAAGATTGAGATTGTCCTGCGCGACCAGGATGTTGAAAAGGTGGTGAAGGTTATTGCGGAGGCCGCCTGGACGGGTCAGGTGGGCGACGGCAAGATCTTCGTATACCCTGCGGAAAACGCGGTCCGCGTACGCACCGGCGAGGAAGGTGAAAGCGCAATTTAGTGGTAAAAACTTCTATCATTGTGCGGCGGATGACCTACATTCTGAGGTTCGGGTAAACAGCCTGACAGTAGTAGAATTCAGGGGGATGATCCTTGAAGGTCCTTATCATCCAACACGTTTCCTGTGAGGGACCGGGGCTTCTTGCCGACGCGCTTCTCGCAGACAGTTGGGAACTCGATCTGCGTTGCATGGACGCCCCGGGGGCGATCCTGCCGGAAAAGCTTGAAGGTTATAACGCACTCGTCATCCTCGGCGGGCCGATGGGGGCGTATGAGGAGGAAGCGTACCCCTACCTGTACCGGGTGCAGCAGCTGATCCGGGAGGCGGCGGGAAAACGGGTGCCCACAGTGGGCATATGTCTCGGGGGGCAGCTCATCGCCCGGGCGCTCGGGGCCGAGGTAAAGCCGAACCCGGTGAAAGAGATCGGCTGGTGCCCGGTGCGTCTGACCGCTGCGGGCAGACAGGCGGCGCTTTTTGCCGGCCTGCCGCCAGATCTTCACGTCTTCCAGTGGCATGGGGACACTTTCGCACTCCCCGAAGGAGCCGTTCTCCTCGCGCAAGGCGAAACTTGCAAAAACCAGGCATTTGTTTACCACAACTGCGCATGGGCGCTCCAGTTTCACCTGGAGGTTACCCCAGAGATGGTGGCTCATTGGGCTTCAATCTACGAAGACGAACTCGCTGCCTTCGGCGGCCCTTGGGCCAAGGAGGTCCTGGTAGAAAAGACGCTTTGGTACTGGAATACAGGAAAGCCCGCGAGAGAGCGTTTTTTGAACAACCTGTGTGCGGTTCTGCGCGGTTCCTGGACTTAGTGCGCCAACCGTTTCGGGGGTCTTGCTTCGCACCGGCAAGGTATGCGTTATAATATTCGATGGTGCAGCAATGCTTGGAAGGAGAGTAGCTGTGAAGCTGGCGGTGGTGCAGTTCAACCCAACCGTTGGGGACTTAAAAGAAAACGCGGCGCGTATGCTGGATCACCTTGTCCGTGCCGAAGCGGCCGGAGCGGACCTTATCATTTTTCCGGAGTTGGCGCTGGTCGGTTACCCGCCCCGGGATTTGCTCTGGCGGCCGGAACTGATTCATAAAACCGAAGAATTACTCGCGGAAAAATTCGCCCCGGCAAGCCGGCAAACAGGTATCATCCTCGGCGCGCCGGTGCAGGCGGAAGGTCGACTTTACAACGCAGTTCTGTTATACCACAGCGGAAGGTTGGTGGGCCGCCAGGAGAAAACGCTTTTACCGACGTACGACGTGTTTGATGAGACGAGGTATTTTAACGCGGCTCCGGCTCGGAAGCCCATTCCATTTAAAGACGAACTTCTGGGACTAACGGTATGCGAGGACGTTTGGAACGACAAGGACTACTGGAACCGGCGTCTTTATAATGTTGACCCGGTGGAGGAGTTGGTGGCCCAGGGAGCAACGATGCTGGTAAACATCTCCGCGTCGCCGTACCATTACGGAAAGCGGCGCCTGCGTGCAGACATGCTCAGCCATACCGCCCGCAAATACCGCCGCCCGCTAATTTATGTAAACCAGGTTGGCGGCAATGACGAACTGATCTTTGACGGATCAAGCCTCGTACTCAATACCCGTGGCGAATTGGTATTTGAGGGGAGGGCGTTTGCTGAAGATTTCGTTCTGGTATACCTCGATACACTACCACCGGGAAACAACCCCGAAGCGGTAGAGGAAGATGTTTCTGATATTTACCGCGCCCTACTCCTTGGTATTCGTGATTACCTACGCAAAACAGGCTTCAAGCGTGCAGTGGTGGGCCTAAGCGGGGGCGTGGACTCCTCCGTGGTTGCCGCGCTTGCGACTGCCGCGCTTGGTCCGGAAAACGTTTTGGGAGTAGGGATGCCGTCTCGCTATTCTTCGCCTGAAAGCCTGCATGACGCAGAGCAACTGGCCCGTAATTTAGGCATTGAATGGCGGGTGATCCCGGTCGACGGGGTATTCACAGCTTACTTAAGAACCCTCAACCCCGAAGGCAAACCCCGGCTCGACGTTGCCGAGGAAAACGTACAGGCGCGCATCCGCGGCAACATTCTCATGTTTATTTCGAACCGGGAAGGTCACCTTGTACTGAGCACCGGCAACAAGTCGGAGCTGGCCGTCGGCTACTGCACCCTGTACGGCGACATGTCCGGGGGGCTGTCCGTGCTGTCCGATGTGCCTAAGATGATGGTTTATGAGCTGGCAAGGTATATTAACCGTGAGCGGGAAATCATCCCTGCCAATGTTCTGACCAAAGCGCCTTCGGCCGAACTGCGTCCTGGCCAGCGCGATGAAGACTCCCTGCCGCCATACAGGATTCTCGATCCCATTCTCAAAGCGTATATAGAAGACAATGTTTCCGGTGACGAGATTGCAGCACGAGGCTTCGCACCGGAAACGGTCCGGAAGGTTATCCGTATGGTGGACCGGGCGGAGTTTAAACGCCGTCAGGCCGCACCCGGCCTAAAAGTGACCACCAAGGCCTTCGGCACAGGGCGGCGGCTGCCGATCGCCTGGCGCCCGGGATGGGAGTAAACAGAGAAACAATTGGGTCGTTTTAGGAAGTCAAATTTTTTGTTGACAAACGGGACTTTGGTCAATAAAATAGTTGTTACATAGTTGCATTTGTTACAATAGCTCTGTTTTTAAACATTCGACAGGCGACTTATAACTGAATACAGGTTGTTCCGGGCGACGAAGCCCTTCGTCGGTGGTTGTTCCCCGCACGAAAGGGTTTTTTCTTTTTCATCAGATAGAGTTGAAAGGGGGAACCATTAACAGGATAGGCATTCAGGTAATACCCTCAGCTTCAGAGGGACGGAAGTACCATCTCCCGGCCTTCTCAAGAGTCGAACATGATTGAATAGCGCGGCATGGACGTGATATTATTGTCTCCAGCCAACAGCTTGTGCGCGCACTAATTACAGGAAGGTGAAAATAGTGGACCAGGTTTTAAAAGAAGATATCCTACTCTTAGCGCGTGAAGAAGGTGTAAAATTCATTCGTCTTCAGTTTACCGACATACCCGGCGTTCTCAAAAACATGGCTATTCCTATAGAACAATTAGAAAAAGCCCTCAACGGCGAACTAATGTTTGACGGTTCCTCTATCGAAGGATTCGTCAGGATCGAAGAATCGGATATGTACTTTAGGCCCGACCCAAACACATTCATTATCTTCCCGTGGCGGCCGCGGGACGGCGCTGTAGCCCGGTTGATCTGCGACGTTTATAATCCGGACGGAACACCTTTTATCGGCGATCCCCGGTATGCCCTAAAACGGGTACTGGCCGAAGCAGCGGAGATGGGCTTCGTCTGCAATGCCGGGCCGGAATTAGAGTTCTTCCTCTTTCATCTCGATGATAAGGGACGACCTACGACAATCACCCACGACCAAGCAAGCTACTTTGATCTGAGCCCGGTAGACTTAGGAGAAGAGGCGCGCCGTGACATTGTTTTAACCTTAGAAAAAATGGGTTTTGAAATCGAGGCCTCGCACCACGAGGTTTCTCCCGGACAACACGAGATTGATTTTAAATACTCGGATGCCTTGGACGTTGCCGATAAAATAATGACCTTCAAAATGGTGGTAAGGTCTGTCGCCCAGCGCCACGGTTTGCATGCTACCTTCATGGCAAAGCCGGTCTTCGGGATCAACGGCTCAGGGATGCATACCAACCTCTCGCTTGCGAAAGACGGTGAAAACGCGTTCTTCGACCCGGAAGGGCCGCTTCAGTTGAGCGAGACAGCCTATTACTTCATCGGCGGTGTAATGAAGCACGTAAAGGCGATAACGGCCGTAGCGAATCCGACGGTTAACTCTTATAAGCGGCTGGTGCCGGGCTACGAGGCCCCGGTTTACATCGCCTGGTCCTGCCGCAACCGGAGCCCGCTGATTCGGATACCCGCAAAGAGAGGCCCTTCGACAAGAATTGAATTCAGAAGCCCGGATCCCTCATGCAACCCGTACCTGGCGTTAGCAGCAACGATCAAGGCCGGGCTTGACGGGATAAAGAACAAGATCCAGCCGCCGCCCGCCGTAGATAAAAACATTTATCAACTATCTCAGGAGGAACGGGCATCCCTGGGTATCGATTGTTTGCCGGGTTCACTGGCCGAAGCGCTGGAAGAGCTTGCAAAGGATGAAGTTGTCAAGGATGCTTTGGGACCGCATATCTACGAGAAGTTTATGGAGGCCAAGTTGGAAGAGTGGAACGCGTATCGTATCCGCGTTCACCCGTGGGAAATCGATACCTACCTAACTAAGTATTAACCGTTACATACCGAGGAATTCACGGGATGTTGGGACGGCCAGGAAATCCTGGTCGTCTTTATCCCGAAATCAAAAGTTTTATGAACTTCGTTGCCGCGCTCCAGCCCGGATGTCGTCCTATAGCCGTTGGATCACTTTAGGAGGAAAACAAGATGTGCCGTCTGTTTTGTATAACCAGCAAAGAACCCCGGTCACCGATGGAGGCCATACAAGCTCTCGACGTCATGCGGGAAGGGCATGACGGATCAGGGGTGGGGCTCTTTTTAACGGATTTAGGGGGACCGTTTGAGGAGTTCAAAGAATCACCGATCCTGTCAGGCATCTTCACCAATGAAGGGCTTGACAGGCTTGACGACTTTATGATGAGCCTCGGTTTCAACACTAAATACAGAACTTCTATCAAAGCCTCCAAAAGCCCTCCTCCCGGGGTGCCCAAGCGGGACGTCTACTTGGTCCGGGCCTACGATTACCCTCCCGATTGGGAAGAGCTAAGTGAAGACGAGATTGAGTACCGCCTCATGCTCATACGGCTTCAGCTACGGAAGATGGGCGAAGAAAAGGAGGATATGATTGTCTACAGCTTTTGGCCGGACGTCATTATGATTAAGGAAATAGGCGATCCCATGACTGTGGCCGAGTACCTGAGGCTTGACCGGGAAGAACTTCATGCGCGGGTGATCATGGCGCAGGGCCGCCAAAATACCAACTACGCGATCAACCTGTACGCATGTCACCCCTTCTTCATTCAGGGGGTGGCTACAATGACTAACGGCGAAAACACCGCCTTTGTGCCTATAAAGGAGTTTTTACAGTCGCGCGGTTTCCCGGGATATACAGGTTATAATTCCGACTCGGAAGTGTTCACGCACATCCTGCATTTTATGCTGAACCGTTTGGGGTTGGGGGTTGAAGCATACAAGCACATAATCACCCCTTTGCAGGACCAGGACCTGGTCCACCATCCGGACGGCCCTTTCCTGAAGCAACTGAAAAACTCTTGCAGGAGGCTGATTATCGACGGACCCAACTGCGTGATCGGGTGCCTCCCCGATAAGACCGTCTTTATGGTCCAAGACCGAAAAAAGCTTCGCCCCGGAGTGGTCGGCGGTAAACCAGGCCTGTACGCTTTTTCTTCTGAGATTTGCGGTTTGGATGCAGCAGTTCCTGACCGGGATAAGAGCAAAGATTTTCAGCCGATGCATCTCGACACGGCCATCGTAGGCCCCGACCGTTTGGAGGTTAAGGTATGTTCACAAATGGACCCATTACCCCTTCTACACTGAGCGTGAAGGACCTGTTATGGCAGGTCCACTGGGATAAAGACAAATGCACTCTGTGTGGGCGCTGCACGGCAGTCTGCCCCGTCCGTGCCATCGAGCTCGGCGTGCACCGGAAAAGGATAATTCAGACCCCGCTTCTCGGCCAGGCAGGCACCGGGGTAAGTCCAACCAATGTACACCAGGTTTATTACGGCATTCGTCAAAAGACCGATCCGGCGTACGCCTGTGTCGGCTGTGCCATGTGTAACCTCGTATGCCCAAACGGTGCCATCATGCCTTACCGGAGTGACGAGGCAGCGAAGCTCAAATTCCACGTGAACAGGGGCGGCCAGCCCCGTCGGCGAGGCGGTCGCAGGAATGTTCCTGACCTTCCGCCCGGCAGCGTTCTCGACCGGATCAAATTTATCCGTATCTCCATGCTGACCGACCCTGCCCTCGACGCCGGAAGGCATGAGTTTGAGCTGCGCACCTTGCTGGGGAGGATATTGCCGCCGGAAGAAAACTTGAGGCTGTACCGGGAGCAGGGCTGGATTCCCCCGGTACGTGAGATTTACCCGCTCATCATCGGGTCAATGTCCTTCGGCGCTCTTTCCCCCAACATGTGGGAAGGACTGCAGATGGGCGTAGCCTACTTAAACGAAGAGCTCGGGATGCCGGTGCGCATCTGCACGGGCGAAGGCGGCTGCCCGCCAAGGCTGCTCCGGTCCCGCTTTCTGAAATACGTCATCCTGCAAATCGCCAGCGGCTACTTCGGCTGGGACGAGATCATCCACGCCATACCCGAGATGAAGGAGGATCCCTGCGCCGTAGAAATCAAATACGGCCAGGGAGCAAAGCCCGGGGACGGCGGCCTTTTGATGTGGTACAAGGTAAACAAGCTGATCGCTGCCATCCGCGGCGTCCCGCAAGGAGTAAGCCTGCCGAGCCCGCCGACGCACCAGACGAAGTACTCGATTGAAGAAGCCGTGGCAAAGATGATCCAGTCAATGTATATGGCGTGGGGGTTCAGGGTTCCCGTTTACCCGAAGATCTCCGGCACCTCCACGGCACTTGCGGTGCTCAACAACCTGACACGCAATCCCTATGCGGCAGGTCTTGCCATTGACGGTGAAGACGGCGGTACGGGAGCCGCCTACAACGTCTCAATGGATAACATGGGGCACCCGATCGCTAGCAACATCCGTGAGTGTTATTTAAATCTGGTTAAGGTTGGGCAGCAGAACGAGATCCCGCTCTTCGCCGGCGGCGGTATCGGAAAGAACGGCAACTTAGCAGCCAACGCCGCAGCGCTTATAATGTTAGGGGCAAGCGGCGTTCAAATAGGCAAGTACATCATGCAGGCGGCCGCCGGTTGCGTAGGCTCGGAATCCGACCGGTGCAACATTTGTAACATCGGCCTTTGCCCCAAAGGCATCACCTCGCAGGACCCGCGCCTTTACCGGCGGCTTGACCCGGAAAAGGTGGCTGAACGGGTGGTGGACGTTTTTCTCAGCTTTGACACCGAACTCAAGAAGATTTTGGCGCCGCTCGGACGTTCCACTTCACTTCCGATCGGGATGTCCGACGCTTTAGGAATTGACGACTATCACGCGGCTGAACGACTGCAGATAAAGTACGTAGTCTGAGTAAATTGCAGGTCAGAATTCAGGAGTCAGAATCCAGAATTCAGAACCTGGAACCGAGATTTGTTGGGTGGGCTCCGCCTACCAACAACAAGCAGCCGGAATGAGCGCAGCGTTTCCGGCACTTGAGGTTGCCTGTAAGTTAAAGTTTTAGCGGGGAGACAGCTCATGAATAACCAAGAGTTTTACTTAATTTCTGGTATAGAAAACGGCCGCCGTATAGAATCGCGCATTCTCGAAGAAAGAATCCAAAAAGCGGTGGAAGCCGGCCACAGAAAGCTGCAGATTGAGGCTTACGGCCAGCACGGGATTGGGGGCCGGCTGTGGAAAGCGGGAGATGACACGGTCCTGGTAAAGATCACCGGCCCGCCTGGCCAGCGCGTGGGTTCCATGGGCTTCCCCAACACGCGTATTGAAATCATGGGACCGGCGTCCGATGACGTAGGCTGGCTGAATGCGGGCGCCGAGATCATCGTTCACGGCAATGCGGCGAACGGAACGGCAAACGCCATGGCCCAGGGCAAGATTTACATCGCGGGCAACATCGGAGCGCGCGGTATGACGATGACCAAGCACAACCCCCGTTTCGAACCACCGGAACTCTGGGTCCTCGGTTCCGTCGGCGATTACTTCGCCGAGTTTATGGCAGGGGGCATCGCCGTTGTGTGCGGCGTCGAACCCCAGAACCCGGAGAATGTTTTGGGGTACCGTCCTTGCGTAGGCATGGTAGGCGGTAAGATTTACTTCCGGGGTCCGCACAAAGGATACAGCCTACACGATGCCAAGCTTGTATCCATCTCCGATGCAGACTGGGAGTGGCTGGTCAAGAAGCTGCCGATCTTCTTAGACGCCATCGGCCGTGCGGACCTTTTTCACGAGCTTTCCGACCGGACACAATGGCAGCTTCTTGTGGCGCAGAGTCCCCTCGAAAGGTCTGCCCGCCCCCGGCGGTCCATGAGCGCATTCCGGCGGGAAGTCTGGGATAAGGAACTCGGACGCGGCGGCTTAATCGGTGATTTGGTTGACATCGACCGGAGTCCGATTCCGCTAATCACCACCGGGAATCTTCGCCGCTGGGTTCCCGTATGGGAAAACCGAAAGGCCCTTGCCCCTTGTGAAGCGAGCTGTCCTACCGGCATCCCGGTCCATGAACGCTGGCGGTTGGTCCGCGAAGGCCGGTTTGACAAAGCGGTAGACTTAGCACTTGCCTATACGCCCTTCCCTGCTGCAGTCTGCGGCTATCTCTGTCCAAATCTCTGCATGCAGGGATGCACCCGTAAGGTTCTCAATATGATCCCCCCGGATATCACCCGGTTAGGCAAGGCAAGTCTCGAGGCCAGACTGCCGGAGCTTCCGCCGCTGTCCGGAAAGCGAATAGCAGTCATCGGCGGAGGTCCGGCCGGCATTTCCGTGGCCTGGCAACTCCGGCTGTTAGGTCATGAAGCTGTTATTTACGACCAGCACGAGTCGCTCGGAGGCAAGCTTTCCTCCGCCATCCCCAGCGCCCGGATTCCAGATGAAGTTGTAAACGCCGAGTTGGAGCGTATGAAAAAGGTGATCCCGCATGTTCATCTCCGGCAGCGCCTCGGACGCGAAGACTTTGAGCGGTTAAAGGCTGATTATGACTTTGTGGTTATCGCCGTAGGAGCGCAAAAACCGCGGCTCATACCCATTCCGGGCAAAGAAAGGCTGGTCCCTGCCCTTGATTTCCTCCGCCGGAGTAAGTTGGGTGAGGCCAAGGTCGGAAGGCGCGTGGTAATCATCGGCGCCGGCAATGTGGGGTGCGACGTCGCCACCGAAGCACACCGTTTGGGTGCGGAAGATATTACCCTGATCGATATTCAAGAGCCGCTTTCTTTCGGGAAGGAGCGGAAAGCAGCCGAAGCCGTCGGCGCAAAGTTCCGCTGGCCGTGTTTCAGCAAAGCGGTTACCGACGAAGGGCTCGAGCTCTCAACCGGTGAGGTTATTCCTGCCGATACCGTCATTATTTCGATCGGGGATGCCCCTGACCTGGATTTTCTCCCTGAAACCGTGGCGACTGAACGCGGATTTGTTAAGGTCAACGAAGTATACCAGACCACCGACCCGCAAGTATTTGCCGTCGGCGACGCCGTCAGGCTGGGGCTTCTAACCGACGCCATCGGAGCAGGCCGAAAGGCGGCGCTGGCCATTTCGGAGATCCTTGCGGGCAAAGAACCGCAACCTGATACGCGGGAGCGGGTTGATTACTCCCGCATAAAAGTGGAATACTTTGATCCGAGGTTGACGCGCTTTGAGAGTATCGAACAGTGTTCAACCCAATGTTCCTCGTGCGGAACCTGCCGGGACTGCGGGATCTGTATCGCGGTTTGTCCCCAAACCGCGATTTCCAGGAAAGAAAACGGGAACGGGAGCTTTGAAATGGCTGTGGACGCCGATAGGTGTATCGGTTGCGGGTTCTGTGCGGGGGCCTGTCCTTGCGGCATCTGGCACCTCGTCGAAAACGAACCGATTGAATGATTAACCTTCCCGTTCTAACAGTTTGTTGACCACATAACGGGCAAAGGACATTGAAGAAGTAAACCCGGGGGAAATCGCGTTCAAGATGTGGACGGTATCCCCGTCTTTTAATACTACATAGTCCATCACGAGCTTTTTTGTTCTCCAGTCCACCAATTGTGGTCTGATTCCTACTTTATTGCTTGGCAAAATATCCGCCTTTTCCAGTACCGGAACAAGCTTCTTTGCCTCTGTAAAGAATGCGTTCTTGCAGTATTTCCGGACTTCCCCGAACGCGGTGCTCCGGAAGGCAGGATTAAAGATAAAAAGGGTTGCGTCACGGCACAGGATACCAATCGCCTCTGCTGCTATCCCGCGCAAAATACCGTAGTTTTCCCTGCCCAGAGCCGGAATTGCAGTAGGACCGATCGTTACCTCACCGTCTACGCTCCTGGTAAAGTGCACCCCCAGGAAGGGGTTCCTGAGGTCGGGCACAGGATATATGTTGCCTTTTACCAGATAGCCTCTTTCCGGGCGGAGTCTCCTGTACGTCCCTTTAAACGGAATAATGCGATACTCGTATCCTAAACCAAAAGCATGGGCCACAGTCTCGCTGAATGCTCCTGCGGCATTAACCATTTTAAAAAACGCAATTGCCCCACGGTTGGTAACAACCGTCCCCGTTCCTTTTAATCCGGTGAACAAGGTGCGATATAGAATTGCCACTTTGCGCGAAGAAAGGAGCTCTTCTTCAAGCGACCGGAGAACCCTTTTAGGGTTGATTACGGCAGTATTCGGCGAGTAAAGGGCCTTTTGGCAGGTGAAGGCGTAAGGCTCAACTTCCTTCAGTTCGTTGGCGTCAATCAGTCTCACTTTCACGCCGTTGGCCCGCGCCCTTCTTTCGAGTTCCTCTATGCCGGGGACTTCGGTTTCATTTTTGGCTACGATCACCTTGCCCGACTCTAACAGCGGCAGGCCCTTTTCACGGCAAAACTCCTTCATGAGGTGGTTGCCTTCGACTGTAAACCTCGCCTTGAACGTTTCGGGGGAGTAGTAAATACCGGCGTGAAGCACACCGCTGTTCCTGCCGCTGGCGTGCTTGCCCGGAGCTTCCTCCTTCTCCACAATGACAATGTCGTCGACTCCCCTCCGCAGCAGCTCCCTTGCAACGGTGTACCCGACTATCCCGGCGCCGATTATCAAAACATCACATTTATCGCGCATAACATTTTATTACCAAAAACCCTTTAATACGCTTCGCTGAAGCTGAAAGCTATTGTGAGATTATCATAAAATCACCGGCGTGAACAGTCGCCAATATTGAAAAAACTAAAAGTGAACGACATAAGGCATTGACAACGCCAACTCCTTGCTGGTAAGCTAAAGTTACGAATTGCTTTACGATGGGGTAAAGCAGGGCGAAGACGCCCGGGGAAACTTTATGTTTTCCTGGGCGTTTGCTTTTTGGAAGCCGTCCGGCAGATCCATAAGTTTCGGCCGGCTTTCAACCGGTCAAAATTTCAAAACCTGCTACTAAGTCCAACAGCTTAACGATACACCTCAGGGCAAAGCGGTCCAAGAACCGTGACACTATGGACCTTTGATTTTCAAGGAACGGCCGATACACCTGTTCATGCTAATAACGGAGGGCGGGGATTACCTTATGGCAAATGCGTCTGGTGTGCAAACCGCAGTCGAACGTCCCTGCCACGTCTGTCAACCCCTCGGAGCGATATACCTGATTTCGGGCATTAAGGGAGCAACGGCCCTTGTACACGGCCCCCAAAGCTGTTGCGGCTATATGCGTTTCATGCTTTCACGCCACTTCAAGGAACTAAATTCGGGGAAACCCTTCTTTCATGAAGTTTCCTGCAGCCGGCATAAGTTCGTTGAAGATGTTTACGGCCTTGCAAATAAGTACAACCTGCGTTTGATATATCTAACAAACACCTGCCTCCACGATTCCCCCGCCGAAATGATCAATAACTGGCTCACCGAGATGAAATTCCGATCGCAAGAGTTCGTTAAAATAGCGTCCATAGACGCGCTTCAGCCTTCGGGCAGCTACGTAAACGGGTACGATATCGCCTCTAAGGCAGTACTTGAACTCCTTGCGAGGCCTAAAGGGGCCTGCAATGGAAAACTTAATATCATCCCCGGCATGCTAAACCCCGGTGATCTTCACGAGGTGAAACGCATTTTGGCCGGCATGTGTGTTCCGTTTACAATGTTATACGATGGTTCGGAAACGTTGGGTACCCGACCGGAAGAGCATATGGCCGGCCCGGCTTCGAATTATACCTTTCCTGAAGAGCTTGCCGATGCAGCAAACTCCATTGCAACAATCGCCCTTTGCAGGCATGCCGGAGGAGCCGGTGCTGATTACCTTTACCTGAAATTCGGCGTCCCGGCCCATTATGGTCCGCTTCCCATAGGATTGACATTTACCGATCGTTTCGTTGACCAAATCAAAGGCCTCACCGGCGCAGGGATTCCCCCCGCCTATGAACGCGAACGGGAAAATCTCCTCGATGCAATGGGAAAATCAAAGCGATATACGGCCGGGAAAAGGTTTGTGATAACGGGAGATCCCGATCTTATCTCACCCCTTACACATTTTGCTTGCGAATTAGGAATGGAACCGGTAGCAGTTATGAGCAATACGCCCAGCGATCTCTTTGTTCACGAAATTGAAACGATTGCAAAAAAGTATGCCAAAGCGCCGGTTATCATTTCCGGCAGCAAACTATCTGAAATTGAGCGTATTATTTACCAAGGCGGAACAGACATGATTTTAGGTCCCTCATATTTGACTGGAATCGCTAAAAGTGCAGGGGTGCCGTTATTCCGGATAGGCTTCCCTGTATATGACCGGTGCAGTTGCGACCGTTGGCCCATATTAGGCTATCGCGGCGGCCTCAGGCTGTTAGATCTTATTGTAAAGACTGCGCGAGGGGTCGTCGAAACGTTTGCAGGTTAACGCAGGCAGGTAGTCTCACCTCTACCGGCAGCCATGAATGCCTTAGGTGCATTGTACATTACTGAAGCGGGTCGAGAATTCTTCCTTTATTTTCCTTGTCCGAGGTATTGATTTTCAATATGTGTTAAGTATAATTATAACCACAACAGCACGAAACCTCTCAGGGGGAACACTCAGCACCACGGCGGTGTTTTTTGTTCACAGCGTGTAGGTTTTGGTTTGAGTGCTGAAACTGTAAATATTACGAGGGTACAGCGACGTATTCTCTAAGGTGGCAATGGCGCCCTGTGCAGTCGGGTATACTGCGGGGCGTTTTTTGTTCAGCAGGAGGACTTCTCAGTGAGGGAACGAGTGATCGTTGCCGATGAGGACGCCGGTTGGCGAAAAAATATCGCAACCTGGCTCAGCACATTCGGCTATCACTTGGTGGGAGAAGTTGCGGAAGGTGCGGCCGCCCTGAATCTGATCCGTATGCGCCAGGTTGAACTGGCTATTGTTTCGGCGCATTTGCCGGGTATAAACGGTTTCGAAATAGCTTCCATCGCTTCTGAAGATAAGCTCGCCCCGGTCATTGTGGTATGCTCCCGTTTCTGGGAGGAAACTTTGGAAAAGGCCAAGCAGACACGGGTCTTTGGAATGCTTGTCAAGCCCTTTGACGAAACAGTACTGATTCCGGCGGTGACAATTGCACTGACTAACTACCGGGAAATCATCGGTCTTGAGCAGAAAGTCTGGAACTTAAAAACAAACCTCGAAAACCGCAAAGCTATCGAGAGAGCCAAAGGACTTCTAATGGAAAATCTCGGTATTTCAGAGAGCGAAGCATTCCGGCGCATCCAGAAGCTGAGCATGGATAAGCGCTTGCCCATGCGGGAGATTGCGGATGCGATCATCCTCTCGCACGGCGTGACCGGAAGGATTAAGAAACGCAGGTAGCGCAATTAATTATATTTAGGTACAACGACTGTACCCGCTGAAGAGGCAATGACGCCCAAAGCATTTTGCTGAGGCGTTTTTTTTTCATTATAGAGACACCTTTATCATCCTCATGTCTCCTTACCGGGGAAACCCCTGTAAGGGGATTTTTTTTATGTTAAAATACAATACGGAAGGTAGTGAGTACCATTGGACGGTTACCGTATCCTTCTTGCGGTGGCGGATCAACCGGACTGCAACCACTTGCGGGACATGCTGTTGAGGCTGGGCCATAACGTTATAGCAGCTACCTCAGAAGCCCGCTCGGCCCTTCGCCTTGCCTTCGAAGTTCATCCGGATGCAATGATTATTGACCCTTCCATCCCCGATTGCGGCGGGTCCGGTGCGTTGCAAATACTGGAAGAACACCGGCTGATGGCGGTAATATTTTATTCGCGGAATGAGGAAGTGATTGTCGAACAGGCAAAGAAGGGGTGGGTCATGGCTTACATTTTACCGCCCATCGAAGAAGCCAACATCGCTGCGGCGGTAGAGGTTGCAGTGGCAAACTTCCAAAGGCTATCTGCGCTTGAGCACGAAAACGCCAAGTTGCAGAAGAATCTTGTCGAGAGGCGGCTGGTGGAACAGGCGAGAGGCTTGCTGGCAGAGAAGAAAGGGCTGAGCGAGCGGGAAGCATATCACTACATGAGACACTTAAGCATGAACCGGAGACAGCCCATGGCAAGGGTTGCTAAGGAGATAATCGCATCCTTAGATAAAATCCGGTGTCGCAGTACTATAAAAGAATAACACCGAACTTTTTTGCGCTTAGGGTTGATTTTCCACGATTTTGTTTTATAATATTGCACAAGCATTAAGCTGTTTTACCATAAATAAGTGATCGGGGCAACGAAGTCCCCTCCGGGTTGTGGTCGGATTCCTGCAACCTGAGTGGGGATTTTTTTGTTGATCGAGAGGTGGATAGTGTGTATAAGATCGCCGATATTCATGAATTGGTACAAGAACAACACGTTAGATTTCTCCGGTTACAGTTTATAGATATATTCGGACGGGTGAAAAACATAGCCGTACCTATTACCGAACTGGAAAGGGTACTGGCCAACCAGGTAACCGTGGACGGTTCTGTGTTTACCGGCGTGGCTGACATGCAAGAAAAGGTTTTTCTGCACCCCGACTGTTCTTCCTTCATACTGTTCCCCTGGCGCCCCCGGGACGGCGCTGTTGCAAGGCTTATCTGCAACGGGCATACAAGAACAGGTGAACGTTTTTCCGGTTGCTCCCGCGGGGTATTGGAAGAAGTGTTAGGAAAAGCCTCAGGGGGCTACCGTCTCTCCATAGGGGCGGCCATAGACTTTTTCCTGTTTCACGTAAACGAGCGGGGCAAACCGGTTCTTGTCCCACAAGACTATGCAGGCCTGTGCGATCTTTCACCTTTGGATCTCGGCGAAAACGCCCGCCGCGACTTAGTAAATACCCTCGATGAAATGGGAATAGAAGTGGCTTTTTCGCACCACGGGGAAGATCCAGGAAAGAACCGGATTTACCTCAAAGCAGATGCATTACCGGCAATCGCCGACAAGATCGTTACCGCGAAGTTCGTCATCCGGGCGGTTGCCCAGCGCCACGGTCTATACGCGTCGTTCATCCCGAAGCCGTTTAAGGAATACCCCGGTGCAGGTATGTCTCTTTTACTCGTCCTTACGGAAGAAGGCAAAAATCTGTTCACCGGTACCAGCAGTACATGGGAGTTGAGCAGGGTGGGACACAACTTTGCGGCTGGACTTGTGCAACACGCCGGGAGTCTTACCGCTTTGGCTTGCCCCTCGGTTATCTCATATAAAAGACTCGCTTCCAGCAAGGGGCAGATTTTAGCCGGTCTGTCTCCCGATACCCGGACAGCTATGTTAACCACCGCACTGTCCGGTGATGAACCGGCCCTCGAATACTGGGTTCCGGATGCCCTCAGCAATCCCTACCTGCTTCTGTCGGCCGTTCTTGCTGCCGGAATAAGAGGCATTTCAGAACCTGCGGACCTGCCGGTGATAACGAACGGCAGCTTTTCGGCTAATGACCCGGCCCGCGGCAAGACTCTCCCCCGCCACCTCGGCGCCGCGATCGAGGCGTTAAAAGACGATGTCTTACTCCAGACAATTATGGGAGAGTCAATTCACCGCCTTTACGTAAGGGAAAAAGAGAAAGAGTGGAATGAGTTTTTAGCGGAGATTCACCCGTGGGAAATAGAGCGTTATCTACCTTAAAACAGCAGTCATGAGTCATGGGGTCGTAAGTCCGACACAGAATACCGGTAAGGTCCCGATCTATGTAGAACCCTTGCCTGGACATAAAAGTTGCTGAACCTAATTCATAAAAACCTTAAATCGAAGCGAGGTGGGTTTTTTACAGGCAAAACAGGCATTTCTTCAATCAATAAACAGACAAGAAGATAAAACGCATTTCCACTATGTTCTTATTTTCATGCTTTGGAGGATGATAATAGTGTACAGTCTTGGAATAAACGCTTCTGCAGCAACATTGACGAAATTACGCACCCAGACTCAAAGTTCCGTCAGTGGAATGTGTGTAACTTGCCTCGACGGCTGCCCGGGTCTTTGCGAGGTCGGGCGATCGGCAATCCGCGGAAAAGAAGTGCTTTACCCGCAACCCTTCGGGAAAACCACTTCCGCATCCCAGAAAAAATACCCCATCGACTATTCGCATTTCAGTATCATGGGAACCGCGGTAGGCGCCTATGGTGTGGACCCTGACCCGGACAAGGCGATCTTCCCGGCGGTAGACCTGCGGAGCGCCCTGGGAGCGGACGAAAGCCTGAAGCTGCGGCTGCCCTTTGTTATTGCAGCAATGGGTTCGACCAACGTCGCCGCTAATAACTGGGAGCACCTTGCCGCCGGAGCGGCGATCTCCGGATGCGGTATTGTCATCGGTGAAAATGTTTGTGCAATGGACCCAAAAGCGGAAATCAAAAACGGCAGAATCGTAAAATCACCAGCCATGGAAGAGCGGATTAAGGCATTCACCGAGTGGGCCGGGGACGACGGGTTTATAGCGGTTCAGGCCAACGTAGAGGACACCCGTCTTGGCGTCCATGAATGGGTCATCGAGAAATACGGTATCACATCAGTAGAACTGAAATGGGGTCAGGGCGCCAAGGACATCGGCGGGGAGGTGAAGCTGAACACCCTAAAAAGGGCGCTGCAGCTCAAAAGCCGCGGCTATATCGTTTTACCCGACCCGGAAGACCCGGCGGTGCAGGCAGCCTTTGAAGCCGGCGCATTCAAAGAGTTCGAGCGCCATTCCCGAATCGGGATGGTGGACTACGAGTCTTTCATGCAGCGTGTCGAAGAACTGCGTAAGGCCGGTGCTAAGTATATCTTTCTGAAAACCGGTGCATACCGCCCGGCAGACCTGGCACGGGCCGTTAAGTACGCATCTGACGCAAAGCTCGACTTACTGACGGTCGACGGAGCCGGCGGCGGCACCGGGATGAGTCCTTGGCGCATGATGAACGAGTGGGGCGTACCTACCCTGCACTTGCAGGCCCTTTTATACAATTACCTGGAAACTCTGAGGAAAAAGGAGAAGTATCTGCCGCCTGTGGCAATGGCCGGCGGTTTCAGCCTGGAAGACCACATCTTCAAGGTGCTCGCAATCGGTGCGCCTTACATGAAAGCTGTCGGAATGGCAAGGGCGCCGTTAGCGGCTGCGATGGTTGGAAAAACAGTCGGCGAAGCGTTACGTGAGGGTAAAGTTGCAGCCGAATACCAGAAATATGGTGATACCATCGAGCAGGTATTCATCGGGGCTACCGAGCTTAAGGAGATTTTGGGCGACGGCTTCAAGCGCCTGCCTGTTGGAGCCATCGGTGTCTACACATACTTCCAGCGCCTAGCCCAGGGCCTGAGGCAGCTTATGTGCGGTGCCCGCAAGTTCAGACTCGACCTCATTGACCGCGACGACGTGGCTGCACTTACACGGGAAGCAGCGGAGTTAACCGGCATTAGGTATATTGCGGACGTCGATGCAGAAGAGGTTGAAAAGATTCTCGGCTGATGGAGAAATCTTGAATTACTTCTAACCGATTGTCGTTAATAAATTAACTTAAAAAAGTGGAAGCTCAACAGGTCCGTTGATGTTCTTTAGGGAGTTGTTGAACGGTCTCTATAGGTTAGGTACAACGGCGTACCCTTGAACCGGGAGGCAATGGCGCCCCTGACAGTTGAATGCTGCAGGGGTTTTTTGTCTTCAAACGTGGCACCAGGAACTTTTAAAACATGACTGGGGGTGAGCTATACTTTACTACCACCTTCTTATTCCCGAAAAATTTACCAAACCAGTAAGGCGAAGCTTTACAGTAGAAAACGGCAGCTATGTGATGCTGCCGTAAACTGAACAAGGAGGTTTATGAAGAATGAGCTTAAGTAAACCTAATGTAAGTGCAGCCACTGTAACAACCACCCGCGTCTCCCCCGCTCCGTTATCAGGACTGTGTGTGACTTGCGTGGACGGCTGTCCCGGCTATTGCGAGGTAGGCAGGTCCTCTCTTCGCGGCAGAGAGATCATCTATCCCCAGCCGTTCGGTACATCTACCAGTGGAGCGGAAAAAGACTACCCCGTTGATTTTTCCTACTTCAATATTCAAGGAACATGTGTCGGAGCTGTAGGCATCGAAGCCGACCCGGATAAAGCAACCTTCCCGGCCGTAGATATTTCTACAGAAGTGGGAACTCCCGGCAACAAAGTAAAAATGAAATACCCCTTCTTCACCGGTGCTCTCGGCTCAACCGATATCGCCAGGATAAACTGGGAGGGTTGCGCCGTCGGAGCGGCCATTTGCGGGACCATCCTGGTTTGCGGCGAAAACGTCTGCGGTATGGACCCGAACGCCGAGATCAGCAACGGCAAGGTGGTCAACTCCCCTGAGCTCGCGAGAAGGGTTCAGGTTTTTAAGGACTGGTACGACGGCCACGGGTTGATGGTCGTGCAATTAAACGTGGAAGATACGCGCTTGGGCGTTGCCGAGTACGCAATAGATAAACTCGGTGTTGAAGGAATCGAGCTCAAGTGGGGGCAGGGCGCCAAATGTATCGGCGGCGAGGTAAAACTACCCAGCTTAGAAAGGGCCTTACAGTTGAAACAACGCGGGTACATTGTACAACCTGACCCGGAAGACCCGGCGGTCCAGGAACAGTTTAAACTCGGGGGCATAAGCGAGTTTGAAAGGCATTCCCGTTTAGGTATGGTGGAAGAAGAAGCCTTCCTTAAGGAAGTCGAAAGACTGAGAAGCCTCGGAGCAAAATATGTCACGCTAAAAACTGGTGCTTACCGCGCAGCCGACCTGGCCCGGGCGGTAAAATACGCCTCCATGGGGAAAATTGATTTGCTGACCGTAGACGGCGCCGGTGGCGGAACCGGCATGAGCCCCTGGCGGATGATGAACGAATGGGGAATACCAACGGTTCACCTCGAGAGCCTACTTTATAGATTCTTGAAGAGACTGGAAGAAAAAGGCGAGTTTGTACCGGCATGTGCTATAGCAGGCGGGATATCGCTTGAAGACCACATTTTTAAGGCCATCGCGCTGGGAGCGCCTTACATCAAGGCGGTTTGCATGGGAAGGGCTACCCTAACTGCAGCCATGGTCGGCAAGACTCAGGGGAGGAAATTAGAAGAGGTATACGGAAAAGGCAAAGAGTACCGGGACGCCGTCCTCCGTACCTTCGTCGGCGCCGCCGCACTCAAGGAAAAATACGGGAAAGACTTTGAAAAGATCCCTCCGGCAGCGATCGGTATCTACACGTACTATGACAGGTTAGCGGTCGGCTTGAAACAGCTTATGGCTGGAGCGCGCAAGTTCAAATTAGGTGCGATAGAAAGAAACGATCTGGTCGCGCTGACCCGGGAAGCCGCCGAAGTGACAGGGATTCCTTACATAATGGAATCGGATTTGGAAGAGATCGACAGGATCTTAGGTTAAGAAGGAGGTTGCCAAGATGCTGAATATGATCTGTAGCCATTTTTGCCCCGCTCCCTTCTGTTTGACCGTCTGTCCGGTGGACGCGATCAGCATTTCGCCTAAGGACGGGAACATCTACGTGGATACCGATAAGTGCAACAGGTGCAGGCTCTGCGGTTTTATGTGTGTGACGTACAGCCGGGACCAGTCGCTTCAGGGGAAGAGGCCCTGGGTGTCGACAGACTTTGCTAAGGCAGCAAGATAGCAGCCGCCGGCAGTTGCCCGCATGCATTCTCACCTAAATGCAGCGCCCACCGGGCGCTGGCGAAGTTCACTTACGGATCCTGTTTCACTTGCCGGGATTTGGCGGGAGAGACAACTTCCCTGCCATAAGGAAAGGAAGTAGCATCCTATGGACGAAGAGCTTGTTTTCGTGAAAGAGATACTCCCCTATTACAGGCAGTCGCGGCACGAAATGATCCCGATTTTACAGGAGGTCCAGTCGGGGCTTGGTTACCTCCCGGATAAAGCCGTGGAAGAAATCGCAAAATACCTGCACCTCCCGCCGAGTGACGTTTACTCCGTTGCTTCGTTCTACGACCAGTTCAGGCTGCAGCCTTTGGGGCGAAGAAGAATTGCGGTCTGTCGCGGCACTGCCTGCCACGTCCGCGGGGCGCCGCAGATCCTGAAAGAGATAGAGGGTATCACGCAGCTCAAAGAGGGAGAAACTTCCACAGACCTTGAGTATACACTGGAGACCGTAGGGTGTATCGGCTGCTGTGCCTTGGCACCGTGCGTGAGGGTAAACAAAGACGTTTTCGGCGAAATGACGCCTGAGAGGGTACAGATATTATTCCAAAGTCTCGGGGAGGAAGACCGGGATGCCTGAAAATGAGCGCATCATTTGTGTTTGCCAGGGCACGGGCTGCCTTTCCGGCGGAAGCGACCAGGTCTATTCCCTGCTCGAAACCGAACTGACGAATGCAGGTGCAACCGGGATACGTCTCAAAAGGACCGGTTGCCACGGCTTTTGCCAACAGGGACCTGTTGTCGTAACCAGGCCCGAAGGCTTCTTCTATACAAAGGTTAAATCCGAGGACGCAAAAGACATCGTCGCCGCTATAATCGCCGGAGACAAACCCCTGGAGCGGCTCCTTTACCGCGATCCCGCGTCCGGACAGCCGTTCAGCCGCTACGACGAAGTTCCTTTTTACCATCAGCAAGAACGGGTGATCCTGAAAAACTGCGGAAGTATCGACCCGGAAGACATCGCCGACTACCTCGCCGCCGGGGGTTACCAGGCCTTACTGAAAGCGCTTACGCAAATGTCCCCGCATGAGATCATCGCAGAGGTAAAGCGGTCCGGACTGCGGGGACTGGGTGGCGCAGGTTTTCCAGCAGGCAGGAAATGGGACGCCTGTTACCGTGCTCCCGGTAAAGAAAAGTTTGTGGTCTGCAACGGAGACGAAGGCGACCCCGGTGCCTTTCAAGACCGTTCTGTAATGGAAGGCGACCCCCACTCCGTTCTGGAGGGAATGATTATCGCCGGTTACGCCATCGGTGCTTCTAAGGGTTATATCTATGTCCGCGCGGAGTACCCGTTAGCGGTCAACCGGCTGAAAACCGCCATTCAACAGGCAAGGGAAAAAGGGTTCCTCGGCGGTAGAATTCAAGGCTCCGATTTTAATTTTGAAATAGAAGTTTTTCAAGGAGCCGGGGCTTTCGTGTGCGGCGAGTCAACAGCCCTGGTCCGGTCGATTGAGGGTTACCGGGGACTGCCCCTCCCCCTCCCCCGCCCCCGCACTTCGGAAGCAGGCCTGTGGGGCAAGCCCACCCTGCTCAACAACGTCAAAACCTTTGCCAGCATCCCCCGGATAATCCTGCACGGGGCCGACTGGTTCGCCGCAAGAGGCACGGAAAAAAGTAAAGGCACCGCGGTATTTTCCCTGACGGGCAAGGTGGCCAACTGCGGCCTCGTCGAGGTACCCATGGGAACTTCTTTGCGCAGGATAATCTTCGATATCGGCGGGGGGATTCAGGGAAACGTACCGTTCAAGGCCGTTCAGACCGGGGGTCCCTCGGGAGGCTGCCTCCCGGCGGATATGCTTGACATGCCCGTTGATTTCGATTCGCTTACCTCTGCAGGCTCGATCATGGGCTCGGGCGGCATGGTAATCGTGGACGAAAATACCTGCATGGTCGACCTGGCGCGCTTTTTCCTGGACTTCACGCAACGGGAGTCCTGCGGCCAATGCATCCCCTGTCGTTTGGGGACAAAGCAGATGTTTGATATCCTCGATGACATCACCAAGGGCAAGGGAAAGGCCGGCGATATTGAACTGCTTGAGGAACTCGGTAGGATCACAGCAAAAAGCTCCCTGTGCGGTCTGGGTAAAACAGCACCCAACCCGGTTCTCACAACGATCCGCTACTTCCGCAGGGAGTATGAGGAGCATATTCACAAACACCGCTGCCGTGCGGGTGTTTGCCGGATGTGAGGTTAGATTGTTATGGAGGAACTCTCTTTTCTCATTGACGACAAAAGGGTTTCCGCCCGGAACGGGATGACCGTTTTAGAGGCGGCTCTGGGTAATAATATCTACATCCCTCACCTGTGCCACCACCCCGACCTGAGTCCTGCGGGTGTGTGCCGGCTGTGTTACGTCGAATTGGAAGGCAAGGGGCCGGTTTTGTCCTGTAGGACTCCGGTTAAAGAGGGAATGGTGATCAAAACAAGAACCTCCGAAGTCGATGAAATCCGCCGTGGTCTCGTTGAATTACTGATAGCAAATCATCACGACGACTGTCGCAACTGCCGGAAAAAAGGCAGGTGTGAACTCCAGCGGGTGATGGCTTACCTGCGGATCGACAGAAGGAAACTTGCACGGCTGAGGTTTGCACAAACCAGCCCGGAGCCTGACACCTCTAACCCTTTCTTCGACCTGGATCCGGCCAAATGCGTGCTCTGTGAAAGATGCGTGCGCATATGCGGCGAGCTCCTCCACATCAACGCGATTGCGATTGCAGGGCGGGGTTACAGGAGCAAGGTCACGACTTCGGGAGGAAAACCGCTTGTCGAATCCTCATGTGAATCCTGCGGGGAATGTGTGGAAAGGTGTCCTGTAGGCGGCCTCGTTTACAAAGAGTACCAGCGGCCCGAAAATTACATAAAAACAGTTTGTCCTTACTGCAGCACGGGTTGCGGGGTGAAACTCGGCATCCGCGAGTCCAAAATAGTCAGCGCTCATGGTGACCTGTTGTGTGCAAAAGGTCGTTTCGGCTGGCGCTTCATCTACTCGCCCGACAGACTTAAATCCCCGCTGGTGAAAACCGAAGAAGGGTTTACTGAAATCTCGTGGGACGACGCGGTCCGTTCTGTGGCAGCAAGACTGTCTCAGTATAAAGGCGATCAGATCGCGTTTGTGGTTTCCGCCAAGTTAACCAACGAAGATGCTTACCTCATCCAAAAGTTTGCCAGAACCGTTTTAGGCACGAATAACGTCGATAACACCGCCCGCCTTTCGCACGCCGCCAGTTTAGAAGCCCTTTGGGAAACTACCGGCATCGGCGGCACAACAAACCCTGCTTCGGATGTGGAGGGAGCAGCCTGCATTCTGCTTGCGGGAGCCAACATCACAAAGACCCATCCCGTAATCGCCCAGAAGCTGAAACGGGCAGTGAAAAACGGGAGTAAACTGATTGTCATAGACCCTGTGGAAAACGACCTCCACCGCTTCGCCCACTTATGGCTCAAGCCATACCCGGGAACAGACCTGGCTTTGCTTATGGGTATGGCCAGGGTAATCGTCGAGGAGGGTCTGGTAGACGAGGATTTTGTGCAGATAAGGTGCGAGAACTTTGAATCCTTAAAAGAGGCTTTAGAAGGCTTCCCCCTTGGTAGAGTGGAAAGGCTTACCGGCGTTCCGCGCGAAACAGTGGTGGAAGCAGCCCAGGCTTACGCAACTGCCAAACCGGCGGCAGCCTTTTGGTCTACGGGGATTACCCAACACTGCCACGGTAAGGACTCTGTCTACGCCCTCATTAACCTCGCCATGCTTACAGCAAATATCGGCAGGCCCTCAGCAGGCCTTTATCCCCTTTTAGAACAAAACAACACCCAGGGCGTCTGCGACATGGGCTGTTTGCCGGGCTTTTACCCGGGCTTTCAGACGGTAACGGACAAGGCGGCGAGGGAAAGGTTTACCACCGCCTGGAAAACCAGGTTGAGCGGGTCAACGGGGTTGACACTGACGGAGTTATGGGACGCGGTTTTGGCTGAAAAAGTCAAGGCCTTATACATAATAGGCGGCAACCCAGCAGTGGATATGCCTAACAGGCAAAAGATGATAAACTGCCTTGAAAAGGTTGAATTTATAGTGTTTCAGGACTTGTTTCTCAACGAAACCGCTGCATACGCCGATCTGATTTTACCGGCGGCCGGTTTTGCGGAAAAGGAGGGGACATTTACCTGCGCCGACCGTCAAGTAAAAAGGCTTCGCAAGGCTGTCGAGCCGGTCGGACGGTCCCTTCCCGACTGGGAGATTATCCGGAAAATCGCCGGTGCAATGGGGGCCGCCGGTTTTGATTTCGCTCACCCGGGTGAGATTATGAAAGAGATAGCTTCTCTCATCCCGGGTTATGACACCGTCTCATACGGGCCAAATGACAACAGCATCTCCACATGGCGCTCAGGAGTTCCTGTCCTGCATGCTGAGGGTTTCAGCAGGTCGACCGGTAAAGGAAAACTCGTTCCTGTTACGTACGAAGGCCCTGTGGAACGCCCCGACGTAGAGTTTCCGTTGACTCTAATCACAAAAAGAAACGCCATATTCTACGGCGCGTGCGCGCATAAAGTCGAGGGGTTCCGTCAATTAGCGGCAGAGGAATTCATTGAACTGAACCCCAAAGACGCAGCAGACAGCGGGGTTGACGACGGCGAAGAGGTAAAGGTAGTCTCCCGCCGTGGACAGATTATCGCACGGGTCAGGATCACCGATCTCTCACCGCCTTCCGTAGTAGTTCTCAACTGTAATTGCCCGCAGAAGCCCGGCAATCTACTTAATGATAAGGAGGCAAAGATTTGCCCTGTTCGTATTGAGAAGTAGTATCTACAGAGGGCAGGCGTCATTTCCTCGCTCAGTTAAAAAACCCGGGGTCTGTTATTTGCTACTTTCGCCCCGGGTTTCTTTTATGGTATAGTTAGCTATAGCACTATTGTTCCATTATTCGGTCACGGCCCTTAACCAAATATACCGGAGTGAGCCATATGAGACACACACTTGCCGTCTTGGCACTGAATAAGCCCGGAGTGCTGGCGCGGATTGCAGGACTCTTAAGCAGGCGGAACTTCAATATCGAGAGTATCACCGCCGGTCATACCGAGGAGCCGAACATCTCCCGGCTTACCCTTGTGGTTCAGGGAGACGACAGGGTTATCGACCAGGTTGTTAAACAGGTGTCGAAGCTTATAGATGTCCTCAAGGTCGAACGCCTGGACCAAAATGTAATCGACCGGGAGCTTGCACTGATAAAGGTAAAAGCCGATCCCTCACGCCGGTCGGATATTGTGGATATCGTAGAAATATTCCGCGCACACATCGTGGATGTTGGTAAAGAAACAATGGTGGTAGAAATGACCGGAGACGAAGAAAAGATTGATGCACTTTGTGAGGTTTTAAGCGAACACGGCATTCTCGAAATGGTTCGAACCGGGAAGGTTACACTGACGAGAGGGGCTCATTTAGTAAAGGGAGATTAGCCGGTATGGCGGCTCTGCCCGTGAACAGCCATCCGTCTAAGGGTCGCCTCAGGCGGCTCTTTCCGTTCGGTGCACCTGTAATTCGCTGGACATGGGAATACTGGACATGGGAATAATTGAATAAGGAATTGCGTAACGTCTGCGTAGACCTTTTGCGCAGGGGTTTGAACCCCAGGAATTCTCAGCGACCGCCATACGTTACAGCAAATGATAACCTATGTTTTGAATTTGACAATTGGAGTTATAGAGATGGTTCCGTTTGTTCACGTGTCTTACCGGTTCCGTGTACAATAACAAAACCAAGGGAGCGGCTTATGCGTCCTATAATTGGAATCACCTCTGCCTTCGATGAAGAAGAAGCAAGGTTTTCTCTGACGCGTTACTACATAGATGCGGTAACCCAGGCCGGCGGGCTACCCTTCATCTTGCCTTCGCTTTCTATGGAGCTGGCCGCAGCGGCTTTGGAAAGAGTCCATGGGCTCATTCTTTCCGGCGGCGGTGATATAGACCCGTCTTACTTTGGTGAGGAGCCCCTACCGTCGACCAAAAAAATCACCCCCCGCCGTGACGCTTTTGAGATCGCAGTCGCCCGGGCAGCCCTGATCCGGCAGGTTCCCGTTCTTGGGATATGCCGGGGATTGCAAGTATTGAACGTAGCGGCCGGGGGAAAGGTCCTACAAGACATCAGCCTCGGTGTTTGCAATCCCTTGAAGCACTTCCAGGATGCACCGCGCTGGCACGGTACACATCACATAGAAATCCTTCCCGGCTCAAAGCTGGCCTCCATTTTCGGCACTTTACGGCCGCGGGTTAACTCCTTTCATCACCAGGCGGTAAGCCGGCTGGCACCGACTTTTAAAGCAACCGCTTGGGCACCGGACGGTGTGATCGAGGGAATCGAGGCCGAGGCGCATCCTTTTGCGGTCGGGGTCCAGTTTCACCCTGAAGGAATGTGGGAAAACGATCCGGTATTCTTAAAGCTGTTTTCTTCATTAATTGCAAGCTGCTCAGATTACCAGAAATCTTCGGGAGGTAAACCCACTCCCACTACTTAAAATTCCGTCGATCAAATGTCGTTTCGAACTTTTACCATGTTTCGCCGAGGGGGTACAGATGCCCGGTGGGATGCTGAAAGTTCTTGTAGCCGACGACCAACCCGAGATTCGAGAATTCTTCGAAGCATCAATACTCGCTCAAGGACATTTACCCGTACTCGCAAAGAACGGGCGTGAAGCGGTTGAAATCGCGCACCGGCTCCAACCGGACGTCGTTTTTCTGGATATTCAATTGCCGGTGCTCGACGGTTTCGGTGTCCTTGAAGAGTTGCAGAGGATTTCGTATGAAGGGGATGTCGTAATGATGACCGCTTCTCCCGAAATTGAAACAATAACTGCAGCCTTTCAGAAAGGGGCCGCCGCTTTCCTCGAAAAACCATTGGACATGATTGCGATAAAGGCGATTCTAAACGAGGTCCTGCAGCAAAAAAGTGATCCACTTCGTGGGATAACTACAGATAAATAACCGTAACTGAGTTGAGATTTGCCGGCGATTAGGGAGGAGTTGCGAGTCAAAATGCCGTTTTTTCAGTTGAGTGGCAGTCTGAAACTATCGCTACATAAATCGGCGAGCTTTGCTTTTTCCCCAAGCAAAGAGTTTTACAAAACCCTCCTCGGGATTGTATCCTATAAACTGAAGGGCTATTATGGAGATAAAGTCATTCTATCGCTTACTTGACGCAAACTTAAACCGCGCATGTGAAGGTCTGCGGGTTTTAGAAGACACCGCCCGCTTTGTTTTGGGTGATGCCGACCTGGCTAAAACTATCAGGTCGGCACGGCACGAACTGCGCCGCGCCGCTCCAGACCTTCCGGCCGACCCTCTTGCCGCGAGGGATGTATCGCGGGATTTCGGTACTGCTTATAAAGAGGCTTCGTATCCGAAAACGGGCGCTTTTCTGAGAGCGAACGCCCGCCGGGTTCAAGAAGCAGCGCGGGTTCTTGAAGAAACAGCGCGGTACCTGGCGCCGGAAGCTGCTGAAACTTTTAAAAGAACCCGTTTCCTGGCTTACAAACTTGAACAGGAGTTTCTCCGGAGATTTTATCTAAACCAGAAAGTTGAAATACTGAATAAACTAAGGCTGTACGTGATAGTAGGTACAAGCCACACCGGAAGGCGGCCCGTACCCGAGGTTGCTCGGGAAGCAATCCGCGGAGGGGCAGGGCTTATCCAATTGCGGGAAAAGAAACTGCCGGCAAAGAGTTTTTTGGAGCTGGCACGGCTGCTGCGTGAGGTTACAAACGAAGCGGGAGTACCGCTGATCATCAACGATCGAGTGGAGATAGCGGCGGCGTCCGGCGCTGACGGGGTGCACCTGGGTCAGGAGGATCTGCCGGTATCCGAGGCCCGCCGGATACTCGGGGACCATGCGATCATTGGAGTTTCAACCCACAGCGTTGCCGAAGCCGTTGCCGCAGAGCAGGACGGCGCCGACTACATCGGGGTAGGGCCGGTTTTTGCAACGGCAACAAAGCCCGGCCTTGAGCCGAAAGGTTTGCCGCTCTTAACAGCGGTCATTCAGGCTGTTCAGATACCGGTTGTAGCCATCGGCGGGATAAACCCTGAAAACGTCGCTTCTGTAGTGGAGGCGGGGGCGAACCGGGTGGCGGTAATCAGCGCGGTGGCGGGAGCACCGGATGTAGCCGGAAGCGCATCGCTGATGCTTAAAATCCTGGAGGGGTTGAATTGACGCAGTTACAGGCGGCTAAAGAGGGTTTAATAACGCCGGAAATGGAACGGGTAGCCGCCCGGGAAGGCCGGACTGTTGAGTTTGTTCGCTCCGGAGTAGCCGCGGGGAAGATTGTGATCCCGGCGAATAAAAACCATACCGGTCTTGACCCGGCAGGGATCGGTGCCGGACTGAGAACGAAGGTTAACGCGAATATCGGGACTTCCACACGTTTTACCGACAAAGAACAGGAACTGCTAAAGATACGCATAGCACTCGAGGCAGGAGCCGATGCGATAATGGATTTAAGTACGGGAGGCGATCTGGACGCTTTGCGCCGGCAGACTGTATGCGGAAGCCCGGTACCGGTGGGAACGGTTCCGATATACCAGGCCGCGATAGAAGCACTCCAGCGCCACGGGAGCATCGTTGCCTTAAGCGCTGACGAAATCTTTGAAGTAATCGAGCGCCATGCATCAGACGGTGTAGATTTTATTACCGTTCACTGTGGAGTCACCTTGGCGAGCATCGAGCGGCTGCGCCTTCAGGGAAGGGTTACAGATATCGTAAGCCGCGGCGGTTCTTTTATCCTCGGCTGGATGCTGCACCACGGTGCGGAAAATCCGCTATATGCCGAATTCGACCGGCTGCTTGACATCTGCCTTAAATACGATGTAACCTTGAGCCTCGGCGACGGCCTCAGGCCCGGTTGCCTAGCAGACGCAACCGACCGCGCTCAGATTCAAGAGCTGATCATCCTCGGTGAACTGGTAGACCGTGCGCGCGAACGGGGTGTCCAGGTGATGGTGGAAGGGCCGGGACACGTCCCGCTGGACCAGGTTGCAGCAAATGTTCAGCTCCAAAAGTCGCTCTGCCGCGAAGCGCCGTTCTACGTGCTGGGGCCGCTTGTCACGGACGTTGCACCGGGCTATGACCATGTGGTATCGGCAATCGGAGGCGCAGTGGCAGCAATGGCCGGCGCTGATTTCCTCTGTTACGTAACTCCCGCGGAACACCTGGGCCTCCCCACCCCGGATGACGTACGGGAGGGCGTAATTACCGCACGTATAGCAGGACACGCAGCAGATATCGTCAAAGGCATCCCCGGCGCACGGGATAGAGATCTTGCCATGTCACGGGCCCGCAAGGCCCTTGACTGGGAGCAGCAGCTTGCGATGGCGATCGACCCGCAAAAAGCCAGGCGACTGCGTCAGGAGCGCAATCCTGACGGGATACGCGAATGCACCATGTGCGGGGAATTCTGTGCAATGAAACTTGTCGCGGATTTCCTTGGTACAGCAAAAACAACATGTTAATGGGTAGGCGCAAAGATGACCAGGCTAAGTGAATTGGGCGAGTTCGGGCTCATCAGCCGCCTGACGGCAGGTATCAAATACGGCGCCGGAGTAATCAAAGGTGTGGGTGATGATGCGGCGGTTTTGGATTACGGGGACAGATGGATCCTTTTCACGACTGATGCGGCGGTAGAGGATGTTCACTTTCGGCTCGGCCAGGTGGCGCCCGAGGACGTCGGATACAAAGCGCTGGCGGTCAACATAAGCGACATTGCGGCAATGGGCGGACGTCCCTTATACGCTGTGGTCGCAGCCGGCCTCCCCGATTATTTTTCCTTGGAAGAAGCAGCCGCTCTTTATGAAGGACTCCGGGAAGCCGCTCAGAAATACGGTGTGAGTTTAGTCGGCGGCGATACCACCACCGCACCGGTCCTCTTTATTAGTATAGCCCTTCTCGGAGAATCGGCGCCCGGCTGCGCTCGTTACCGCAGCGGCGCCAAGGCCGGGGACATCATTTGCACAACCGGTTCTTTAGGCGGCGGAGCAGCGGGGCTTTTTCTCCTGGCCAACGAAGGGGTTCCCTGTCCGGAACCGCTCCGGAGCTTCCTGCTGCGTAAGTATAAGCGCCCTGAGCCCCGGGTGGAAGCGGGGTTGACGCTGTCATCGATACCGGCCGTCCATGCGCTGATCGACGTGAGCGACGGGCTCGCTTCAGAATTGCACCACATTGCAGACGAAAGCGGTTGCGGGTGCCGGCTTTTTCGTGCAGCCGTGCCCGTGGAGCCTGCCGCGGAATTGGTGGGCAGGCGCGCTGGGATAGACCCGGTTGAGTGGGCGCTTTTCGGCGGCGATGACTACGAACTGGTATTCACCGTCGCTCCCGAGGCGATGGGGGAAGTGAACGAGGCGCTATCCTCTGTGGGGTCGAGTTGCAGGCCGGTGGGGATAGTCGTCCGGGAAAAGGGTGTTTGGCTGGTCCATCAGGACGGAAGCACCAGTGATTTGCCGCCTGCAGGCTACGAGCACTTCGTCACGGGTAGAAGCCCGGTAAACCGGTAACAGTTTGATTATCGGAGGAGTCCGTCATGCGGGCGGAAGGCCCGCACCAGCAGAAATCTGAAAATGGGGCGAATAGACCTGTAAGCTGGTTACTTAGATGCAGAACCTAACATAACGGAACGGGGCGAGGAGCGAGCAGTACAAGAAAGGCGCAGCCGGACGGGCCTGATTGGGAAGTGAGAAATGGCGGCGAGCCTGACGCAGTAATGCGAAGCTCATCGCCGCGCCCCACGGAAGAAGAACGCATTCTCGGAGGAGTCGTAATAAATTGTATTCTTTAGAGGTTCGAAGCGATTCACCGGAAGCCACCAGGGCGATCGGAGAAAAACTTGCCCGGTTTCTTGAAGCCGGCGACGTGGTTGCCCTATACGGCGAACTCGGAGCCGGCAAGACATGCTTCACACAGGGAGTAGCACGGGGGTTGGGAGTATTGAGCAAGGTGACCAGTCCCACCTTCGTATTGTTGCGGGAGTATGAGGGGCGGCTGCCCCTTTGCCATTTCGACGCCTATCGCTTGAGCGGCCCGGAGGATCTTGAAGAAATCGGCTGCAAAGAATGCTTTTCCGGCCGCGCTGTGAGCATTATTGAGTGGGCGGAGCGGGTGGCCGACGCTCTCCCCGAAGACCGCTTAGAGGTCGAATTGTTACGGCTGCAAGGGGAGGAAAATGCCAGGCTTATCCACTTTAAAGGTACCGGAGAACGCTCACTGACCGTCGTGGAGGTATTAGGGCGTGTCTTGCGTTTTGGGAATTGACACGGCCACCGCGGTTTTAAGCATGGCCGTCGTCGGAAAGGACGGATTGCTTGCGGAACAGTCTGCCTTAGGAGAGCGGCTTCATTCGGTACGGCTGATCCCGTTGATCCAAGACCTGTTAGCCGGGGCCGGAATCACTTTGCGCGAACTTGACGGGATCGCGGTTTCCATCGGACCCGGTTCCTTCACGGGCCTGCGCCTCGGCTTAATCACCGCCAAAACGCTGGCACAGGTTCTCGGTCTTCCGGTGGTGGGGATCCCTACGCTCCTTGCGCTCGCCGCGCCGCTCGCAACCGGAGGTGTACCGGTTTGCCCGGTGCTTACCTCGCGCCGGGACGAAGTGTACGCAGCGGTTTACCGGGCGAACGGCCAAGATATTGAGGCCGTTGTTTCGCCATTCGCCTCGCCCCCCTCCGGAGTCTCAGAAAGGCTTGCATCTTTCAGGCGGATAATACTTACCGGCGAGGGAGCTTGGGCATTCAGAGACCATTTCCGGGAAATTTTACAGAATAAGGCGGTGCTCGTACCGGGTATTTACAGCCACCCGCGCGGAGCCGTAGTCGCCGACTTAGGGTTAAAGGAACTCACAGCAGGCAGAGGTACCGACGCATTTTCCCTGATTCCGGAATACTTACGTCCTCCGGCGGTTACGGGAGGATTTCGGCGTGAAGGTTAAAATAGACTCTATGGGGCAGGAGCACCTCGACCAGGTTGTCGCAATCGAGAACGTTTCTTTTCCCGTACCCTGGAAACGGGATACGTTCCTTTTCGAGATTCTGCTTAACGAACTCGCGGATTACATCGTTGCCCTCAAAAACGGACAGGTGGTCGGTTACGGCGGAATGTGGTTGATACTCGACGAGGCCCACGTCACAAACATTGCAGTCCACCCCGTCTTCCGCGGCAGGGGCGTAGGAAAGAGGATTTTGCAGGAGTTGATCAGGAGGGCCGCCGGTCGGGGCGTGAAGCATATGACGCTGGAGGTACGGCCTTCAAACCATGTTGCCTGCAGGCTGTACAAAGAGTTCGGTTTTGTTGAAAAAGGGGTTCGAAGACGGTATTACCAGGATAACAACGAGGACGCCATTATCATGTGGCTCGAAAACATTCAGGCAAAAGCTAATTAAAATCGGGAGGATCATTATTGGCCGTTCTTATTCTCGGCATCGAAACCTCGTGTGACGAAACGGCAGCCGCGGTGGTAGCCGACGGTCAAAGGATTATGTCTAATGTCGTCGCTTCACAAGTGAAACTCCACAGCCGTTTCGGCGGGGTCGTACCCGAAGTGGCATCCCGGCGCCATATTGAGACTTTAAATCCCGTGATTGCAGCGGCTCTTGCCGAAGCCGGCATTGGATTCAACAACCTGAATGCGGTTGCAGTAACCCAGGGTCCCGGTCTTTTAGGTTCGCTTTTGGTGGGACTGATGGCCGCCAAAAGCATGTCATTTGCCCTTAACATCCCGCTCATCGCCGTCAACCATATCGAGGCTCACCTCTATGCCAACTTCCTGCTTGACGAGGAGATCCCCTTCCCTTTTGTAGCGATGGTGGTTTCCGGAGGTCATACCGATATCGTTTACGCGGAGAGCCACAGCAAGATGCGCCTGCTGGGCCAGACTCGGGATGACGCCGCCGGTGAGGCCTTCGATAAAGTAGCCCGCTTTATGGGCCTCGGTTATCCGGGCGGGCCGGCAATTGAACGCCTGGCGCGGGAAGGAGACCCGGAAGCGATACCACTGCCGCGGGCTTTCCTGGAGGATTACTCCTTTGATACGAGCTTCAGCGGGCTTAAGACCGCAGTTGTAAACTTCATCAACCGGTCGCGCCAAAAGGGCGAAGCAGTCAACCTTGCGGACGTCGCAGCAGGCTTCCAGGCGGCGGTAGTGGAGGTTCTGGCGGCCAAGGCGCTGGCCGCCGTTGAAACCTACGGGGCAAAGGCGCTGCTTCTTGCGGGCGGGGTAGCCGCCAACGAGAAACTGCGGGATGTTGTGTTAAGAATGACACGCATGCGCGACGTTAAGGTTGTGATTCCCCCGCCTGCTCTGTGCACCGATAACGCGGCAATGGTTGCAGCAGCGGGTTATTACCGTTTTCTCCGGGGTGATTTTGCACCCCTCGATATAAACGCGGTGGCAGGATTATCCCTACAGGAGAACTCATCGCCATAGGAATTGCCGTAAGATTACATACTTTCGCGCCGTGAATAGATCAGCTCCCTCCTTTCGATCAGTTAGAGGTTGCAATACTTTACAGGAACGATAATATGCGGGCTGAACCATACTTTAAATCGATAACGGCCGTCCCGGATCCTGCGGCGCTTTTCAGCGCGTTGGGCGGGCCGGAGAAGGATTTCGCATTTCTCTTTGAAAGCGCACTCGTGCATAATCGTTTAGGCCGTTATTCCTTCATGGCCGTGGAGCCATTCATGGTTCTGCGAAGTCGCGGGAACCAGACCGAACTCTATCGGGAAGGGGTTCGGGAGTCCTTGAGGGGAAACCCCTTTTCCATTCTTAAAAAAATTTTGCTGACTTACCGGGTAATACCGGCAGAATTTCCTTCAGAACTCCCCCCGTTTTACGGGGGCCCGGCGGGCTACTTTGCATACGACCTCGGCAGGCAGTTGGAACGTATGCCGGTGCTTGCCCGCGACGACCTGGGGTTGCCGGAAATGTACCTGGGTTTCTATGACCTCGTGGTATCCGTAGATCACCTAACAGGTGCCGTTTATCTTTGCGGCTTGCCTTTGCACGGAAAAAAGGCGTTGGCGGAGAAATCATCCGCCTGGGAAGCAAGGCTGATACAGAACCGCTCAGTTGATGATCCGGCCGGGCCGGCCGCACGGCAGGTCTGCAACCAAATACCCCCTCTTCCCGCTCTGGCCGAACACTTTACGAAAGAAACATACTGCGCAGCGGTTGCGCGCGCCCGCGAGTACATAGCTGCAGGGGACATATTCGAAGTGAACCTTTCGCAGCGGTTCTCCGCCCCTCTCAAGGAAACGGGCTGGGAGCTTTACCGCCGCCTTCGGAAAAGAAACCCGGCCCCCTTTGCCGCCTACCTTCGCTTTCCCGAAGCAGAGGTGGTCAGCGCTTCACCGGAACGTTTCCTGAGAGTGCAAGAGGGGCACGTTGAAACCAGGCCGATAAAAGGAACACACCCCCGGGGACGCACCCGGGAGGAGGACGAAAGGCTCCGCCGGGAATTGTGGGAGAGTGAAAAGGACCGTGCGGAGCTAACAATGATCATTGATCTTGAGCGGAACGACCTCGGAAGGGTCTGCCGTGTGGGCTCGATAAAGGTGCCTGAGCTCTACGTGCTCGAGGAGTACGCAACGGTATTTCACTTGGTTTCAACAGTTGCCGGGCAGTTGGCGCCGGGGAAGGATGTGGTCGATCTCTTGACCGCCGCCTTCCCTGGGGGTTCCATTACCGGCGCGCCGAAAATCCGGGCTATGGAGATCATCGAGGAACTTGAACCGGTGCGGCGGGGTGTTTATTGCGGTTCGATCGGCTGGATCGGTTTTCAGGGCGACGCGGACCTTAACATTGTCATCAGGACCTTCATCGTTAAAAACGGCCGTGCCTACTTCCAGACGGGCGGTGCGGTAACGGGCGACTCCGACCCGGAAAAGGAATACCTCGAAACGCTTGTCAAAGCCCGCGGTCTTTTCGCTGCGCTCAACCCGTAATGGGCACTTGTCTTCCCAATCATGACCAAAACATGTTTTACCCCAAAAAACGGGTACGGTCAGCTTTTTCCTATCATGGCAGCCATCGCCTTTAAAACCCGCCCGTAAAAAAAAAATCCTTCTCGGAGACCACTGCAAAACTTCACCTGGCAATTTCAGAAGTCAGAAGTCAGAAGCCAAAAGTCGGAAGCCGGAAAATTCAAGGGAAATTTACATAGCGAATTTCTACGAAGATTACGACCTCCGACATCCTGTATCGGACATCCGTTTTCGTCATGCTCGCTTCGCGGTCTCTATACTTAGTGCCAAAGCCTACCACCTCCGTTGTAGACAGAGCCCGCTTTCGATTTCTTAGAGTTTTGCAACACTTTCTATCGGCGGCTGTAAGTATCTGCTGTTGCCGGCCGGTTTTAAGAAATCGTCTCCCGGTGAATCCGTGTGTTCCATACCACTTCAGAGCCGCCGGTTATCTCAAGGCAAAGAAACTCTCCCGTTTTACCGTCCCAGACCTCGTTAACCTCCGCATCCTTGACAATCCCGTACCTCGTGCGGTATTCCGGATATCGCGTCTTTACCACCCAAACCAGTTGCTCGGCATCGATGCACAGCGCCTGATACATACTCTTCTCTGCACGTATATATTGACCCCAGGACATCACCTTTTCCCCCAGCCGAACAGCTCCCCGCGGCAGTTCTGACGCCCGCTTGTAACCCACCAACTTCTCCTTGTTAACATAATCAGCCGTGGCTCTCTTCTCCATCACGGGCAATCGCCTCCACAAGTGCAACCCCCTTTCACGAATATTATGCTGATAAAAAGCAGGGGTCGTCCACCCTTTGTGCTTATAAAGGGCCAAACAGCGCTCAAAAAGCTCAAAAGTGTGTCTGAAACTTAAAAAACTGTGATTGAAAATTTTGTTACAAGCTACCGGGAACACGGGAAAATGCGTTGGAGTAACGGGTGTGAGGGGTATTTCTGAGGCTGCCCCTGCATCAGGCACGCTTTTTCGCCCGTAGATACATCTCTACCTTACGCAGCTTTTCGGAAGTCATCAATGCCTTCTCACTCGTATGCGCCATTACGAGTTCGTAGCATGGACCCGACCGGACAATTTCCTTAATCTTTTTCAGGTTCACGATAAATCCTTTATGGGTACGCAGAAAAGGGTACTCACCTAATTCTTCTTCCAGCGCGTCAAGACTCTCCTTGGTTCTCAGGCGGCCGCCGTTATAGTATACTACCGAGTTACGACCCTCTTTGGTGATAAAAATGATGTCTTCTAAGTGTATCAACACCATCCTGGAACCGGTGCGAAACAGTCGCAGGTCTCCTGCAATTTGATTGCCCTTCCCGAATTCGGTTCTGCCGGCGGCTTGGTAGTTGAAGTGCAAACGCAGCCGCTCTATCGTTTGACGGAGGCGATCCACTTTAAAGGGTTTGACCAAGTAGTCATATGCATATACCTCAAACGCTTCCTCACGGAACTGGTCGTAGGCCGTTATAAATACCAGGTAGGTAAGCGGGTCGCGCTTCACAATTTCCCGGGCAAGTGTTACTCCGTCTTTTAAGGGCATGCCAATGTCTAAAAAAACCGCATTGGGGTGCAGCATTTCAAACAATGAGAGGGCTTCGGCTCCGTCAGCCGCCTCACCGACAACCTGGACACCCCTGTTTTCTTCGAGTATTCTCCTAAGTACAAGCCTCATTTGGGGGTCGTCTTCAGCTATTAAGACCGTAAACGGCATACGTTTTCTCCCCCTCTATGAGACTGCTACAAACTTCGCCTGCTATTTCAGAAGTCAGAAGTCAGAAACCAGAAGTCGGAAGTCAGAAAATTCAAGCAAAATTTGATAGCGAATTTCTACGAAGATTCCGACCTCTGACATCCTGCATCCGACGTCTGTTTTCGCCATACTCGTTTTGCAGCCTCCAGACTTTCTGTCAAAGCCTGCCACCTCCGTATGAACAGAGCCCGCTTTCGAGAAATTAGACCTTTGCGGTATTCTCCTACACGATTTACCACAATCTTCGCCCTCTTTACTGTTGTTGAAAGGCGAGTTTCATCCGGGCTTTCCCCAACCGGGAGTTTTACAGTGAAGACTGTCCGTGCACCGTCCGAACCAACCTCAACTTCGCCGCCGTACCTCCTGACAATATCCCTTACGCTGGTCAAACCTAATCCTGCATGACCTTCCTTCGTGCTGTAACCTGCCTGGAAAAGCTTATTTTGATGTGCTACGCCGGATAGGGCGGCATTGGCCACCCTGATGACATACTTTTTATTGTCGCGTGCTACCTCCAATTGAACCAGCCTCTTTTCCGGAGGAGCGTTTTGTACCTCTTCAAACGCGTTGTCGACAAGGTTGCCGAATACCGATCCGATCTCAAGTACGTTTAAGGGTAAGCCCTGCAAAGAACACTGAATGACAGGTTCGAACTTGATTTGCCGGGCCTCCGCGATCGCCAGCTTGGTATAGAGCAGCGCGGTAACATACAGGTTGTCCGTACGAATCAATTCAGAAGGGATGCTAATGCCTTCATAAGCTCTCTTGATATACTGCCGTGCCTCGTCAAAACAGCCGGTCTCTAAGAGACCGTACACAACCTGGAGATGGTGGTTAAAATCATGGTGCTGGCGCCGGATCAGCCGAAGCAGTTCACCAATGTGCCTAAGGCTCTCCGCGTGTTTTCTCGCGGCGAACATCGTCCCGATTGTATTGCTTACAGCCTGAATCTGGAACGGCGTAAGAGCAGCAAGCACCAGGACGGCCAATGCCATAAAACCCCAGAAAAAATCCAGATACCGTTTCGAGAACGGCATGACCGGGAGTGCTAAAAAGACCGAACTTAAAATGAGAAGGAGCATGACGGGCAGAATTATCAGAAGGTACAGATAAAAGTAAGACCTGTTTAAAGTACGCCAATCTCCCTTACTGTCCTTACAGCCGAGCGGCGTTTTAAACAGCCTGAAGTTAAAACGGAGGCACAACCATATCAGCGATAACAGCACTACGGCGTCCGGGAAAAAACTCAGAAACATTACCTTCGGCAGGAACATGTCCGTTAGCGAATAACCGGTAACGTACATGAATATTGAAACACTGATCTGTTCCCAGGCACCGTAAATTACGAACCCCAGCAGCCCGGCCACCGCTGCTACCTGCCACTCGGTCCGGGTGACCATCCAGATAGCCGCGACTAACAGGCCAGCAGCGATTATCTGATGGGTTCCAAACGGTAGGTGGGACCGGACAAGAGCCACCCCAAAGCTTGTAATGAGTCCCACTGCTGCCAGTTGGATCAACCGGGGCCGCATCCCGGTCAGTACGGTGCCAACTGCAGCTGCAAGTATGCCCTCAGTAAAACCAAAGACTATCGATAAAACGTAATTCATGGTTACCACTTCTGCAATACATTAATTCGCCGTCCGTCATTCCCCAGGTGCATCAGACAGGTCTGGCTCCCCTCTTTCAGAAGTTCAATACCAAGTTCCAGAATCCTCTGTTAGTTTTTTCCTGTGGCAAAGCGCCCGGTTAACCGGCATTGTGGTTCCGCAAGCCGGTATGGAGAGTCTTCGGCGTGGGGCTAATTTTGGGGCTAATTTAATAAACATCTTAGAAGCAGCCGAGTTGGCACTCACCAATTTTAATTCCAAGGGTATCGCAGGCAGCCCCGATCACAATCAGCGGCACCTTAAGTTCTGCGGCAAGTTGATGCGCACGGGCACAGGTGATCCTCTTTTCCGGCGCCGCCCGCCGCAACGCTTCCAGGACCTTTACAGGAACCTCGACTGAAGCTTTTTCCTTCACTCGTTGACTCCTCCTTCGTGAATGCGTTCTTCTTCCGTAGGGCGCGGCGATGAGCCGCGTTCCGTTTATGTTACTCTTCTGTATCTAAGTAACCAGCTTCCAGGTCTATTCGCCCCATTCTCATCCTTTGTGGTGCCGCTTGATGGCGGCATGGGGGACTCTTTAAAAAACGACCGGCTTTTTTGACTTTTGCAGCGGAGACGTTAATGGTCTATAATGATTTTAAACCATAAGCTTTTGCGGAGGGAACCGGTTTCATGGCTATTCAGACCTGGCAGGTTCACCGGTACACGGCCGGCAGGTGGGAGGAAGACTCTGATACCCTGGCGGTCGAAACAGATTTAAAGGTATACCTTGATGGCGAGTTCTTACGGTCGCTTCTATTTCTCCCTCAAAATCCTGAACTGCTCGTCCTGGGATACCTGTTCAACACCGGTTTGATCTCGGGTGCCCATGAGGTAAAAACAATGACGGTAGACCTGGAACGGCACCAGGTGTGGGTCACGCGCTCCAACCTTGAGCAAGAGCCCCCACATTCAAGTGTTTTATCATCAACGGAGCCATCGCTTTCACCCGGGACAATTCTGAAGCTCGCCGATATACTCTCCCAAAACCGCCTTTTTCAACAAACCGGAGCCGTGCATTGCGGCCTCCTTGCCTGCCATGATTCGGTCATTTTTTCCACCGAGGATACGGGCCGGCTAAACGTCCTGGACAAGCTCGCCGGTTTTGCTCTCACAGAACACCCGGCGACACGAGAGCTTGTCCTCGTGTTTAGCGGCCGTCTAACCGGGGAGGTAATGCGCCGCGTTGCGCGAATGAGGATTCCCATAGTTGTTTCCCCGGCGGCTCCCACGTCAAAAGGGCTGAAGATAGCGGTCGCAAATAATATAACTGTTGTCGGTTTCGCCCGGGGGAAAAGATTTAACCTTTACACTTATCCGGAACGAGTAATCGGCAAAGGGTGATTCCCACTCCCGACCTTCTCACCTCGTGGCCTTTTCTATCCGTACGGCTACGCCCTTGAATGCCGGTATCTTGGCAACAGGGTCGCGTGCCGGGCCAACTAAATGGTTAACCGGGCTCTCCGCCGAATGAAACGTGGTGAAGACAACTCCCGCCGGCAGATTCTCATTGATGTTAGCGGGTATCTTCACGCTACCGTGCCGTGAAGTAACACTCACCCGTTCCCCGCACGTAATGCCCAATCCCGCTGCATCCTGAGGACTTATCTCCAAGCATGTTCCCTGGTAGAATCCCAGTGGGGTCCGGCGGGTCATTGAGCCGGAATGGTAGTGGGTCAAGTAACGGCCGGTTATCAACTGGAACGGATAAGCCTCGTCCGGCTGTTCGTCAGGCGGGGTGAAATAGACAGGGTGGAACCGTCCTTTGCCCCTGATAAACCGTTTCTGGTGAAGAATCCGTGTACCGGGATGTCCGGGAGCAGGACAAGGCCAGAAAAGCCCCTCCGGCTCCAGGTAAGCGTAAGAAACCCCCCCGTATATCGGGGTCAAGCTCGCGATTTCCGCCATTACGTCCGCCGGTGAGATGTACCACATCGGGTAGCCCATCGCTCGCGCTAAACTGCACACTATCTCACCGTCGGGCTTTGCGTCCCCGACCGGCGGAACAGCCCTGCGAATCCGTTGAATTCGCCTTTCGGTATTTGTAAAGGTCCCTTCTTTCTCGGCAAAGCTGGCCGCCGGCAGGACTACGTGCGCGTACTCGGCGGTTTCGGTGACAAAAAGGTCTTGCACAACTAAAAACTCTAACTTTTCGAGCGCCTTTTTGACCCGGCTGCTATCGGCTTCCGTAAGCAAGGGATTTTCACCGACGATGTACATGGCTTTGATCCGGCCTTCTACCGCAGCCTCAAACATTTCCGGGGCTGTAAGGCCCGGTTTTTCCGGTATTACGGCGTTCCAGGCCGTATTGAACTTCGCCCGGATGCTCGGGTCGTCAACCGGCTGGTATCCCGGGAGCATGTTCGGCAGTGCGCCCATGTCGCAAGCCCCCTGGACGTTATTCTGGCCCCTCAGCGGATACACCCCGCATGACTCTTTCCCAATGTGCCCGCAGAGCATCGCTAAGTTCGCAATGGCCAGAACATTATTAGTGCCGCACGTATGCTGGGTGATTCCCATGGTGTATAAAATTATCGCCTTTTTCGCTTTGGCATACCCCCGGGCAACCTCCCGGATTTCCTCCGCCGGTACACCGGTTATCTCTTGAGCAAATTCAGGCGGACAGTTCAGCACACTTTCTTTAAAGGCTTCAAAGTTCTCAGTAAAGGTGGATACAAATTCCCTATTCCACAAATCCTCCTCCAGGATAACGTTGGCAAAAGCGTTTAAAATCGCCACGTCGGTACCGGGCCTGATTTGCAAGTGGTACCGTGCACGAGAAGCGATCTCGGTCATTCGCGGGTCCACGACAGCTAATGTCGCCCCGCGCCGCAGAGCCTTTTGGATTTGTATGGCTATCACCGGGTGGGTTTCAGTGGTATTACTGCCCAGCAACAAGATAAACTCCGCCCCGGGGATTTCCGAAAGCGTATTAGTTGCTGCCCCGCTCCCGAACGCTGCCGCCAGCCCGGCGACGGTGGGAGAGTGTCAGAGGCGGGCGCAGTGGTCGATGTTATTGGTTCCGATTACCGCCCGCGCAAACTTGCCAAGCAGGTAATTCTCCTCGTTGGTACACCGTGCTGAAGAGAGCACACCGATCGAGTCCGGGCCGTACTTGGCCTTAATCTCCTTCAGCCTGGCCGCCACTAATTTTATGGCTCTGTCCCAGGTGACCTTGCCAAATAAGTATGGGTCCCGCACCAGCGGCATCTGTACGCGTTCCCGGTGGTGGATAAAGCCAAAACCGAACCTTCCTTTAATGCAGAGCCAGCGTCCGTTAACCGGAGCCTCGGGCGTCGAGGTAACCCCGACGACCTTATCGTCCTTAACGTTCAGGTCAAATGAACATCCTGTCCCGCAATAAGGACAAATGGTACGAACCTTTTTTACCTCCCAGCGGCGTCCCTGCCCCCACATGGGCTTTGCTGTTATGGCCCCGACCGGACATACGGCAATACAATTTCCGCAGAAAATGCAGTCCGATTTTTCAAGAGGCTGGTCCATCGGCGGTGTAATTTTGGTGAAAAACCCTCTCCTGGTAAAGTCAACAACAGAACGTCCCACGATCTCGCTGCAGACCCTCACGCACAGGCCGCAAAGGATACACTTGTTCATATCGCGGACGATAAACGGGTTGCCGCTTTCTATCGAGTAGTTGCGGCGCTTACCGGCAAAACTGGACTGCCGTACCCCGTACCGGTATGCCAGATCCTGCAGCTTGCAAGCTCCCGTCCGTTCACAAGCGAGACAGTCATCCGGGTGATTGGCCAGGAGAAGCTCGATCAGGGTCCGCCGGGCGTGGCGCACCGCGGGGCTTTCGGTTTTTACCACCATCCCCTGGCGCACAGGAGTAATGCAAGCAGCCGGTAAGTTTTTCGAGCCCCGGACCTCTACGATACACAACCGGCACCCACCCCACGGGGTCAGCTCCGGATCGTGGCATAGCGTTGGAATATAAACGTCTACCCGCCGCGCCGCTTCGAGAATGGTGGTACCTTCCGGCACGGTGGTTTCTTGTCCGTTTATAACCAGGGTAACTTCTCTGGACAACCGCCAATCCCCCTTAACGTCGTTTGATTGCCTGAAACTTGCAAATCTCGTAACAACGGCCGCATCTTATGCAAATGTCTGTATCTATCCGGTGCGGTTTTCTCTTTTCACCAATCACCGCGTGTGACGGGCAGACGTAGCGACAAGCACCACAACCGTTACATTTTTCCGTTACAATTATGAACTGTCGGAGGGCGATGCACTCCCCGGCCGGGCATCGTTTCTCATTGATATGCTTTAAGTACTCGTTCCTGAAGTAGCTCAGCGTGGTAAGAACAGGGTTCGGCGCCGAAGTGCCAAGGCCGCAGAAGGAAGTAGACTTGACAACACCGCCGAGGTATTCGAGTAACGGGATGTCGGCGACGGTTCCGTGTCCTGTTGTTATCCGTTCTAAAACCTCTAACATCCGCGTCGTTCCCTCGCGGCACGGGGTACATTTGCCGCACGACTCCCGCTCGGTAAAGTTCAAAAAAAACCTGGCCATGTTAACCATGCAGTTGTCCTCATCCATCACAACGATGCTCCCGGAACCCATCATCGCACCGGCTCCGATCAACGACTCGTAGTCAATCTGTAAACCCAGCATATCCTCGGGAAGACTGCCGCCTGAGGGACCGCCGATCTGCAAAGCTTTAAACCTTTTACCCCCCTTAATTCCACCGCCGATCTCAAAAATAAGCTCCCGGAGGGTAATCCCCATCGGGACTTCGACCAGCCCTGTATTACGAACCTTTCCGGTAAGGGCAAAAATCTTCGTCCCTTTGCTTCGTTCAGTACCGATCGAGGCAAACCACGCGCCTCCATTGACGATTATTTTCGGCACGTTGGCAAACGTTTCGACGTTATTCAAAACCGTCGGCATGCCGAAAAGCCCCTTTTCGGTTGACCGCGGCACCTTTATGCGCGGGATGCCCCGGTTGCCTTCGATCGAATTCATTAGTGCCGTGGACTCGCCACAGACAAAAGCGCCTGCACCCTCGTTTATGTGAATGCGGAAGTTCAGTCCGGAATCCAAGATGTTTTCACCGAGAAGACCATAACGCTCCGCCTGTTCGATCGCAATGCGCAAACGCCGCACCGCAAGCGGGTACTCTGCACGCACGTAAATATAGCCCTCATCTGAGCCTATCACATAGGCGCACAGAAGCATCCCCTCCAGCACTGAGTGCGGGTTACCCTCGAGAACCGCGCGGTCCATAAAGGCTCCGGGGTCACCCTCGTCAGCGTTACAGATAACGTAGCGCTTGTTGCCGGGTACGCGGCGGGCCGTCTCCCACTTTCTCCCTGTCGGGAAACCGGCGCCGCCCCGCCCGCGCAAACCCGATTTTTTGACCTCCTCCAGCACCTTCTCCGGAGTCATCTCGGTAACCGCCTTGGTCAGCGCCTTGTAGCCGCCGACTGCAACGTACTCGCTGATATCCTCCGGGTTGATCAAACCGCAGTGCTCTAAAACCACCTTCATTTGCCGTTTGTAAAACGGAATCTCTTCAAAGGTCGCGCAAAAAGCTCCTGTCTCTAAGTCCTGGTAAAGAAGTCTTTCGACCACCTGGTTTTCCTTCAAGTGCTTCGAGACAATTTCTGGAACGTCTTCCGCGGTTACCCGCCGGTAAAAAGTCCTGTCCGGTTCGATAATTATACTCGGCCCTTGTTCACAGAAACCCCTGCAGCCTGAAAGGACCACCTCCACCCTGTCCCCCAGACCCTGCCTCGCCACCTCTTCGGCAAAAAGGTCTATCAAATCGAATGCTCCTCCAGACCCGCAGTTCAGGCCCCCGCAAACCACCACCTTACGCAGGCCTGAGTAGGGGGGGGTGAGGATCCGGGTCAGATGCCTTTCCCGCTTCGACCGGCAACCTTTGTCATCATGACAAAGCGGCCCCTCGCACCGGCAAAGAACGTAATCCCTGCAGGGCGTTGCCGGCGTATGTTTGCACTGTAGACAGCACTTATCCATTAAAGATTCCACGCAAGAACCATCTCCCGATCCCGTTGAGGCATTCTACTCATACTTTTGTATTACGTTCAGCGCTTTTTCCGGCGTAAGCCTACCGTGAGTATCGCTGCCGACAACCACCACCGGGGCCATGCCACAGGCGCCGACGCACGATACCGTTTCAAGCGTGAAGCGTCCGTCGGCCGTTGTCCCGCCCAATTTCACCCCGAGTTCACGCTTCAGCCTCCGGTAGATTCTCTCACCGCCTCGCACTTGGCAGGCGGTACCGAGGCAAACGCTGATCAGGTGGCGTCCGCACGGTTTAAGCCGGAACTGAGAGTAAAAAGTTGCGACACCGTAAATCTTGCTGAAAGGAAGCTTGAGTTCCCTGGCCAGAGCGCGCATCGCCTTTTCCGGCACATACCCATAATGCCGCTGTATGGCCAGTAGAGCGGCAATGAGCTGTTCCGGCTTTCCACGGTAAAGATCAACAATTCCGGATAACTCCGCGTCATGGGTCGCTTGCGCGGCGCACTGACAGTTCATCTTCTGCTCCCACTCCTCCGAGAATGCGTTCTTCTAATGAACTTTGATGGTGTCTGCTTCGGTAATTATGTAATGCACCCACCGATCATGGGATTGCGGAAACACAGTATCCACCACCTGAAACCGGTACGCCAAACCAACAGTTATCGTATCCTCGCGCAGCCGGGATAAAAAACGGTCATAATAGCCTCCCCCGAAACCCAGCCTGAACCCTTTCGCATCAAAAGCAACCCCCGGGACAAGGACCAAGTCAAAGTCTTGTGGCGGTACAGCCGGGCACGAGGGCTTCGGCTCAAAGATCCCGTAAGCTCCGGGGACAAGGTCTTCTGGGTATTCGCTTATCTCCTTCGCGTAAATCTCCCTCTTCCCCGTATCGGTTACGGGTAAAGCCACTCTTTTACCGCGCTCGAGGGCTTCCGTGATCAACCTCTCCGTTTGCACCTCTTTACGGCAGGCCGCATAGGCCATGATAACCCTCGCCGACTGAAAAACCGGAAGCCGGCGGAGCCGCTCTTGAATCTCCGCACTAGCACCCTGAACCTCCTCATCGCTCAGCGCCCTGCGGATCCTCAAAATCGCTGCCCGTAAACCCCCTTTATCCTTCACACCATACGGTGTCATACCGGCTCGTCCACATCCCAAGGCAAGTATAAATGAAAACATACGGACTGCCTAATAAAAGAATGATTAAAAAGTCCGTTTCGAAACGCTAAGTGCAACACGCGGCAATCCTCCTTGAAAACAAAGATAATTTCTCACAACTCGGATGTCAAAGTGATGTTCCCGAGCGGCCAAATTTCCGCCGTAGAAAGTCTATTTCCGAGTTAAACATTAACGTGTAGCAAAGTCTTTGGGGAGGTTTTATTACAGCTATCGTAAAAACTGCATAATCTTCCCTGGTAAGGGTAAAAATATTGGCCAGAGTATTATGGAAGCATTACCTTATATATGTTACGAAATTAATTGTAACACGGAAAGATTAGGTGATTTAACCGTACAAATCAAAAATATTGCCCAATATAGAACAATAATCTTTCTTTATCAGGTTTTGCGTTTTAGCGAAGCTTTCGCTATTATAATGCTTGGCTTGATGTTAGCACTCACTTTAAACGAGTGCTAATAACAAATTACATAAGGAGGGGTCAGCGTTGATAAGACCTTTAGGAGAACGGGTAGTGGTTAAGCCGCTGCCAATGGAAGAAGTGACGAAGGGCGGCATTGTGCTGCCGGACACCGCCAAGGAAAAGCCGCAAAAAGGAGAGGTTACGGCGGTAGGCCCTGGTCGCCTTCTCGACAACGGACAGCGTGTACCCATCGACCTGAAGGTAGGAGACAAGGTACTTTATTCCAAGTATGCCGGTAACGAGATAAAACTCGACGGCGAAGAGTACCTGATCCTGCGGGAAAACGATATTCTCGGCGTGATCGAATAGGTAGCGTGTTTTATAAACTGAAACTGTCCTGATCCAAAAAATTTCTGTGTGAGAAGGAGGTAAACAAATTGCCTGGAAAAGATATCGTTTACCGTGAAGACGCGCGAGCAGCTATAGAACGGGGAGTCAATGCTCTGGCCGACGCGGTCAAGGTTACCCTGGGACCCCGCGGCCGGAACGTGGTGCTTGAAAAGAAATTCGGTTCACCCCAGATCGTTAACGATGGTGTCACCATCGCCCGCGAAATCGAGCTCACAGACCCGCTCGAAAACATGGGCGCACAGCTCACCAAAGAGGTCGCAACCAAGACCAACGATGTCGCCGGTGACGGCACAACCACAGCAGCACTCCTGGCTCAGGCAATTGTGCGCGAGGGCATGAGGAACGTCACAGCCGGCGCAAACCCGATGCTTATTAAGCGCGGGCTTGAGAAGGCCGTGGACCTTGTGGTTGAAGAACTGAAGAAGATAGCCAAGCCGGTAGAATCTAAAGCATCCATAACCCAGGTCGCTACCATTGCCGCCAACAACGACGCGGCCATCGGCGAACTCATTGCCGACGCGATGGAAAAAGTGGGGAAAGACGGTGTGATCACCGTGGAGGAATCGAAGGGAATCGGCACCTCACTTGAGGTAGTTGAGGGGATGAACTTCGACCGCGGTTACATCTCACCTTACATGATCACCGATGCCGAGCGAATGGAAGCGCTCTTGACTGATCCCTACATTTTGATTACGGACAAGAAGGTCTCCGCTGTAACCGACATCTTACCCATCTTGGAGAAGGTCTTACAGAGCGGAAAGCCCCTGCTCATCGTTGCCGAAGACGTAGAAGGCGAGGCATTAGCCACTCTGGTTGTCAACAAGCTGCGCGGCACCCTTTCCTGCTGCGCGGTGAAAGCGCCGGGCTTCGGTGACCGCCGCAAGGCCATGCTGCAGGACATTGCCATTTTAACCGGCGGCCAGGTCATCTCGGAGGAAGTCGGGTTGAAACTCGACAAGGCAACCCTCGATATGCTTGGCCGGGCGCGGCAGGTGCGTGTCAAAAAAGAAGAAACCATTATAGTCGGCGGCCAGGGCAATCCCGACGACATCACCAAGCGTATTGCGCAGATCAAGAAGCAGATTGAGGAAGCCACCTCCGAATTCGACAAGGAAAAACTCCAGGAGCGCTTGGCAAAATTAGCTGGCGGTGTAGCCGTCATCAACGTGGGTGCCGCCACGGAAACCGAAATGAAAGAAAAGAAGCTCCGCATCGAGGACGCGCTAAATGCTACCCGTGCCGCCGTTGAAGAAGGTATCGTCCCGGGAGGCGGTACAGCAATGATCAATTGCATCCCTGCGCTCGAAAACCTGAAGTTCGATAACATGGACACTCAGACCGGCGTAAATATCATTCGCCGCGCACTTGAAGAACCCTTGCGGCAGATCGCTAACAACGCCGGCCACGAGGGTTCCGTTGTAGTCGAAAAGGTCAAGGCGAGCGAGCCGGGTATCGGCTTCGACGCCCTTAACGAACGGTACGTCAACATGATCGACGCCGGTATTATCGATCCGGTAAAGGTGACGCGGTCAGCTCTTCAGAATGCAGCCAGCATAGCGGCGATGATCCTGACAACCGAGTGCCTGGTGGCCGAAAGGCCCGAGAAAGAGAAAAACAAGGGAATGGGCGGTATGCCCCCGGATATGATGTAGCAGAAAGTGTAAAACGAGAGTCCCTTGTAAGGCTATTCCGCCACTGACCCCGCTTTTTGCGGGGTTTTTATTTTCAGGCCGGGCCGGCTTCGCCTTCATCGCATTGCTCGCTGTTTATGTTACTCTTCTGCATCTAAGCAACCAGCTTACGGGTCCATTCGCCCCGTTTTCATCCTTCGTTGTGTGGTTTGCCGCATGCGGTACTCCTTAATTTTCTGCTACGAGCCATATTCGTTCATATTCTTGTTTTTTCTGCAAAGCATGTTGTAAAATCGTAGAGGGTAACATGGCAGCTACCGAAAGGTATGCAATTGGACACAGTTCTAATGCCAATAAAGGGAGCGTATTGATGCTAACAACCAATGACCGGCTGGTACCGCTAATCGGGAACACCCCCCTTATACCGCTTACAAAGGTTGGTGCAGGGTTGCCGGCACGGGTGGCAGCCAAGTGTGAGTGGTTTAACCCTGGGGGAAGTTCCAAAGACCGCGCCGCCTTGTGGATGTTAAAGGATGCCTTAGCCAAGGGCCTTCTCCGGGAAGGCGGTACAATCATCGAGCCTACAAGCGGGAACACCGGTATTTCGCTGGCGTGGCTCGGGGTGCGGCTCCGCCTGCGTGTTATTCTCACCATGCCGGAGACAATGAGCGCAGAGCGCCGGACGTTACTCCGGGCGCTCGGTGCCGAAGTGGTTTTAACGCCGGGTGCCGAGGGGATACCGGGTGCTGTTCGCCGGGCCAAGGAACTTGCATCAGAAATTCCCGGAGCCATCATCCCAAACCAGTTCGCTAATCCGGCCAATCCTAAAAGTCACTACCTGACCACCGGGCCGGAGATCTGGCATGATACCGGCGGCCAGGTCGACATAGTTGTCGCCGGCATAGGCACCGGCGGCACCCTGGTCGGCATAGCGAAGGCGCTGAAAGAACGTAAGCCCGGCGTCAAGACGGTCGCCGTAGAACCGGCGGAATCTCCCGTCCTCTCGGGAGGCGCACCAGGCAAACACGGTATCCAGGGAATCGGGGCGGGTTTTGTCCCGCAGGTGGTTGACATGAGTCTTATTGACGAAATCATTCCGGTCGCTACCAGCGCTGCCATGGCAACCGCGCGTTCCCTCGCTGAACAAGAGGGGCTCCTTACAGGCATTTCTTCGGGCGCCGCATGTTTCGCCGCCCTGTCCGTAGCCCGGCGCCCGGAAAACGAGGGGAAGCTGGTCGTCGCCGTCTTCCCCGACAGCGGTGAGCGATACCTTTCCACAGGCCTGTTTGAAAAGGGTTAGCGAGGGGGCCTTGGCGCACGTGGACTACCGGTTTCTTGTAGTCACAATCGGCTGCGGCCAGTTGCCCAAAATCATGGAGGTAGCCGCGCAACATGATTTGGTAGTCTTTGGCACCCTGGATGGGAAGGTGTTGTCAAATCTTGCGAACCGTCCCCACGGAACTGATAGACTCCCGGTCTATTTTTACGAGTCCGGATGACTTTTCCCCCGCAGGGTGGTTGCCGTGGGCAGCCTCGAAAAGCTGTGGCTCGAAATTCCGCAAGACCTCTCCGGACAAGAAGAACTTAACACCGCTTTTCAAGACCATTTCGGGAAGGCATGGTCTGAAGTCCTGATCGGCGCGGAAAAATCCTTTTCTTACCATGCAGCCAACAACGCTTACTTCGCAGTGAGCGATCTTAAACTTGTGGAAAATCTAACCCTCAGCAACCTGCTCGAATCTAAAGACAATCACATGCCTGTAAACATAATCGCAAGCTGAGAGAGGGTCAACATATTTAAAAGGCGATAATCCTCTTCAGCGCTAACGCTGGACGTCGAACTGCTGCATTCCTGTAAGAAACAGCGCACCCTGAGACTGGGTAAGCACCGTCTGAACCTGGTTCATTGTATGCGCGACCACAGCAATCTTCACCTCCTTATGCGGTTGTGGCTTGAAGTTTATTCTGCCCCTCATACCTAACAAAGTTGCACAAAAGTTGGAAATTATTCAGAAGCTGTAAAACTATGAAGCGGGTCATGTGAATAAGCCGGAATGGGCGGAAGCAGGGCGCAGGAGGCTAATTAGCCATGGTATGGCGATGCCCGTCTTTATTTGATTTTTGGCGGACGAAGTAACCTAATACCGTAAACGCCAGCGAGAGGACGATTATAACCGGTATTCCGCGAATAAAATAGCCGTAAACCTTAAAAAGCTCATAATCAACAACCTGCTGCTCAAACTTAATCGTTACGGGAGGTAAGAAGAACGAGAAAACTACCAGACCTAGGTATATAAGGACCGGCACTAAGGTTCCCACGCGTAAAGCGACCCTTAAGCAGTCGCTCTTTGCGCCCTTGGCGCCGTAAAGGGCGGCCAGCAGCAGTATTATCACCGCCAGTCCGATACAAATCCAGTTCCGGTACAGCGTACATCCGTCTACCGTCCAGCAGACTAAAGCCCCCAATAAAAAAAATAATAACGCAGCGACCGTAATGTTATCTTCCTTCGGCCTTGCGTTCCTTGTAGACCACATAAAATAGCCTGCTGTTATAAATATCCAAGGAATCACTAAGATAAACAGTTCAAGGACCAATAAATCCGGCAGCCGCTGCACCAATCCCACCCCCGAGACCAGCGCTCTCCTTGTGGCTTACCTCTCTCTCTTGTAACAACTGGGAAGTACGCATGAAGCTGCAACTTTTCCGAGCCGGTACCCGTAGTTAAGTGCCGCCTAACGGCCGAACCACGAAAGCTGGCTGTAAACATCAGGTGCAGTCCGCTTGTTCATCAGGTGAAGGGAAAAACTACTGTCGTTCGTAATATTCTATTATTTCATTCAGTTTTCCTGCTAAATATTAGAAATATTTTGGTACAGTTAATAAGTATGAACCTTTTGTGAGGGGGGGGTTCTAATGCCACCTTAACGTTCCTCTGGTCTTTCCGGAACCCCGTCAAATTCCAAGAATCTCCGTAACCGCGTCCCTCATCTCCTCCCGCCGGACCACACGCCGGTGTCTTACCGGTCTTCCGTCAAGACCGCGCAGGCCCGGGGGAATCGTCCATCCTGTATGAGCGGCGAGAAGGTCAAGCAAGGCGAATTCGTCCCTGGAGTTGGCAATCTCTTCCCCGAGCAGGGCACGGGCCACGTCCCGGCCGAATTTAAAGGGGCTTGCGGTTGAAAGTATCACTGTAGTTGTAGCATCGGCGGTTTCGCTGCGGTACCTCTCATAGACCACACGGGCAACAGCGGTATGGGGATCAAGAAGATACCCGCAGCAGGAATATGTTTCTTTGATTGCCGTTAGCGCCAGTTCATCGCTCGCCCAGTCGGACCAGAAGACGTCCTGCACCCGCGCGCGGGTGGCCGTGTTAACGCTATATACGCCCTTTTCCTGCAGCTCCTTCATCCATGCCCTGATGCGCGAAGCGTCCCGGCCGGTCAGTTCGTAAAGCAGCCGTTCAAGGTTGCTTGAAATCAGGATGTCCATCGAAGGAGAGATGGTTTTATAAAAAGGGCGGCGCCGGTCATAGACTCCCGTCCGGACGAACTCGGTCAGTACATTGTTCGCATTGGCGGCTACGATGAGCTTGTTTACCGGCAACCCCATCTGGAGGGCATAAAATCCTGCCAGGATGTTGCCGAAGTTTCCGGTCGGCACCGCGAAATTTATTTTTTCTCCCGGCTGCAATGCGTTTTCCCTGAGGAGAACCGCGTATGCAGAAAAGTAGTAGACAATCTGCGGCAGGAGCCGGCCGCAGTTGATGGAGTTTGCCGAAGAAAACTCTAACCCCCGTTTTTTTAAGCGCTCTCTGATCTCGGGATCGGTGAAAATCGCCTTGACCCCCGCCTGAGCATCGTCAAAGTTCCCCTCAACAGCCACCACATACGTATTCTGCCCCTCCTGGGTGATCATCTGGCGCTTCTGCACCTCGCTCACGCCTTCTTTCGGGTAAAAGACGATGATTCTTGTCCCCGGTACGTCCCGGAATCCCTCCAGCGCAGCTTTGCCGGTGTCACCGGATGTGGCGACTAAGATTACGGTCTCGGATATGCCGCCGGTTTTCTTCACCGACAGCGTTAGCAGGTGGGGCATTATTTGCAGCGCCATGTCTTTAAACGCGTAGGTCGGCCCGTGCCAGAGTTCGAGGATGTATGAACCGTCAACCAGCGCGCGAAGCGGTGCTATCTCAGGGTCGTCGAATTTTTCTTCATTGTACGCGGCGGTAACGCAATGGTTTATCTCCCCCGGCGTAAATCCCTCGAGAAAATGGAGCAGGATTCGCTCGGCCCGCTCTTGGTAGGTCGCCTTCACAAAGCCGGTCATCGCCGCCGCGTCCAGCCTCGGCAGTGTTTCTGGGACATAAAGACCGCCGTCCGGGGCAATTCCCTCCCTGATCGCCCGCGCCGCATTTACCCGCTCCGTCTGGCCCCTGGTACTCTCATATAACATTTTCTTCCCCCTGTTTTTTATTAAAAATAGGACTAAAAGTTGAAAACCGTACCTAAAGTATAACACAAAGGCTGAATCACCGGAAATTTCCTTCCCCACCCTGCCGAAACAGTCAAAAATTGCCGGCCATTTCGGTCACAGCGATGAATGCCGACACCGTCGGAGACCAATCCCCCCTTCAGTTTCCCTTAAAGACAACCGAAAAAGATCTTAGCAGACTTCCTGAAGAGACCTGAACGACTGGTGGTATAAAAATGCGGAGGTCTTATTTTTTCGTATCGGTCCTGACAGTGGTCTTACTGATAATGCCACTGATTCCCCCATTGATATCGGTTTGCAGCGAAACCCCTATCGCACGCTTTAACAACGTCAGGCTCTCAGGAACACCCGGCATCCTGCCCGAAGCCGCCGACGCCGCGCTTTCGGAGCTGAACCACCTTTCGGAAACACTACCCTCTGTTTTTTATGAAAAATGGCATATACTATTGGCGGGGCCATGCCTCCAGAACAAGGACGGGGTACTCGTGACGGGTTTCTCGATCCCCGCTCGAGGCCAAGCCGTTATCCTTGCGCCTTGCGGCGGGATGCTCGGCCCGGTCCTGGCTCCTGATCCATCGTCAGGCAGAGCACTTACCCTGCGACCGGCGGAGCCTGCCGTCCCGTGCTACGTCGCGGCCACGGTCGCTCACGAAGTGGGGCACCTCGTAAGGTTCCGGTTCTTCCCGCCGGATAAATTCCGGCAGTACCTCCGCATACGAGACTGTAGCCGGGGTACCGACCCGGAGGAGCTTTTTGCGGAGGATTTCCGGTGGCTGTTCGGGTCCGGATTGGCCAAAGAATTGGCATTCCAGGCCAGCGAGGTGACTCTGCCCGGAGAAAAAGAACGAAGGCTGATCATAAGAAATGTAAGGTAAGCACTTTAGGGTAGCGAAGAAGTGTGATGTGAGAAGGCCGGAGACAGGAATAGAGGGTGGAATTTCGCAAAGCGAATTCCTTCGGCCTCCTTGCCCCCTCTCACCGCCGATATGACAGGCGAAATTTCGAAGTTTGCAGCGCTCTCCTATCCTGTAATGTGATCAAAGAAACCGGTCAATTGCTCGCCTTTTTGGCTTAAGAACTCCTGTAACTGCGTTTCGGACAAGGGCCTGGTGACATCAGGGTCGTCCTGATCAGCAAGGCTGAAAAGCAGTCTCTTAACGGCTTTCTTTTCCACCGTTACCAGAAGCACCACCGTCTGCCCGGCGAAATCGATGGCGAATTCAAACTCATCGAAGTCTTCCGGCGGGTCAGGCAAATACCTGCTTGTAATCCCGTAACCGGACAGTATTCCTCTATCTTTGACATTGTCCAGAATTAAGGTTTTGCCGATGTACTTCCGAAACCGCTCCACGAACCCCACTCCTCTCAAAACACATATGGTCTGCCCGCTGCATCCGGTGCTTCTTACATCCCGTCCCTTCTTCTATTCCGGAAGGCGCTTCCATAGCTTCCCGCCCTGGTATATCCTGATCTCGATCGGGACCTTCCCGGGGAGAGCGTGACTGGCACAGGCCAGGCAGGGATCGTAGGCTCTGACCGCCATCTCGACCATATTCAAAACCCCCTCATCAACCGCACCGTTCTTGATGAGTCCTTGCGCCGCCTTTTTCACGGACATGTTAATCGCGGCGTTGTTCTGGACCGTGGCTACGATAAGATTCACCTTCTGCACTATTCCTTTTCTGTCGGTAACGTAATGGTGGTAAAGCGTACCCCGCGGCGCTTCCACCACACCTACCCCTTCGGCAGGCCTCCGCTCCGGTACGTTCCGCACATGAGGGTCAGTTATCTGCGGATCCCGCGCTAATTCCAGAATCCTTTCGCTGGCGTACATCAGTTCCACGAGCCGCGCCCAGTGGTAGGCGAGCGTGTTGTGCACCGGTTTCTTTCCGAAAAAGTCAAATAGCTTCTGATATGCCTCCTGGGCAAGCGGAGTCGCCATCCCGTCGGCCACGTTCAGCCGCGCCAGCGAGTTAACCCTGTACACACCGCTTTCCGGTCCGTCAGTAAAACCCTTCCACCCTACGCTTCTCAGGTAAGGAAACTTGATGTAACTCCACGGTTCCACATGCTCCGCTATGTGATTGAGGTAGTCCCCGGCGTCAAACACGCACACTTCCCTGCCCGTCGGATCAATAACCCTTACCCGGCCTTCGTAAAAATTAACCTTGTTATCGGCATCTACCATCCCTGCATAATGAGTCTCGTGCCGGTAAAGGTCGCCGGTGATGAGGTCAACCAGCCGCTCGTTCTCCAGCACAATTTTATTAAATATTTCCAGGCTTTTTTTACTGAACTCTACCAGGGACACGGCCATTTTTTCAATCTCAGCCCTGCCCTCTTCACTTAACGGTTTTGATAATCCGCCCGGCAGGGAGGAAACGGGGTAAATCGGGTGCCCGCCTATTATCTCCTGGATCCGCTGCGCATGACCCCTGTTATCGACGACGGCCGCCCCGATCTCCTTTCCGGCAACGGCCACCAACCCGAATATATTCCGCTTCGCCGCCTTCTCCCCCATAAGCACCAGGTCAGGTGCACCTAAAGCGAAGAAATGGAGAATGTGGCTGTGGGCCATGTGGGCGTTATAGTACATCTCGCGCAGCTTTTTGGCGGCTTCCGGAAGTTCGACGCCGTAAACCGCGTCGCAGGCCTTCGCCGACGCCATGTGGTGTGCCCCGGGGCAAACGCCGCAGATCTTCGGCGTGATGCGGGGCAGTTCCTCCACGTGCCTGCCCTCGCAGAACTTCTCGAAACCCCTAAACTCTATAATCTGGAAGTACCCGTCTGTCACGTTGCCTGCATCGTCAAGGATGATCTCGACCTTGCCGTGCCCTTCGAGCCTCGTTGTTGGCAGGATAGAAATCTTCTTGGTCATGGCTATCCTCTCTTCTTCTTGATTATCGCCGATGGTAGACCGAACTGATAAAAAGTCCCCACGGCGTCTTTAACGGCATCGAGCGCTTCCAATATCTTGGGCGGCTGGAGGTAGTCCTCCCAGTCCCCGGTAACGGATGCAAGCGCAGAGATCGCTTCTGCACCCGGATCGGCTGCCGCCGGCAGCCATCCGTAACACCCCCGGCACGGCATATTCACGTTTATGCAGCGCGCCCCGCAACCGCCGCGCGTGGCAAAACCGAGGCAGGCGATGCCCTGCTCAAGAAGGCACTGCTCGCCGTTGGCAATCACTTCGTGGGGACGGTACAGCCGCTCGACCTTTTTCGCTTCCCTGGCCGGCGCCCGCGGGCATTCGTAGCAGAGGGCCTTGTCCGAAGCGAAGAACCTTTTCTCGATCCTGCCCCCAGCGATGGCGCCAAGCGCCCCTATGAGGTCCAGGATGGTATCCCTCGAGGGAGGACATCCCGGAACATAACAGTCAACCGGAATAACCTGTCCGAGCGCCATGACCTCCGGAAAAAACTCGGGAAGCGTCAGATTTGTATCACCTATTGTCGACAGGGGCCGCGGTAGGACACCGTCCTCGTTGATATTAGACGGCGCCTCTATATAAGCCCTTTTCATCAGGTCTTCCTTCTCAAACTGGTTGGCCAGGCCCGGTATCCCGCCGAAAGACGCGCAGGCACCGAACGCTACTATATTTCTGCATTTCCTGCGGAATATTTCGGCCTCCTCGGCCTGTTCGGACGTCCTCACGGCGCCGTTGATGATCCCGACGTCAATACCCCGGTCCGGCAAAGCCTCCAGGTCCTTGCGCTTGAAATCCAGCGCGACAGGCCAGTAAAGAATCTCCATTTCGTTCGGCAGAGTGAGCACCGCCCTGCCTATATCCAGGATGGATACATCACATCCGCCGCATGAAGCACCCCAGTTTAAAATGATCTTCAGCTTTTTCATACTGACCTCCCGAAAGGACTCGGCCCGAGTGCGCGAAGGGTTTTATCCATCTCTTCAATCACCCTTGCAAGATCCCGCCACATCGGCACGCCGATATATTCCCACCTAAGCCGGCCGGGGTTCAACCCGAGCTGGCGCATTACCGTGCTGAGCAGCATGATCCTTCTTGCCGTCATATAGTTTCCCGAGCCGTGGTGGCAGTTTTTCGGCGGGCAGCCGGCGATTATGACGCCGTCCACGCCCCTTTGGAATATTTCGAGAATAAGGCCGGCGTTAACAGAAGAGGAACAGCGTATCCTGATGCTGCGGAAGTTGGTCTGCGGAATTTTCATCCCGTATATCCCCATAAGGTCCGCCGAAGCGTAAGAACACCAGTAACACAGCAATCCGAGGATTTTGGGCTCACCGGCTTTTACTCCCGAAAAACCCGCCTCCACCTGGCTAAGGATCTGTTCGTCGGTAAAGTTGCGGAGTTGGACGGCGCCGCTCGGGCAGGCGGAAGCGCACAGCCCGCATCCCTGGCAAAAAGCAGGGTCTACCTCGGCCCCGCTATCGGCGACCTTTATGGCCCCGTGGGGACACACCGTTTCACAAATCTTGCAACGCGAGCACAAGTCTCGATTGGCCTCTGAGACGAACTTCGGCAGCCCTATTTCACCGTCGGCGAGCTTCTGAATCACCCTCAGCGCCGCCGCGGATCCCTGCTCAACGCTTTCCTGCACGATCTTCGGCCCGCCTATGGCGCCAGCGACATAAACCCGGTCGATAAACGATTCGGTCGGGCGCAGCATTCTGGGCTGCATCTCGAGCGGGTAACCGTACCTATCCGTCTTTACCCTAAGTTTTTCAATCAGTTCGGTTCCTTTCGGAAGCAGCGCTTCGGCCAGCACAACAAGGTCGGCCTCAATCTCTTCCTCTTCCCCGTCGGGCGTCTGAATCTGAATCTTTAACCCGTCCTCGCCGTCTTGCACCCGAAGAACCTCTCCGTTTTTGAAGTCTACGTAGTCTTTTGCCATCGTGTAAAACCTTTCAAAGGCCCTTTCGTAAGTCCTGACGTCGCCAAAATAGATCACGGATACCTCGGCTTCGCGGTTCAGCGATATTACTCTTTCGGCCTGCTTGACCGCGATACCGCAGCAGGTCTTCGAACAGTACGGCATACCTTTGGAGACAGCTTTGCCCGTGGAACGCGACCCGCTGCACAGCACAAAGACTACCCGGTCCACCGGGCGGCCGTCCGGGCGCTTCAGGCGCGCGGCGATTAAACGCTCCATCTCCATGCTGGACAAAACGTTGGGGGAAGCGTAGTTCAACTCCTCAAGGGCGCCGAGGTCATAGGTCTTAAACCCTGTAGCTAAAATAACCGCTCCGAACGTCTCTTCGATCGACCCCGGCTTCGCCTCGAGGTCTATCGCGTTCGTGGGGCAAACCTTCAGGCACTCCCCGCACTTCGTACATGCTCCGGCATCAAGCGTATACGTATCCGGAACCGCAAGCCTGTACTCCTTGTCGATCGCTTTTTTAGTCTTAAGGCCGTACTCATACTCGTTTTCAATCTCCACCGGACAGACCTCTGCACACCTCCCGCACGAAACGCACCTGTCCCGGTCGACGAACGCAGGGCCTTCGTTTATCTTTGCTCTAAAGTTTCCGTTTTCGCGCACAATCTCCGCGACCTCAGCGTTGGTAATCACGCGGATAAGCGGACTGTAGGCCGCCTTCCGCGCCTGGACAGGCGCAAGGCAGTCGCTGACGCACATCGCAGGCCAGCCTTCACACTGAATGAGGTACGGAATCCGGCAGAAATGCCCGCCTAAATAAGCCTTTTTCTCAACCAGCAGCACCTCGGTTCCGGCACCGGCAAGGTCAACGGCGGCCTGCATGCCTGCCGGGCCTCCGCCGATGACGAGGACCTTCCGGGCGATCTTTGCGGCCGGCGGGACGGGTTTATTGGACTTGAGCTTCGCGTGCGCCATTGATAGCATGTCGACCGCCTTGTCCGTCAGCTCACCGTCGTGTATCCAGGCGCACTGCTCCCGCAGGTTGGCCACCTCAAACATCGACCGGTTGATGCCCATCTCACTAAGCAGCGTTGCAATGCGGTCCTCTGTCAGGGTCAGCGACGACCGCTCGGAGCACCCGGCGATCAGCAGCCTATTGCAGTCCGCGAAGTCCCGCTTCACTTGCGAGAGGCCCTCGCGGCTGCACAGGTTGTCCACCCGTGCCACTTTCGCAACGTATTCAAGGTGTTTGGCCTTTTCTTCGAGGACAGCGGTGTCTATTTTTTCAGAAATCTGACCGCCGCAGGTGCAGATGACCACTCCGATCACAGGGGTTGCAGAGTTTTCACCACTCATTCCATACTCTCCTCTGCTTTTTCGTGTGGGATTAGCGGGGATTTTTTTTTATCATAAGTTTAAAATGAGCCAGTGTCAAGACAAAAAAGGGTAATCCATTCCTCGAATTTCCTTACATTTCCAGCACCTAAGGCGGCGAGACCCGCTTTTATCTGGTCGATTGACTTCTCCGTAAACAAGCTGTCCTTGTCCTTTGAGAAAAATTTATCGGCGAAGCAGATAATCTGTTCCTCAATAGAAACGGGGACCATGTCCCTTTTCGGGAGGGGAAGATTGCGTTTTTCAACGTCCGCTTGTGTAATTCCGGTGCCGATGTGCCGCTCACAGACAAGCGCATGCCTCAGAAGCCCCTCTTGTTCAAGTATCTCCCGGCCCAAGATCCCGTGACATATATAGGGCGAGGCGCCTTGACAGCCGATTTCCGGAAAGTTGACGCGGAATATGCCGATATCGTGAAGCATTGCGGCTTCTTCAATAAACTTAAGGTCGGGATTGAGGCGTTTGACCGCGCGCGCCACCTGAAGGGCCTTGTCAGCCACCATCCTGCTGTGCGCAACCAGGATGTCATGCAGTTCCGATCCTGGATCATAATATTTTTCTATAATCGCTAACGGATCGATCCGCCGCACGGCAAAAACACCTTCTTCGTTCAGTGAACGTTTCCGGCAAAATGCAAACCAACCACACCGACCACGATCATCCCGAGAAAAGCAACCTTCGAGGCGGTTACCGGTTCCCTGAACCACAGTATCCCGACCGTTGCGATAAGCGCGGTACCCATACCGGACCATACGGCATAAGCGGTGCCTACATCGATCCTCTTCAGGGCCAGCGTCAGAAAGACCAGGCTGAATCCGTAGAACAAGAAGATTAACAACGAGGGTATCAATCTTGTGAAGCCACAGGATATCTTCATTGATGTGGTACCCGATACTTCAAAGACTATGGCCAAGAACAAGTATAACCAGCTCATGACTCCTTCCGGTCAAGCCAGACGTGTGAGTTAGGGCGTCCAAAATCGTTCGTCCGCCCGCACCGCGCGGATTTGGTCCGCCTTCCCGGAAAGCCAGCCCACCCGCTCGGCTTTCACGGCGTCGAACTCAGGAACATACGGTTTGATGTCTAAGAGAGGCGTGCCGTCAACTACATCGATATCCTCGACGGAAAGGGTGTTGCCCTCCACCTTCACCAGTCTTACAATGGAAATCCCGATCGAATTCGGGCGTCCGGGGGCTCTCGTGGCAAACAGCCCGCGCACACTATGGTCCAGAAAGGGCTTCACGGTCAGGGAGAAGCCTTTACATAGGTGAAAATGGTAAATCAGGAAGATATGCGAAAACCCTTCGATGTCCTTAAGACCCGCTATGTAATCCGGCTCCAACACCACCGTACCGGCAACACCACTCGCGCCGGCAGGTTGGACAGGCATGCCCTTGGTTTCTTTAAAAGGCGAATGGATTACTCCTATGGGCTTGTACACTATTTCCGCCACGCTGTCACCGCCCCGCCGGTTGTTTCTCAGGAGATCAGCCCACCGGAAAACCAACCCGTTTTTTAACTTATTCTAATCAGTATAGCGCAACCCTTCAAAAACATCCCTGATGCTCATCTTTGTCCCTTTGATGATATCATACTTCTCAAACGAGAACCATCCCTTTACTCCTCTCGAGTTCTGTACCAAACACCACTCCTTGTCGTCGCTCGCCAGGATAACAGCCTCTTCCCCCGGCTGCAGCACAACGGCCGTTTCGGGGTCAGTGCGTGACTTTTGCAGTTTAAACTCCTTAACCACCCTTACCTTGTGGTTCATCTCATAAAGCTCCTGGGGAATCCTCTCTAAAAGGTGAGCGTCCGACAGTCTGTAAAAGTCGGGGTAGAACCAGGTGTGCAGCGTTTTCCCCCTGGTCTTCGTAGCAACTATCCCGGAGCCGTCTGTCTTAAGAACATCGGCAGATTCCGAACCTTCTATTTTCCCCATCGGGATCACGCGCTCGCCGTTGTAATAATAAAACGCCACAGAGTAGCCGTCGTCCCGGCCTGTTTCACCGACGGATATCTCTTTGAAGCTGTCATTGGCATCAATATCCACCACCTTACAGTATCCGTCAAGGTTTTCGCCTTCACCGATAACAAAGGCGTCGTTCACATACAGAGTGAAGTCCCCTCCTTCCTCCCGGCAGGTGAACCGTATTGTATCTACGACGCCATCGCCGTTCAAGTCGACGTAACCGGTGCCTTGCCCTGTCCTCCCGATTTTAGTGGCTTTTAAAGTATTCTCAAATACGACAGGCTTGTTTTTTGGTTCTTCCTGCGGGGCTGTACCCAGCCGGTTCTGCTTTTGCCAGCAACCACTCAGGAGAGTCAAAACTGCTGCAACAAGAACTACAAATAATGCGATGGTCAAGCGGCATTTCATCTTCCAGCCCTCCTCCGATGTAATTATCGACTATACTTCATTGCGTACGCTTTTACATTATCCTGCAAAAACAGCTATTACTCTGTCGCTATTATCACTTATATTGTACCAATTCGATTTCGACACGAGAAGTGTCGATAAATTCCACTGTTTACAGACAGTTTTGCTCTTTCTTTTAAGTAAGGTAAGTATTGATGCTACCTATGTATAGATTTCGGTGTATACCCCCAAAACTCTTGGCAAGGATGAATCGTTCGGCCACCTCGGACTTTTGTCTGGTACGGTATCATGATAATATTTACTAAAAAGCGGAAAAGGAAGGAGGGAAAGACCAGTGCCCCGGGAGGTTCTGATCTTCGGAAAAGAGGGGTGACCGTATACCAAGGCTGCCGTCGAATCTTTCGCCAAACAGGGAGTTGCCCATCGCTATCTGGACGTGAAAAAGAACCCCGACGCCATGAAGCAAATGCTTGAGTACTCTGCCGGGCGCAGAGCGGTTCCGGTTATAGTCGAGGGCGATAAGGTGACCGTAGGGTTTGGCGGAACATGAGGCGTCTAAGCGGCGACCGTGCGTCGCCCGAAAAATTTAGATGCGGGGGTCGCAATTACTTTCTCCGAAAAAGTTTTGATGCGCGGTTGGCCTCAGGCGGCCCGTTCTATCGGCGGGCTGCCTCAGGCCCTTGTTCTTTTGTCTCCCGGTAGAAAGCCTTGCTCGGAGCAGGAGACAGTGCCTTTTGCCTCGTTCCGGTCTGCTTCAGTGTACCGTAATGATTATCGTGCCGGCATTAACCCGCAGGTCGGCGCTGCCCCGGCCCGCGCCCAATTTAAAGCTGACGCTTTGGCCCGGTCCGTCCCGCCTGCCAGCTTCTCTGAAATCCCGGCAACCTCCGCCACTTGCTTGTAATAAACAGGCGGCTGACGCGAGTGCCTGCCGGGCAATCCGTAATCAGACAGCAGGAAACAAACAGAACGAGGGGAATTATAAGGAATAACGCAAGACTAAAAGCTGCTTAGAGAACCGATAAGCCCAGCATTATGGACCGTACCCGTCTGCCGGCTGTAGACCCTCTTATTCGGCGGGAAAAAGAGAACGGTGGCATGTTCAAAGAATTAAACCTGCTTCGCCGCATATTTTAAAAAAAGGCTTGAAGACTCGATAGCAATGAATGGCCCTGACCGGTTAATCAAAAAGGAAAGGAAGCGCGGTGCCGGGAGATTTATCCTCCGCCGGGTACTCCTGGCGCTCGGACTCGGTTTCTGTCTTCTTATCATGGCGGCGGGCGGTTGGGATGTCTATGCAGCGATTCGGGATCTGCCGCCCTGGCAGATGGATAACTTGCAAATCGGCGCCCCCAGCACCCTTTATGCTGCTGACGGGACGCCTTTTGCCACCCTGGGCGGAAGGAATTATATTCCTGTGCCGCAAAAAGAGCTTACCCTCACAGTCAAACAAGCTTTTATTGCCGCCGAGGACAACCGCTTTTACCAGCACTGGGGCGTTGACCCGCGGGGGATTCTGCGGGCGGCGTGGAACAACCTTATCCAGGGGAAGATCGTTCAGGGCGGCAGTACCATTACCCAGCAATTAGCAAAAAACGCATTTTTGGTTCCCGGGCAAACGCTGAAACGTAAGATCCAGGAGGTTTTCTTAGCGGTACAACTTGAGCGCCACTATACCAAGGACGAAATCCTTTCCCTTTACCTTAACAGGATTTATTTCGGGGAGGGGGCATGGGGAATCGGAGCGGCGGCACGTACCTATTTTGACAAAAACGTACCTGAATTAACTCTGAGCGAGGCGGCTCTTTTAGCTGGTCTGGTGCAGGCGCCCAGTTACTTTAACCCTTACCGAAATCCTGAAGCAGCAGTTGACAGGCGTAATACTGTTTTGGAGCAGATGCTGCTCTGCCGCTTCATTACCCCGGAACAGAAACGGCAGGCCGAAACGGAGCCGCTTCACCTCAAGCGTGGTCTGGCCCCCCGGACGGATTATCCCTATCCCGACTTTACGGACTACGTGATTGCGACGTTGGAGGAAAAATACGGCGGCTCCGCTCTTTTTCGAGGCGGGCTTAAGATCTATACCACACTCGACGTTCGGGCGCAGCGGGCTGCCGAGGAAGAGGTACGGAACAAGAAGAACTTTCCAGCATCGGTTCGCGATGTACACGGCCTTCTGCAACCGCAAGCGGCGGTAGTGCTCCTCGACCCCTTTTCCGGAAGCATTCGTGCTCTTGTGGGAGGGCGAGAGCACGTTGTAAACCGGCAGCTTAACCGGGCGGTTCAAGCACGGCGGCAGCCGGGTTCGGCGTTTAAACCGATTATCGCGTATGGGCCGGCGATTGAGTTTTTGGGGATGACCCCGCGGACAACGGTTCAAGACGAGCCGGTACGCTTCGGCTCTTATGCGCCCAAGAACTACGACGGGCGGTACCGGGGAAGGATAACCCTCCAGGATGCTCTGGCTTACTCGGTCAACGTGGTAGCGGTAAAACTTTTGGACCGAGTGGGGCTGGACCGTGCGGCGGCTTTCGCCCGTAAACTCGGGATTCGGATCGACCCGGCCCAAGAAGGTTTGAGTGCGGCGCTCGGCGGCTTACACGAAGGGGTAACGCCACTTCAAATGGCGGCGGCATATGCGGCCTTTGCCAACGGCGGTGAGTACATCCGGCCGGTGGCCGTCACCCGTATTTTACAGTCTAACGGCACCCTCCTGGAAGAGGTGTGGCCGGTGCGTCAACGGGCAATGCGGCGGGAAACGGCACAGGCGCTCTCGGAAATGCTCCGGGCGGCTGTCCGGTACGGAACCGGGACAGGCGCTCGTATCGGCACCCTCGCTGCCGGCAAAACCGGCACCTCCGACGAAGGCAAGGACATCTGGTTTTGCGGCTGGGTACCGAAGATGGTCGGGGTTGTGTGGATGGGTTGGGATCAGCCTCGGCCGATGCCCCGCGCTTACGGCGGCAAGTACTGTGCGCGGCTGTGGCGGCGGATAATTCTGAAAGCGCTGGATATCAACGAAGTTCCGCCGCCACAGCTACCCCAACCGCCGGTCCCCACGGTTTACGGAGAGGACCAGCCGTCCGTCCCTGCAGTTTACGGAGAGGACCAGCCGTCCGTCCCTGCAGTTTACGGGAAGGAGACGGCTCCCACGGTTTATGGGCATACGTATGGTGAAAGCGCGCCTTCATCCGGTCCGGCGGAGCAGCCGGCGCCGCCTGTAGAACCGCAGCCACAAACGCCTCGCGCGCAGGAAGCCCCGGCAGGTCAGCGTTCGCCCTCACAGGCGCCTCCGGATTTGCCGCCTGACACACTGCCTTTGCCGCCGCCTTTTCCCCGCCTATCTCAACCGCTTCACGGAACCAGGGTTACCAGCACGATCTCCGGCTTGCTGTTGAACCGCACGGGCAGCCCGCTCTCGCCCAACCCGCCGCTGATGATCATGGTCGTCCCGCCCGACCGGAAGACCCCGTAGTCCCACTCCGGGAACCACCCCTGGCCCGGGACGGTAACCGCTCCGATGAAAGGAAGCCGTATCTGGCCGCCATGGGTGTGTCCGGCCAGCACCAGGTCAATCTTACGTTCAATCGCCTCCGGAAAGATGTTCGGCGCGTGGGCCAGCAATATTACCGGCGCCGCGTTTGTCACTCCCCGGAGCGCCGCATCCAGGCGGTCCCTTTTGATGTAGGGGTCGTCTACGCCGACCACCCAGATGTGCCGGCCGCCCCGCGTCACCTTTTTGGCATCGTTGATTAGAATATGAACGCCGTACTTCCGCAATATCTTCTTGGTCTGAAAACTTGTCCACCAGTCGTGGTTACCCGGCACGAAGTAAACCGGCTTACCCTTTAAGCGTTCCAGCAGCCGGGCTACCGGTTCGTTCCTGGGATCGTACTTGTTGACCAGGTCCCCGGTGATTGCCACCAGGTCGTATTCCTGCTCCTTAATCAGCCCCGCCAACTTTTCCTGATTCCTGCCGAATTCCTTGCCGTGCAAATCGCTCAGGTGCAGGATCGTAAACCCGTTGAAGCCGGACGGAAGTCTGGCTACACGCACCGTATACTGCCTAACTACCACAGTGTGAATCTCCGCATACAGGTATAGGGCTGACAGCAAACATCCAAGCAAAACCGCCGACCATTTAAAGTACCGCAGTTCAGGTTTCCTCCTTGAAGCAAAGGACCTCCAAAAGATCTCGCTGTAGAGCACCGGTTCCTTTTAGCCCTTGACCCAATCATTACTGACGCTACCGGAAACCATACCGGTGGCCTTTCTTGGGTATCATTCACATCTATTACAGACGCCCGTTGAGGAAAACGGCAAGACGATTGCCGTTTTTCCACTAATACTAAAACTCGGATAGCCGGTAAAAGACGTAAGGAGCGATAGCCACCCAAAGCAGAACCAGCACCCACAGGCGACCTTTCAGCAGGTTGTAGTCGTGCAGCAGCCTGCTCCAGGAATGCCCCATTACGAAATGTCCGAAGCCGAACTCGAACGCGACTGTGAGGACCAGCCAGATAAGCCCGAT